>NZ_CAJGZK010000013.1 GCF_904846215.1 Psychrobacter glacincola | reverse complement strand
GCACTGTAAGTTCTACGTTTGGGTTTGTTAGGTGGTTGTGTTGTCATGTTAGTGTCCACGATTATTAATCGTGGACACTATCTCGCATTTTTTAAGTGAGGGAAAGATGGGATGGTCGGATGCTTACGTTAAAGAATATATTTATAAAGAAGCAAATATCTGGCTAAATGATAGGCTAAGAAAAGCAGGTCGTATTTCGCAGTACTGAAGAGAGTGAGATTATATATTGAGGCAATATATGTTGCTGAAAGCAATTTATTTTAAGGGAGCTGAATATTCAGCTCCTTTTTTTATTGCTTCAATGAAGCCAAACCGTTGGACGGAATGGGATGCCGTAAAAAAATATAGGACTCGGTAACTGTATGAGAGGAAACGCTCTCATACACTTATAAGGAATAAGTCATGGAAAACTTGAATACTAAAAACCAAAATAACACCGCTAATCTCAGTACATTATGCTTACCACGAATGTTGCCATTGAAAGAAGTAACGTACCATACGGGACTTAGCAGTACTACCATTTACGATATGCTAGACAAAAAATCTAAACGCTACGACCCTACCTTCCCTGTTCAAGTAAAAATTTCAAAGGGTCGCGTAGCATGGGTTGAGAGCGAGGTAGCTGGATGGATTAAAGGGAAGATATCTGCTCGGGTTCACTAATCAAGGATAAAAAAGGCGAATCACTCTAAATGACTCGCCTTTTTTTATAGTGATTTTTCTGAACAGATTTTTGAGTGATAACAATCCCAAAAACCTTAAACGATATATCGAGTGAACGCTTAGTAAGCATAGCCACTCAAAGATTTTAAATACTTTTACGGATTTTTATGAACAAAGGTATTGTCTGGCGCATCAGTGTCATCACCGAATAAACCAATCTTAGCTTTCTCCCTGGTAACCTCAGGATCTTCGTTTTGATCATCCTCATCGTCGTTTTGATCATCATATGGATCGCTCATCATACTTTCCTTATAGTCACTAAATAAGAAAGTAGTATCAAATGATTAAGCTAATATTTCAAGCATGTTTTTAACAATTTGTCGAAAAATATTTTTGTTAGGCTCTGTCATAATACAATCTTAAACTTTTCTAAAAACCTTCATTAAGATCATGTTCGGCAGTATGATGTAGCTCATGCAATATTGCATAATCAATGCATTCTTTTGATTTTTTTAGAAGGGTAGATTAATTCTTGAAGCCATTTAATAATTACAATTATGATTATTTTCAATTAAAAAAAGATTATTTAAACCCTCTAACCCTTATATAACAAGGGTTTAAGCCTCTCTCTAGAGATCGCCACTTCTTTATTTTTCTACCGTTTATTAGAAGACTTCCTAAGCTGCGTCAAGTGGAATTATTATAGATAATTTATATTTATAAGTAAGCAGAAGATTGGCGAAACGATAGACTCAGACAGCTACTAGGCTCTTTTTAAAACACTTTAAATAGCTGAACCTAGCTAGGCTTAGCTGTTTTTAGCTATCCTTAGCTATTTGGAAGAGACCAAGACCAACCCTCAGAAACGACTAAACCATCTCGGCGCATTTTCTGTAATAGGTTACGCACTTTATGTTTGCGCTGTTTTTCATCTAACACTTGCGGTAATTTATTAGTCAGCATCTTATCAAAGTCAGCTAATCTCCCTCGCTCAAACGTCTTGAGGTACTCTATAATTAAGCTTTGATAATGCATGTCATCTAAGCCGCGCATCTGCATATACTCTGCCTGTTGCTCTGTATGCCTCGCAACATCAGCGGCTATGATATAGCTATTTTTGCGCCCTTCAATCAGTGACTTTTTGCGTAGTGCTTCTGCTTCGTTTTCAGTAATCGCTTGTCCTTTTTGTACTTTATCAAGCG
Organism: Psychrobacter glacincola; assembly: GCF_904846215.1. Taxonomy (GTDB): domain Bacteria; phylum Pseudomonadota; class Gammaproteobacteria; order Pseudomonadales; family Moraxellaceae; genus Psychrobacter; species Psychrobacter glacincola. The sequence goes on along the minus strand of NZ_CAJGZK010000013.1, from coordinate 83,469 downwards.
CTATGATATCGTTTAATGCGAGATTATCGACTGTCGCTAGCTGCTTGGCATACTCTTGATCAAGCACTTTACCTGTGAATTTTACGCGTACTCTTTCATGGGTCAAGTCATAATCTGGTAAAGGAAAAAATCGCTTATACTGAATCTGATACATTTTTTTGATGCCACTACCAATGGTGTCCATCATATTTAGACTAACCATAGCATTAACCAAAAATGGATTACGATAGCTCGCTTCAGGCGCATCTTGTAGCAAGACGTTTTCGATGGTCTTAGGGATAAACTCACCACTATTTTGAAAAATCAGTGTCGAGTCTTCTTTTTCAACCACCGTAATACGTCCACCCAGACGATAGTCTTGATGACCAATGGCATTGCTTAATGCTTCACGGATGATATAGGGATCATACTGCTGCACCTCTTCAGGAAACAGCGTACCAGCAAGCATGTAGCGGTAATTTAGGTTTCGGATTTTGTTATATACCTCGTCCAAGGCTAACAAAAACGGCGGTTCAAAATGCTGATAGTCTTTTTCAAACCCATCAACACCTTTTAGTATCCAAGTAATACGCGCTTGCGCTGGGCTCAGAAAATGAGTGGACTCAGGCAGTCCTAGTAAGATAATCGCCGTGTTGGTGACCTGACCACCAATGGTAATTTTGGCTTTATTTAAAAAGGTGATGTCATCCCATTCTTGGATGTCTTCAGCCAAACGCTTGTTTTTGTCAGCAAAGACTTGTCTGGCAACAGAAATGGCTTTAGGGTCAAGGTCTTCAAGCCTCGCCTCGTGACAAATCTCAGCACTCCAGTCATCCGCTCGGTTTTGCCACAACTTACGGCTTTGATCTGGGTATTGCTTAAGCAGTTTTGTGAAGCTACCAATACGGATATAAGGCTCATGCAAAAAACTAATAGGAATATCGGTGGCTGCGGGAATTTCGAACATTACTACCGCTTTACCATCAATCTGTAGCTCATGAATTGCAAAATGAATCTTAGGGCTTAAACGGCTAACCAGCCAATGCTCTAAGTCTTCGTTGCCTTTGGCTTTTTTTGTCTTCGGGCTAAAGCTTGTACCCACCATGTGATGCGTACCATCCTCTACACCAAAAACCAAGTAGCCAAACTTCTTGTCAGCCAAACAAGCCCCATTGGCAAGCGCAGATATCCGCTTGCCGATCTCATCAGCACTATGAAAGTTATGCTTAAACTCAAGCCATTCTTGCTCGGTGGGCTGTTGAGTCAGACTTAGGACAAGGCCTTGGTAATAGTTGGACATAAGAACACTCTATAACTGACTAATGTAAGTGATTATAGTTAAAAAAACAGATTATAATAAATACTATGATTTTTAAACAAAGCCTGGGTTCAATAAAAGCTCAGGTAGACCGTCTGGGCTAATATAAACCACAGCATTCTGTTTAAAATGGCAACACAAACTCAAGCTAGTATTTTTGTCAACTGGATAAGCACAGAAGCTATCTTCTCGCCATTGTCCATCAGGACTCTCGCCATAACCATCGATTATATTTAAACCTTGCTTGATAAGCTCTTTCTTTAACTCAACATTAGCCCTTCTATTTTCTGTATCAGTAATCTTTTTACCTAATGGGTTCCACGCAGTAATAAAAACTGCGCCTTTGGGTGACGAAGGTTCCAATAAAGTCCTAGCGTCTGTAGAGTATTGCATTATTCTTAAAACAGTAACATTAAAACAATAGTGAGTTTGCTCATAGATTCGGATTAAGGTAGGGCTTAGCATTGAAAAATCTCTTAAAGTTTGAAGATGGGTGTTCAATCAACACTATGGGTTGATTGGAAATATTAGTATTATGTAATAACTATTTGATATAGGATTAACAAACATTAAAAATTTTACATTAATAAAGGAGGTAGATATCAAACTTACCTGCTACAAATAGACCTTAATTCATTAGGAATAATATGAATAATATGAATAATATGAATAATATGAATAATATGAATAATTCTGAAGGTTTTTTAGAGACTTATAACAACCTTGATCAGTATCTTAAAAAAGAAATCAGAGCTGATGATTATGTCAGTTATGCAAATAAAGTAAGAAGTTCAAAGAACACTGTTGTAAATAAATTTAAGGATGAACTGCTATCTTTCGGCAATTTAAGAAACGCAATAGTACATAACCCTAAAGTAGATAATAAGGTTATTGCTGAACCTCATGATAGTACAGTTGAAAGGTTCAATAAAATTTATGAAATGATAACTAACCCTAAAAAAGTAATCCCCACCTTTCAATTTGATGTTTTGGGGGCACATGAGGATGATTATATCAATAATATCCTTAAGGAAATGAAGCAAAAATCATTCTCTCAATTTCCAGTGTTGGGTTCAAATGGAACTATTATAGAGTTAATTAATAACAATACTATCTCACGTTGGTTGGCTTCTAAAATAGATGAGAATGGAGAAATTATCATAGACGGTGTAACCGTCGAAAAATTAATTCCAGAAATTGAATTTAAACGTAATTATAAGTTTATTTCTCGTGAGACCTCGATATATAAAGCTTACGATTTATTCTTGAAGCATATAAACGAGGAAGGAAGAAATCTTGATGCTCTGTTTATTACTCATAATGGAAGAGAAACAGAGAAGCTGTTAGGTTTAATTACTATTTCTGACTTAGCTCTTTTGACATAAAGTGGCTCAAGCTTGTTTAAACCTAATGGTTATGTCAGTCAAGATGCCAATACTATCGCAAATAGCTCTGTCAGTACCAACTGCTGGATATTGCAGTGTGGACGAAGAAACGGGTAATACGGCTTGTTATATTTATAAGGATAATAAGCTTATACAAACCATGAAGTGTAAGTACGATTATACTGAAGGAGCTTCATCTTCATATAATTTTACGTATTTGACCTAAACAGCGAAAGCCTTTAATAATATAGAAATAACGAGTGATTATGATGAGGCTGATGATCTAATTACTTTAAATATTAAACTTGCAATCGAGCAATATCGTCATCCGAAAACCAAAAATATTATCAGCGATGAATACGCACAATCAGGTAAAGACACTTTAATCTGCTATAAAAATATCAAGACAAAATTTGAAACTTGCAGTTAATTATTATTAGGTCTGAAAAATCAATAAAGATAAGCCACTTCATTTACGAAGTGGCTTATCTTTATTGCGAACCATAGACATACTCTTTTAGTCTACTTCACTCATTCAAATAAAACTCGGCCATCCCATCAAGCTTGGCTTTAACCTCTTTCCAATTGGGCATAACTTGCGTCAATAAACGCCAGAATTGCTCGCTGTGGTTGTACTCAGCTATATGACATAGCTCATGCAGGATGACATAATCAATGCATTCTTTTGGTGCTTTGACTAAATGCGGATTAAGTATTAAATTGCCTTTAGTTGAGCAGCTCCCCCATTGCTTTTTCATTACCATTAATTTAAATGAAGGACTATTCTCGACCCATGAAGCCTTATAAATCAATGACTTAAGCCTCTCTCTAGAGATTAATTCAGCTCTATTTTTATACCATTCATTAATAAGGCTTTTCACGAGAGCAGCTCGTTCATCCAAGCCTAATTCAGAATCAATTTGAGACAACTCTACATTCAGCTTACCGCGACTAAGCTTCACAGTGCGGTTTATTGTATCGTCAGCCCCAGAATTAATGATCACTTTTAAGACATAACGACGACCCAGATAAAACTGGGTCTCACCACTGACGTAACGCTTAGGCAATACATGATCTTGTTGCTTGGCAAAATCTTGTAAGCTTTGCCATATCCAGCGAGCACGTTTCATCATCGCATCATATATCATCTCGTCACTAGCATCGATAGGTGCTGTGGCGACCACACGCTGATCAGGATGTACCTTGATAACAATTTTGCGAGGTTTGGTCTTTTCGGTGAGAGGTTTATCGCTTTCGGGCTTACCAACTACTTTCTTGTGAGCGGAGTGTTTGCGGGTAAATTCCTTACGTACTACTTTATAATGGATCTTGTCTTCACCATAATAAAAGTCGCCATTATCAGTCATTGCCTACTACCCTCTTGCTGCTCGTGGCCTACTTGTTTCTCTCGACAGCCCAAGTCGGGTAATCTTTAGCACCTCTTCAATGAGCTGTTGCGCTTTATCGATACCCAAGTCAACAAACAATATTGGCAATAGCTGTCTATTAATCGCATTTTCAATCTCACTGGCATTGATGGAATATTCCGCCACATTGGTTTTAACCACTTCATCAATCTCAAAGGCGTAAGCGACTAGCTTGTCATTATCTAGATCTTTATCCGCTAAGAAGTCAGCGTCAAATAAATACTTAAACAAACCAAAGTATGCCTGAGCATGTTTGTTTAATTTGCCACTATCATCGATAAAGTCATTCGGTACATCAGCGACATCACGGTCTTTGACGGCTTGCTCAAAGTCAGCAAACATCATGTACTGCTTCACGGGTGCATCGAACATCGCCTTAGCTTCTTCAATGGCTTTTTTTAGGAGCTTAGAGAAGTACTCTTGCGCATACGGATCATCAGCCAAATCTTGCTCAATCATTCTAGTGACACGACCAGTAATTTTATCGGTTTGGTTACGGGCTTCATCGTCACTCATCGCTTCAGGCTTAATATTTTTTCCTAGGTTATCGACTAGGTAAACGCCTTTTGCTTCTTTAACCTCAAGCCCTGCAATGTGCTTATCGAGTAAGCTACGAATATCCGCTTCATACTCATCGTAGTCGATGGTTTCATCAGCATCTTCACGGACTTGCTTACGTAGATTGATAAAGGCTTTTAGATCGGCTTTGTAGCGATCACGCTTGCTATCAAATGATTTATCTTCAAAGAAGGACGCTGATTGCAAGGCAATCTTCATAGCGTTAGAAAACTCGGTCAAGGCAGCATAAAAGTCGTCACGCGCTTTAAGCTTGGTATCGACTACTCTGCCGTCGATCTCTTGCATCTTTGGCGCAAGCACCTGCCTTAATGCTTGTCCGTCTTGCTTATTTTTTACTGATGAGAAGATCGCCCACAGCTCGCTATGCAACCTTGGTAGCTGTTTGTATTCGGTATCCATGGCGTTATACAGACCTTTAAGATCTTCGATATCAAAGCCACCTTGCGTACGCTCGGCAAGATCCTGGTATTTCTCAATGGTGATATCCAGCTCTTTTAAGATGCCCCGATAATCAATCAGATAACCAAAGCGTTTTTTCTCATGCAAGCGATTCACCCGCGCAATCGCCTGAATGAGGTTATGCTGCTTTAACGGTTTATCGATATACAGTACCGTGTTTTTAGGCTCATCAAATCCCGTTAATAGCTTATCAACAACGATCATAATGTCAGGACCATCGTCCTGACTAAAGGCTTCTATGATGGCTTTGGTATAGGATTTTTCATCACCGCCGTATTCAGTAGCGACATTATCTTGCCACCAGTTTTGTACGATGTCTTTTGATTCGCCATCGACAGTATCATGCCCCTCACGGGTATCAGGCGGTGACATGGCAACCACTGAGGTCACTTTGCCAATCTTATCTAAAGCGATCTTATAGCGGATAGCTGAGGCTTTAGAATCACAAGCCAGTTGACCTTTTAGATGCTGCTGTTTAAAGTTTTGAAAGTGATCAGAGATGTCATGAGCGATCAGCTCAATACGACCTTCAACCTGATAGATTTGACCTTTTTGGGAGAACTTACGTTTGAGATCACTCTTTTGATCATCGGTAAGCTTTTGGGTGATACGGTCAAACCACGCATCAATGGCTTGGTCATTGGTATTGAGCTCAGGGATACGCTCTTCATATAACAGTGGCGTGACGGTTTTGTCTTTGACCGCTTGCTGCATGGTATAGGAGTGAATGATGCTACCGAATTTGTTTTCGGTCTTATCATCTTTCAATAATGGCGTACCGGTAAAAGCAATAAAGGCAGCGTTTGGCAGGGCTTGGCTCATGCGAATATTATTCTCACCATTTTGGCTACGGTGACCTTCATCGACCATGACGATGATGTTTGGGCTGTCGTTGTAGCATTCCTCATACTTAACGGCTGAGCCAAACTTATTAATAATGGAGAAGATGACGCGCTCATTACCACGACCGATTTGCTGCGCTAGGCGGCGACCAGAGGTTGCCATCGCATCTGTTTTGTCACGATCACTGAGCACACCACCAGAAGCAAAGGTTTTACTAAGCTGAGTTTCAAGATCAACACGGTCGGTGACGACAATAACACGGCACTTCGCGAGCGCTTCTAACCAAATAAGCGCTTTGGAGAAGAACACCATAGTAAAAGATTTACCACTGCCTGTAGTATGCCAAATCACCCCACCTTCACGGCTACCCTTGTCGTCAAAAGTGCTGATACGTTCAATCAGAGCTTTGATACCAAAGACTTGCTGATAACGGGCAACGATTTTGCCCGCCTTTTTATCAAACAAGGTAAACATGCGCATCATTTCAAGCAGGCGTTCAGGCTGCAAAAGACTGATAATTAAGCGATCTTGATCGGTAACGACTAGATCACCGCCATCAATCAATAACTGATATTCTTTTTTAGCAAAAGTAGGACGATGAGCAAACAGATTCTCAATCTGCTCAGGACTGAGCGGTTGGTTTTTTATACGGGCAAACTCAGACTCAGAAATCTCTTCCTCGACCCATTTTGCCCAAAACTTCTCTGGCGTGCCGCAGGTGGCATACAGACCATCATTACCATTAACCGCTAGCAATAACTGGCTATAAGCAAATAGATGTGGGATTTGTTTTTGACCTTGGTTACGGATGTGCTGAGAGACAGCTTGCGCATTGGTCGATTGGCCTTCTCTATTGGAATCAGGGCGTTTGGCTTCAATCACTGCCAGCGGTAGACCATTCACAAAGCAGACGATATCAGGAATGATATTACCTGTACCCTCAGCATTTTGTACGACAAACTCTTCGGTAACGTGAAAGCTGTTGTTATCTATATTTTCCCAATCTATCAGGCCGATGGTTTGGGAGGTTCTTTTGCCGTCGATAAACTCGGTCACGGTCACGCCATAGAGCATGGCGTTATAGAGGGTTTCATTAGCTGTCTGCAAGCCTAAGTTCATGGCTGGATTTATCTCGTGCATGATCTTGTCAATGGCACTGTCTGATAAATGCTGCGGCTTACCTTCAAACATGAAGGTTTGCTTGGCTAAGAACGCACGCATGATGGGCAATAACACCACTTGGTTAGTGGCTTTGTTAATATTCGCCTGATTCGCTAGCAGCTTACTGCTACGCATGGCGTTACATTGGCTAGGCGGAATAAACTCATAGCCTAGCGTAGTAAGCAGTGTTAAGGCAGGGATTTTTGAGGCAAACTCTTCTGCAAAATTAATGCTATGACTACTCACTTACAACTCCCTACATTTTACCCACGGTCAATTAAACAATCAAAGGTCTGTTCAAATTTGGAGTTTTGTTGCTCAGTCACTGATAAAACACTAAAAGGACTGAGGAAAAGCTCTTTTATAACTTCTGCTGATGGATGTCCATAACGATTGTTCGTGCCGTATGAAACAGGACATATTAGATTAGTAAAACCGTCCAATGACTTTAGATCAAAGCTATGTTTAGAACCATGATGAGGTACTTGAGTCACTCCAACATATCTTTTATACGATGAATATATGTTACTTAATTGAATTTTTTTAAAGTCGCAGTCTCCAGTATAAATACACCCAGCTTTGCACAGGTAGGGGTGTGGATCTGAAAGGTCTAACAACTCTGATACGGTTTTACAGCCGCATGAATCCCTTTGATTTATCGTTTCGTCAGGCCCCGAATAAAGCAACATTGAGTTCTCGTTAACAGTTCCATCTAACGAATCATAAATTTTTCTAAGCGTTCTGCGTGTAGTAGGCTTAATTATTTCATGAATAGTATAGGTTGAGTCAGTTTGTAATTTTTTAACGTTAAAATTTTGAAGTTTAAGCTCTTCAACTAATTTGGCATGACGATTTCTATATTTGTAATTATAAGGAACGAAAACCCATCTTGATGCTCTTCCAAGAGTCAAAGGCCTACCGCTATTAATTGTCATAGTGTTCGAGTTTTTTCTGTTAAATTGTGGAGATGGTTCTATAGGAAGTTCTATTAAATCTATAGGATCATCACTCTCATCTCTATCTGGACTTTGACTGGACCTTACTCTAATAATGTTGGTATGCTTACCAAAGAACGATTCAGGGCTATCAATCATCCTCAGAATATTTAGTGATAAAGCACGATTGATATTAACCAGCACGTTTCTATGCTCATCTTTTAATAAAGGAATAATAACAGTACGAATACTGTGAACTGACTTTATCAACGTTGCAATTGCAGAAATATGGTCATAATCGAAATGAGATATAAAAAGGGCATGTATAACCTCTTTTTTAGAGAATGCTGATTTTACTACTGGGTCCGCATGGCGTCTTGGTGTGGATCCACAATCATAGACTATATTAAAGCTATTATGACGCTCAGTATAAAAACCACCTTGCCCTATAGGATGAAATGTACGAGTTACTTTATAGCTTTTCATTCTTCATCAACCATAAACAGCTTCTCACATGTCAATGGTTGGTTTGAACCAAATTGATAGCCCAGCGTAGTAATCAAGGTTAAGGCAGGGGTTTTTGAGCTGAATTCTTCTGCAAAATTAACGGCTGATATCATCACATACTCCTATTATTCAAATGCCATTATATTTGCCGTTTCTAAAATTTCAGCTACAGCTCTATCCCTATATGGGATTTCTTCCATAAAATTCACATGTTTCATGTATGAATTCCATTTTTTCTGCTGATCGTCTGATATAGCATAGTTATCCTTATTTTCATTGAAGTCAGTAGTCAGAGAAGCCATGATAAATTCACATACTTCAGGTATTTCACGACCGTCATCTTCAAGGTAAGGTAATTTTGTTACACCCAAGAAATTACCTAGCAAATCAGCATCAACAACGCCTTTTCTAATCTCTCTTAAAATATCAGGTCTAAAGCAAACTAGCATGACACCAACTAATCTCAACAACGAATAACCAATATATTGGTTAGGAATAAAACGATGCGAATTGGATAGTACTTGTACAACTTCTATATGTAGAACTAATGTCTCTATCTCTCTGAGAGAAAGACCTTGGTGCCTAATAACTTTTATAAGAAATTTTATTAAAAAACTATCTGATAGTAAGTCACTATGTAAGAAACCTTTTTCTCTTATAAGCTGTTGAAAATAAGCACTAGCAGCTAAAATAGGATTCGCCATATGTCGCTGAGAATGCGGTGATAACTCAAATCGAAATTTAATAAACTTATCTAAATAACGCTGTGCATCAACTGCCTGACCATAACAATGATTTATAGACGCTTTCAATTGCTGAGTATTAGTAATAAGTACGAAGCTAACATCTGGTACATCAAACGTATGCTTGATTATCTCGAGCATGTCGACTGCAAAATTTGGTCTACAGCGATCAAGTTCGTCTATAAATATAATAATAGGATCTTGAGATGCAATAGCAGTTAGAGCGGTTTGTAATGTTTTTAAGCTCTTTTCTGCCTCCACATGATCTTTGAGTATTAACTCTGCTGTTTTATCTATTGAATCGTCAGCTGCTTTTTGAATTACCTCATCAAAATCATTTGCAATATCAGCAAAGTCTTGTCTCAGAAGATGAGAAACACCAGCTTTAGCAACTGTTTTCAAAGTGTACCGTACAGCTGGCAATACTCTATTTATAAAAGCCTTTCTACGTGGACCGTCAGGTAAGATTTTAATAATTTCTGCGAGTACAGTCATCAAAGGCTCATCAACATGATCAGCTTTGAAAGCGTCAATATAAATTATATTGTGTGTATTATCTTGCTTCATTAGATTTATAAGTTTATGGCAAAACTCGGTTTTACCTGTGCCCCAGCTGCCATCAATAACCATTGGTGAAATATCTATATCAGACTTCAGAAGCTTAATAACTTTTTCAGCGATACTTTTACGTTGAAACTCATCACGCCCACCTTGTCCATCGAATGTTTTTGCCGTAATGTCCATATCCATTTCACTGTTCCTTTGATTGAACTTAATAAATTATTATTAGAAGTTAACATTAGCGACTGACATCCGTACGATCACTCGATATCTATGAATACTTATGACGGTTTATACAACCCATGTCGCACATACATTTTATCTTTGTTATAGCAACGTAGGTAAGTTCGATATACCAAGTGCTAGAAGGCTTTGTTCTGATAAATGTTCAAGGTTATCAAATATCCAGTTGATAAAATCTGCGCCTGCCAACACCGTCACATCATACAGTTCTGCAAAATCAGTATTTTTAAATTCTGCCGTTGTGATGAGTACTCTATCAATGTGCGTGTAATCATCTTCATTGATCTCGTACTCTGCCACCTGTCTAACACCATGATTCCCTGTTGTACCCTCATGATGTTTTACTTGAATAAAAATGCCTTCTGTTTTATCTGAAAACTCCGATAGACGTGTGGCAATGATATCCACGTCTTGTATGCCCGCTTTTTCATTTTTTGCAGGTATACGAGCTTTGTAGCCTTTGGCTTCTAAAATTTCTTTAATCAGTTGCTCAAGACCGATACCGCCAGATTGTAGATTGATGCCTTTATTATTGCGTAATCTCGTCAGCAGCTGCGCTTTAAACTTCTCTGTGTTTTCTTGTAGTTTCAGCTCCTGTTCGTTATTCCACGTATATAGCTTGTCGTTTTTAATAGACTCAATGTGCTTATACAGCTCTTCTGAGAATTCATTTAAATCACAAATAGTCGTGCGAATCTTCAACCGATTTTGAAGTGCCGTTGATAAACTGCCTCTAGGAATAAAGTAGCCGTCCTTATGCTTTAGATAGCTAACTGTGATTCTATTTTCCCCATATTGAAGCCCTTCTGTGCTCGGATGATAATTTTTTTGCCCGACCACTTCAGCAATAGCGATCGTGCCAGAGAACGGTACAATCACATAGTCATCTTGCTTAAGATTAAAATAGCGCTTTATTTGATTTGTTTGTCGTCCTCTGTCTATACCTTGAAATCCTTGGTCAATTAAATCTTTGACAGTTTCAAATTGAGAGAAATTAACACTCGCCCAACCATAGCCGATCTGACTATCTTTAATGAGCTTCGGGCTTCTGACCATCACAAAGTTGACTTGAGTCATTTACCAATTTCCTTTTAAGTGAGATATAAAAACCAACCGTATTCTATATGTATATTGATGTCCAACCACCAATCCACACTTACTCTTCAATAAGCGCTAATAGTCCAGCTTGGTGAGCAAAGATAAGGCGGAACACTTTGAGCTGAATTCTTCTGCGAAGTTGATGCTAGGGTTGGTCATATTCTTATAGTTATTGCATAATGAACGTAGAGCTAGTCACGACATTTTTTATAAATTGATGAATTATCGTTCCAATCAGCTTTAATACGCACACTCTTATCTGGTAAATATTTATAATTTATCGTGTGTATGACTGGGTCTGCTTCATAATAAAAAGCGCCTATGACATTCAATTCATTCGAAGATATAGGATCTACTTTGATAACGTCGAATCGCTGAGTACCATTTGAAGAACCTTTGTTCTCACTTAAAAATGCTTGCTCGCGACTTGATTTGGGATACTGACATTCACCCCAAGCGCCTTGATACTTCTTAGGAACAATGCTGGACTGCTTAGAATAGACGTAAGAACCGTTAAACGCCCTTTCAGTAGACGTACAATTACTTAAGTTCCTTAGTTGAATTTCGTTAGATAAAAAATCAACCTCGACTCTGCAACCTAAGTTTGATTGATAGTCTAGATAACCACTCTCTGGTACCGTAAAAATAACAGTGCTACCGTCTTGAATAGGCTTAGCTTTGCTAGCGATAACAAAGCTAGAGTCACCAATCATATTGGCAAGAAACAGCTCGTAGTGTTTAGCACCCTCATATTCAAAACTGCTTAGATGTACTCGTTTATTGGTGCCGCTGACATAGACGCCTTCTACTACAGGAGCAGCCATAGCGGTCAAAGGTAGTATGGAAAATATTACTAAAGCTTGTTTTAACATTAAATGACGCCTTTTTAAGATGCACTTTTCTTAATAGTAGTTTAATGGTTCTTACAACGCACCTCTACTCTTCTTTCCAATCGAGACATAGCGTTTGTTTGGTTTTATTTATTGTAGCTGATACTGTCATAAAAAAGACAACAAAAAACCGCCAAGGTTGCGCGTTACCCAAAGGGCTTAGCAGCGTGGCGGTTATATTGAATACAGACTAATCAATAATGGCTATCATATCAATATTTATTAACTCTTGACTATGGTTGGGTCGAATGAATATAATTGCCATATGCTAATGCTTTTGTATAATTTATTAGCAAACGACTTCTCTAGTGGTTGGGTTTACACTTAGTGCTCTCTTACTGATTCCCATGGATCTATCCTTTGAGCTACAAGTCAAAGTGTTGTTTTCTGTACTTAGAACGTATAGATACTTAAAAAGGAGAAACGGCGATGAATAAGTTGAAAAATTACGTAAGTTGGAGCGCGGTATACTGGGAGTGCAGCTGCAAGTAAGCACTAGTGCCAATCCGTTGTGGAGAGTAGTACCGTAGGTGCAATTCCTTAGCTCCCTCCAAATTCAAAACCGCCTAAATTAGGCGGTTTTTCTATTCTGTAATTCAGTGATATTTTAAGGCATCTAACCACGTAACAAGTTGTGTAGAGTCAGTTCAATATACCTAACTAAGAAATTATGAAAATTGAAAGTAAGCGTATTAATTTTTTTGCAATTCCTTACGACTTTGGACGAATAAACACCGACACAGGAATACCATTCGTGTCTTTACTCAAATCGTTCTCTATTCCTTTAGGATTAGCTATAAAACCGTCAGGATCGTAAACAAAACAAATAATCCGTTTGCAATCTGGATGTGCTTGATACCGCTGCGAATCAACAATAAGCTGCTCACCAACCTCTTTCGCTCTAAGCGTTTTACGGCTTTTTTTGAGCTCTATAATAATCTGTTCTTTCTTCAATAAGAAGTCAGTTCGAGAAGCTGCGCCTGCATAACTTGGCGTATATTCTTCAGGTCGAACATCATCAAAATATAGTTTCAATAAAGCATGAAATAAATCTTGTACGTCATACTCATCATTTATATCAAGAGTATCTCTATTGCTATACCTGTGACTTAACTGTCGACATACTTGATGAAAACGGTTCATAATACGTTCAATATTTTCATTTGCTGAAGAATCATCTTCCATATTTTCTTTAGACTCTTTCCAAAATTCTTTAACTTCATCTCTCATAGATTGCAAAATAGTCATTGCTGAAGTAATTCCTTTTTCATAGACTTTTTGTGTATCAGAGCTTGTGGTATTGCCTGTTGCATAGCGTAAAGAATACCTTACTTTCGAAAAATCTATCTTTTGATTTGACTCTTCTCCAAAAATATAACCTATAGTTACTAGAGTATCTCTTTTCCATTTTTCAAAATCTGATTCAAATCTGGTTTTGTTTTTTAAAGATTGTGCTCTTTCTATTAAGCTCTCTAGCTTTTCAATTGCATCTTGTTTTTTCATTTTAATTCCCCATCAACCACCACCCGCTTCTTACCCGTCAACAAAACCTGCATCAACGCCTTTTTCTCTTGCTGCAAATCAGTTAATTGCTGCTCAAGCAACTCAATTTCTTTATCGGCATTGGTTAACACGGTGGCGATTTTTTGTTGTTCAGATAGTGTAGGTATTTTTAATTTGATATTTTTCAGATCTTTCCAGTAAATTGCAGCAACACTGGTACTACCAGCAGACAAAGAGCTGATCAAAGACTTTCCTTTACCATACGTCAGATACAAACACATAAAATCAGTATTGATATTTCGATTAAAAGTTATCCTATTAATATTATTATCGAACGTTGCTTCTACTTGCTGCTCTTTCCAGACAGCCGACTTCCCAACTAATTCAGGAGTGTTTCTCGTATTAAATAAGAAGTCACCATTTTTAAGAATAAGGCTTTCATCTACTTTAGACTTAGGTAGAGTCTCTAATTTGTCAAAACTAAATCCACCCCAAGTTAAATTACCCATTTTTATAAGGGGAATAGTACTTGTCTCTTCTACATCTTTCGTTCTTTCACTAGTACCAAGTTGAGTTTTTATTACAATATCTTCTAGCTTAAGCCTTTCCCACTCACCCTCAAAGCTTTTCCCTGACTCATCAAGCAACCGCTTTTTACCCTTCAGCAACTGCTGCATTAAGGCTTTTTTCTGCTGGGTACTATTGTCAATTAAACGCTCAGTCGTGCTAATCGCTCTATCCCAAGTCGATAGGATTTTGGCGATTTTTTGTTGTTCTGGGAGAGGTGGAATTTGAATTTCTAAATCAAGGTATTCTGGGGTGCGGATGTGGACTTGGGTACTTCCGACCATAATTCTTTGCATTACTTTTCTATAAAAAGACGTATTACTCAAATATGAAAGATACTTTTTATCAAGATCATCATTAAGTTTTAGCCCGTATACTCCTTGAGATAGAATATATTTTTCTTCACTAGTAAAATTAACTACCGTTCCTATAGTTGGTCCGGTTGGAACAAGATCTCGAAGAGTAGTTATAGTATAAGAATTATCGACAATAGAACGCTTGTTATTACTAGCAAATTCATTAGTACAATAGGTAGGGCTTTCAATCAACAATTCGCCAGTAGGCTGGATAGCTTTTTTTGGTATGACAGGAAATCCAACATCACTGAAGTCACTTGGACGTAGTGCAGCACCACCTTTATGCCCTAAAACATAAGAACCTATTTTTTTAGAAGTCCAGTCTAAAGGTGTTTCTTCTTTAGCTAATAGTCGCATAGATCAATACCCCAAACTGTTTAAAGAATCCGCCATCTCAATCTCTAAACTTTCTAATTCAGCCTTTAACTCAAGACGCTCAGCACGCACCGCCTCCAAATCAATCTCCGCCTCTTCCTCAAAGGTATCGACATAGCGTGGAATATTTAGATTAAAATCATTTTCTTTAATCTCATCGAAACTTGCCAGATACGCGTATTTATCGACGCTTTCCCGCGCCTTATAAGTCTCAATGACTTTAGCAATATTATCCTCAGTGAGCTGGTTTTGATTTTTACCGGATTTGAATTCATTACTCGCATCGATAAACAATACTTTGTCATCAGTTTTATTCTTTTTAAACAGTAATATCGCGGCTGGAATCCCCGTCCCAAAGAACAGCTTTTCCGGTAAGCCAATCACCGTATCGAGTAAGTTTTCTTCGATGAGTTGCTGACGAATTTTGCCTTCACTAGATGCACGGAACAGTACGCCATGCGGTACGACCACACCCATTCTGCCAGTGCTTGGCTTTAGCGTTTCGATCATATGACTGATAAAGGCATAGTCGCCCTTGGTCTTGGGCGGTACACCGCGATGGAAGCGACCATAGGGATCACTACTGGCATCTTCATGACCCCATTTATCCAGCGAAAACGGCGGGTTGGCGGTCACCACATCGAACTGTAATAAGTGCTTGCCGTCTTTGTCGAGGAGCAGCGGATTACGGATGGTATCGCCCCACTCGATACGGTGGTTGTCCTCACCGTGTAGGAACATATTCATCTTTGCCAGTGCCCATGTCGAGCCAATGGCTTCTTGACCGTATAGCGCATACTTTTTAGAATTTGAGTTTTTGCGTACCATCGCCCCGCACTTGATGAGTAGCGACCCTGAACCGCAAGCAGGATCACAGATTTCATCACCTTCGACAGGCTCAAGGATAGTCGCCAGTAAATTAGATACCTCGGGCGGTGTATAAAACTCACCAGCCGTCGCCCCACTACTGGCCGCAAAGTGCTTGATTAAAAACTCATAGGCATTACCAATCACATCCAAGCTACCCACGCGCTCAACGCTTAGGTTGAGGATCTCTTTGCCAAAGTCTTCTAATAAATGGCGTAGTAGCTCGTTCTTTTGCTTTTCTTGACCCAATTTATCGGTGTTAAAGCTGATATCTTGGAAGACGTTTTTAAGCTTAGTACCGTTGGCTTCCTCTAAAGCATGGAGCGCCTCATCAATGCGCTGACCATTACCCGGCTGATGACGCTGCTCGTATAGATCCCAAAAGCTGGCACCCTCAGGCAACACAAAACGCTGTTTCGACATCATGGCGTGAATCAGCTCTGGATTGTCGCCAAACTGCTCAACCAGCTTGTTGTACTCATCGCGATAAACGTCAGACAGATACTTGAGAAATAGCATGGTTAAGATAAAGTCTTTATAGGTATCGGCGCTGATGACCCCACGGAAGGTGTCACAAGCGTTCCAGACGGCTTTATTGATATCGTCTTGATTGATTTGGCTGGGCATTTATTATTCCTAGATACTTTTGAAGGGGTGCATCGTTGTAGTGATTAAGGACAGTGCGATCAACTCGCTTTGCTTAGAAGTATAGCGCACATTGCAGCTTCCCATCAGGCGCGATCCGCTACAACTTTTAAGTTTAGAAGAGTTTTATTAGTTGTAATATACGCTGGTAGTCTTTTAACTATTTAGTAGCACTTCTATATATGAATTTACAATTAGTGTCACTCAAGGTTGATTCTCGCTTATAATCGTATTACAAAATTATTTTAGTAATGAAAACGATATGAACACCCAGGATATTAGACATCTTATAAGCCTAGGCGAAAGCTTAACGACTGAATTTAAAAGTGACCTTAGTAAACTACCTGACAACGATTTAGTTGCGGCTGTAGTTGGTCTTGCCAATACGCAAGGTGGATATCTAATAGTCGGGATAGAAGATAACGGTAAGATTACTGGCTTACATAAAAAACACCAGAATATGCAAGGCTTAGCTAGCCTAATTGCTAGTCGTACTGTTCCCTCGTTATCAGTTAAAACTGAACAGATTACAGTCAACAGCTTACCCATTGCCATTATTTATGTTCCAAGCTCTAATACTCTTGTTGCTACTTCTGATGGGCTAATACAAAGAAGGCGCTTGAAAGCTGACGGCTCCCCTGAATCTATTCCTTTTCATCCACATGAGTTTATGCAAAGACAGTCGACTCTAGGTGTAATAGACCCTTCTGCAATACCTATGATGGATATTTCATCTGATGCTTTAGACCCTTTACAAAGACAACGTTTACGCAACGCTATCAAACGATATGGTGGTGACAACGCACTTGCTGCTCTTGATGATGAACAACTAGATGGCGCATTGCGTTTAGTCATTGAGGTTGAAGGTAATAAGCATCCTACACTCACAGGACTACTTTTTTTAGGCACAGTAGAGCTGCTAAGAGATTATTTGCCTTCTCATGAAGTCGCATTTCAAGTATTGAATGGCACTAATGTTAAAGTTAATGAATTTTTTAAAAAGCCTCTGCTCGAAACTTTTGAAGAGGTAGAGCTACTCTTTCGTGCCAGAGTAACTGAAGAAGAAATCCAAATTGGATTGTTTCGTACCCCCATTCCTAACTATGATCGTCAGGCTTTTAGAGAAGCATTTGTTAATGCCTTGGTTCACAGAGACTATCATCGCCTAGGTATGGTACAAGTTAAACTTGATGACACGGGCCTTACCATAAGTAGTGCAGGTGGGTTTGTCGAAGGTGTTAATCTAAATAACTTATTAGTTGTAGCACCTCGATCTCGTAATCCTTTGCTTGCTGACGTAATGAAGCGTATTGGGCTGGCTGAACGGACTGGGCGAGGTATAGACCGAATTTATGAAGGGATGTTGCGTTATGGTCGCCCTGCGCCAGATTACAGTATGTCAGATACTAGTGCTGTGAGCTTATATATGGCTAATGCTGGTGCTGATGTAGAATTTGTAAGAATGATTGTTGAACAAGAAGAAAGAACAGGTAATATGCCAATCGATTCCTTAATTATCCTAAGTCGATTACGAGATGAACGCCGTTTAACCACTGCTGAACTCATACCCTCTATCCAAAAGCCTGAAACACAAGTTAGATCTGTATTAGGACGGCTCACTGAAACAGGGCTTATAGAAGCTCATGGTCAAGGGCGCGGTCGCAGTTACACTCTAAGCAGTCGAGTGTATAAAGAGTTGGGCGAACAGATTAAATATGTTCGGCAAACTGGTGCTGACGCTATCCAACAAGAGCAAATGATAATTAGCTTTGTTAGATTAAATGGCTCAATAAGGCGTGCTGATGTAATGGACTTATGCAAACTAGATAAAGACAGAGCTTCTCGATTATTAAAAAACATGAAAAAAAACAACTTACTAGAGCTACATGGTCGTGGTGGAAATGCACATTACACGGCGAAATAGGATACGCACTATCACGCACTATCACGCACTATCACGCACTAACGCGCACTAACGCGCACTAATCTCGGCTCATGAGCAAACTGCAAAATTGTGTAAGGATGCTATAGAAGACAATATATTTCATTTTTTGATGATAATATATATCTCATCTCTACTGGCTATAGACTCTCGTCCGTGATGAAACCTTATGTAACATTTAGTTACAATTTATTGTAAGATAAATCTTACTATTTATCTTACATCCAACACTTGAATTATGTTGGTCTAATAGTTGGTCTATAATGATTAACATTAATAAAAACCCCTATAAATCAATAACCTGTAACTATAGTTTGACTTCCTCCTTCACCGCCAATCTTATCAGATCTAATAATTTCTCCTGCTTCCCTAGCTGTCTGAACACCGCCTAAACACCTTTTAGAGTGCTTAAAATAAGTATCATAGATTCTTCACACTTATTTTTTAACATTCATCTTCTGCGACTTTCCTATCATTAAACTCACTTTAGTAAACGATTTCTCCAACTTTTAACTGCTCTAACCCTATCTTCTATATTTGGTATGACATCCACCTTTCCTAGTAACAACAATGAGACGTCATCTAAAAACAGGATGCGTTATCATGGTATTCTTTGGTCTCTTATCAGACACTTTATTGTGTCTAAACCCATATCATCGTAGAAGATTCATTGAATATATTGCACTTAAATAATCGTATGCTCATGCCAAAAAATCCAACTATAGTAGTACGAGTTGTATTAACCATTATCGGCAGCGTTATGATTGTCGACTGTTTAGTTTTAATGGTGTTGGGGAAAATTAACTTTGGCTCTGTTGTACCTTTTCTAGTGGGCATGGTATTTGTGATTCATGGTATTTTTTGGCATGACATTGGCAAGTTTGTCCACCAAAGCCGTTGGTTAAGCCTTATGTGGTATGCACTATGGACAATGTTTTTTATCTGGCTTATCAGTTTTGGCGTTTTTATTTATATATTACAGCAGCAGATTAAATTAAGCGCCAAACCCATGCCTGAAGTCGCTGCCATCATTGTGCTAGGGTCAGGTACGGTCGCAGGCAAACCCACACCAACACTTGCCAAGCGCTTGGATACTGCTGCGCCCCTTATCGATTCACAAAAAAGCGCGTTGGTCATTACTAGCGGTGGCATGGGTTTTGGTCAGACACGCAGCGAAGCCCACATTATGGCAACCTACTTGTACGATTCATATGACATTCCTCTTAAGCATATTTTTCAAGAAAGTCAGAGCACAAGCACAGCAGAAAACCTCATTTATAGCCAAGAGATATTAGCGGCAAAAGGCATTTCTATCGCAGCACCCATCGCTATCGTGACCAGTGACTTCCATATTATTCGCGCGGCAAACATTGCTCGCCATCAAGGCTATCAGCAGCCCATTATGCTCGCCAGTCCTACTCCGTTATCAATTCGCTATAACGCGTGGTTTCGAGAGTACTTCGCCTTTGTCAGTGGCTGGCTTTTTGGAGAATACTAGACGGTTTGCATGCCACTTCTCTTCTTGATGAATTAGAGCGACTGAAACTTTTTGGATATAAAACAATAATAAGGGATACCGTTATGATCGTAGATATTTTGTTGACCATACATTTTATCCTGCTGATACTGATTTCTCTACGGGTCTTATCTCGTCATGATTTGACCTCGCCTGCCAGATTGGCATGGATTGTCATCCTATTTATTTTGCCTTATTTTGGCGTGCTGATTTACTGGATGTTTGGTGAGGTACATTTAGGTCATGACTTTGGGCAAAAACGCGACGATATTATTAAGCAATTAAATACTCATAGCCCAAGCGTTCTTGGTCATGAGGCGACGTTAGAGAAGGTTATCAAGCCCGCCTATCAAGCCTCCTTTGCCTACGCGGCAAAAGCCACCGGTTTCCATACCATGGAGGGCAATCAGGCGGAGCTCATGGCAGATGCAAGCGAGACCCGTAGACGCATGATTGCCGATTTTGATGCTGCAACAGACCATATCCATGTACTGTATTACATTTGGCTCGTTGATGGCATGGGTATTGATACCGCGCAAGCCCTCATCCGAGCAGCAAAGCGCGGTGTCATTTGTCGGGCGATGGTCGATGGCATGGGTTCACGGAAGATGGTAAGCTCAAAGATATGGCAAGAAATGAGAGATGCTGGCGTACAAGTCAGTGTCGCTCTGCCTTTGATCAATTTTGTAAAAGTCATGCTGTTTAGCCGTATTGATCTGCGTAATCACCGCAAAATTACTGTCATTGATGGCAAAATTGGCTACTCTGGCAGTCGAAACTGCGCCGATCCTGAATTTATGGTGAAACCAAAATATGCTCCGTGGGTCGATATTATGCTGCGTATCGAAGGACCTGTCGTTGCACAAAACCAGATGCTCTTCGCCAGTGATTGGCTGATTGAAAACCCTGATACTCCGCTTGATAGTTTCTATTATGACAGCACGCCAAAGCCAAACGGCTTCCCCGCCCAAGTCTTTTCAGATGGTCCCACTCAACGTCATGGCAGCACGCCGCAGTTTCTGGGTGCTTTAATTAGTCAAGCCCAAGATACACTGATTATCTCAACACCTTATTTCGTGCCCGATTATTCACTCGTTAGCATCTTATGCGCGACTGCCTATCGCGGGGTTGACGTGACGATGATTTTTCCAAAAAACAACGACTCTTTTATCGTCGCCGCGACCAGTCACAGTTATTATTGGCAATTGCTTGAAGCGGGGGTAAAAATTTATGAATACAGACCAGGATTGCTACACGCAAAGACCCTGACGGTCGATGGTGAGATTGGCTTGATTGGCTCGACCAATTTGGATTTGCGTAGCTTTGATTTGAATTATGAGAATAACATCGTTTTTAGTGATAAAAAACTGACTGCTGATATTGTGGAGCGCCAACATCAGTATATTGCTGATTCAGATGAAGTGACGCGTGAGGAAGTCAAAAGTTGGCCATTGTCTTATAGAATTTGGAACAACATCGTTGCTACGATGGGACCTGTTTTATAGACCATGTTTGATAAGTTACAACTTAATGGAGTCAGTCATAAACAGTCAGTCATAAATAATAGAAATACAAATATTATAGCGCACTACTGGGGTTAATTTCTCTTGCTTGCTATGCCTACGCAAACAAAGTCTGCGAATAATTAATCCCAGTGGCGCTGTACTCTTTTAAAAATGGGTCAACTATAAGCTCAGTTAATCAGCCTTATGCAACCGCTATTTTCTGCAAAACATACACAACAAACTTAGCTTCAGTTATAAATATTTCGGTTGCCACTTTTGCTAATAACGCTTGTCTTTTTTCGCTACGCGCACGATAAGCATAGGGGGTCATGGTCATCAAATCAGCCAAATCATTTATTGCTAATGTCATCTCAGTACTGACATGATACGTATTCATCAGCGTAAAATAGGGTGCTAATTCGTGTAAAAACTTATCAGAATCATGCTCACGGACGTCATCAAACAAAGCGTCACGCATCGTCGCTAAGTGCCCGACATCTGGCTTAGCAATGATTAGATAACCCTCAGCGCTTAGCACTTTATTGAATGCTTCTGGCAAGATAGGACTAAAAATGCTGCTTATCCCCGTCACACTATGCGCGCGTAATGGTAAATGAGCAGCACTGGTTACCAGTGGATAAATCGCTGCTGTTTTAGAGCCGTCAGCTATTTTAGAGCCGTCATGCTGATTTTGCTGATACCAGAGACTACCTTTCGCCTTACTCGCTTTAGCAAGCTCTACCACGGCAGGTTTACTAATGTCTGCAGCAAGGAGAATATCCATGCCAGTTTGTGCCATTGTCTGGGTGTAATAGCCTTCACCGCAACCGATATCCAGCCAAGGAATAGGCTTGTTATTTGTCTTAGCGATTGGGGTATTGACCAACTTATTTTGCGCCAGTAATTCCGTTATCTTTTGACAAATGAGCGCCTGTAATGACTGATAATGTCCTTTATTCAAAAATCGCTTTCGCGCCTCAATAGATGCTTGGCTGTCTCCGGGATCTTTAGAATTTTTTTGTTGCACAGGTAACAGGTTGACGTAGCCTTGACGCGCCACATCAAACGGATGATTAATTTTCTTAGGATTTAGGCTGCCATCACAACGCCACGTATCTAATGCAGGCTGTAGTGGCGATTGACAAAGGGGACAAATAAATAAGGACACAAGCATCTCAAATCATAGCAATATGACTGCCATTTTACCAAAATTCAGCCATGCTAAGTAATATAAAGGTATCAGAAAAATCGATAGAAAATAAACACTAAAAAAGCCATCTCAAATTGATTGGGATGGCTTTTTTATTCATATCTTGTTGACGATTTAACGCAGCTTTAAGGTCATTAAGCCAAGAATGACAAGGACGATGGCGATAATCCAAAACCTTGCGACCACTTGGGTTTCTTTCCAGCCAATCTCTTCAAAGTGGTGATGCAATGGGGCCATGCGAAAGACGCGTTTTTTGCGTAGCTTATACGAACCCACTTGTACTATTACCGACAATGCTTCGGCGACAAAGAGTCCACCCATAATCGCAAAAGCGATTTCTTGACGGGTCATGACGGCAATCGTACCGAGCATCGCGCCCAGTGACAGCGCACCCACATCACCCATAAATACTTGCGCTGGATGAGCATTGAACCATAAGAAGCCAAGCCCTGCACCAATCATCGCGCCGCAGACAATAATCACCTCAGAATTATAGGCAATATAAGGGACATGCAAGTAATCAGCAAAGCGGACGTCACCGGAGACATATGCCATGGCCCCTAAGCCTGCCGCCACTAGAACTACTGGCAAAATAGCCAAGCCATCCAAGCCATCGGTTAAGTTGACGGCGTTAGATGCGCCATTAATCACAAAATAAGTAAAAATAATAAAGCCAATACCAAACGGCACTGCCGAAAATGGAATCATCCAATCTTTAAAGATAGGTATTAATAAATCCTGCATCTCGCGAGTCGTCGCAATATCTGGCTGCAGTGTGGCAATATAATATAAAGAAATGCCGACGAACAATGCGCCCATCGAAAGCCAAAAATATTTTTTGCGAGCGATTAGACCTTTTGGATTCTTATATTTAATTTTGAGCCAATCATCCGCCCAGCCAACCGCGCCAAAAATAATCATGACGATGAGCAAAATCCAGACATACGGATTATTCAAACGCGCCCAAAGCAAGGTTGATACCCCAATCGCACTTAAAATCAACACCCCACCCATGGTCGGGGTGCCAGTTTTGACCAAATGCGATTGTGGTCCATCATTACGAATGGCCTGACCGTACTTCAGCGACCGCAAGCGCCGAATAACGCGACTACCAAAAATCATGCTAAAGGCAAGGGCGGTAACGACCGCCAGTAACGCGCGCAGCGTCAAAGAAGAAACCGCATAAAACGGGGTATAATAATGACCAAGCCAGCTAAACAACCAAACTAACACCGCCTACTCCTCGACTAGCGCATTAATAAGTGTTTCCATTTCCATGGAACGAGAGCCTTTGAACAACACCGTACAAGGCTGAGCCTGCTGCGCTTGTAAATACGCCTGTAAATACTGCAATAAACTGTCTTTATCAGTGAACGCATGGGCACTGATATCAGAAATCTCTTGCGCACCTGCCACAGTATAAGGTGCATATTCACCAACGCAAAGCAGCACGTTAATACCCGTGGTCGCGATAGTCCGGCCCAAGCTTTGGTGCTCGCTAACTGCCGCCTCACCCAGCTCAGCAATATCGCCTAACACCATCACTTGCGTGCCGGTTTGCGCCGCCAATACTTTGGCAGCCGCCCGTACTGAGTGCGGATTGGCATTATAAGTATCATCAATCAAGCGATGCATACCAAGCAACTGACTGTTCAAACGTCCTTTGGCAGGACGTGCGTTTTCAAGCCCGATAACAATGTCACTAACATCAATATTTAACGCATGCGCACAAGCAGCAGCAGCTAACGCATTATTGACGTTATGCTCACCCGCTAGCGGCAAACTAATATCATGTACTTGGTTGCCGATATTCAGCTTAAATTCACTGCGTTCAGGCTCGACATCTAAATGGCTGGCACTGACATCGGTATTACCAAAGCCAATGACATGTGAGGTATAATTTTCCGCAATACGGCGTAGCTGATTGGTAAAGTCGTCTTTATCAGGCACAATCGCAAACTGGTTATCATTCAAGGTATGATAAATCTCAGCCTTGGTTTGGCAAATACCGTCACGGCTACCAAATTCACCCAAGTGCGCCGTTCCAATATTCAAAATACAAGCGACATCCGGCTGCACAATTTCTGTGGTATAAGCAATTTCACCAATATGATTGGCACCCAATTCCAGAATGGCATAGCGATGATGATCGGATAACTCAAGCAACATCATTGGTACGCCCAAGTCATTATTTAGGTTGCCACGGGTAATCAGCGTTGGGGCAAGTCTGCCAAAGATACTACCCAGCATCTCTTTGCAGGTGGTTTTTCCACTTGAGCCTGTAATGGCAATCACAGTCAAATCTTTATGCTGCTGACGACGATAAGACGCCAACTGCCCTAAGGCTAAACGGGTATCACTGACAACCAATTGTGGAATATCAGTAGAGATAGGACGTGAGACGATAGCAGCGACCGCGCCTTTTGAGGCAGCTAGCTCAATATAATCATGACCATCGAAATTGCCACCCGTTAGCGCCAAAAATATATCGCCCGCTTTTATCGTGCGGGTATCAGTGGCGATACGAGTGCTATTAACGCCATTGCTTGATTCTGCTTGCCCTGTCGCTGGCTGCCAATGCCCATCAAGTGCCGCTGTCGCCGCAAGCATATTATCTGCTTGCCAAACATACAGCCCTTGCGACTGAATCGTATTATCGTTTTCGGCTGTCATAATGATTACCTTATATGATGACTACTTAATATAAAATTAGTTATTTTTATCGTTAAATATGAATATGTGCAAATATAAAGAATTGGTTTAATACGGTTATGTTTTATACGCGTCCAGCTTGAGCCAAAGCTTGTTGCAAAATCACGCTATCATCAAAATCATAACGGACGTTATCAATTTCTTGATAAGTCTCATGACCTTTACCGGCGATAACCACGATATCATCGGCTGCTGCTTGACTGACGGCATATTCAATCGCTGTTTGGCGCGCAGGCTCAATATGGGTGCGCTGATATTGCTCAGCACTCATTCCTGCCTGCATATCTTGCAAAATCATATTTGGGTCTTCGGTACGTGGATTGTCCGCCGTCAAAACAACTTTATCCGCGCCTGCCAGCCCTGCTTGTGCCATCAATGGCCGCTTGCCGGTGTCACGATCGCCGCCACAGCCAAACACTGCCCATAACTGACCCTTACAATGGGTTTTTAAACTGGCGAGTACTTGGCTTAACGCATCTGGAGTATGGGCATAATCAACGATAAAGCAGCCATCATTAGACGGTACACGCTGCATACGTCCCACAGCACCTTGCAGCTGCGGGATAACGGCTGCAATGCGCTCAAGATTAATCCCTGTTTTATTACCAAGTGCTACGGCTGCCGCAATAGCGGCAAGCAAATTCGCCACGTTAAAACGCCCCAGTAATGGGCTAACGATATCTAAATGATTAACTTTGCCATCATCGAAATCTGTACGCAAGCTAACCTCAACACCTTGCAGACTTGGCTTGATATCAGCGGCGACAAAGGTAGCCTTTTTTGATGCATCCAAACTATATGTCCACACTATCAATTCGCTGGCGTGCGCCGTATCAAGCATAATCTGCGCATATTCGTCATCGATATTGATAATGGCATGGGTCAAATCTGCAAAATGTGCTTTATCAAAGAGCTTGGCTTTGGCTGCCGCGTACTCTGCCATATCGGCATGATAATCCAGATGATCACGGCTCAGATTGGTAAAAATTGCCACCGATACCGGCATACCTTGCAGACGCTGCTGATCCAAACCGTGTGAGCTGGCTTCCAATGCTAGTAGTTCAGTATTCTCAACTCCCATCTGATACAAGAACTGTTGCACAGCTAATGCGTCACCCGTGGTATGGCTGGCTTGTACCAAAGCACCTAGCTTGCCATTACCCGCCGTACCCATAACCCCGCTGCTCATGCCGGTGAGCTGGGTAAGTTGCGCAACCAATTGACTGATAGTCGTTTTGCCATTGGTGCCCGTCACGGCCACGACAGCTGGCAATGTCACAGGCTGTTGATACTGCAAACGCGCTTGAATCAAATCGCCCAAAAAATTACGAATATTAGGTACATATAAAACTGGGCAAGGTAGCGCTGTGAGTTGCTGCTGTGCGATGGATTTTGTATTATCAGTAGTCAATTCAAGATTAGCATGAGGCGGGACATGAGCGGTAGCAAGCAAAGCTAGAGGGTCGATTTCTGATAGGATAAAAGCCGCAT
Organism: Psychrobacter glacincola; assembly: GCF_904846215.1. Taxonomy (GTDB): domain Bacteria; phylum Pseudomonadota; class Gammaproteobacteria; order Pseudomonadales; family Moraxellaceae; genus Psychrobacter; species Psychrobacter glacincola. Next base: position 56,652 of record NZ_CAJGZK010000013.1, on the reverse strand, counting down.
TGTTAGCGGCTTGATACAGGTAGGCACGACTTTTTTGGCAGTTGGCTATATGACTTTTTAATAAGACAAACACATCGTTCGGCTCTAGCTGACGACTGTCTAAACGAAACTGCAGGAATGGAATATAAAGAAACGAATTCATTGGCTTTGAATCCGCCCCAATCAATGTCATCTGAGTCGATATTTTTTGCAATGCCTGCTCTATACCTACACCATGCCTGCTATTGCTGCTAGCTTCAATCAGCTGTTGTAAGGTGACTGTGATACTGCTTGGCGACGAGGGTGACAGGGTCATTGGCAAATCCTAAACGGTTAAGACACATCAAATGGTTAAGAGCTGCATATTAAAAAAACTTACTTTGATATCTACTGAGCTTCGGTTTTGAGCGGCTTATCTAAAGGCACATTATATAAGCGCAATGCCTCTTTCATGACGTTATGAAAAACAGGTGCCACTGTTAAACCAGCATAAATCTGACCTCGCGGGTCTTCGATTAACATGACACCGACTAGCCGTGGATTCGACGCTGGTGCCATACCCGCAAAGACGTTACGATACTGGTCGGTATAGTAGCCACCTTTTGGATTGATACGGCGCGAGGTCCCTGTTTTACCAGCAACGCGGTAACCATCAATAGCCGCCCCTTTAGCCGTACCGCCGTCTTCAGTGACGCTTTCCATCATCTGTACGATGGCCATCGCTTGTTCATGCGCCATAATACGTTTGCTTGGTAGCGCTTTGTCATTTTTATTCAACGTTAGCGGATGCATGACGCCACCTGCCGCCAGCGCTGAATAAGCTTGCGCTATCTGTGCCAGCGTCACCTGTATGCCATAGCCATAACTGACCGTTGCCCGTCTTGAGGTCTCTTTTTCTTCCGGTGTAACTACAAGCCCACTGCCTTCACCTGGGAATTGCAGCGGTGTTTTTGCCCCAAAGCCAAACTGCCTTTGCATGTTGGTAATGCCGTCAGCCGGTAGAGACAAAGCAATCTTGGTCGAGGCGACGTTACTAGATTTCTGTAGTAACGTTGCCATCGTGATCCGTCCTAGATTATTATGGTCACGAATCGTATAACCACGGACACGGATAGAGCCAGGATTGGTATCAATCAAGGTGGTAGCAGTATATTTCCCCGAGTCTAAAGCCGCAGCAACAGTGAACGGCTTCATGACTGAACCGGGTTCAAAGACATCAAGGAGCGCACGGTTTCGCTGATTTTCACCCGTCATCTCATTCAGATTATTTGAGTTAAATGACGGCCATGTCGATAGCGCCAATACTTCACCCGTTTGTACATCAACCACCATGCCCGTCGACCAGCGCGCTTTTTGTAAACGCCCCGCTTTCTCTAACTCTTTATAAAGCAAATATTGCAAACGCGAATCAATGGTCAATGTCACATCTTTGCCTGGTACTTCTGGCTCAACCTGCTTGATTTCTTTAAGGCTGTTTTGTTTGGCATCTTTGAGCACCAACACCTTACCATCGTCGCCCGCCAGCTGAGTTTCATACTGACGTTCGATACCAGCACGCCCCTCGTAACCACCTTCCGGATCGTTGGCATTTTGCCCCATGAAACCTAACAGCTGCGAATTGGGCTGTGGCTGCGGATAATAGCGCTGAAAGAAGTTTTTTTCATTAACACCAGGAAAATCCAGCGAGCTAACGCTTTCTGCAATCTCTGGCGTGACTTTATTCAATAGTGGTAAATAATGCGAGCCTGCACCCGATGGCAGTGCTGCTTTGACCGCTACTTCATCCGTTACATCGATAGTAGGGTCGATAGCCGTCACTCTTTTTAGCTCATCGACTGAGATATTGGCAGCAGCTGCAAGCGTCATCAGATCCATATTATCCAAGCGCTTTTGCATACGTGCGATAAGCTGGGGACTTTCAGGATTGGTGATAATAATACGCTTAAGCTCGTAGTATTCACGGGCATAGTCATGCGGGCTAAAAGAGACCGTCGCAAGTGGCGCACTAACAGCCAATGGCAGATCGTTGCGATCCGTAATCATGCCACGATAGGATTTTTGCGTGCGCACGCTGGTGATCAGCTCATTGCCTTTATCTTGATAAAACTGAGTATGAGCAACTTGAATATAGTAAGCACGACCGATAAGCCCCACTAAAATAAGCAGCGCTATGCCCCAAATCAGACGAAAACGGTTCTTATCCTGCTCAACACCGCCGCGAGAGGAAGCGCCAGATGCCTTACCCAAAAATGCTCTTTTGCTTTTTAGATTTTTAACACTGGTGTAAGCACCCTGCTCTTCATTCTTTTTTAAGCGACCAAAAAGTTTGGCTTTGCGACTGTCTGAGGCGTTGCTGTCGGCTTGCCCCGATTTGGCAGCACTAGCACGGCGTAATGGCTTAGTAACCTTGCCGCTAGCTGATTTTTTGCTGGTCGCTTTAGCATTGGGTTTTTTATCACTCATTGTCCTGCCTCCGCTAGGTCAGAATCGGTAGCAGCAGCCTTAACGGGTACATCACTCACAGCATCAGCTTCCAAAACATCAGAATCATTCGTCGTTACGCTATCTGAAGTACTGGCATCAGGGTTAACCAGCGCAACTGCTGTCGCAGCACCTGGCTGAATAATCAGCTTATCTTTGAGTGTTGGCGAAAACATCCCAAGCTCAGCAACGGCACGACTGGCAATCTGCGGCGTCGCACTAAAAGTCTGCTGTTCAATAAGCAGACGCTGATGCTCAACTTGTAATTTTCGCTCTTGTTTTTTCATGTCTTGCAAGGTTTTATAATCCTGATGATATTGCTGAACACCTTCAGCCGTTTTGATGCCACTCCATACAATACCAGCTGCCAGCAGTACCAATATAGCCACATAGATATTTGATATTTTAAATTTACGCACAAATAAGTCGCCAACATCGGTATTCGAGGGCGTTGCGGCGCGGCGGTTTGCAGGTTTGTCGGATATTGCCATGACAATCTCAAAAAAGTGAACTTCAAAATAGAAAAAGCGATAACCATTTACGAGTTATAAAACTCTTATAAGCCATCAGCACCATCAACAAAAACAATACCAAGCAAAAAAGTAACTGCTGAGCCTAGCAGATAATGTTTACAGCTTTTTAACAGCCGCGTAATCATTAAAACATTCAGTCATATTTAAGCCACATAATTTAATACTATTATTTATGGCTCAATATCTGTTAAATAATCAACATCGGTACGAGTCGCCATGCGTAACCATGCACTACGCGCGCGTGGATTATGGCTTGTCTCTGCTTTACTTGGACCGACGCGTTTGGGCTTACTAAAGTAACGCGGACGCTTGGGCGGCATTGGCAAATTCTCATCTTCTGGATATTGCCCTTTACTATGACGCTGCAAAAACTGCTTAATACGGCGGTCTTCCAACGAGTGAAAGCTGATGACTGCTAGCTGTCCGCCTGATTTTAATATCGGAATACTTTGTTCTAAAAAGTTATCGACATCACCAAGCTCATTGTTAATAAAAATACGCATCGCCTGAAAGCTTTGGGTCGCCGGATGTTTGCCACGTTGCCAATTGGGATGCGCAACTTTTATTACTTCTGCCAGCTCAAGCGTGGATTTATAACTGTCCATCTGCTTAATCGCACGCGCAATACGGCGGCTGTGGCGCTCTTCGCCAAACTCATAAAGCACATTGGCTAAGGTATCATCATCGACCGTCTCAAGCCACTCGGCAACCGACTGCCCGCGACTGGTGTCCATACGCATATCGACCGCACCATCGCGCATAAAGCTAAAACCACGACTGCCATCGTCAATCTGCGGTGACGAGATACCCAGATCTGCCATCAATCCATCAACTTGAGTGATACCCATTGCAGCGAGACTGTCCGTCAAGGTCGCAAAGCTATCGTGAACAACCTGCACGCGACTGTCTGTGCTTGCCAGCTCTTGCGCCACACGAATAGCGGTCGGGTCTTTATCAAAGACAATCAACGTGGCATCATCAGCAAGCTGGCTTAATAGTAGCCTACTATGACCACCGCGCCCAAAGGTCGCATCGACGTAGATGCCACTCATGTTTAAGCTGTTTTGACGATCACTACTTTGTTCGTCACTGCCTGTTTGCTTCGGTAGCGCTTTGACACCCAATACCGCAGCGACTGCTTCTTGCAATAGCACCGCATCATGCACAAAACTTAATTCATCAGGGTTTGCTGGTTCTTTAGCAGACTCTTGCGTGAGATTTTGAGTAGAATTATCTTCTACAGAAGACAGACTCGCCGCTGACATAGAATTATCAGGGTTAGAAGGATGGGTGCTAGCATTTGGCGGTTTTTTTGGCTTACTATTCGATATGGACACAAACAACTCAATAGATGATGGTCAAATTGACCGGTAATAGTAAAAAATCAGATGAAAATAAACAAGTTATGACTTTTCTAACATTATTATCGCAAGGATACACAGGTAGTCAAGCGCTAGAAGGGCATTTCGTCAAAAATATCCCATCTCTCTGTTATACTAGCGCTATATTTTACGCTATTTTTTAATGTTGACTGCCATTCTTTCGTCCATATTTTCACTTTTCACTACTACTTTTCACTGCCACATTCATGAACAATAACATTCTGAGATTTTTATGATGCAACCATCGACTTCTGCTAACAGCACGCGCCCTGTCCGTACGCGTATCGCCCCTTCGCCTACTGGCTTCCCGCACGTTGGCACCGCTTATATTGCCCTATTTAATTTAGCCTTTGCCAAAGCCCATGGCGGCGAATTTATTTTACGTATTGAAGATACGGACCAAACGCGCTCAACGGAACAATCTGAAAAAATGATTTTGGATGCGCTGCGTTGGGTTGGTCTTGATTGGGCGGAAGGTCCAGACATCGGTGGACCGCACGCGCCTTACCGTCAGAGCGAGCGTAGTGATATCTATAAAAAACACGCCGAGCAGCTGATAGAAAACGACCATGCGTTTCGTTGTTTCTGTACCAGCGAAGAGCTAGATGCCATGCGCGCCGAGCAAATGGCCAATGGCGAAACGCCGCGCTATGACGGTCGCTGCGCACACTTAGCCGTAGAGAAAACCAAACAACTGGTCGCTGAAGGTAAGCCACACGTCATCCGTATGCGCGTGCCAACCGAAGGCGTCTGTCAGATACAAGATATGCTGCGCGGTACGGTTGAGATTCCTTGGACGCAAGTGGATATGCAAGTACTGCTAAAAACTGACGGTATGCCAACGTATCATTTAGCCAACGTCGTCGACGATCACTTGATGGACATCAGCCATGTGTTGCGCGGTGAAGAATGGCTTAACTCTGCGCCGAAACATCAGCTGCTTTATGAGTATTTTGGTTGGGAGATGCCAGTACTGTGCCACATGCCATTACTGCGTAACCCAGACAAATCAAAACTCTCTAAGCGTAAAAACCCAACCTCTATCACCTACTATCGTGATGCCGGCGTGCTACCGGAAGCATTGCTAAATTACCTTGGGCGTATGGGCTACTCAATGCCTAATGATGCTGAGAAATTCACCTTGGATGAGATGATTGCCAGCTTTGATATTCAGCGCGTGTCGCTTGGCGGTCCGATATTCGATATCGAAAAGCTTAACTGGCTTAATGCCGAATGGCTACGGGCGCTTACTCCTGAAGAGTTAAAGAATAAAATCTTAGACTGGGCAAGTAACAGCGATAAATTAACGGCTATTGCCGCAGCGATTCAGCCGCGTATCGAATTATTGTCCGATGCGGTCAATTGGAGTGGTTTTTATTTTCAAAACCTACCGGATATCAATGCTGAGAGCTTTACCCATAAATCACTGACGGCTGAGCAAATCATAGAGATGCTTCAGCTATCACTCTGGCAGTTAGAGACCTTACCAACGTGGTCGGAAGAAAATATCTACGCCACGCTAAAAGGTCTTGCGGCGCATCTTGATATTAAGATGCGCGACTTTATGGCGCCTTTCTTTGTCGCTATTGCCGGTAGCACTTCATCGACGCCAGTCATGAACTCTATGGCAATTATCGGTGCTGATATGACACTGACACGCTTGCGTCATGCGATTGATGTACTCGGTGGTTTGGGCAAAAAGAAGCTGAAAAAATTAGAGAAACAAGCGGCAGAATTGCCAGACTTTTTGACAGTAGAATAATCCTTTAGTTAATATTTAATAAAAAGGAGGGGTCAGAAAATTACTGACGCCTCTTTTGTTCCTATCAGTTACTCACTGAAAATATCATTTTTTACTGAACATCTTAATTGGAAATAAATATGGCCGCCAAAACCGTCACCATAGAAAGCAAAGATTATGTCTTTAACACACTCAAAGAAGCACAGAAATACTATGATGCGATTGTAAAAGAGCTTTATGATGCCAAGCTTACCCTCACCACAGGTCAAGATTTTGAAGATTTAAAGTGGATATATACCACTTACTGTAATCATACCAATCATAATTTAGAACGATTAAAAGAATCTGACATTATTGGCTTTAAAGGTATCAGTACAGTACAACAAAAAGGTGGGCAATATATCCCCACAGAATGTTGTGCTATTATTTTCTCTGATGGTAAGGAAGAAGCGTTCTTTACCGATAAAGCCATTAAAGAGATTGCTCTCACGCAAAATCCTCGTTGATTTGGAAATATCAAGCAGGAACTCATCAAGAAAAACAGCGTTAAACAGTTTTTTAGCAATTTTATGCATTATTTTTAAAATAGCAGTTGACAAGACTGCTACTGTTACCTAAAATATGCACACTCTTAGCGAGGGGCTATAGCTCAGTTGGTAGAGCACTTGCATGGCATGCAAGGGGTCAACGGTTCGACTCCGTTTAGCTCCACCATACTATTTACGACAAAGCTCAGTTTACTGAAACTTTAACATAAATACTCGCTAGTAGGACGATATCAGCACCTAGGCACAGTTTGCTCTATTATTCATAGATAAGCTCTCTGATATTGTGAAGTACCGTTGTAGCCACTGGTTATAACACTCTATGCGTCCCCATCGTCTAGAGGCCTAGGACACTGCCCTTTCACGGCGGTAACGGGGGTTCGAATCCCCCTGGGGACGCCACTATACGGCGTCACTTGTTAGCGCTTTTGCTCAGCACCTTTAGGCATCAGGTTAGACTAATAAGCGAACAATAAAAAGCCCAGTCATCATATGGTGACTGGGCTTTTTATTATTTGTCGTTTCTGTAAAGTGCTAGCAAAGCTATATATACCATTAGAAATATTGATAGAATGCAAGGTAAAGGTGCTCTATAAAATAAAGAGCTTAACTGCTATCACAAGGAAGTATTGGCTATGTTTGGTATTGAGAACTATCTTGGATTTATACTTGCTGCCATTTTGTTAAACGTAACCCCTGGTACCGATAGTATGTATATCATCACTCGTAGTATGTCGCAAGGACAAACTGCTGGGTTCTATTCGGTACTAGGGATTACCTCGGGGATTTTAGTTCATACTTTATTGGCTGCGTTTGGGTTGTCCGTATTATTGGCCAGTTCCCCACTTGCATTTACGCTAGTGAAATATATTGGTGCGAGCTACTTATGCTATCTAGGCTTTAAAATGCTGACTAGTAAACAGACGCCTTTACTTGCTAGTAATGCACATGATGAGAAAAAAATGGCAACTGCTCAATCTTTAGATAGATGGCAGATCTATAAGCAAGGGGTTATCACCAATACCTTTAACCCAAAAGTTGCCTTATTTTTCCTCGCATTCTTCCCGCAATTTATTAACCCCAGTTATACCAATAGTATGCTGTCGTTTTTGATACTTGGTCTGACCTTTGCGACAACCGGTTTTATATGGTGCTCGTGTTTGGCATTATTAGCGTCAAAATTCAGTGAAAACCTGCGCAAAAATCCCACGATAGAAGTGATTTTAAATAGAATAAGTGGGGTTATATTTATTGGAATGGGGATCAAGCTGCTGACTGAGAAAGGTTGAATAAGGAACCTAACATTGCAATGTGATATCAAAAAAAATGTTTTTAAGCTAGTAATAACGAGCGTCTAGCAGCGTAAAAGATACTATAGTCGATTCAATTTAAAAAGAATACAGTGCTTCTAGGATAGATTTTTCGAAGCCTTTGGAGTGCGAAGCGCACAGCAAGCGAGGAAAGTTTATACTAGCAGAACGCTATTTTTAACGTACCTCTTTCATATTGAACTGACTATATGTAATCTAGACTGTACTACCTTATTAGAAATAAATTTACCCTGATGTGTACTGTAAACATATTCTTTTACGAATCAATTAACTCTGGCTTGAAGCACGTTCTATCTACTGTAGAGCAAAGATGGGCTAGACTTTTAAAGTTTTCACAGGAAATTATTAAAAGACTTAATCTGCCATGTTATAGCTGAAATTGTATATTGATTAAATCAGGCTAGTAATAACATATTTTTTTAAAATTGTAGATATACAATACTAATAGCAAAATTTTGTTGATTATGGATAGGCAATTTGCCTTTCTATGATATATTAGGTTCAATTTTTAAGTAAATCTAACTATAGATGGTAAGTGTCTAATAATGGAAAATTTATCAAAAGAAGTAATTGTTTATAAGCTTCAGGCTCAACAGAATAAGCCTACTTTGGGTTATTTAAGAGCTGTAGCCGCTAAAGATGGTGACTCTTATATTGAGTTAGATGCTCTAAACTTTTGTCCTTCAAAGAAAATTTTTGTCACGAGAGATTATGAAGAAATAGACAATAAATTCAAAGAATTTGAACTGTTTAAAGTAACTGTCATAGAGTCAATGTATGACTCTGAAGACACTAGGCCTGAAAGAAACTGTAAGTATGTTACAAAGGCTTCAGAAGCTTCTACTTTAAAACCTAGAGAAATGGTTGAAATTATTGTCAATACATTGCCTAACCCTAATGAAATGACAATTGGAATTTCAAAGGTTCCTAGCACCTCATACATATATATAAATGATGATGGCACCTGTTATGGACCGTTCAAATGGGATCAAAATGAGGGCGATGAAAATAATATTACGTTAAGAAAGATCGACTCACCTATGCCCGGTAGACAGCTAGCAGGTGGTAATATTTATTCGGCAAAATTTGAAGATTTAAACAAACATGTATTACATTGCTCTCTAGAGGAGGGTGAAAGATTCTATTTTGAAAACTTAACTGATTTACACAATGATACTCATTTATTGACTACTGACTACTCTTCAGATGAAGATATAGTAAACAATTTTATCAAAATTGCTAAAGATATTGGCTTTAATGATAAAAAAGTTGATTTAGCTTCTATAGAAGCTAAAATAAAAAAATTTCCGAGATACAATCATAAAAGCTTTACTGAAAAGCTCAACAAGCTAAAAGATATTTCTGATACTCATTTACTATTTGAATCTGAGGTTATAGATGGTTTTAGCAAATTCTTACGCACTGAATTAGGTGAGAAAGTTACTAAAAAATATATTGATAAAAATGAAGATAATTACTTATCTAATATCAGAGATAATTATAGAGGACAGCTCGAAGATGAATTTAGAAAAAACAATGGCGAACTTGAAAACCTTCAAGAGAAGATTGAGTTTAATAAGCAGGAATTAATTGATCTAGGAAAGGAAATTGAAAAAGCCAATCACATTAAGGTCAACTCTGATGTAATTGATAATCTGAAGGTAAATGAAGATTTAGATCAAAAAGTTACACAAAAAAAAGAGCAGTTAATTGAGCTAAATGAACAGGTTAAGCCTCTACTAGAAAAGTATAAAAAACTTAGTTCTTTAAATGAATTGGAAAAAAAAATTGAAGAAGCAACTAATGAATATAAGATAGAAGTAAAAAGACAAGGTGAGATTGAGAAAGAAACATCATCACTCAAGGCTTTATTCAATGAGCATGAAGATAAGCTACGTAATAGACTACTTGAACTCAAACCATTCGTAGAAGCTATTAATGGAAATATAGGTCTATCAAATAAAGAAATTTCAAAAAATGTTAGTCAACATGTAACATCTATTGATATGTCAAATAGTACTGCACAAGATATTTTGAAATATATTGATCATAGTATGAGGAAAGAAGATAGAAATTTTTCGATCCTTGACATTATTAATATAACAGTAACTCTACAACAATCTTTTATTTGTTTTCTAGCAGGATTACCTGGTGGTGGTAAGACTACCTTAGCTAGACTCGTCGCTAAAATTTATGGCATTCAACAGCAAAGATTCCTTGAGATTCCCGTTGCAAGAAGCTGGACAGGACAAAAAGACCTGATCGGTTTTTTTAATCCAATTTCTAATAAGTTTCAATCTAGTAGTACAGGGCTATATGAGTTCTTATATGCATTAAGCGAAGAAGATAAGTTGATAGATTTACCAGTTCCTATTTCCCTAGTTCTACTCGACGAAGCAAACCTAAGTCCATTAGAGCATTATTGGTCTTCATTTATGGGTCTAACCGACCCTAAAGAAAGTAAAAAACTAACTTTGGGTGATAATCAAATTCAAATTCCAGAGAATTTAAGATTTATTGCTACTATTAATTATGATAGTACCACTGAGTACTTGTCTCCTCGTTTAATTGATAGATCACCAATTATAGTGCTAGAACCAAATTCAATTACAACAAGTATAGGTAAAGACATTGACGAAGAGCATCCACTAGAGATGCCGATTCCTTATGAAATCATGGAGAAATGCTTTGGTAAAACTAAGAACAGGCCTGAATTCATTGAAAATGAATATAGAATTTATGGAAAGGTTAAGAAAGTACTCGAAGAAAGGAATGGTGAATTAGGTAAACCAATAATTATCAGTAGCCGAAAAGAAATAGCTATTAAGCAGTACTGTAATAGAGCAAGACCTCTAATGCGTGAATTCTCTATAGATGATAAATTATCAGCACTCGATTATGCAGTTTTACAGATGATTCTACCTTTGCTGAGAGGACATGGTAAAAACTTTAGTAAAAGATTAAGCCGCTTGAGAGAAGTTTTATCTGAAGAAGAGTTAGATCGTTCTGTTGATTATTTAGATACTATTATAAGTAATGGAAATGCTGACTTACACACTTATGACTTCTTTTGTTGGTAAATTTAATGATTGATATAAGAGTTCATTTAAGCGGTGAAGAAGTCTTGGTTACACCAGTTATCAATGTATCTGATATGGACACAGTTGAGTTTGAGGTTATTGGACCAAATAGTGAGTACTTTTCTTCAAAAAAAGTTAAGATATTTTTAGAGGACTATGAAGTTCCATGTATAGCACTAGAAAATGGATTAATCTTTAAATCAGAAACCAATCATCTATTTCGTGAAAGCTTTGGGTATAGTAATGTAAGAATATTTATTGACGACGAAATACTTAGTGAACTATTATTTAATGTATCAACTGATGAGAAAAAATTTAAAAACATAAAAAGCATGATGTCATATTTGTTAGAAAATAATGAAAGAATATTGGATTTATGCTTTTCTAGAACAAAATACAAGTCTAAAAATGATGGTGATTTCGAAGCTAGTTTTGATACAATTATTAGTTTAGCTGAAAATATAGTTAGTGTTTTTGAAAAAAGAAGTTCCTACTTACATAAAGAATTGAGAAATAGACTAGATTTAATAAAAGAAAATGCTAACGAAAAAAATTTTTATAATATCAATCCATATGATGTGATTAATAATCTAGATCAACTCTATCAAAGTTATTCTCCGAACTCTCTCACATTGTTCGGTAAAATTTATTCATTAGATAATATACAAAGAGAAAATTATATTGACAGCTATAATTTAGAAGAGAATAAAATTCTACTTGGTGGGCTAGTATCAATTAAAGAAAATCTATTAATTATATCAGATGCTATTGATAAAAAAATATATCGACCAACATATGATAAAGAATACGAAACAATCAAACCATTTTATAAGTTAAACAATTTTAATATTGATGATTTATATGTACAGCTAACAACTTCTGGAATGCAAAAAAGAATCGATTCTGTACTTAATCATACTGATGGATTGTTATATTTCCTTCAAAGAAAGTTAAAAATTAATTTTGAAGGTTTTATTCCTCCTAAGCTAACACCATTCGCAAGGAAGTCTAGTTTCTATTTGACAGTCTATAGTTATTTAGAAGACTGGTACTCATTAGGTAACCCTAACATTGGAATTGATCATGACTTGGCTAAAATTAGGTCGACATCTAAAATATATGAATTATTTACAATGTATAAGCTGATTGACGTTTTACACAATGATGGATGGAAAATTACTAGTTCGGTAGAACATTCTTTTTTTAAACGTTTTATCCCATCTCAAATTAATTTTCGTAAAGAAGATTCTTTGTTAAATCTTTATTACGAGAAAAAAATTCTCGGATTCAACGAGAATACTCAACATAATGACTTAGTAGCTTTAAACAAGAACAATCCAAAAAGTAAATACAACTACTACAATCCTGACTTCGTTCTAGTAAAACAAGAGCAAGATGATGTAAGTTATTATATATTTGACTCTAAATACAGCAGTTCAAACACATTAAGAAATTATAAAGTGTTAGATAGCTTATACGAAAAGTATTTTAGTAATATGGCTACCTATGACCAATTCAACAATATATTGGAAAAGCACTCTATTAAATGTGTTAATGCCATACATCCCTTTGGGGACAATTCACTAACAAAGTGGTCAAATCAATTGCCACAAATAACTCCTGATATATCTTCCATATTATTATCACAAGATGTAAATAATCTTAGTAAGATTCTGAGCTTAATAAATAAGTAATTTATAATTTTTTCCGACACTTTTCAATCTTTATTTAGTATTGCATCTAAACGTATTTTAGATATGACCCTCGCTATATCCGTTATGATTGAGAAGGTTGCCAGAACTCAACTGAAGGTAATATCTCTTCAACAGAAACGCCAGATATAAGCGGATGACAATAGTCACTCCTTTTATCTTAAAATATGAAAAAACCCAATCTTTGCGATTGGGCTCTTTGCCATACTAAGTCTAATCAATTATTACGCAGCGTCTTTGCTCTCAGCTGCCAGTTGACGTAGCACATAATGCAATACACCGCCGTGACGCACGTATTCGCGCTCTTTTGGCGTCTGTAACATGACATTGACGTCAAAGCTCTCAGTTGAGCCATCGGCACGTGTGGCAGTGACTTTTGCTGTTTTGCTTTCGCCATTATCTAGACCAGTGATACTAAGCACTTCTGAACCGTTTAGATTATAAGTCCCTGCATTCTCACCGTCTTTAAAGGTTAATGGCAACACACCCATACCGACTAGGTTTGAACGGTGAATTCGCTCAAACGAGCTGGTCAATACCGCTTTTACCCCAAGTAGAATAGTACCCTTCGCTGCCCAATCACGACTAGAGCCCGAACCGTACTCTGCACCACCAAGAACGACGAGCGGACGCTTTTCTTCTTTATACTTCATAGCCGCATCATAGATGGACATCTCTTCACCGTCTTGTAGCGTGGCGCTATCGCCGTTGAAGTAATAGGTATAGCCGCCCTCTTTGCCAGCCATCATGGCGTTTTTGATACGGATATTGGCAAAAGTACCGCGAGTCATGACTGCATCATTACCACGGCGCGAGCCATAACTGTTGAAGTCAGCTTCCATTACACCGCGCCCTTGCAAGTACTTACCCGCAGGAGAGTCAGCATCAATATTACCAGCTGGTGAGATATGGTCAGTGGTGATTGAATCACCGAATAGACCTAAGATACGCGCGCCTTGGATATCAGGGATACCTTCTGGCTCCATGGTCATGCCATCAAAGAACGGTGGGTTCTTAATATAAGTAGACGCTTCGCTCCATGGATATAACTGACTATCGGCTGAGCTAATGGCGTTCCATGCTGCACTACCTTTAAATACTTCACCGTAGTTTTTGCGGAACATGTCAGCGTCAATATTATTGGCAATCAGCTCGTTAATTTCTTCTGACGTCGGCCAAATGTCTTTGAGATAAACATCATTACCCTCTTGGTCTTGTCCTAGCGGATGCGTGGTCAAGTCAATATCAACGGTACCTGCCAGCGCATAGGCAACCACCAATGGTGGCGACGCCAAGTAGCTGGCTTTGACATGCGAGTGAATACGACCTTCAAAGTTACGGTTACCTGAGAGTACGGCGGCAGCGACCAAGTCGTTTTCTTCAATACCCTTTTCAATACTCTCAAGCAGCGGTCCTGAGTTACCGATACAAGTGGTACAACCGTAACCCACTAAGTAAAAGCCCGTTTTTTCCAGCTCATCCATCAGTTTGGTTTTTTCAAGATAATCGGTCACGACTTTTGAACCTGGTGCTAATGACGTTTTAACCCAAGGCTTAGCTTTTAGACCTTTTGCCGCAGCTTTTTTGGCAACTAACCCTGCACCAATCATAACGGCTGGGTTTGAGGTATTGGTACAAGACGTAATAGCGGCGATAACGACGGAACCATCACGCAGCTTATGGTCTTTTTCCTCGATACTGACGGTAGAGAACACGCCATTTGCAGGCTGATATCCATCATTTTGATTGTGATCGATTTTTGGCTGTGCGGCTAAGGTCTCGGCTTGCTCTTGCTCACCGCCTTCTTGGTCAAAGCGCACTTTACCTTCGACTTCCGATTTGCGATCTTTATTCATTTTTTCTAACGTTTCGCCAAATTTTTCGTGCATGTCAGATAGATTAATACGCTGCTGTGGCAAATTCGGACCGGCAAGGGCTGGCTGTACTGATGATAAATCCAATTCCAACTTGCTTGAATAAGTCGCCGCCGGCGTGTCTGCATCATGCCACAAGCCTTGCACCTTGGCATACTTTTCAACCAGCTCAATTTGCGCCTCAGTACGACCTGATAGACGTAGATAATCAATCGCCATTTGGTCAATCGGGAAAATACCACAAGTTGCACCATATTCCGGTGCCATATTGGCAATGGTGGCACGATCTGCAAGCGGCATGCTGTGTAGACCTTCGCCGTAAAACTCGACGAACTTACCAACCACACCATGCGCACGGAGCATCTCAACCACGCGTAAGACCAAATCCGTTGCAGTAACACCTTCCATTAACTTACCCGTCAGCTCAAAACCAACCACTTGTGGAATCAGCATCGAGGATGGTTGCCCAAGCATTGCAGCTTCCGCTTCAATACCGCCCACGCCCCAACCAAGCACACCAATACCATTAATCATAGTGGTATGACTGTCCGTACCAAATACCGTATCAGGATAAGCGGTCAGCTCAACCCCATCGCCATTATCGACTTCAGCAGCCATTACGACGCGTGCTAAATACTCTAGGTTCACCTGATGCACAATACCCGTGGCTGGTGGTACCACAACGAAGTTTTTAAAGGCGTTACGACCCCAATGCAAGAACTCATAACGTTCATTATTGCGCTTAAACTCAATCTTCTCGTTAAGATCTATCGCATCTTCGCGGCCATAGGCATCAACCTGTACAGAGTGATCAACGACCAATTCACTTGGAATAAAGGGGTTAATTTGCTCCGCTCTACCGCCAAGCTCAACCACCGCATCGCGCATCGCGGCCAAATCGACCACCGACGGCACACCAGTGAAATCTTGCAAGACGACACGGGCTGGCATAAAGGCGATTTCTTTTGACGCTTCGGCGCCTGCATCCCAGTTGGCAACCGCTTCAATATGATTCTTGCCGACCGACTGACCGTCATCTTCATTACGCAATAAATTCTCTAAAACGACTTTCATGCAAAACGGCAGCTTGCTAATGTTTTCGTAAGTTTCGGTTAATTTTGGCAAGCTGTAATAGGCATGTTCCTTGCCATCGACCGAAATGGTGTCTTTTACATCAAAAATATCACTCATGGTAGCTTCCTTATCTATGTTGTGAACTATTATGAAATCCGTATTGATAACAGGTGGCTAAATGCGTTAATGCAGTAAATTTTTTGTCATAGTAAATTTGTATTTTCTTAAAAAACAGCTAATAGAAATATTTGATTAAATGAGTAGCGCCAAGGATATAAGGCGTAGATAACAAGCACTGTTAACAATAACTTGCTATAACCATAACAAATTAGCATAGATTTGTTAACGCCAACTGGTTAGAGAATCGTGGCAGAATAGTAACTGTGACAATAGCTTAAGCATTTAAATCAGTAAATTCATTTATATTTTCTTACGGCGACCACTTCGAAACACTTGGCTGTCCTCATAAAAGCTAGGAGTGGCATTTTCAGCCCAAAAGTATGGCACACCCAAAATAGGTAATGGAGACAATTTGCGCGCTGTCACATCCGATTGAGATAATAAGGTATCCATATAATCAGCTACTTTCTGATCTAAATAACAGATACGCTCAGCTAGCGTTAAGGCAAAAAATTCTTGGGTCACATAGATAACGATACTATGGGCGCATAACGCTTTGCGCGGTTGTAGTAGCTTCTCAAGCAGCGCATGACCAAAAACATAAACCGCAGCTTGAGCGTTTCCATCAAGTTGTTTTGGACTTTCCCACTGCGCACGCGGCTCTACCAAACTTGCCTGCCAATCAAAGTCAATCAATGCTTCACCAATACGAGGCTCAGACGTCACTAACACTGCACCGTTTTCATCAAATACCGTGATGGTATCGCGGACACGCCCGCGACTGCTCCCAATACCCTGCCGATCAATCTCAAGCATATGATAGTAGTTGAGCAGCGCTTTGGTTTTGGGAAAAGTCAGCCAAATACTGCCGTTAAATAAGTCATGCAAGTTATCACGCGTTGGAATATTGCCAGTCGTGGCGATAAAGCTTTCGTACGCCTCGCCTTCTGGCAATGCATCTTGCGAGACAAACCTCAAGGTTTGGGGGTGGTTATTCAGCGCAGGTTTGGTTTGCGGCAGCGACTGTTGCAAGCTGTCAACCTGTTGCTGCAATCCTACATTTAAAACCTTGGCGATGATATTGGGCGTATTTTTGTTGTTATCTGGCTGAGCACAATCATCTCTTAAGACACTGAGGTGTGTGATGCCTTTACTAATATAGCTTAACTGGTTTAAATGACATAGCCATGGCGCTTGCCAGTCAATGGCTGCAAAGCTGTCATCAAGTTTACTATCAAATACAGACGGCTTATTAAAATCAGTATCAAAAGGTGCATCACAAGAGGCATGGAAATCGGTTTTAACAGGTAAATAAGTGGCGGTCATATTTATTATCTCTATTAGACGACTGGCTTGTCTATGGTATCATGGAGCGCTTTTTTACGGCTAGACGAGCGGCTCGAAATACCGTTTTCGCGCGCTATTTATTGATGAGTTTTTATGGCAAATTTTAATACCCACTTAAATGTCGCATTCATGGTCAGTGGTACGCTGAGTTTGACGGTTTATAAAGCCGGATTGATTGATGATTCTGGGTTTTTGATGTGCGTGGCGCTCGGTACCATCGGGGGATTATTGCCCGATTTGGATTCTGATAACTCAACACCGATTAAACTTGGCTTTAATATTACCTCG
Organism: Psychrobacter glacincola; assembly: GCF_904846215.1. Taxonomy (GTDB): domain Bacteria; phylum Pseudomonadota; class Gammaproteobacteria; order Pseudomonadales; family Moraxellaceae; genus Psychrobacter; species Psychrobacter glacincola. The sequence continues at coordinate 39,165 of NZ_CAJGZK010000013.1, read as the reverse complement.
TTTATCTTTGCGTTTGGTTTGGTCATGCATTGGCGTAGCGAGCTGAGTTTACTGGCACTGATAGCGTTATGGCTGGCGGGCTACGGCTTTATGCGTTATGTAGTGTTCTCTATTTTTACCAATATGACCGTGCATCGCGGCGTGATTCACTCTGTGCCATATATGGCCATACTGGGGCTTGGGCTAACTTATTTAAGCTATAGTATTTTAAACTTACCGTTAACGGCTAGCTGGTTCTACGGCTTGTTTTTATTCGGTGGGGCGATGGTGCATTTGGCATTAGACGAGCTATATAGCGTCAATTTGATGGGCATGAAAATGAAGCGCTCATCAGGCACGGCGATGAAGTTTTATCAGCATAAAGATAAATGGTGGTATCTGCTGCTCTATGCAGTACTTGCGCTACTGGTATTTTTTGCGCCACCGTTTGATGCGTTTTGGCAGCAGCTGCGTGACCCAATGCCTTGGGCTCAGCTTAAAGTCGGTCTTTTACCAGAAATGATAGAAAACATGTACCGTTAAAACTTATAGAAATGCTAAATTCAAGACGATAATGAGAGTTAAACATGCAACTTTCTACACAGACCTGCCCTTGCCAAATTAATCCGTCATCGAACGTTATAAGCGCACCGTTACTTTATAGCGATTGCTGTCAGCCTTATCATGATGGCATATGTGACAAAGAAGCTAATGAAGAAGCTAATGAAGAAACTGACAAAGCAAAAGGTACAAAAGCGGATTCTGCTGAGCGTCTAATGCGGTCGCGTTATAGCGCCTTTGTCTTGGTCAAGCCAGAATATATTGTCCAGACCACACTACCTGCACAGCAAAAATTGTTGGATATTCAGGCGATTGAGTCGTGGGCAAAAGAGACAGATTGGGCAGGATTAGAAATAGTCGCGCATACGCCAAAGCTAGGCAAACGCCATGCGCAGGTTGAGTTTAAGGCTTATTTTAATATACCTGACGGCTTGCAGGCGCATCATGAGCTGTCTGCTTTTGTACAAATGAAAAGCAAAGCTAATAATGATGCGCGCTGGTATTTTTTAGACTCAACGGTCGAGATGAATATCAGTCAGAAACAGCCGTGTATTTGCGGCTCTGGAGAGAAGTTTAAGCGCTGTTGTGGGGTTTATTTGGGGTAGTAGTCTAACTTTAAACACTCGCTCCAACCGCCCGTGCCACCGCAACCCCTTCCTCAATTGTCAAAAACTTACGCTGACTTGGGCTGTCTTTAAACAGAATATCACCATCTTGAAATATCAAGCATTCATTGACCGCCAGCTGTTGCCATTTCTCATTTTCAGTCAATGGCACAGTCACTAGTATCGTGACTTTGTCTTTATCTGTAGTGACGTCGCCAAAATTAATCGCCAAATCATCATCAGCCAGTTTTGCCTCGCCAAACGGCGCTTGGCGAGTCAGATAAAACAATAAGCTCCCAGCATAGGCTAATTGCCATCTGCCGTTTGATATCAAACAATTAAACAATCCATTAGCCGATAAATAACGGCATTGGGTGGTCAAAAAATTAAACAGTGTTTGGTCATCAGGGCGCGTTTTAAAGCTACTTTTCAGGCGATTGACCAAATAACAAAACGCCATTTCAGAGTCGGTTGAGCCGACTGGCTGGCAATGCGTCGCGTTACCATTATCTTGCAAGCGCTGACAGCGTTTAATAAACTCGCTGTTCATCTGCCCGTTATGAGCAAACACCCACTGCTCGCCCCAAACTTCACGAACGAAAGGATGAGTATTTGCCAAGCAATTCTGCCCTTGCGTGGCTTTACGAATATGCGCGATAACATTTATGGCTTTGATCGGATAGTTATTGACCAAATCGGCAACAGGCGATAAATGGCTTGGTTTATTATCATGGAATAAACGCAGACCAGTCGAGGCATTGTCCGACTTTTTATTATTCAAGCGGTCATTATTCGAGCAGTCGCTACGTTCAAAAAACGCAATACCAAAGCCATCTTCATGGCTGTCCGTCATACCACCGCGACGACGAAACCCTGCAAAGCTAAAACCAATATCCGTTGGGGTATTACAGTTCATACCTAAGAGTTGACACATTTATGCTTTACCGCCTTTATTATAGTGATTGTCTGCTGCGCCATGATTGAGCTGACTGCCTGACCCAATACCAAGTTCGACATCACTCATACTAGCCAATAAATCCGCCCCAGTATTGTCGTCGCTTTCAACACCATTTAGGATGCGCTGCGCTTGTGCTAAGTCCGTGTTTTCTACCCATAGAACGACACCAGAATTCATCCCTGGAATGGCGCTTAGCGGTTGTAGAGAAACCGTGATACCGTTGTTACGCAACAGATTGGCATGCAGCTCGCCTTGCATATTGGTATCGTAGCGTGCCAGTTTGTGCCAGTTATCAACGTGATCGGTCATAGGATCGCCTTTATAGTTTTTGATACAAAATTAATCGAAAACAACTTATACTCATTGATCGAGCGTATATTCTTTAATGACAAACTCACTGCTATTGCTTAATTTATCACGCGCTTGTTCAGCTTGGGTGCTATTGCTAAAAATGCCCACTATTTGAGTGTCTTTCTGAGACACGAGCGTATTATCTAGCAATGCAAATACCGTATTTTGCGCTTTTACGACATGTGACCAATGATAAGCCGCCAATCGCTTCATCAAGTCAGGGTTTTTGACCATGATATTATCGCCGGTACGCCCTTCGGTACGATTGTAATGAATGACATTTAGGCGTAATAACCAAAAAATAACTGCTGCTTTGGCGAGCATCACTGGCAAGGCGCGTTTTTCATCTTCACCAAGTGTGCGCTTAGATTCATAGCCTTGTAAAAAGGCCGCCATTTTGCTGCGGTCAAAATTCACCGACTCGCCTTGCTCAGCATCGCCCCACGTGGTACAAAAGTCATTAATGGTAATGGCAATATCCATCACATAATGCTCAACGCTGACTTCGGTAAAGTCCAATAGACCTGTCAGACGCTCTTCGTCTTTTTGGCTATTCGTTAACGATAAGTCCCATAAAGTATTGTCAGCAAACATATCTAGATGACATAAGCCTTTTGGTAAAGTTGCAAGCGGCAAATCTGTATAAGACTGCCAAATATCACTCATCAGCTTAGCTTCGTCAGATGGCATGAACTGACTTTCACGGTCGCGCACATCACTCCACGGATACAAAGGTACGCCATATTGTTCGCTTGGCTGTAGTGCTTGCAACGTCTCATGAAGCAGCGCTAAAGCGGCGCCAATCTCATGACACATCGCTTGCGTGGTCTGCTGTGGATGCAAGCCTGCCAAACATGGCACTAGCGTAATGGCTTTATTATCATACTGAATAACATAACATTTTTCTGCACTATCAACGAGTGATAACGGCGCCGCTACCGGCAATTTACCATCCAATTGATTTAAGATAATCGCCATTTTTTCGATATCTTCCGGTGGACGCTCCTCAAATAGCGTAAACACATAAGAGTGCGCGCCATCCACATCGTCAGTCGTCTGAATAAACCAGTTAGAGTTTTTGATACCTTGGGTAATCGGAATCGCACGCGCAAACGAGACGCCAAAACGTTGGCAAAAGGCGGCAAACTGATCATTGGTTAACTGGGTATAGACGGACATGACATCTCACTTTTGGCAATTAAATAAAAAGTTAAATAGGCTGAATGTAAACAGCAATGGCGACAATTGTAACGCGCATGAGCAAACGATAGCGAAAAGCACATTAATCTTGCGAAAACCTGCCTGAGATGGCGGTGATTTTGCTAGACTAGCGCATTGAATGAATTGATTATAAGGTGAAAGACCCTATGTTAGCAAAGCGTATCATTCCTTGTTTGGACGTTGATAATGGTCGCGTGGTCAAAGGCGTACAGTTTGTCGATATTAAAGACGCTGGAGATCCCGTCGAAGTCGCCAAGCGCTACAACGAACAAGGCGCTGATGAGATTACTTTTTTAGACATTACCGCCACCAACGATGAGCGCGATACCACCTATCATACGGTTGAGCGTATGGCAGAAACGGTATTTGTCCCATTAACCGTCGGTGGCGGTGTGCGTAAAATCGCCGATATTCGCAATTTGCTCAATGCAGGCGCCGATAAAGTGGCGATTAACTCAGCAGCCGTATTTACCCCTGAGTTCGTCGGTGAAGCGTCTCAGAAGTTTGGTAATCAATGTATCGTTGTGGCTATCGATGCCAAACGCGTCGCGGATATCGAGGTTGAAGGTATTATCATGCCACGTTGGGAGATTTTTACTCACGGTGGACGTAAGCCAACCGGTATCGATGCCGTTGCTTGGGCAAGCAAAATGGCTGAACTTGGCGCTGGTGAATTACTGGTCACCTCAATGGACGGCGATGGTACCAAAAAAGGCTATGACTTGGCACTGATGAAGCAAATTACCAGCCAAGTAAATATCCCTGTTATTGCCTCCGGCGGCGTCGGTAATTTACAGCATTTAGCCGAAGGGGTATTAGAAGGTGGCGTCGATGCCGTACTTGCCGCCAGTATTTTTCACTTTGGCGAGTATACCGTTCAGGAAGCCAAAGAATATATGGCAGCGCAAGGCATACAAATGCGCTTATAACGCCTTTGTAAAATGCAAATGCAGCTGCAAAAAATGTTATCATAGCGCTAACTGCTTATTATCATTTGATTTTCGTTCATTTAATTGCCTATTTATCTGGTCACTAACCAGTTAATTTATCTAATCACTAGCCAGTTAAATAGGCGGTTTGAACCTAGCAATATACTTAACTCCTTATTTATCCCTATATTTCTATTAAAAGCCCATTCGGCAAAGGATCTTTTATGTCAAATTTACAACAGCAACGCAATAACGTGACCCATATTGATGGCAATTTACATCAGAATGAAGACGTGCGTATCGGTATCGTCGTTGGACGTTTTAACGGTTTTGTCGTTGAGTCATTGGTTGATGGCGCGATTGATGCATTGCTTCGTCATGGCGTATTGGGTAGCAACATTACTGTCATTCGTGTACCTGGTGCGTTTGAGTTGCCATTGGTTGCCCAGCGCGCTGCTGAGTCTGATCGCTTTGACGCTATTGTTGCTTTGGGTGCGATTATCCGTGGTAGCACGCCGCATTTTGACTTTGTCGCAAGTGAATCTGCTAAAGGCTTGAGCAGTGTTGCCATTGATTATAATATTCCTGTAGCAAATGGTGTATTGACGACCGACAGTATCGAGCAAGCGATTGAGCGTGCGGGTACTAAAGCTGGTAATAAAGGCTCAGAAGCGGCTATGGTTGTGTTAGAGATGCTTGCTGTACTGTCACAGCTAGATATCGATGATAGTAGTGATGACGCTTAATTGCTCTCGCGGCTAGCTGCACTTATTAAAAAATATTATTTATGGTTTGAGATGGGGCTATGGTTATAACGATAGCCCTCAGCACTCAATATTAGCATTAGTATTTGACATTATTATCGAACAGCCATTTCCAAAACTGACTGGTAAAATTTGCCAGCCGACTACTATTTAACATTTTATTTTTAAACTTATTATCTTAAAACTTATTACTTTAGAATTAGGTATAGACCCCTTATGACTGACCAACTCAAGCGCGCTATTAGTGCTGCGAAAACCGCACAAGTTAATGACCAACAAGCTGAAGCCACGCGTATCGCGAGCAGCAGTGCGGGCGATCAAACCTTTGATATGAGTGAGTCTTCTTATAAGACCAGTCACACCGCTATCCGTAAGGCGCGGCGCTTTGCCATGCAAGGTCTATATGAATGGCTCGTCACTGACCGCCGCTTTGATATCGATGGCAAGCTTGGCTGGAAGGCCAATGCCCCGCATGATATTGCTGCTCGTACACGCGCGACCAATGCCATGCATACCGTACATATTGGCTATTACCATGAAATGATGCGCGATATTCCAGAGCAGATTGAGGCGCTAGATGCGCTTATTAGTCAGCATCTCGATCGTGAAATCGATAAACTTGATACGGTTGAACACGCCATTCTTTTAATTGGTGCTTACGAGCTACAAAATCGCTTAGAGATTCCGTATAAAGTGGTGCTTGATGAGGCGATGAAGCTGAATAATCACTTTGGCGCGACAGATGCGCATAAACTGATTAATGCCGTCTTAGATAGAATGGCGATTGAGCTACGCGATCTCGAAGTACAAGCCGATAGCAAAGCCAATCTACGTACGTCGCAAAAAGCAGCAGCTAAGCCTGTAGTCAAAACTGATAACAGTGCAAATAGCAGTACCGACACCGATACGAATACCATTACAGAAAAACCAACGGCTTCAAGCAAAAAGCGTATCAGTGCCAATAATGCCAGCGTTAAACGCAATAGCACCAGTAAAGCCTTGGCAAATATTACTGATTACAAAGCCAGTAAGCAGAACGATACTCAAAATACGCTTGAAGAAACTATTATTGAACCAGTGAGCATTGAATCAGTGAGCGCTGATAAAGCGAACGATATTGCAGCTAGTGCCGAAAACATCGTCAATGATAAGCCTGTAGAAGAAGACGTCACTGACAGCAATGACAGCAATGACAGCAATGACAATACTGCAGCGGATGTTGAATCAGTTGATTCTAAGATAGTTAATGTTGATATAAAAGATGATAAGTCAGATAGCGTTGAATTAAACGATACTGATGAAAAAAGCCAAGACTAGCCATGAATGAGTTTGAGCTGATTGAGCGCATATTTTCACAGATGCAAGCGGCACAATCCTTGCCTAATGATGTCGAAAAAGGCATCGGTGATGATGCGGCAGTGATGGCGTTGCCTATAGGCTCGCGCTTGGTCAGCTGCATTGATACGCTGGTCCAAGGTCGACACTTTAGCGCTGATTGGGAACAGGTGAATAAACTGGCATTTGCGATTGGTTATAAAGCAGTAGCTGTTAACGTCTCGGACATTGCGGCGATGGGTGCCACGGCGCATAGTATTCTGCTGGCATTAGCATTACCTCAGCGCCTTGCCAATGAGCAGTGGCTGACCGAATTTGCCAAAGGTTTATTTCATGCCTGTCAGTTATTTGGCGTGACCCTTATAGGCGGTGATACCACGCGCAGTGATAATTTAGTACTAAGTGTCAGCGCGCAAGGATTACTAGCTGCAGATATTCCGGCTGTTTATCGTTCAGGAGCGCAAGTCGGTGATAAAGTGTATGTATCAGGCACACTTGGTGATGCCAGTTATGCGCTACATCACCTTGACAATGCTGTCGGTATTGAACTGGCGCATCGACTTCATATGCCAACCCCACGTATTAGCTTAGGTGCCACATTAGCAAAAATTGGTGCAACTTCAATGATAGATATCTCTGATGGTCTGTATCAAGACCTTGGTCATATCTGTCAGCAAAGCGGTGTGTCTATGCGATTGAATCTTGAGCAGCTGCCTACTAGTAAACCCTTGGCAAGCGTTGATTTATCTGAGCGGCTATTGTGTCAGCTGGCTGGTGGCGATGATTATGAGCTGGCTTTTACCTTGCCTTCTCATATCGAGCCGCCGATTGGTAATACGACTGTGACTTATATCGGTGATGTGATAGCAGTGACAAACAAAACAGATGTTGCTACGAATTTACGTCCTGAGCTTTATTATGAAGGACAGCCAGTCACACCAACCCATCCCGCACCATTCACTACTTGGCCCAATCTTACGGGTTACCAACATTTTGCAGGTTAATCCATGACCGATCACGACCTAGTCAAGCCCGATATTCGTAAAGCCAATGATTGCCCTCCTCTGCCAGTCAATGCCACCATGCTTGACCGCGCAGTTTATTGGTTGGGTCTCGGCTTGGGTAGTGGTTTACCGCGCCGTGCGCCCGGTACTTGGGGGTCGGTTGGTGGCTTGATTGTCGCGATACCGCTGCTTAGCTTAGGTTTCGCGCCTTTTCTGATTATTACGGTTTTATCTTGCATCATTGGCATCTGGATATGTGGACGCACCTCTGATCTGATGGGTGGTCATGACGATCCACATATCGTTTGGGATGAGTGGGCAGGTATGTGGATTACCTTATTGCCTTTGTCTTATATGGGCATTGCTCATGGCAATTTTTGGCATAATATCTTGCAACCTTTTTCTATCGCTGCTCTGATTATTGCTTTTATACTGTTTCGCTTTTTTGACATTATTAAACCGCCACCGATTAACTGGGCGGACAAAAAAGTTGCAGGCGGTTTGGGTATTATGTTGGATGATATTATCGCAGGCATTATGGCGGCGGCGGTTTGGGTCATTATTTATAATTTAATCTTTTACTTTGCAGATTAGTAGCACATTTATTTTATCTTTTAACCAAACAGTTATATAGTGAGTTTACTACAAAAGTGTTATAGCGCTATTGGTATGAATTTTACGCAGCCTCTGGGAACGCAGCACGCCAGTAAAATTTATACCAATAGCGCGTTTAAACTTTCATAACATTTTTATTTTCATCTGACTATAACCAAACAGCGTGCATCATTGAGCAGTGCTATTAGCGATAGCTCAATTACAAAGAGCTCACGACATAGCGTTTTGGTCAAATGATAATTTACGCTATAATCCTATATTATATTTTGTTACATTTGTAGGGCTCTTTTTTAGGAATACTATGACATCTCCTCTTTCAGTAATCATCCTCGCTGCTGGTAAAGGCACGCGTATGCAGTCGGCTAAGCCAAAAGTGCTACAGACATTGGCTGGCAAGTCATTACTAGGTCATGTATTGGACACCTGCCATCAATTGACAGTTGATGACACCATCATTGTTCATGGTTTTGGCGGCGAGCAAGTACAGGCGCACATTGCCCATCGATACGCACATTTGCCCATTACTTGGGTCGCCCAGACTGAGCAGTTAGGCACCGGACATGCGGTAAAAGTGACCTTGTCTGAGCTACCAAAAGAGGGTCAAAGCCTCATTCTTTATGGTGATGTACCCTTGGTGAGCTGCCAAACGTTAGCGACACTACAGGCTGCCAATACTGACGGCATGTCGATGCTGACGCTCACCGTAGACAATCCATTTGGTCTTGGTCGTATCAAACGTGATAAAGAGGGCAACATTGAAGCCATTGTTGAGCAAAAAGATGCCAGTAGCGATGAGCAGCAGATACAAGAAATCAATAGCGGTATTTACTGCGTAGACAATGCCCTACTACACAGATTTTTGCCCAAGCTATCAAATGACAATGCGCAGCAAGAGTATTATCTGACCGATATCGTCAAAATGGCAGTCGCTGACGGTATTAATATTGTGGCGATTGAGCCTGAGCATACCTTTGAGATTGAAGGCGTGAATAACCGCCAACAGCTTGCTAGCTTAGAGCGTACATGGCAAGGTAAATTGGTCGCTGATTTACAAGAAGCAGGGGTCCAGTTTGCGGACCCTACTCGTGTCGATATCCGTGGCACCTTGAGCACAGGTCAAGACGTCTTTGTCGATGTCGGTGTGGTGTTTGAAGGTGATTGCATCTTGGGGGACAACGTTTATATCGAAGCCGGCTGTATCATCAAAAATGCCCAAATTGGCAATGCTTGTCATATCAAACCTTATTGTGTGATTGATGAGGCGACAGTCGGTGCAGGCGTTGATGTGGGTCCTTTTGCGCATTTACGTCCTGAGACGGTACTCTCCAACAACAGTAAAGTTGGCAATTTTGTCGAAATTAAAAAATCAACGATCGGTCACGGTAGCAAGGTCAATCACTTGAGTTATATCGGTGATGCGACCATTGGTAGTGGTGTCAATGTCGGCGCTGGTGTGATTACTTGCAATTATGATGGTGTGAATAAATCGCAAACCATTATTAATGACAATGCTTTTATTGGCTCAAATTCTAGTTTAGTTGCACCTGTGACCATTGGCGATACCGCTACTATTGCTGCCGGTTCTGTGATTACCAAAGACGTTGACGCTAGTGCATTAGCCTTTGGCCGCGCGCGCCAAATACAAAAAGATAATTTTCAACGCCCGACTAAAAAATAACGGCAGCTTTGACAATTAGTTCAATAAAGACGGATCTCAGCGAACTTAGGCAGTACGACAATAATTTGTGGTGCTGCTTATTTATATTTACAGATTAATCAAAAATTGTCATGTATCGAAATACCATCATATATTAAAGTATCGAAACATCTAAACATCGAATTTAAGGAATAGTTATGTGCGGAATAGTTGGAGCAGTGGCTGAGCGTAATATCGCCAATATCTTACTTGAGGGACTTAAGCGTCTGGAATATAGAGGCTATGATTCTGCTGGTCTGACTGTCATTCGGGATGGCGAGCTTCACCGTGAGCGCCAAGTGGGTAAAGTTCAGGCGTTAGTCGATGCCGTCGCAGTCAACCCAGAGTTTTTCGATGGTCATATCGGTATTGCCCATACACGCTGGGCAACTCATGGCGAGCCCGCTCAGCGTAACGCGCATCCGCACGTATCAGGTAAAATCGCTGTGGTACATAATGGTATCGTAGAGAATTACGCCGAGCTAAAAGAAGAATTGATTGCCAAAGGGTACGAGTTTACCTCGCAAACCGATACCGAAGTCGTCGCGCATCTGATTAACGATATCTATAAAGCAACGCCTGACTTATTGGAAGCCGTTCGCACTGTCATTCCTTTATTACATGGTGCATTTGCTCTTGGTGTTATCCATGTTGATTGCCCAGAAGAGCTGATTACCGTACGTCTAGGCTCCCCTTTGGTGATTGGCGTCGGTATTGGTGAGAACTTTATCGCCTCCGATCAATTGGCACTTCTACCAGTGACCAATCGCTTTATGTATTTAGAAGAAGGCGATATTGCCAAATTAACGCGTCATAGCATTCAGGTTTATGCTGATGGTGTCGAGGTCACACGCCAAATCCATGAAATTGACGCAGCACAACACAATGCGGACAAGGGCGAATTTAAGCATTATATGCTCAAAGAAATCTACGAGCAGCCAGATGCCGTCGCTCGCACTCTCGAGATGGCATTAGATAATGATGAGCCAACTAAACTGCGTGATGATTTTCTGCAACGTCATGAAACGCAATTAAAAGGCATTAAGCACGTACAAGTGATCGCTTGCGGTACCAGCTATCATTCAGGTCTGGTCGCAAAATACTGGTTTGAGAGTCTTATTCGTGTGCCTTGTTCGGTTGAAGTTGCCAGTGAGTTCCGTTATCGCAATCCAGTCGTCATTGATAACTCCTTAGTGATTTGTATTTCTCAATCGGGCGAGACTGCTGATACTTTATCTGCGCTACGTGATATTCAAAAACAGTCTCCTATTGGACTGGTTAGTTTGGCATTATGTAATGTACCAACCTCATCATTGGTACGTGAAACAGATATCTTTTTACCAACGCTTGCCGGTCCCGAGATTGGCGTGGCATCTACCAAAGCCTTTACCACTCAGCTTGCAGCATTGATGTTATTATTGTTAAAGGTAGGTGTGACCCAACAGCGCATGACTGCTGAAAACTTGAGCACACTGCTTGGTCAACTGCAACAACTACCGGGTCAGCTTCATGCCAGCTTACACCTTGATGCGCCTATCAAGATCATGAGTGAGCATTTTCAATATAAAAAGAGCTGCTTATTCTTAGGTCGTGGTTTACAGTTCCCAATCGCGCTAGAAGGCGCTCTAAAGCTAAAAGAAATCTCTTATATTCATGCCGAAGGTTATGCGGCAGGCGAGCTGAAGCATGGACCATTGGCATTGGTTGATAAAGACATGCCTATCGTGGTGCTAGCGCCTAAAGACAGTATGTTTGATAAATTAAAAGCCAATATGCAAGAAGTTCATGCCCGTCATGGTGAGTTGTTTGTATTCGCTAGTGAATCCAGTCAAATGGTCGCAGCAGATAGATTGCACGTGGTATATGTACCAGATGTTTGTGAGACGCTTGCGCCGATTGTTTATAGCGTGCCAGTGCAGCTGCTGTCATATCATGTGGCGGTGATGCGCGGCACAGACGTCGATCAGCCACGTAACCTCGCAAAATCAGTTACAGTCGAATAATGTTTACTAAATTATTTTATTTTTTTGTACGCGTGAGCGAGTAATAAAGTATCATACTGAGTAATAAAGTATTATCTTTAGTATTCGACTATGAGCCCTGCTATTATTGATTCAATACTAGCAGGGTTTTTTATGCGCTCAAAAAATAAGAAAAATGGCTTAAGAAAGGTAGAGGTCAAGGTGAGCTTGCCGATTATATAGTTAAAATATCTCAAAAACGCTACCGTGCTGCTGGTATAAATTTTTTGCAGCCTCTGTCTGCATAGGCACAGCAAGCAAGAAAAATTGATATCAGCAGTACTTGATGTACCGATATTACTTTTTTCTGACTATATAAACCGTGGATAAAAATCTCTGATATATCATCATCAGGTCGCTCTCATAGAGTTTTCGGTCATAAAATCAATTGTAGAAACATTGGCAACTAGCAGTGGGCTAATTGCGACCTTCTACCTATTTTCACATTTGCCAGTACCAGTCCTGACAAGATCAATAGCATTGCCAGCATCTTCCACCACGTTACAACCTCCCCTAGAAGCAGCACTGAAGTCGTCATACCGAATACCGGCACTAGTAGAGCAAATGGCATAACCTTAGAGGCAGTATTTTGACTGAGCAAATGCGCCCACAATCCGAAGCCTATCAATGTTGAGATGTATACGATAAACCCAAGCGACAGCCAAGACTTACTTGACGCCTGCGTAAACGTTGCTAACTGCCAAGCGTCGGTCTCAAATATAAGAGAAGATATCGTCAAAATTACACAAGCGATCAAACCGCCCCATACCACAAGAGCTAGAGCAGATAGCGCGGATGCTTTATTCTTTTGAGTGTTAGGTGAAGCAAGTGACACGTCAGATGCCTGCTGAGTAGTTTTTATAGCAGCCTGCGTTGACGCCTGCTTTGAGGCGATATTGCCAAAGCTCCAGCCTATTGCCGCAATCAAGATACAGACAAACCCAATTAAGGGCATATCACCGCCAAGGTTTAGCGCGATCACGCCCAGTCCTAGTACACCAACCAACATACCGATGATCTGCATACGACTCACGCCCTCACCTAAGATGACATACGCCAGTAGTACCGTGATAAATATCTGAACTTGTAGCAATAGCGCTGTTAACCCTGCCGATGCGCCCAAATGCATCGCAGTAAATACAAAAGCATACTGCATGACAAACGTACCAATGGCATAGATAAATAGTGTACGGTTAAACTTGGGCGGCTTGAGAAATAAAACCAGCGGCACGGCAGTAAAGAAAAAACGTAGCGCAGTGAGCATTAGCGGCGGAAAGCTTTCGAGCGCCCATGCAATGAAAGTAAAGTTTACACCCCAAATAAAAGCAACTAGTACTGCTAAGGCGATGTGGATTGGGGTCATATGGTTGGCCTAGATTATGACTGGTTACTATAGTGAGTTTACTACAAAAGTGTTATAGCGCTATTGGTATGAATTTTACGCAGCCTCTGGGAACGCAGCACGCCAGTAAAATTTATACCAATAGCACGTCTAAATTTTCATAACATTTTTATTTTCATCTGACTATAAATCTATCAATTGGTTGAGATATCGTGAATCTCATATAACATGAATCTCACATAAAAAGAAATCGCAGACAACAACCAAACTGAGTAGAAAATACAGAGAGCTTTTTTTAAACTTAGCAAAACTACTGCTTTGCCGCTTCAATCTGAATATCCAATTGCACTTTTTCAGTCATCCCTAACAAAGTATACTTACTAATTCCCCACTTCCTGCGATCGATAATCGTCGTAAAATCGCCCCCACAAACTGACTTTTTAAGTATCGGACTAAAGTAACAATTAAATTTTGTAGCGGTTAATGTAATTGGATTGGTCTTGCCATGTAGCGTTAACATGCCCTCTACTTTAGTAATGTCTGAGCCTTTTTTATCGGTCGAAAAATGCCACTTAGTAGAATTAAATTCAGCCAACGGAAATTTCTCAATATCAAAAAAATCAGCACTTTTAAGGGCAATATCAAATGCCTCATTACCGGAATTTAAGCTATTTAAAGGAATGACGAGTGAGATATCACCCATCTTAGTCATTGGGTCATACTCTAACTGACCTGTGATGTTATAAAATCCACCCGTGTTGGTAGAGGTATTAAAATGGTCAATGGCGAAGCGCACATTGGTATGGGTTGGATCGATATTATAAGTCTGTGCATGACTACTAACGATAGCTAAAGTACTCAGCAGCAAACCGACCATAGGCTTGCGATAAGAGACTATGATTTTTAAAAGTGAAGCTCGACTCATGATGACACTCCTTTGCAACAGTCAATGATTGCTCAGTCACATCCTTTGTGACCTAATACGTTTTTACATAATGACGTCAAAACCAATCTTAATCAATATGGTTTGGATGATTATATAAAAACGCCATACTAGACTTACTGGTTAGTCGTTGAGTGCCCTTTACCCTGCGGCTTCAACCACTTACTAAACCATCCTGACAAATCATCCATTAAGGTATAAACCACTGGAATAACAACTAGGCTCAATAAGGTTGAGGTGACCAAACCACCCAATACCGCTGCTGCCATCGGGCGACGGAAGGTCGGATCGGCATCGCCCCAACCAAAGACCAAGGGCAACATGCCAGCGCCCATCGCAATGGTGGTCATGATAATGGGACGTGCACGCTTACGACAAGCATCGATAATCGCCTCAAAACGTGTTAGGCCGCGCCGCTGCGCAATCAATGCATAATCGACCAAAAGAATAGAGTTTTTGGTCGCAATGCCCATCAGCATAATAAAACCAATCATCGAGGGCATCGATAAGCTGCTATTGGTAATCACCAAGCCGACAAAGGCACCGCCGATAGACAGTGGCAAGGCCATCAGAATCGTAAAGGGCTGCAAAATACGCCCAAATAGTAATATAAGTACGCCTAAAATACAGACCACGCCGACTGACATCGCAATCACAAAGCCGCTAAATAACTCGGCCATGTTTTCTGCTTGTCCTTGATCGATAATGGTAATAGAGGCTGGTAGCTGTTGCATACTAGGTATACTCTTGACCGCTTGTACCAAATCACCAAGCTCACCATTGGCAGGCTGAACAGTAATGCTAATCGCACGCTCACGATCAAGGCGACTGATTTGCGCAGGTCCAGTACCAAAGTCGAGTGTCGCAACTTCACCAACACGTACGCCCTGTCCTGCTGGTAGCGCACTTGGTACATATAAGCCTTCTAGTTGACTGACGTTCTGCTTAGCGATATCTGGCAAGCGTACCACTATCGGTATCTGCCGCGTGTCTAAATTCAGCTTGGATAAACGTTGCTCATAGTCACCAACGGTCGCCACACGCAATGTCGTAGCGATGTCTTGCGTCGTTACCCCTTTATCCGCCATTGCTAGCCTGTTTGGCGTGACGGTCAACTCTTGGCGCGGTAGGCTACGATCACTCGTGACAGCACCGGCACTTGGTAACTCACGGATCTCTAACATCATCTGCTGTACGGTTTGCTCAAGCAGTTGCGGGTCGGTGCTGGTCAAAGAAAAATTATAACCGGTCTCACCGCCACTCGATAACCCAACCGTAAAGCGCGCACCGGGTACTTCTGCCAAAATAGTACTCATCTTACGCTCAATCTCTTGCTTAGAGCCACGCTCTGCTCTTGGCGCAAGTACAATATCTAGACCTGCTATATTTTCTGCCTTGCCACCGCTAGAGCTTGAGTCCATTGTCGCCTGCGCCTCACCTACCGACGTAAAGATATTGGTCACTTCAGGCATGGCCAATATACGCTCACTTGCCAGCGCGGCAACGCGTTCCGTGTCCGCTAACGCCACATCAGGTGTCAGCTCAATCGCTACCCGTGTTTGGTCAATATCATTATCAGGTATAAAAGATGTGGGTAATAATTTTACCAGAGCCAACGAAGCCACAAACAATACCAAAGTAGCACCTATCGTAATCCAGCGATGATCTAGCGTCCATGAGACCACTTTGAGATACCAATCCATCAGCGCGCTCTGCTTTTCAACGTGCTTTTTTTCTGGTTTCAATATATATGCTGCCATCATCGGTGTGATGAGGCGCGCGACCATTAACGAGGCAAATATTGATAATGCCGCCGTCCAGCCGAACTGCCGGAAAAACTGCCCAACAATTCCGCCCATAAACGCAGTCGGTAAAAACACGGCAATCAGGGTAAAAGTAGTGGCAACAACCGCCAAGCCAATCTCGTCCGCTGCTTCCATTGCCGCCTCATAAGGCGTTTTACCCATACGCAAGTGACGAATAATATTTTCAACTTCTACAATGGCATCGTCGACCAATACACCAATGACCAGCGACAATGCCAATAAGGAGATAATATTAAGACTGAAACCAAACAGATACATACCCAAAAAAGTAGGTATGACGGACAATGGCAATGCCACAGCAGCCACAAAAGTCGCGCGGATATTGCGCAAGAATAAGAACACCACGACTACGGCAAGCAGACCACCTTCTATCAGCATCCGTAATGACGCTTGATAATCTTCAGCGACTGGCGTTGCTCGATCATAAACCTTTTCAATACTAATATTGCCCACATCTGCTGACAGCTTGGCAAGCTCAGCGTCAACCAGAGCCATGACTTCTACTTCACTGGCACCACGCGAGCGCGTAATGTTGAATGCAACCACCGTTTGCCCATCGAGCTTGGCAATAGAGCTGGGATCAGCCGCGCCATCCGTAATTTGTGCCATGCGTCCAAGCGCTTGCGTACCGCCGGTAGGGACGGCTATTTGCAAATTATTCAGCTCGCTTGAGCGCTCAACAGCACCAAGTACACGAATGGTCTGCGTGGTTTTGCCGACTTCGGCTTCACCGCCTGAGCTGTCTTGCTGAATACCGGTGATTTGATTGGATAATTGTATGATAGAAAGCTTTAGACCACTCAAGGTAATAGGGTCAGCGGCAACCGTAATCTCACGCTGCAGACCGCCGATACGGCTGACAGTACTGACACCGGGTATATCAGATAAACGCTTGGTGACGGTATCATCGACGAACCAAGACAAGTCTTCTACATTCATGTTTTCAGCAGCGACAGAGTATGTGACGACTGGGAATCCTGATGTTGAGACTTTGGTAATGATAGGGTCATTGGCAGCGGCAGGTAAATCACCACGTACCTCACCGACTGCTGAACGTACATCGTCAACCGCTTCTTGGATGTCTTTTTCTAAGACGAACTCAGTAACCATAGTAGCGGCGCCCGTCTGTAGCGTTGTACGAATGTGTTTGACGCCCTCAATACTGGTGAGCTTATTTTCCACCTTTTTTGCAATATCGTTTTCGAGCTGCGATGGTGCGGCACCCGGTAAAGTAACCGTGACCACCACCGCTGGCAGGTCAATATCAGGAAACTGCTGCACCTTCATTTGCATAAAGCCGTAGATGCCGCCTAATGTCAGCAGCACAAACAGCAAGATGGCCACTAATGGATTTTTAATCGAGTAAGCGGAAACATTTAAACTCATGAGCGCGCCTGCGTGTCAGTGCCACTAGCCTGCTTAGCAGTTGCTTGCCCATTAGCATTCGCTTGCTTGCCAGTTTGGCTGAGAGCATCAACGACACGTACCAAGTCACCATCATTTAAGAAACTACCGCCTTGCTTTACAAGTCGGCTCTCTGCAGGCAAGGGTTCTGTGAGCATAACATTATCGCCAAAGCGCTCTCCTAAGGTCACGCGCTGTTGTTTGATACGACCTATGTTTTTACCGTCTTTAATACTTATGTTGGTCACTAGCATCACATAGTCATAGCCGTCATTGCTGACGATAGCGCTATTAGGCACCGTTTGAGCACTGATACTGCCCAATAAAAACTCGCCCGTTTGATACATGCCTGCCCGCGCTTTTGCGTTAGCAGCGAGGCTAGCATAAATGGTAATTTGTCTATTATTATCCGCAGTTGGTGCAATGCGACTGACTTGCCCCATGACAGAATCACCGCCTGGTAAGCTGACGCGTACTGGGGTGCCGACATTAACCTCACCGATCAGCTTAGGATCGATATCCGCGCGCCACTCTAAGATGCCGCCTTTAATAATGGTGAATAGTGGATCACTGCCAGCAACCACACCAACTTCAGCCATTTTCTCACTAATCACACCGCTAACCGGTGCAACCACGTTGGCATTGCTCACACTCAAGCGCTGTGTACTCAGTCGAGCTTTAGAGGCTTGCAGTGATGCCTGCGCTTGCAGTTTAGAGGTGCGATAGCGATCTGCTTCTTGTCTACTGATGGCATCTATATCAATGAGGGGCAGGACACGTGCAGCATCGGCGGTAGCATTAGCAAGGGTCGCTTCTGCTTCGGCAACATCGGCTTCTGCTTGCAAGACTTGCTGCTGCATCGCATCGGTATCAAATACAGCCAGTATTTGACCAGCTTTAACACGCTGACCTTCTTCGACCAATATCCGCTCAATCGCTACGCCATTGACTTTGGCGCTGACATTAGCGATGTCTTTGGCATTGATGGTTCCATCAGCACTGAGCGTATTGCCAATATTATCTTGGCTTGGCATCACCGTTTCGACCGACAGCACGGCTTGTTCGGTATTGACGTCGCTTGCATTTTCGCTATCGCTTTGCGTATTAGTAGAAGCTGACACATCAGTTGTTGCTACTTTATCGCTACCCCAGTACTTACCAACCAAAACGCCAATAACGAGCACAATAGCCAATACTGGCAATAACCACAAAGGAAATTTTGATGATGGCTGATTTGATGATAGCTTAGACGCTCGCGCCTCAGATTGGCGGTATAGGGGTAGCTCAGATTCAACTGGCAGCTTGTTGTCTTCAACATCGCTCATGATAACTCTCTGTCAATACAGGCAATAATAAGAATGGTATAAGGATATAGTCGATCCTAAATAAAAGACATACAAATGTTATAAAATACGACTGGGGTTAATTTTTCTTGCTTGCGGTGCCTACCTAGACAGAGTCTGCGAACAATGAACCCCAATGGTTCTGTAACCTTTTAAAAGTGGATTAACTATAACTGAAAAATAATAGGTAAAAACAGGCTAGCGTTACGTGAAACCAGCGTCTTTATGTGGTTAAACACTGTTTGTAGCCACAATAGTCTGTAAATTTATTGAGGATAGCATATATTAAGCCATCATCTATTTATATATAGTGTCTGAGCTTCGTAAGTTTAATATTGACTCAATATAGGCAGGTATAAAAATTCTCCAAACGAACATTATAAAAATGATGAACCATACATATCGCTCAGTAATGAATTTGACGGGATATAGAGTCTGTTTATAGCTTAGAAAGCACAACGCACACTCCTAAGAATGTGCGCTATATTTACCCCATTATCTTAGAGTTATTATAAATCGTCTATTAGAAGCGATATCCTATACCAAGATAGCTAATATATGGGTCGATATCAAGGGTCGTGCTCGAACGGACTAACTCTTCGCCTGCATCGTTTTTAACTGTAATAGTGTTTTCGCTATTTAACTTAGCGTAAGACACAGAACCTACGCCAAACCACCTGTCATTAAAGTCATAAGTCGCGCCAACGGTGACGATAGGCGCAAATGAGTCGCTCGCTTCCACATCGACGTTCATCTCTCGATTGGATTGCACATTTTCTAGCGCAGCACCAGCTTGACCATCTTTAATATTTTGAATCTGATGACCTGCAGCTTCTAAATCTTGACGGATGCCAGAATTTAGTTCGATGTCATTAAAGTAGGCGTAGATCACCCCAGCTCCGACATAAGGACGGAATTTGTTTACCCCAGACTTACCGAATTGGTAATGTACCTCAGCCGCTGGCAACCATGCTCGAGCACTTGCAGCCACGCCATTACCTTGCTCTAAATCGGTGATGGGAATATCCTTTTTGATCCCAAACTCTCCTATTATAGGTTTTGCCAGCCCTCCAGGAGTAACCGTGCCAGTCAACGGCGCAAAAACTTGCCCTTTGCCTAATATATCTACCGTTGGTGGTATGCCAGCTTTAAACTCTACCGACCAATTGTCGTTAATATAATAGTTAAATAACAAGCCTACCGTATCCGCATCATCAGCTTCAAGCCCAGAACCGGGAGCGGACGCGAAACTCTCCAGGCCGTTAATTTCCACTGTACCTGATACGTCGCCTAATGCGGTGTTGGTCAAATCAGTATTTTCGCCTTTAAAAGGAGGTAATGCACCTATAAGGGTTAAATTTGTATTTACTTTAACTTTAGTGAGTTCACTTTGATTAGGATCAATAACCTCTCTGACAGTGCTGACTTTAACACTGCCGTTTTTAGCGACAGTAACATCTTTAATGGCTGTCGTATTTTGCAATGGATTAGGGTCACCTTGCGGAGTAGCATGTAACAAACCAGCGGAGACCGAAAAGCGTTTGAAGCTACCATCGGTTTTAAAATAATCAAAAGCAGCAAAAGCAGACTGGCTAAATAATAATGGTGTGGCGATAGCACAAACGAAGGTTAACGTCTTTTTCATGAAACATCCTTGTTAATAAATTCAGACCGTTGATGAACAGCATGAATGGCATAGTAATGGCATAGTAATCGTTAAACAGATCAGATAAAGCTGCCAATAGTTAGCCAATCAAGCTCTCATTCTAACGTCCCGTTAGAATCGGTAAAGCGACTAGAAGTACGCTGGTTTTAAAGACATATGATTATAAAAAATATGTCTTTATTCGACATTCTGGTAAATAAATGGAAGGCGCTTTGGCAATCCATTGCCGTAAAGTGCCATACTAATAATGATATATCAATAACAATTCACGAACCAAATAGTCAATATTAGTTGATTAAATTTTGAATATGGTATTAATTATTGGCTGACAAATAGCTTATAAAACCATAAAAAAAGCCATTATTTCCTAAAAATAATGGCTTTTTTTATGGCAATCAGTACCAGAAAATGGATTCAGCCAACCCGCATCAAGCATTGGTATAACGACTTGCCTCTGGCATCCAGCGATGGATAAGCTGACTGACATCCGCTTTACGGGTAGAGTCGGCAATAAGATGTTTTGCGAGCCGCTGAGCAATGGCAAATAATTGCTCATCCCGAATAAGATCTGCCAAATAATAGCCAACATTACCCGTTTGGCGTTTACCAAGCAGCTCACCAGGTCCGCGCAGCTCCAAGTCTTTTTGCGCAATGACAAAGCCATCGGTACTATCACGCAATACATTTAAGCGCTCAGTACCTGTCTCCGACAACGGCTTCTGATACAGCAGCACACAATAGCTTTTGGTTGAACCGCGCCCGACGCGTCCGCGTAGTTGATGCAATTGCGATAGCCCCAATCGCTCTGCATTTTCAATAACCATCAGAGAAGCATTTGGCACATCGACACCCACTTCAATGACCGTGGTGGCTATCAACAAATCAAGTTGCCCAGCTTTAAACGCTTGCATGATGGCTTGTTTGTCAGCCCCTTTCATTTTGCCATGCACCAGCCCAATACGAATATCTAAGCGCTCACTTAAATCTTCATAAGTCGCCTCGGCAGCTTGCGCATCCAGCACGCTTGATTCCTCCACCAGCGAACAAACCCAATACGCTTGCTTACCAGCTGCACAATTAACCGCAATACGTTCAATCACGTCATCACGGCGATTACGGTCGATGGTGACAGTGGTAATCGGCGTGCGTCCCGGTGGTAATTCATCAATAATAGAGGTATCCATATCGCCATAAACACTCATCGCCAGCGTGCGCGGAATGGGCGTTGCAGTCATAATCAGCTGATGCGGCGTGCTATTGGCCACGCCTTTATTGGTCAATGCCATACGTTGCTCAACGCCAAAGCGGTGCTGCTCATCGATAATGACCAAGCCCAATTTGGCAAACTGCACTGTTTCTTGAAACAATGCATGAGTACCGACAACGATTTGCACCGTATTTTCGCTCACCGCTTCTAACGCCTCACGGCGCTGCTTCGCCGTTTGTTTACCAGCCAACCAACCAACACCAATACCTAACGGCTCAAACCATTGTTTAAAATTAACCAAATGCTGTTCTGCTAAAATCTCAGTCGGTGCCATAACCGCCACTTGCCAGCCACTATCAAGGGCATAGCCAGCGGCACCTGCGGCGACCAATGTCTTACCGACACCAACATCGCCTTGTACCAACCTCAGCATTGGGATTGAAGTCGCCATATCAGCGGTAATATCTTTCATCACTCTTTTTTGCGCACCCGTTAAGTCAAATGGCAGCGCGCCAAACAACTTATCCGCCAGTGGGCTTTGAGTGGCACATTTTGGTGCTTTAAACTGGTGTAATTGCTGACGGCGATATAATAAACTGAGCTGATGCGCGGTCAGCTCCTCAATGATTAAACGCTGACATGCAGCATGCGTACGAGCGCTTAATTGTGTCAGCAGCTGATACTGCCGACCAGCATCAGTATAAGTGGGCGGCGTATGCAGTAACACTAACGCTTCAAATATGGTTAAATTGTAGACGTTATTATTAGCCATATTTGTAGTATCGAGATTGGCATTATTGCTTGTATTATAAACAGATGGCTCAGCTCTATTGACGCTATTGTTACTGCTATCACTAACACTGCTGTTACCAAAACTGCTATCACTAAAACTGCTATCACTAAAACTATTGTCAGGCACACTACGCGCGAGTGTTGAGAATATATCATCTGGGAAATCAGTTTCTGACATTTCTACTTTAGCAGGTTTAAAAGGCGCTAGCGGCAAATCTGCCACGACTGAAAAATCCTCAGACGTAAACAAGGTCATCGGCAAGCCTTGAGTACGAACCGTTTGTAGTGCAAGCTTGATTAAGGTACGCAATTTATTTTGATGTAAGCCTTTAACGCTAGGATAAATCGGCTGCAGCCCCGTATTAACGACAGCTTCATCACTACTAATAACCTGATATTCAGGATGATGTATCTGCTTACCATAACGGCTGACTTTGACTTCACCAAACAGTTGCAGATGGGTGCCAACGCTCATCGTTTGGGCAAGACCTTGGTAAACTTTAAAAAAACGCAGCGATATCGTACCAGTATCATCATCGACAATCACCGACATACCACTGCGCTTGGTATCAACATGTACCACCCGCCCAGTAATTAAAGCGGCTTGCCCGTGAGCCACATCGCTTATCGATACCAGTCGACTACGATCTTCGTAATCACGCGGTAGATGCAACAGCAAATCGAAAATACGAGTAATACCCAACTGGGCTAGTTGCTCCGCTACTTTTGAACCCACACCCGCCAGCGCTGTCACTGGCATATCGAGTGCCGAAACGGGCATATCAGATCTGATATAGTCTGATGGATTCACTGTCGTATGCGTAACCGATATGGGCATCAATAATCCTAATGATATTAAAGTAAGTACTATCTAATGATAGTACTTACTTTAAAGCTTAGTTTCCAACGTCTATACATTTTATAAACGTTATAATCATCAAATTCTTATAAAACATTCAGTCATGATGATTATAAAGGACAAGTGTCTTGCTTATGCTAAGCTATTTAGTAATACGGCGTCTAGCTGATTTCTACGTAAGCCATTAGTGAATAGCTTATTACGCATCCTTTTATTCTATATGATGATTTTTGATAAGGTTTTTTATGTTTTCATCTGCTGGCTATTACTCATATCGTCATTTATCATTACTACGATTCAGTATGCTTAGTATATTGGGGTTGTCCATGACGGCTTGTCAGAGTCTGACGCCAATCGTCGAGACAATCACGCCTGCCAATAATCAGCCAAAAGTCGCGTTAGTATTGGGTGGCGGCGGTGCTAAAGGTTTCGCTCATATCGGCGTGATTAAAGCATTAGAAGCAAACGGTATCAAACCAACCTTGGTCGTTGGCACAAGCGTCGGCAGCTTGGTTGGCAGTTTATACGCCAGCGGCTATACGGCAAAAGAGCTCGAGCGCTTGGCTCTGACAACCACCGATAGCGAATTAACAGACTTTACCTTATCAAACCAAGGTTTTATAGAAGGCATTAAACTTAAAAACTTTATTAATGCAAGAGTCGGTGGTCGTCCTACAGAATCCTTTCCCATTCACTTCGCTGCGGTCGCGGCTGAGAAGCACACATTAAAAAAAGCGGTCTTTACCACTGGCGATGCTGGACTAGCCGTTCAAGCGTCTTGTAGCATACCGAATATTTTTATTGCCCCGCGTATTCCTGAAAAAGTTGGCAAAAAATATATCGATGGCGGTGTGGTCAGCCTCGTGCCTGTGGATAGCGCACGCGCTTTAGGTGCCAATATTATTATTGCCGTTGATGTGACTGCGGCTAACACTAATACATCGACTCCCAATCAAAAATCGACCATTAGTTCATTAACCAGTTTTTGGGGCTTTCTTGAAAACAGTTTGATCGCTAATGCAGCCTATAACGCGAAAGCATCTCCGATTAATCATAACGCTGCATCAATGCGTCATGAGCGTGATCGTGCTGATATTGTGATTATTCCCACTGTCGGTCATATCAGCTCATTAGATACCAGCCAGCACCAAGCTTTAATTACTGCCGGCACGCAAGCCACGACGCCACAAATCAATGCGATTAAGCAGTTAATTAAAGATAAAACGAAGAATAAATACGCCACGCTTTAAAAGTATATTTGAATTATTACTAACATAAAAAATCCCCATAAATTGTTAATTTATGAGGATTGGTTTAAATGATATTTTTTATGACTGACAGCCCAACGAAAAGATAACGGCGAAAGCTTTATTCCGCAAAGTCTAATTCAAACACCCTTGAGGTGCCGCTGACTTCAAACCCAACCAATAATAGCGGTTTTCCTGATGGCGAATCTGTAGCAGAGATAAAGGTCAAGCCTTCAGGGCCCAAGTCACCATCGGCATTAGCTGCAGCGGTGCCATTTTTGGCCATCTCCAATTTGGCATCGTCAAAGCTACGCGTATTAATCTCTCCGAGCAATTTGACGTTCATAGGGTCGGTCACATCAAATGCCATGACGCTAGAAATACGCTCAAGCCCTACAAAAGCGATGGTTTGCGAACCCACTTGACCAATAGTGACGCCTTCCGGTTCCACGCCTTTATTGTCACTACGATTATCGAAGTCGTTTTTATCGTTACTGGCGTTAAAGTTATCAGCGTATTTATCCGCAGTGTAGTTTGCCATTAGGCTGCCACTGTCATAAATAGGCCTACTCATATTATCAGTATCCCAAATACTAAATGAGCGGGCGCCAAAGCTATATAGAGTCTCATAGACACCATCATTATTAGCGTCACCCATTACCGATGAGAAGTCTGATTTACCCAGTGCTTTTTCATCGTTACAGTCGAGTTCATGACAAGCAAAAGAAGTGTATTTGGTGGTATCAACTTGGACGTCTTTAACATTCATCACCTCACTAAAGTCACCCCATTCACGAACGTCGCCTTCGTTGGCAGTCACGATGTAAGTCTTGTCACCGATAGAATAAGTGTCAATGGCATCTGGCATATACATACCCATAATCGGCCAGGTTGTGATATTAATAGCATTATCCTTATTACTAACATCCAGCTCATTACCGACTTGTGAATGATCCTTAGCACCGAGCGCCTTGATGTCGGTTACGGTGGCACTGGCAATATCAATGATGGCAATAGCATTATTCTCCTGCAAGCTGACATAAGCCGTCTTACCGTCTTTGGCTACTGCTATATATTCCGGCTCTAAATCCTCGCTGACTGAACTCATCGTGCCATCGGCTTTTTGACCAAAAATACGCACGCCAGAATCTATTAAGCGTTGCTTTTGTGAATTATAAGCCTCAAATGTTGCTTTTTTGACGATAGGACGATTGATATCGACAATATTAATGATACTCACAGACCCTTCAGGATCAACTTGATACTCATCATCAGGTTCACCCTCATTGGCTACCAATAGCGTCTTGCCATCTGGACTAAAAGCCACCATATCTGGTAGGGCACCCACCGCAATACTATTAATGCGCTCTAAAGTATTGGCATCATATAACACGACGTAACCATTATCGGTCTTAACATTGGCTTGCACCGCCAAAGCGACGATATCGCCATGAACGGCGACACTATTCACAGTGCTACCAATATCTGCGACATCGAGCGACTGTACTAACACAGGGTTATGGATATCTTTTAAATCAAGCACATCAACTTTCTTATTTTGCGCATTGACCACAAAAGCACGTTGAGACGCGGGATGAAAGGCCGTAATTTCGGCTGCTGATTCATCAAAGCCGCCATGAACGTAGCTGCCAGCAGGGACAAAAGCAACCTGAGAATATATGCTGTCGATGGGATCTTTAACGGCGCCTGAACCATTCTTATTGTCGTCATCATTATTGCACCCGGTTAATCCCGCTATCAATACCATTGGTATCATCACCGCCATGCCAGCTCGGCTTACTTTATTCAATAACGTTTGACCCATTAGGCTATTGTTCTGTCGCTTATTATTGACGTGGTCGTTTTTAATTGAGTTGTTATTAACAGTAATTTGGCGATGATTGGCGCTATACATGAGCCGTGTCCTTATTCATTAATAGTTGATCACTATGATTCATAGCGTGACCCGCTATCGTAGCGTATGGATATGAAAGTCTTGTGACACCGACCGTATTAACCAAGAGTACTTATGGGTTTTTCAAAATAACGTCCACTAAAAAAGCACCACAATCATAAATTGCAGTGCTTTTTCATCGGCTAAAAACTTATCGGCTAATAAAGTATTAAAATTAGCTTTATTTAACACGGGCACGGTATTTTACTGCGACTGTGTCATTAAGACCAACGCCTTCCAAATCCCAGCGTACTGCACTATAAAACTTTAAAGGAATCTCTTGCAGCTGATTGTCAACCTTTCCGCGTAACGGCATACGGGCAAAGGTATTGCCATCCGTACTTCCGTAAGGAAAATCAGGAGAGACGGCTCGCAACAATTCTACTTGTTCAGGGATGCTCATCGTCACGGTCATTTTACGAACACGGTCAGTATTGGTATTGGTAAAATAGCCTTGATACTCTAAGACATTACCTGACTGCAAACGCGTATTTGCATCGACAGGAACCAGCACTTCTTTACCATTGGCATCAACACTAATTAATGATGCGGTGATTCTACTGTTGACCGCTTGCGCATTTGACTGGCTGTTTTGATTAAAGTTTGACTGAACAGTGACTGAATCATTAACGGCTTGTTCTGGTGTGGGTAACATCGCTGATGCTTGCGTTACAGCCATTACGCCAACGAGCGTACCGGCGACAACATGAAACAAGCGGTGTCCACTCCATGCACTGAATGGATTCGCAAAATGGTTACTTTTCTTCATGACATTCATTATCCCTAGTTAATGTATCGGTAAAAGCTGGTAAAAACGAAGCTAATAAAACTTAATGGTTTTTAAAAATATATGACGGTCAGCAATCTATTATCGTATATGGTCATACTTAGTCATGTTAATTCATAAACGTTATTATTTTTATCAATTATCTGCGCAAGCTACCGGTAAAGCAATAGCGCTTAGCATAACAAAAAGCATTTATACGCACATTAACCCTGTGTTGAGGTTATGTATATCGTTAATCTGCCATAAAAACTCTTTGATGCTACTGAAATAAAAGATAGCTCATAACGACGTTTTTTGCTATGGTAAATCTTTAACAATCCTTTAGCGACAGGCATTTTCTGTCACGCCCTTTTTCTTATTCTAACGACTATTGCTCCCATTATGACTACTAGCGCCATGCCCCAGATTAACCCTGAATACGTCCATTGGTTCCGTAATTCTGCCCCCTATATCAACACCCATCGCGGCAAAACGTTCGTGATTATGTTTGGCGGCGAGGCGGTCAATCATCCAAATTTCAGTACACTGATTCATGACTTTGCTTTATTGCATAGCTTGGGTATTAAGCTAGTATTGGTGCATGGGGCGCGACCACAAATCGAAAAAAACCTCAAAGATGCTGATATTGAATCGCCCCTGCATCAAGACATTCGTTTGACACCTCGCATCGCGATGCCTTCTATATTGCAAGCCGTTGGTGCTATTCGTTTGCAGATTGAAGCTCAGCTATCGATGGGGCTTGCGAACTCACCTATGTACGGCTCACGTATTGATGCAGTTTCGGGCAATTTTGTCACTGCGCGTCCTTATGGTATCCGTGATGGCGTCGATTACCAGATGACCGGCGAAGTACGCTCTATCGATATTGAAGCGATTAAAAACAATCTACTACATGACCATATCGTGATTTTAGGCTCTATGGGCTATTCGGCAACTGGTGAAGTTTTCAACTTGCTCGCTGAAGATGTTGCCCTTAGTGCAGCCGTAGCACTTGGTGCGGATAAGCTAATTTTCCTAGGCGAAGAAGTGGGTATCAATCATAATGATCGTTTATTACGTGAGATGATTCCAAATGAGGTCGACCGCTTCTTACGTGACCGTGATTTAAATTGTGAGATTAATTACTTCTTAAGCTGTGCTAGTAATGCTTGTCGCCAAGGCGTTCATCGCACGCATATTATCTCTTATGCCAAAGATGGTGCGCTACTTGAAGAGCTATTTACCCGTGATGGTTCTGGTACGCTCATTAGCCATGATCCTTATGAAGAGATTCGCCGCGCTGATATTGACGATGTGGTAGGACTGATAGAGCTATTATCACCGCTAGAAGAGCAAGGTATCTTGGTCAGCCGCTCACGAGAACGCTTGGAGCAAGAGATTGATAATTATAGCGTCATTGAGCGCGATGGCATGATTTTAGGTTGTGCAGCACTATATCCATTAGAGGCAGATTCAGCCGAGGTTGCTTGCGTTGCGGTACATCCCGATTATCGTAGCGGTAGCCGCGGCGCTGATTTACTGGCATTTTTGGAGCAACAAGCACGCAGCCATGGTCTACACAAGTTGTTTGTCTTGACCACTCGTACAGCACATTGGTTCGTCGAACAAGGGTTTGCTGAAGTTGAGGCAAGCGCCCTACCTGAAGCGCGACGTGAAAAATATAATAACGGTCGTAATTCTAAAGTTTTCCAAAAGAACCTTTAACCCATTCCGATGGCTCATACCTTATCAATGTTAAAAAGCCAAAGGTTAATATCTTTAGCAAAAAAAGCCCTCTTAATGTAAGAGGGCTTTTTTTTGACGTCTGTTATATCAATGCTAAATAATCATTACTTACTGCTAATTATTTTACTTTTAACAGCTCAACCGTAAAGATTAAGGTGCTATTTGGATCAATACCTTGGTTACCGGCTTCGCCATAAGCGAGGTCTGATGGGATATAGAACTCGTATTTACCGCCCTCTTTCATCAACTGTAGACCTTCAGTCCAGCCAGCGATAACTTGATTCAGTGGGAATTCAATTGGCTCACCGCGCTCATATGAGCTGTCGAATACAGTACCGTCAATCAATTTGCCTTCGTAGTTTACTTCAACCACATCCGTGGCTTTTGGTGATTTACCAGTACCCGCGGTCACGACTTTATATTGTAGACCAGAAGCAGTGGTTTTTACGCCAGCTTTCTTACCATTTTCTACTAAGAATGCGGCGCCTTTGGTTTTGTTTGCCCCTGCTTTAGATTCCATGTCTTTCACAAACTTCGCTTCCTGTTCTTTTTGATAGGTCATTAGCACTTCTTGCATTTGCTCTTCTGTCAATGCCGCTTTTTTACCTTCATAACCATCACGGAAACCTTTTTCAAAAGTATCAAGGTTCAGATCCCCAACCGCTTCTTTATTACCTTCTGCCATCATATAGCCCAAGCTATAACCTACTTTTTCCTTGGCAGGACTTTGTTCCGTAACTGAAACACTTTTGGCAACGGTTTCTTTATTACCGTTGTTTGCGCTACAGCTTGTCATTAATAACATAGCACTAGCAAGGGCGCTGATGCTTAGGGTAGTGATTTTTTTCATAAAATGCTCTCAAATTGTAATAATAGTGGCGAGATGTCACATTTTCCTATAATAGCAAATCTTGGTTTTGCCTGCTATGACTCACTTGAAATTATCGGTCAAATGTACAGTCTATGTTAATATTTACCACAAAAATAACAACTTATCACACAACTATAGTAAGACGTTAAGCTTTCTATCTTTAAATCCATGATTACATAAGTTAAGCTGATTTGGTTAAGGAAAGAAATAACAAAAGGTAAGTTTTGTTAATAATGACTACTGATTGTTAAGTAATCATTTCTTATAAAAGCACTAAAATCATATTTTCGAATAACTTTAATCAAAAATACTAATAAATAGGTGTGTGTTTGTCTCAAATAAAACGCTTCACTCAAAGTGATTTTATTATCGTATAGCAGACACATGATCATTAGAGGAGGACAGGATGAATCCAATGTTTACATCGTTCAACGGTTATCTGGGTGGCCCTATCGGCTCCATTATCGGCGCTATTCTTATTTTTATCATTGGTTGGCTTGTCGCCTTGGGCATTGCTGCTCTAGTACGCGGCGTGCTGTCTAAAATTAATCTCAATCAACGTATGAACTCTTCAACGGGTAAAAGCTATGATTTAGAAGGCATTATATCCAAGATTGTCTTTTGGTTTATCTTCATCATCGCCATTTCCGGCGCGTTAAGTCAGTTAAACCTAAACTCTATTTCAGCGCCATTTGCTAACATGGTCAACCAAGTATTGACCTTTATCCCTAATCTCATTGCTGCAATCGCAGTTGGTGTGATCGGTTGGGTTATTGCAACGGTTGCACGTACTGCCATCAATGCTGCGCTCTCAAAAACCTCAATGGACGAGCGTTTAAGTGAAAAAGCTGGCGTTAAACCAATGAGCAGCACCATTGCTGACATGGTTTATTGGTTCATTCTACTAGTAGTATTGACCATGGTCTTAGGTCAACTAGAGCTTGACGGTTTGTTTGCCCCATTGACCAATATGGTTGATAAAATCTTCAGCTTTATCCCTAATATTCTGATTGCTGCTGTGGTATTCGTAGTCGGTTACATCATCGCCAAAGTGGTACGCGGCATCGTAACCAATCTTGTTTCTACTTTTGATGTACAAAAGCTTGCGACCAAAGCGGGTTTAAGTGAACAAAACAGCTTGCCTAACATTGCAGGTTCTTTAGCATTTTTAGTGGTCATTATTCCAACAATCATTGCCGCTTTAAACGCCCTAAAAATTGATGTAATTGCACGCCCTGCCACCAACATGCTTAACAAAATCATGGAAGCCTTGCCAAATATTTTTATGGCGATTGCTATCTTGGTTGTGACTTTTTATGTTGTACGTATGGTTGCAAACATCATCAAAGGCTTGCTTGAGAATACACAAATCAATCAGTTACCTGCCAAAGTCGGTCTACAACAGACTATGGGTAATAAAAAGGTTTCTGACTTAGTTGGCTATGCGATTGTATTTTTTGCCATGCTATTTGCCTCTATCGCCGCCGCTGACTTATTAGGTTTTGAGCCTATCTCAGCCATCATCGCGATGTTTATTGCTTTCGGTGCCAATATCATCTTGGGCGCGATTATCCTGTTTATTGGTTTTTGGCTTGCCAACATCATCGCTGGTGTTGTTGAGCGCTCTGAGCAAGGTTCACAGTTCCTAGCAAATATCGTGCGCGTTTTGATCATGGGCTTAGTCCTTGCCATGGGTCTAAAAGCGATGGGTATTGCAGACTCTATTGTTAACCTAGCATTTGGTCTAACCTTAGGTGCGGTTGCCGTAGCATTTGCCCTATCGTTTGGTCTAGGTGGTCAAGAAGCAGCAGCACGTTTCTTACGCAAAATGCAGGACAAAATGGACAAAGAACGTGACGAAGCAAAAGCAAAATCTGCTTTGACGCCAAACTCATCAACTCAAGATAAGGTTGCTGCTTCAGTACGCGAAAATACGCCAAGCACAGCTACCACACCGGTTGCGCCACGTACTTCTACTTCGCCTATCGGCAGCACAGAGACTGATACGTTTGGTAAAAGTATAACGCAAGTAGATAATAATACCATTACGCCCAATAATTTAAGCTCGACCAGTGATGTGAATTCTTCTACGGTTGATATCAATCATATTTCAACTGACGATAGTGATATCAATGGTCCTAATAATCTAAACTAATGTATCTTTATCACTTTATTTTATAAAAAAAGACAGCTTAGGCTGTCTTTTTTGTGTTTGCTTATAAGCAATTTTAGTTAGAATAATTAGCGCGAGATGGAACCGAGATATTTAAGTGAATCTATGATAGCTGATTAGAATCCGTAATTTCCTTACTATTTTTTATGGTTTAGCTGGACTACTCTGATTATTTTGCTGTAGCTGCTGAATCTTTTTAGTCAGTTGTCGTTCACGCTGGGTCATGGCATTGACTGGCTGAATCCATAAATCAATATCCATAAAAGCATCTTCAGCCTCTATTATAAAGTCTATACCCAATACAATCACATGGTGGAGTTCTGCGATTGGTAATCGTGTCGCCACATCTAAGGCAATATTTGCTAAATTTGGACGTATAGCCGACTTACCATGCTGTCCTTCTGCATCCTGTCCATAAAATATCAATACATAATGACGCCCCAAACACTCATAAGAATGTTGGTGGACGACATAGCCTTGTTGCTGTAATTGCTGTGCTTGCTTGGGATGCTTATATAAAGTACGAATCAACTCATGGCGTGAAAACAAAGATTCATCCACTATTTGTCGTTGCCAGTGAGAAAAGTCCGCTTCAGTACACTTATCTGACGATGTTTTTTGTTTAATGAGACCGGAATTTTTACAAACTGCCTCTAACATCTGTACGCTAAGTTGTGACCATAAGACAGCGGCTTGCGCCAGATGCTGTTGATACATAGACCTAGTTGGGCTATTGGTTTTGTGCGCCAGCGACATGGCTATCAATGCCGAGTTGGGCTCATTTTGTAAGCCATATTTTATCAACGCATTATCTATGGCGATAGCAGGTGCAAAGAAGTCGGCATCGTTTAGAAACCCAGTAACACTATCGTTTTCAGAATTTGTTATATAATCCTTAGTACTATGATGTAACTGCCCTAAACGATGGTATAAAAATCGCCATAGCTCGCAAGGTGTCTGTAATTTATTTAAATGAAGATGCCAGTCATGCCAGCTAAATATTTGCAATGGCTGAGTATCGGCACTCGTATCAATGACCGAAGCCTCTATTAAATCACTGTTCGCAAAACGATGTGCTATCCGCTGAACAGGACTATTTTGGTATAACTTATCATCAATATCATGTCCATTATTCATCCTACTTTGACATTGGATATCCAAAACCAGCACGTCAATGCTAGGCGACTGGCTGTCTATAGGTTTAGATAGATGCATCTTGCGCCATATATTTACAGCGTTGAAAGCTGCTCTACATAGTGTCTCAATATCAGCGGATAATATGTCATCGGGCAAATATAGCACCAACTCTACTAGGTTAAGTTGACCCAGTGGTAGCTGGTACTGAGAATATTGCGCTTGATGGTTGCTCTCAACCACTGGTATATCCGTCAAAATTATCTTTAAGGTATCTGCTCGCAAATAACAAGCCATTTCATTCATAAGATAGTTTCCATTAGACATTACTGTCGTTGAATTACTGGGCACAGTCACCACCTTTTTGTCTGAAGAAATAGGCTACTGTAAGCGGCGCAATTGATATACAGCGCATAAATGCACCTGCTACTGCAAGACTATTTGATAAGAAATAAACTACATAATAGCAATTATACACGGTCGCTTTCAGCACAGTGACTTGTTATGATGAATATAAAAGCGGTATTACTCGCGTACTCAGGAATGAATTGATGCGCATGCTACCTTACAATATAATTAGTCTATTTATTTATAAAATGACTCTCTGATGATAACAAGGACTGCCCATCATGAAACGCTTTAAAGAAAAAACAGTCGTCGTAACAGGTGCGGACTCACGTATCGGTCGTGCAACTGCCATTCGTTTTGCAAATGAAGGTGCCAACGTCATACTCGTCGGACGCTCTGCTGATACATTAACCCAAATCACTGAAGGGTTTCCACAAGACCGCACATGGATTCATAGCGACAATTTTTTGACCATTGCTTGTGACATTGGTGTACAGAGTCAAGTACAAGAGATGGTAAAAAGGGTCATCGATAAATTCGAAAAAATCGATGTATTGGTGAATAATGCAGCCCAAACGACGCAAGGCGACAATGATGGGTTATCTACTGAACAAAAGCATCCAGACGTTGATGATTATTTAAGCGAAACCTTGTATGTCTGTCAAACGGCGATGCCTTACTTAATACAAAGTAAAGGTAGTATTATTAACGTCCCTTCATTTGCAGCTGGTAGTAGCGATCAGAGTGCAGCAACTTATGATGCTGCCACCTTAGGTATCACCGATTTGACCCGTACATTGGCTTCAGCACACAGTGCAGATGGCGTGCGCGTCAATGCAGTAAATCCAAGTGTCACTCAGACCGATATATCAAATGCTATTCAGAGTACTGATATAACAGATCTTCAAGCGAACAGTGATGAATCGTCAGATCATAGTCCATTAGGACGCTGTGCCATGCCAAGCGATATTGCCGCGGTGATTACTTTCTTAGCGAGCGATGATGCTGCGATGATTACTGGTACCAACTTGCCCGTTGATGGCGGTGTAAGCACTTCTAACCGTCAGCCACCTTTATAACCATTTTAATTATAAGCAATTTTATTTTGATAAAACCCTTATGTATAACAGCTCAAAAGTAATAAGCGTAAATGAAAAATCCCTGATACTCAAT
Source organism: Psychrobacter glacincola (assembly GCF_904846215.1). Classification (GTDB taxonomy): domain Bacteria; phylum Pseudomonadota; class Gammaproteobacteria; order Pseudomonadales; family Moraxellaceae; genus Psychrobacter; species Psychrobacter glacincola. Next base: position 4,332 of record NZ_CAJGZK010000013.1, on the reverse strand, counting down.
ATCAGGGATTTTTTTATAAATATTATGAGCTACTATATAGTCAGATAAAAATAAAAATGTTATGAAAATTTAAACGCGCTATTGGTACAAATTTTTTGCAGCCTCTGTCTGCATGGGCACAGCAAGCAAGAAAAATTGATACCAGCAGTACCTAATGTGTCGATATTACTTTTTACTGACCATACTTAAAAAACTAATCTTCTGCTTTATTAACGTCCTGTAGTGGCTGCGATAAGCGCTCAGGATGTCTTGGTATCACACCTTGATACTGCGCATATATTTTTGGTAAGTCGGCTTCGATATCTCCGGTAGGATAGACCAAAGGCATAAAGCGTATCTCTTTCGTATTGTAATCCAGCGCAACTGGCAAGATAGGCACACCCGCACCCACGGCTAAATAATAAAAACCTGTTTTCCACTCTTTTTTATAATCACGAGTGCCTTCTGGCGATAACCCCAAAAACAGTGGCTCACCTGTTTTAAACTTATCAATACTCGCTTGTAGCACTGAACCCTTATTCCCACGATTGATGGGAATAATACCCAACCATAGTAATATCTGTGCAAGTACTGGGATTTTAAATAAAGTATGCTTACCCATAATGCTAACTTTTAAATCAATAGCGAACAAACCGGGCAATGCATAGAGGCCATCCAAATAAGAAGTATGCGGCAAAGCCAAGACGACTGCTTGCGAAACATTTGGGATATCGCCAACGGTACGCCAGCCTAATATTTTCAACAAACGTGCCCCAATCACTGGCGTAATAGTACCGCCACGCTTGGGAATTAAATCACCCAAATCTTTTTTGCCAAGTTTTGGTAAAATTTTAGAGCGTACAGACTGAGAAACAACAGTTTTAGAGCGATTAAGAAATTTCGATGTCATGACGGCACCATACAGTAAAAGATATCCATATAATACCATCAAGCTTGTATCACTAATCTGGATTTTAGATGCTTTTGTTATGTTATAGCTTACTCAATCATAAATATAAGCAATGCTAAAATAAACCTAATCGCCTTTAAAATAGCTATGATATATCAGCTAAGTTGCCTTTATCTTCCAGCCACATCTTACGATCAGCAGCACGCTTTTTAGCCAAAAGCATGTCCATCACACTGTTGGTCAATACCATGTCATCCATATCCAACTGGACCAGACGACGAGTATCACGGTTCATGGTCGTTTCACGCAGTTGCTCTGCACTCATCTCACCTAAGCCTTTAAAGCGAGTGATTTGGGCTTTTTTATTACCTGGTACATTGGCTAAAATATGCTGAAGCTCCGTTTCATCCAACGCGTAATGCACATCTTTAGCCACATCGACGCGATATAACGGCGGCATTGCCACGAATAAATGACCTGCATCTACCAAGGCAGGAAAGTGCTTAACGAATAAAGCACAAATCAAAGTCGCAATATGCAGTCCATCAGAATCAGCATCCGCTAAGATACATACCTTATCATAACGCAGCTCAGACAAATCGTCAGACGCCGGATCAACACCAATCGCAATCGCAATATCGTGAATCTCTTGACTAGATAGCACCGTATCTGATGACACCTCCCATGTATTTAAAATCTTACCACGCAGCGGCAATATCGCCTGATAATGACGGTCACGTGCTTGCTTCGCACTACCACCCGCAGAGTCCCCTTCTACTAAAAACAGCTCCGCGCCATCACGTAAATCACCACGGCAATCAGCAAGCTTACCGGGTAAGGCTGGGCCTTGGGTGATTTTTTTACGGGCGACTTTTTTAGCCGATTTGAGACGGCGTCCTGCTTTGTTAATTGCCAGCTCGGCAATTTGAGTACCCATATCCGCATGCTTATTTAACCACAAACTAAAGGCATCCTTTGCCAGTGTTTGTACCGCCGCTGCCGCCTCACGACTTGATAAACGCTCTTTGGTTTGGCCTGAAAACTGCGGCTCAGAAAATTTAAGCGATAAGATATAATTCACCCCATCCCACACATCTTCTGCCGTCAGCTTGACACTACGCGGCAATAAGTTATGAATATCACAAAACTCGCGTAATGCTTCTAAAATACCAGTGCGCAAACCGTTAACGTGAGTACCGCCTTGAGCGGTCGGGATAAGGTTGACGTAGCTTTCTTGAATCGGCGTGCCACCATCAGGCAACCAAGATAATGCAAAAGTAATACCAGCTCGCTCGCCTCTCTTAGCATCGTAATGATAATAAAAAGGCTCAGGCGGCAACGTCTCAAGACCGTCTAGCTGCTCACTTAAATACTCAACGACCCCATCCGTAAACTGCCAAACGATTTTTTCATTATTGATATCGTCAACAAATTCAATCGTCAGTCCAGCTGCTAGCACCGCTTTGGCTTTTAAATTGTGTTTAAGCTGCTTTACGTTAAATTTAGGGGTATCAAAAAAGCTACCATCCACCCAAAAGCGTACTTTGGTACCACGTTTACGCTTATTGGGACTAATGGTTTCAGTCAGAGGTGTCACTGGTGCACCATTTTCAAACGCCATCTCAAACTGCGTACTATCCCGCCAAACCGTGACTTCCACTCGTGTCGACAGGGCGTTGACGACGGAAATGCCAACGCCATGTAAACCGCCCGACACTTCATAATTAGAGGTTGAAAACTTACCACCTGCATGCAAACGGGTCAAAATCAGCTCAATACCCGATTGACCATACTCAGGATGAATATCTGTCGGCATGCCGCGACCATCATCCTCAACCGATAACGAGCCATCGCTATGCAGCTGAACCTTAATAATTTTGGCATAACCGCCCAATGCCTCATCGACGGAATTATCAATGACTTCTTGCGCCAAATGATTGGGGCGCGTGGTATCCGTATACATGCCTGGGCGACGACGTACCGGCTCAAGCCCTTCTAAAACTTCTAACGATTGCGCATTATATTCACTCACAAATGCATCCTTAACGATTCATGTCTGATTAATTCTATTGAACCATTATAACCAAAAATAGCGACGGTAACGTTAATTGTCGGTCGCTCACGTCAGATAGTGTCGTCTCTTTAAATTGATAACAGACGCTGTAGTATACTAATGACCATCGGTAGCTGCTCACCAAAATCAGTAAACCTATGATCACCCCCTGTTTGCACAGTCACTGTTACTCCATGCGCTTGATAAAAATCTTTTGATAGCTCAGAATTTAGCAGCTCGTCACCCTCTTTGAGCAAGACCGCAATCTGATGCGGATAATCAATGGATACCAATTGATGGTTCGCAAACCATTGTAGATCCGCAGGGGTAATATTCCAACCGCCAGCAGTTGTATGGAGAATTTGATTCTCTGGCACTTTATATTCGCTTTCATCTTCACCACTAGCACTCTTTAACAGCAACTCATTAGCAAAGCGCTGTAATGTCACATGTGGCTGAGTACTAGGATTCAATAGTAAAGCTGGACAACCTGTATGATTGCTTATCAAGGTTGAAAAATAGCCACCTAACGAACTACCAACAATTACGGTTTTATCTTCTCTATTGAGCTTATTTACCAATTTTAACAACTGCTCAAAGACTTGCTCAGGAGTGCTATTAAGGTCAGGACGATATACACTAATATCAGCATCATGCTGTTGGCAAAACCTTTCTAATAATATGCCTTTGGTCGAGTTGGCGTCACTATCCAATCCATGAATATAAATAATGTTCACGTATAATCTCACTTATTAATTTTGTTATGATTGTTATATATGGATAATAAAAACTCAGCATAGCATTGAGTCAATAAAAACAGTAACAATAAAACGGCACACGATTATTCATTATTTGCGCCATAATAGTATTTTACAATGAGATTAGGCAAGTTAAAGGAATAACGATAAGCGCGATGGAGCCGCCATGAATCAACAGTTTGAACTGTTCGATATCACCAATCCATGTATTGGTGTATGCACGAGCAATAAAAAAGGCTATTGCTTTGGTTGCTTGCGTAATCGAACTGAGCGCCAACTATGGCTCAGCATGACTAATGAGCAACGACGTGATGTACTAAGGCTAATAGTAGGACGCAAACAGCGTATTGAGCAAATGAGACAGCGTAAAAGCGAGCAGTTGGGCTTTGATTTTGAAGAGGTACTTGAACATAATAAGTTGTTTTAGCATATTTTGAGTTTTACTACATTACTTATCCAAAACCGCACACGAAAGAAAACCCCCTTTGACATAAGTCAAAGGGGGTTTTCAGGAATAGAGAGCTGACGATGACCTACTCTCACATGGGCGAACCACACTACCATTGGCGCGACGATGTTTCACTTCTGAGTTCGAGAAGGGATCAGGTGGTTCCATCGTGCTATTGTCGTCA
>NZ_CAJGZK010000012.1 GCF_904846215.1 Psychrobacter glacincola | reverse complement strand
CAGGTATGGCCATCGTATTCTATGGCTGCCACCCTACAGCCCTAATCTAAACCCCATTGAAAAAAAGTGAGCATAAGCGAAGTTTCTATGCCAAGGTTAGATGGAGAATAATTTGGATAAGTTATTTCAGGATATGTGCTGTATTTGTAAACTGACTACATAGTTAAATGCCTAAATATGATGAAATTTCAGTTGCCATGAGTCGATAAAAGTGCATAATAATAGATTGTAATAATTAGGTAACTTTTTGCAACTTAAGTACAAATATGAGTAAGCTAGTATAAGTTTAAATAAACATAAAAAACTTATTTATCGCTCAACTTATATCGTCACTCGACTCAGTTATAGTGAGCATATTAAAATTACTGAGCTAGCATACCGCTATTTGTACTTCAAAAAGAATTTCTCAAGACCCGCTCATTGTAAATATTAGAGTTAATCATCTGTTTTTCTTGTTTACCTTTAAAGCATGTTGACTTACGAATAACTTTTGAATTGTAGTTGTATGAGCTATGCTGAAGAAACCGTAGAGATAAACTTGGTAAACTAACGACTCAATGAGGAGTTTACCATGACCAAGAAGATCAGAAATTATAGTACAGAATTTAAAGCCGAAGCCGTCAAGAAGATAGCGGATAATAATGGCAATATTTCAGCGACTGCAAAGCAGCTTGGTATCGCCATGCAAACGCTATCTAATTGGCACAATAAAGCCAATCAAGGCAAAATTGCAGGAACAGCTCAATATGATCCTGATCTTATGAGTGCGCTTGAAGAAGTGAAACGGCTAAAACGCCAGCTTAAAATCGCTGAAGAGGAACGCGAGATCTTAAAAAAGGCCACGGCGTACTTTGCAAAGCACAGTTAGTCAGGTACGCCTTTATTAAAGACAACCAGCAAATATTTAGCATCACTTGCATGTGTCGTGTTTTGAAAGTAAAGCCATCAAGCTATTACGACTGGATAAATCGCGATATCAGCGACCAACAGATACATCGTAACCAGTCTGAGCTATTGGTTAGAGCTGCTCACAGTGAAACTAAAGAGCGCTATGGTATTGAGCGTCTGCATGCTCATTTAAGTGAACAAAGGCATGATATCAGCCCATACATGGTCAGAAGCATTAAAGAAGAACATAGCATCAAATGCCGTCGCCACAAACGTTTTAAAGTCACCACCGACTCCAATCACAACAAGCTGGTCTATCCAAACGTACTGGATCAGAAGTTTGATGCCAGTCGCCCTAACCAAGCGTGGGTCAGTGACATCACATATATTTGGACGCTTGAGGGCTGGTTGTATTTAGCTGGAGTAAAAGATTTATACACCAAAGAGCTGGTCGGCTACGCCATTAATAAGCGCATGACAGCGGATTTAGTATGCCGTGCACTCAATATGGCAATCAAAAATAAAGGGCCAAGCCAAGGGCTAATTGTGCAGTCTGATAGAGGCAGTCAGTACTGTAGCCACGCGTACCATAAGATCATTAAGCAGCATCAGTTTAAAGGATCAATGAGTGCTAAAGGCAACTGCTTTGACAATGCGCCAATAGAAAGCTTCTCGGGTGAGGAGCACTGCTCTGCAAGGAAGAACGAGCTGGTGTATCACCAAGACTATAAAACAAGATTTGCAGCCATCAGCGATATCATTGGATATATTGAGTTATATTATAATCAGACTAGGATTCAAAAGGGCTTGGGCTATAAATCGCCAAGACAGGTGTGGTTTGATTATTATCGTCAGGCTGCGTAACTAAAATCTCCCAAGTTTGACTGTACGGAATTGACGGCAGGGGTCAGTAACATACGATATTAGAAAACCTATTAATAATTACATAATTGTATTTTAAAAAAATCATAGCTTTTATTTAAAATTTTATCTAAGGAATGTATTTATGAACAACGTAGCTACTCAAAGATTTAAAAATGAAAATGAGAAATTTTGTACTGATTGTGCAGCGAATATTAATATGAAAGCTGAAATATGTCCTAAGTGTGGCGTTAGACAGATAGCAATGTCAAATGGGTTTGTATCAGCACAGAATGGTAAAAGTAGGGTAATAGCAGCTTTATTAGCTTTTTTCCTTGGTGCTTTTGGAGTCCATAAATTTTACTTGGGTCAGGTTGGAATGGGTATTATCTACTTACTATTTTGTTGGACTTTTATACCTGCAATCATAGCATTTATTGAGTTTATCATCTTGCTACTAATGAGTGACATTGAATTCAACAGAAAATATGGTGGATTATAACTAAAAAAGGTAGTGTTCTAAAAAGTGTCCTGGCATAAGACTGAGCTATGCTGAAGAAAACGTAAACATTAGAAACTTTTCTAAAAACTGTGTCACTGCTTATATTTCACTAACCGGAGAATAAGCAATGACTACTCAATCTGACATTAACAAACTGGCTGAGCAAATAGCTGGTAGTATTAGCAGCTTTGCTAACATCACCGCTTGGCAGAACAGACCATTGAGTAGTATCTATCCTATTTTCTACCTAGAGACTGCATTGACCTATGCTGTCAAATCTGCAGACTTAAACTTGGAAGATTTCAGTTACACAGCCTGACGTTATAATCTAGGCTAAATCATTCTTCATCTTTACTCCAGTCAAGCAGCATTACCAACATCTCTCCCAAAAACTTCAAAACACCGGACGATTCATAAGTAGCTTGTTTTTCAGATTTGGATTTCATTTTTCTGACAACTCTAACTTCAAAGCCTACACAGTTTTGGTTAGCTTCTACCCTAATGGTGCTATCGAGTTTATGCTTCTTCTTGAACTTCCTAACCTCTTTTATCTTGGTAGAAGTCAGTTGCCAATGGTGAGAAGCAATAATGTCACAGCCTATCTTCAAAAACTCAGCCAATAACTCATGTTGAGACTCTTTAATGCCAAACTTTAAGTAAGATCTAGAGGTAATGTGCTTTTTTTGATAGGTCCTGACAAACTCTCGCAATGTATCAGGTTTCTGTACGGACATGTTATAAGCATTATCCAATGCCGTGGTAATAATCGCTTGAGCAGTTTGATCTTTGACTTGAGTGATGAGCTTGGCGTTATTATTTAAGCCACTCGCGTTTTTGTATAACTCTCGTGCATTGTTTAGATAAATACCGTGTTTTATCGCTATATTTTCCAAATCTTTTTCACGTAACTCAGGTCTGATTTTATCTATCTCTCTTATAAAGCTAATAACAGCATCATATCTAGTATCAATAAAAATAGAGCGATGTATCGCATCATCTTCAGTATTCTGCTGGATAAGTTGAGCGCTCACATCGGGTGCTGTAAACAAAGGATTGTGATGTGCTTTTAGCTTTTTTGCAAAATAAGGCCTCAATTTTTTTAACGCTACTGTCTTAGTAGATTTGTCATAGGCAGTTTTATCATAATAATTGACAGTTTGATAATCTATAGCAGTTATATTCTGTAGTACCGTAAAAGGTATTTCAATTTTAGCGCTGCTTAACTGCCACCCTGCTAATAAATGTGTGGTATGGATATAATGCTCAAAGGTAGTGTCACAAGTCAGATGACCTACAAAGCTTGCTAACCCAAACCAAGTACCTTGATTTTGATGGTAACCAGCAAGACTGTCAGCAATATTTTGGCAATCCTCGATAGTATAATCAGTCATTACCTGTGCTAATGTAGACTGATTGATGGCTAATGCCAGCTGACTGATTGCCGTATGCCTGAAACTATGAAAAGTATAATTGTGATTATCTTGTCCAAGTACTCTATCCCATAGTATTCTCATCAAATTGCTAAAAAAGTACGTCGGTAGTGGCTGCCTACTAGCCCCTTGTGAGAACAAATACGACGCCCCCATTCTTTCTTGCTGAGCAATAAACGACGTAACTATTCTTAGCTCCTCTTTCTTTAAAAGTGCCGCCAATAATATCCTTCTTTTAGTACTGCTACTTTTAAGACGTAGATAAGGGTTTGGCGTAAGTACAACGCTAATATCCGAAAGATCTTTTATATTTTTGAGTTTTATACCTGCAATTTCATTAATACGCATGCCAGTACGATACGCTAGAATCAATATCGTCTGGCATAACAGCTTTTGACTCTTGTTTAATTCAGATACTTGTAGTGCGCTATGCATGGCGTTATATACTCGAGGGGATATCATACTCGCTTTGACGATCTGCTTGTTTTCTCCCCATGCAAAAACCACATCAGGAGCATTAAAATACTGCATCTGATATCGATGAAAAGCGCGTAGCCGTCCGTAAGTGTAAGGTAACCATCCCAACCATAAGACACTTAATAAATAGAATTAAGCTGCCTGATTTAGTTTCTGTATAGGTGTAAAACCGCCATTGCCCATGTTTGGGCGCTCGTTATTATAATGATATAACCAGTGTTCAGCTTGTTCTCTGACTTGAGCTAAAGTAGTAAACAGCTCTTGGTTTAACCAATCATACCTCATGGTTCTATTGTAGCGTTCAACATAAGCGTTTTGCTGTGGATTGCCAGGCTCAATATAGCTTATCGTAATGCCTTGATCACAAGCCCAGTCTTTGAGCGCATTACTAATGTATTCAGGGCCGTTATCACACCTTACTTGAACAGGTTTACCTCGACATTCAATCAGCTGGTTTAAGCTACGTATCACTCTTTGAGCGGGTAGTGAGAAGTCAATCTCAACCGTTAGGGCTTCACGGTTATAATCATCAATCACGTTAAACAGCCTAAAGGCGCGGCCATCGGTTAGGGCATCGTGCATAAAGTCCATGCTCCAGCTTTGATTTATCTTATCAGGTACAGCAAGTGGCACGGGTTTGGCGCGTTTGATACGGCGGCGGCGAGGCTTGATCCTAAGGTTGAGCTCAAGCTCGCAGTAGATGCGATACACACGCTTATGATTGTATGGCAGCCCCAACACATTGCGTAGGGTTAAGAAGCACAATCCAAAGCCCCAATTCTTATTCTGCTCGGTTAGATTTATGAGCAAGTCAGCGATCTGCTTATTCTCATCAGAGGCGACAGACTTATGGTAGTAGCAAGTCACGCTGATATTAAAAATCAGACATGCCCTGCGTATGCTGATGTCACGCTCTTCAATGTAGTGACAAGCCATCTCACGGCGCCCAAGCGGCGCTACCACTTTTTTGTCATGGCGTCCTGTAGGATGTCTGATTTAAGACATTCATCAGCATACATTTTCTTTAAACGAGCATTCTCAATCTCAAGCTCTTTTAAGCGACTGATAAGCGTGGCATCCATAACGCCATACTTAGAGCGCCAGTTATAAAAAGTGCTCTGTCCAATATTATGGTCACGACAGAGCTCAGTAATAGGCTCACCTTGTTCTGCTTGTTTAAGAATGTTGACGATTTGGTTGTCGCTAAAGCGTGTCTTTTTCATAGGATTCTCCTGCTGGTTTATTTTAGCAGTTAATCTCTATTTGTAAGTGTTCTTATTTACTGGGGGGATTACCCAGAGACTACAAAAAATTTATACATGAATTCAAAGCAGAAACTTGGCTCGCGATTGACCAAAGAGCAGATAGAAATGAAAAATGGCTCAATATTATGATTAAAAGACTCTAAGTTGATAAACTTTACTATAATAAGTTTACTAATAGACTTTTTTAATATAGATCAACACAGGTTGCGCGATATTTCTATCGTTAGTATCATTTCAGTTTTGAAATGACTCAATTACAATTAGGAAAAATGTTATGGCAAAATTAGAATCAAACATCGAATTAGAAGCCGCAGCATTTCGTCGCTTATTGGCTCATTTAGATGAGCGTAAAGATGTACAAAATATTGAGCTAATGAACCTTGCAGATTTTTGTCGTAACTGCTTATCCAAATGGTATAAAGCTGCTGGTGAAGAGCGTGGTATTGACATCGAATACGAGGATGCGCGCGAGCTGGTTTATGGTATGCCTTATGCTGAGTGGAAAGAGAAGCATCAACAGAAAGCAACACAAGAGCAGTTAGCGCGCTTTAACGAGATTGAAGCTGCTAAGAACAAAGCAGATTAAAGCTGCCAGTGATGGCTCAAATAAAATAAGCCACCACTAGATAGTTATATTAAGACCCCAACATTGCCGCTAGATTAGCGGCTTTCTATAGATTTGAGTATGCTACTAAACCCTATGGTTCCTTGTTTCTGCATTTGATGATCAAATAGGCGACCGATTAATGGCAATGGTACAGTCAATCGACCCTCAGACACCCAAGTCACGTGTGTGGTTCCATCGCCCAAGTCTTTCAAATCAATGACGCCTTTATCATGTTGCATTTTTATAGGTCTAGATTTTTCGATTCGGTATTGCATATGAGTAGGACGCTCAAACGCCGTAATTCGCTCCCAAAACTTAACAGGTCCCGATTGAATGGTACGTAAAGCCCCAACGCCATTGCGCTCGTCGTTACCTTCATTCACCAACTTAGCTACACCTACAGCTTTAAATGAGCCATAACTGGCGTGGTCACTCAGTGCCTCAAATACCTCATCAATCGGTTTTTTGACAATGCGTTCTACTTTTATTTTAAACATAATATTCTCCTGTTAAGGTCAAAGTTAAAATTATTTAGCTTACGGACATTTAAAACATGAATAAAGCAGTCACACGTTAAAAACTTATGATCGCGAAACTACTACCGCTTAGAACTTCGACCTTTTGAAGGGCGCTTACCATTGGTAGCCGGTTTGCCATTGCCATGAGACTTCTTGCCATCACCAAAAGGACGCCTATCTTTACCTTTAGAATCCGCTGGTTTTCTAGCACCATCCTTGGGATGTTTGCTATTGCCCTTTGCAGCTCCCGTTGATTTTGAAGATACTTTTGGCTTTGATGAGGTATCAGTACGAGCATTTTTTCGCGACGCATTACGAGATTTCTTGGCTGGAGTACTCGCGTCTGAAGAAGAACCTTCTATAGATTTAAGTAAATCAGACAACTCTTTTGGTGTTAAGTCTCGCCAGTCTCCAACGGGAGTACCCTTGAGGCTCACATTCATAATCCGCGTACGCTCGAGCTTTGTGACTTCATAGCCAAAATGCTCACACATACGACGAATTTGACGGTTCAAACCCTGCACGAGCGTGATGTTAAATACATTAGGCGCTACCTTAGTAACCGGGCATTTTTTCGTCATCTTGCCAAGCATTGGCACACCACCCGCTAAACCCTCAATAAAGCTGTCCGTTATCGGTTTATTTACCGTTACCAAATACTCTTTCTCGTGATTATTACCAGCACGCAATACCTTGTTCACCAAATCGCCATTGCTGGTCAAAAATATCAGACCTTGGGAATCTTTATCCAAACGGCCAATCGGAAAGATACGTACCGAATGTCTAACAAAATCAACAATGTTGTTTTTCTCCGAGCTTTCCGTGGTACTCACAATGCCCACTGGCTTATTCAATACAATAAAAACAAAATCATCGGCTTCTCGCGGCTCAATGAGCTGCCCGTTGACTTTTACCGTATCTCCAGCAACCACTTGCGCGCCAACTTGAGCACGCTTGCCATTGATGTACACATTACCTTGTTCAATAAAGCGGTCAGCGTCACGCCTGGAGCAAATACCACTTTCGCTGATATATTTATTTAGACGAGTCGAGGAAGCGTTAAACATAAAGTGCCCTTTTTACCTAATAAAAAGCCTTTTTTGCTAAGAAAAAAGCCTAAATTGAATGAATCAGCAATAATGAGATGGTTCAAATTATATAGGAAATTCAGCGCCCATTTTGGATGCGATGGGCAAAAACCTAGAAATATATCCAGAATCGTATAAATCATCATTCTATGACGGTCAATGTAATAGCTAGCCGTCGTTTTATTGACACGCACTAAGCTTACTGCTGTTTGACCTATGCATGTCTGCTTTATGATTGTGTTCAATAATTGTGTTTAATGATCGTAATGTCAGGTATTTAATCTAAGTGGCAGTTACACAGAATGTGCGATTGGCTGTAAATAAGTTCACTTGCGCCCAACTTATTTGTAAACAATTCTACATAAACTGTGATAAAAACCACCATCTCTCTACTCTAGTGGAACAGCTAAATGCATGATTTTATTAGAGATAACTGTAAATATTACTCTTATTAACCATGACTAATATTAAGTATTTAGGATTCAATCCCAACAGGTTTTATTCCTTGTTTTTTACAATTATTTGCGTTAATCTCGTCTTAGTGTCATTTATACATAACCTGTACAGAGCTACTAAGAAAGTTAGCATTTAATTATATTGTCGTTGTAGCTCATCCGTATAGTTAGCAACTTGTAGATTTCAGACTTTCAAAGTCACTACTTAATTAACGGTTTAATAACAAACTTATACGTAAGACTCTTGAAACCCTTTATTAACTTTGCAATGTTAAAAAGGCTGTTTGTCGAAGATTAGTATCTAATTTTAGTTGTTGATGAATGTTTTAATCAAGATTGTTAACTATCATTTGAGCGTGTCATAAGTGGGTTATAAAAACTGCCACCCAGTTATGATCACGAATTAAAAATTAACATATGTTAGAACTTATAAAAGCCGAACGATAAAATCAATCATTATGGAAAAGATAGATTGATATCGGTTTTTGAGTTTGCGGTACTGTTAAATTGGTCTAACACTATCTCGCTCACTCTAAGATGTTTTTAGAGTTAGGTTCTAAGGTATAAGTCATAGAGGTATTTATGAATAAGCGTTTATCTGGTTTACTTACAATGTCAGCGGTACTATTTGCTGGCTCTGCAATCGTTTCTAATGCAAATGCTGTAGAATCAAGAACCTCTCTTGCTATGATCTCGCAAGATAACGCCTCCCATATCGACCGTGTACTCGGTGAACTCAGTCGTCAACATGACGGCGCATCAAGCTTAGTCAAATCTGCACGCCAACCTACCTCATTAGCGCTTAGCAGCTCACTGTTAGCCAGTGATACCGCCCAAGTTAGTAATGATGAAGATGTGTTAGAGCGCTTAACAGCCGTCGCCTCTAACTCTGTGAGCAAATTCAAGCAAACCGGCTTAGCCTCTTGGTATGGTCGTCAGTTTCATGGTCGCAAAACAGCCAGCGGTGAAACCTTTGATATGAATGGTTTAACAGCCGCTCATCGCTCACTACCATTAAATTGCTATGTTAGAGTGACCAATAAAACCAATGGTAAAAGCGTCATCGTTAAAGTAAACGATCGTGGTCCATTCCATGGCAACCGTGTGATGGATTTATCTTATGGTGCTGCCAAAAAACTTGGTATTACTGCTAAAGGGGTTGGTAACGTCGCTATTGAGCGTGTTTCAGGACCTTCTTCTTAAACCATTAACGTTTTAGACCATTCGAGGTTTAAACCTTTAACGGTTTTGTAAGAGTATTTTAGATCTAAATAAAAGCGCCTAACTGCTAGTGAGTTGGGCGCTTTTTTATGCCTTAAATTTACAGGGTATATAGTTGTAAATGTTATAGTCAGTGAAAAGTAATATCGACCCATTATGTACTGCGGGTATCAATTTTTCTTGTTTGCTGTGTCTACGCAGACAGAGGCTGCAAAAAATTTATACCGGCAGCACCGTAGCGTTTTTGAGATATTTTAACTATAGCTTAACAAACGACAGCAAATTACAGTTCAAATGCACTGGCAATGGCATCATCAAGACGTTCGACTGCGATCACATTAATGCCTTTAAACTGCGGCGCATCTTTGGCAGGCGCATTGGCTTTAGGAATAATGGCATGCTTAAACCCATGCTTCATGGCTTCTTTTAAACGCTCTTGTCCATTGGGGACAGGACGAATTTCGCCCGATAAACCGACTTCACCAAAGACCGCCAATGACGATGGCAATGCTTTTTCTCTAATGCTGGACGCACAGGCTAATAATACTGCCAAGTCCGACCCAGTTTCTATCACTTTAACACCGCCCACGACGTTGACATACACATCTTGTCCGCTGGTATGGATACCGCCATGGCGATGCATGACTGCCAATAGCATGGACAAGCGCTGAAAGTCTAATCCTAATGCCATGCGCCTTGGTGAGCCTTGAGAATCATCTACCAAGGCTTGCACTTCTACTAATAGCGGTCTTGTGCCTTCTCGGCTGACCATGACTACAGAACCAGCCACAGGCTTATCATAACGGCTCAAGAATATCGCTGACGGGTTGGCGACCTCTTTTAGTCCCATATCTGTCATGCCAAAAATACCTAGCTCATTGACCGCGCCAAAACGGTTTTTGACGGCGCGAATCATGCGAAAACGCGAATCAGATTGTCCTTCAAAGTACAAGACAGTATCGACCATATGCTCAAGTACGCGTGGACCGGCAAGTGTGCCTTCTTTGGTGACATGTCCCACTAAAAACAGCGCCGTACCTGTCTGTTTAGCATAGCGTGTCAAAATAGCCGCTGACTCTCGAATTTGACTGACTCCGCCTGGCGCAGAGTTGATGGCATCGGTATAAATGGTCTGGATAGAGTCAATAATGGCAATCGCCGGCTGCTCTTGCGTTAAAGCCGCGCAAATCGTTTCCACATTGGTTTCTGCAAGGACACGAAGTCTGTCTGCAGGCAAATCTAAGCGCTTTGCTCGCATGGCGACCTGTGCCAATGACTCCTCGCCAGTCACATACAGCGCACTCCCTGCCAGTGAATCAGCTTTTGCCATATTGGTCGCCGTTTGCAATAGAATAGTCGATTTCCCGATACCGGGGTCACCGCCAATCAATACCACAGAACCGGCAACCAAACCGCCGCCCAATACGCGATCAAACTCACTGATACCTGTTGGTAAACGGGTATCTAAACCGACGCTCACCGCATTGAGCGGCATCACAGCACTATGCGTGCCCGCATAATTGCCCGCCGGTGTACCAGCACCACTTGCATTACGAGGTATGGCGCGACCAGCATTGGGCTTTGCTACGTTTTTATTATGATGTGGCATGCTGACATTGGGTGCTTCAAGTAAGCTGTTCCACTCGCCGCAATCACTACATTGCCCTGCCCACTTGCCAAAATGAGCGCCGCAAGCTTGACAGACATAACTGGTTTTATTTTTTGCCATAATATAGAAGCCTTATGCAGGTGTTCAAGTCTAAAATAGAGAGTATATGAAAAGGAATGACGCTTATAAGCGTATTTTTGAAGATAAGAACTAAAGTATAAATATTAAGATAAACAAGCAGTTGCTTTAAGAAGCAATGTTTCATAGAAGGATTTTGCAAACGGCAAAATATAGACAACACATGGCGAGGGCTGACTAAGAATGCACAGTAGCGAATCTTATGTCAGCATGGTTAGATAAGAAATCAATCAAATAATAAGTTAGCCAATCTATACCTGAAAGTCTTTACCAAGATACACAGATTTTACCAGCTCATTTTCTAGAACTTCTTCTGAGGTGCCCTCAGCAATGATAGCGCCCTCTGAGACGATATAAGCTTTTTCACAAATCGCTAAAGTTTCACGGACATTATGGTCAGTGATTAACACGCCAATACCGCGTCGTTTGAGCGCCAAAATAACATCTTTGATATCACCAACAGAGATAGGATCTACACCGGCAAAAGGCTCATCTAATAAGATAAATTTGGGGTCAGCTGCCAAGGCGCGAGCAATCTCGCAACGACGACGCTCACCGCCTGATACACTCATGCCCAGAGATTTTCGTACATGCTCCAAATGAAAATCATCAATGAGCTTTTCAAGCTCTTGACGCTGCTGGTTACTATTTAAATCTTTACGAGTTTGCAGAATCGCTAAGATATTGTCTTCAATGGATAGCTTACGAAAAATAGAGGCTTCTTGTGGTAAATAACCAATACCGGCACGCGCACGCTCATGCATGGCATATTTGGATAAGTCCATATTTCCCAAGGTGACACGGCCTTTATCCATATTGACCAGTCCGACTACCATATAAAAACTGGTCGTTTTACCGGCACCATTTGGACCTAACAATCCAACCACTTGCCCTTGCTCAACAGAAAATGAGACATCTTTAACAACCCAGCGTTTACCATAGCGCTTACCCAAGTTTTGCATCGATAAACGAGCAACTGGCTCAACATGATCGGTTGGTACTACAGGGTTGTTATTTCTATTATCATTCATAACTTACTCATAACTGACTTATACCTTGCTCATAATATGACAGCATTCCACTTCATGCCAACTGATCAGATGTTCAGTCGCTTATTTATGTTATTACTGGCTTTATGGGTCTTGGCTTAATTGATTATAACGCTTAGCGTATGCTGCTTTGGCTGTTGCTATTATTAGGCGGGAACACCAATTCCACGCGCTGATTGCCGCCAGCGGTCGCTTCCACATCACCGGCTTTTAGGCTATAGCGGATAACGTTTCCGGCAAAACTTGCGCCATTTTGTACCAATTTTGCATTGCCCGTCAGCGTGACAATACCTGTAACGGCATTGTAGTCAATCTTATTTGCCTGACCTTTTGCCAGACCTTTTTCTTGCGTCACAACCTGCTGCATCGTCGCTGGACGTCCAGTCGCTACTGCAGAATTGATACTGCGACCTTGTGATAAATTGACCGTAATATTGTCGGCCGTCATCTTAAATGTACCTTGGGTAATAACTACCGTACCGGAGTAGCTTGTAATACCGCTACGCTCACTATAAGTGGCTTTGTCCGCCAATAGTTTGATCGGCTGATTGGCATCTGATGGCAAAGCATGGCTATATAATGGCAGCGCCAACAGCATGACTACTGGTAATGTACGCAATCTATGCGACACTTGAATAGAGCGCGTCGATAGCAAGCGTAAAGTAGGCAAAGAATTAGATTTCATGAAAATTACTCGTTTTATAATGGGTAGTAGAGTTTGCAAACTTCCTGCTAGATGCTTCACTGAATAATATGCTAATTAAAACAAGGCTTTGTCTTGACGATCAGCGGGTGTAAAAGAGACCGCCACTTGACCAAATTCATAGTCGCCCATTTCAAGATTGGCTTTCATACTCGATGCTTCAAAACGGTTCATACCTTGTTCAACCTTGACTGGATCATTACTATACACTTGACCTGACTTGGTATTACCTTTCAATGTGGCACCGGTGACCTTAATGGGTTCGACTTCAGGCTTAGCTGTTTTGCCTTCACTGATTAAGGAAAAACCACCTGATAAACTCAGCTCGCCCGTCTGCTGACTGATAGCCGCTGTACCCGCTTCGATACGATAACGTTGCTCATCTGAAGGCTCCCAGTTCATGGTAATGCCTTTTATCTCATCTTGATTGGTTGCTGGATTGTGCGTCAATGACTCAGCGCTTAGCTCATATTCTGTTTCGCCTTGCTCGTTTGTCTGTACCGCCTTAATATCTGTTGCTTCATAATCGACATTAGAGGTTTCAATATTGACTGGCGGCGTGATTTCCCCTTGCTGCTTAAAAAACCAACCAGCAAGACCAGCTATGATCAAGGTAATGACTATTAAAACACGAGTATTCACGATAAGTCATCCTGATTTTTTACTTCATCAAGCGTATAGTGCGCGATAAAGTCTTGGTAATGTCCATGACCCTTTAAAATGAGATCACATACTTCACGTACGGCGCCTGTACCGCCGACTCGCGTGGTCACCATATCACTGCGATTGATAACCTCCGCATGGGCATTTGGTACAGTAGCCGCGAATCCTACCGTTTGCATGGCTTTGATATCAGGCAAATCATCGCCCATATAGGCGCAATCAGCAGCTGTGATATTAAGCGCCGGATCAAGGCTTGCAAGCAGCTCATTTAACGCCACCAGCTTATCATCACGACCTTGCACAATATAATCTACGCCGATCTCTGTTGCCCGCTTAGCAACCATAGGACTGCTACGACCGGTAATAATTGCGGTCAAAATACCATAACGGGCTAATGACTTGACGCCTACACCATCATAGACAGAAAATGCTTTGGTCTCAATACCATTGGCATCATAGATAATTTGACCGTTTGATAAAATCCCATCAACGTCCATGACCAATAGCTTTACTTGTCCGGATTTTTTTATTAAGTCTTGCATCAGCCATCTCTTCTATTAATATATACTCTAATATAACGCTTATTTTACACCGGCTTGTAGCAAATCATGTACCGTAATAATGGCTTCTAGGCGCAGCTTATCATCGATAATAAGCAACTGACTGATAGCATTTTCATTCATCACACTGAGTGCATCTGAAGCTCGCATAGATTTACTGATACGACGAGGGCTACTTACCATCAGCTCACGCATCGGTGTCTGTAAATCAATGCCTTTTTCCAACCCTCGCCTCAAATCACCATCGGTAAATATACCCACCACCTTTTTTTCATCATCCGTAACCACCGTCATTCCTAATCGCCCAGCTGACATGATAAATAGCGCTTCTTGTAAGGGTGCTTGCTGATTGATGAGTGGTAAATCTTCTAATTTGGTGTGCATCAAATCTTCTACTCGCGTCAATAACTGCCGACCCAGTGCGCCAGCAGGATGCGATAACGCAAAATCTTCTGAGGTAAAATTGCGCGCATGCACCAAGGCAACTGCCAATGCATCACCGAGCGCTAGTGTCGCTGTAGTACTTGAGGTGGGAGCAAGATTGAGCGGGCAAGCTTCTTGCGACTTACCAAGTGTCAATATAATATCCGCAGCATGGGGCAGCATACCGCGTTTATCTCGACTGATACTAATCAGCGGAATATTTAAGTGCTTGACCACAGGCAAAAGCATTTTTATCTCATCTGACTCGCCAGAGTTAGAGATGGCAAGCAACACATCCCCTTTGACCAACATCCCAAGGTCACCATGCCCTGCTTCACCAGGATGCATAAAAAACGATGGCGTACCAGTAGACGCAAATGTCGCCGCTATCTTACGACCAATCAATCCCGACTTACCCATCCCTGTCACAACCACACGACCTTGACACGCCAAAATGATGTCACAAGCCTGAGCAAACCTATCATCTATTTGCTCAGTGAGTAATGCCAGTGCCGCCTTTTCAGTATTGATCGCCTCAATAGCGGTATTAATAAACTGCTCATGGGTCAGATTGCGTTCAGGACTATTCATACAGTGGCTCTATATTTAGTGGCTATCGTCAAAATACTCTAAAAACGCTATGGTACTGCTGGTACAAATTTTTTGCAGCCTCTGTCTGCATGGGCACAGCAAGCAAGAAAAATTGATACCAGCAGTACATAATGTGTCGATATTACCTTTCACTGACTATATATATTCAGTGGTTCTCTATTTTATTAATTTTTCGTTTTCGATGACTCTATGTTTTTGGCTGTATATTCTTGTGATTTGATGAATCATTTTACTATACATTTTATTATACTATGAACCATATTAATCATTATGGTCAATATTAATATGATGCCGTAAGAATGCAGCCATAAGGGTATCGTGGGTGCGATTATAGATTATACAAATCTCAATACAAAAAAACCCACTATGATAGTAGGTCTTAATAGGATATTTCGATGTCTTAATAGGAAGGGTTAAGGATTGCTATCATCAGATTCGTCATTGAATTTATTGTCATGATCCACATTGTCTGACGGCGCTTCAAAACCGCGATCCTGACCAAAACCACCACGCTCAAAACCGCGCTCCTGACTTTGACCAAAGCTGCCACGTTCAAAGCCGCGATCCTGTCCTTGGCTTCCTTGACTAAAGCCACCACGATTAAAGCCACTACGATTGGCAAAGCCGCGTTCTTCAAAGCCGCTACCAGTAGCTGGATTTGCGCTACCGCCGCGCTCAAAACCACTACTCACGCCGCCAGTTTGACTTTGATAACCCATTGGGGCTGTGCCTTGTTGTGTAGTTGCGCTTGGCGTTGTACTGCTGCGAGGGTTACGTGCTGGCACGACTGTTGAGATAGCATGCTTATATACCATCTGACTGACGGTATTTTTCAGCAGAACCACATATTGATCAAATGATTCTATTTGACCTTGCAGCTTAATGCCATTAACTAAGAAAATAGACACTGGAATGCGATCTTTGCGTAGTGAGTTCAAGAACGGATCTTGTAAAGTTTGTCCCTTTGACATGAAATCTCTCCTAAATATTATATAATTATTGTTAGCGCCAATTATTCTAAGGGTTACTTCAATTATAATGGCTAAAGGTAGATACAATAATACGTTTTATCTATGAAACGTATCTAAATAAGTGCTAAAGCTTGTTAAGTCATTCTACTTTATCGTGAATATGTCATTATTGTAATAAATTAAGTAACCAGTTGTTGCGTAAGTTATCTATAGCACTAAATGTTGATGAATCATCACTAAAAATCGGTCATTACTTGCAACAGTTCATACTTTCATATAAGCAAATTATAACAGTTATCTACATTATACTTTGAAACTAATTGTCATTACTTTCGTATCTTTGTATGACGTTATACGGTCATGCTGTATTTGTAATACCACCGTTCAATAATTGATATTACAGAACATCAATGGTCTGACAAGCCTACGTAAATGATTGATATCACTTATTAAAATAAATACGCTCTCGCCTGCTCCATGGTGCTAAATGAGTGCAGCCTTAATTTATTCTTTTGAGAACCTGTTACATCATCAGCTCCAACAATGGATGTCGACAGCATTGTAGATGAGACTGTTGCAGGCACTGCTGCTACTGTATCAGACAGTTGCATCACTTTACGCAGCCACGTGTATTGGCGCTTTGCCAGCTGCCTTGTGGCATATAATGCCTTATTTTGCATTTGCTGACAAGCAAGCGCCTCGGTTTGGTCCGTTACCAATGACAAATGCGTCTGAGTCATGGCATCTTGTTCGTTACTTTCATCAATTTCAACATTTGATGACTCCGATTGAGCAAAAGCGTCATAAAACCGTGCTTTATCCAGATGGGGCTTCTCAAATACAGGGTGATTAATCTGTACCAGATATTCTAATACTTGTCGATAACCAACACAGCGCATCGATGGTAAATTTGGCGTTAAAGGATAACGCTCAAGTAAACTGATAACCTCCGCTACTAACCCTTCACGCCACATTATATCTAAACGCTGCTCGATACGCGTATGCAGCCATGGACGATCTGGCATGACAGAAATAGCATGCCATTGCTGATTGGGATTATGAGCCAATGCTTGCTTAGGCTGATGCTGCCAGTCACTCATAGGAATGTCTGTTTGCAAATATACTTCAACAGCACGGGTAATGCGCTGAGTATCGGTGGCATTAAGGCGCTCATGACTAATCGCATCGACTTTACCAAGGTAGTCATATAGCGCACTGATGCCTTCATCTTGTCGCCATTGCTCAACGCGTGCGCGAACATTGTCATCACTATCAGGCACTGGTGAGAGTCCGTCGAGTAATGCCATGTAATACATCATCGTGCCGCCTACCAGTAAAGGTATTTTGCCATTCTGATGACAGCTGTCAATCAGTCTTGCCACATCACTGACAAACTCAGCGACACTATAGCTTTGCATAGGATCAATGATATCGACCAAATGATGGGGATATCGTGCCAGCTCAGCAGCATTTGGCTTTGCAGTACCGACCGTCATGTCCCGATACACCAATGCTGAATCTACCGAAATCAGCTCATAACGACCACTGTCATAAAGCTCGTAAGCCAAGGCGGTCTTACCACTCGCTGTTGGTGCCATCAAGCACACCACGCTATTGTCCGCCAAACTGGGACTTAAGTAAGAAGATAGGCTATCAGACGAAAGTCGCATACGGTTGCCTTTAAAGGTCATGGTTCTGAGCGTAATAAGGTAGATGAGTGACAGCTCAGCGATGTATATTGGCTGTGAGGTTATATGCTATGTATAAGACACTGTCACTTGGGCACAGATGATAACATCAATGTGACTAATTGATGACTCTCTATAGAGTGGATAGCATATTTGCGCAATATCGCTTCTATGTCTGCTACAAAAGCTTGTGCATCTTGTGCTGACATCTGTTTGATTATCCTCGCCAATTGCTGATTAATAGTAGTGCTATTTAATTCTTTGACTTTGTCATACATAGTGCTGCTAAAGACAGTTGACTCAAACAATACTTTTAATCTTGACTGCCATCTCTCAGCGCTAATTAGCGCACACTGCCCTTGATAATAAAACAGTAGCCAAGGCAGCGCTTCATCGTCAATGTCATATATAACAGGAGACTCTGTTATCAAACCAGCGACACTATTTATAACTTCTAAGCACAGGGGTAAAGGTGGTGTGTTTACAGAGTCACTATCAATAGCATGACGACTGTCTTCTATAAACCCATTAACATGAAAGTTTTTGGTACTTTGGGATAACGGCTCATTTGCTGACAGCTGATATGTTTGCTTAGGAGCTTGAACTTGCTGACTTCGTATTGCATTTCTGATAGATAACGCTATTGGGTCCGAGCTATTAACAGACTGGTTTGTGGAGATATGCCTATTTGGTTTTGCATCTTTATTAGAAAAAATCTTTGCAGTGTTAAGCGTTTTTAGCTTTGCCCGAAGTGCATGGCTGAAATGCGCCATGATATTGTTCAGTGGACTGATTTTAATACGCTGCTTGGAGGGATGAACATTAACATTGAGCCACTGAGTTGGTAACTCAAAATACAGCGCATATCCCATACCTGCTAGCTGTGCGCTTTGAGCCATTTGGCGCAGCTGATTGCTAATCAATGCCTCTTTTACCAATCTGCCATTCACATAAATAAGCTTGGGTAAACTATGGTTGGTATCATGACTTGCCCACAACCAACCACCGATCTTCGCCGATTGCATGGTGCCTGCATTATCTTCATATCCGCCATTAGCATGAGTAGAATTAGAACTTCCAAAGTGCTGCTGTATTAGGCTAGATAAATCAACCGCGACTTCAATCGCCTGTTCTGTCAGTGCCAATCCAGTCGCTTGCTCAAGACGTGATAACGGCAGATAATTTTCAGTATCGTTATTTATAGTATTGATCGACAGTGATAGCCGTTTTTTATTATCATGAAAAAGGGTCAGTGCCACATCAGCACGTGCTAAAGCTACCTCACGAACGATGGTTTCGATATGAGCAAACTCAGTGGCGATGGATTTCAAGTTGCCACGCCGTGCTGGTACATTAAAATATAAATCTTTGACTGTGATAGTAGTGCCGCGATGATGGACAACGGGTATCAGCTTTGGCGTATCGCCCAATATACCAGCAACTTGTAACTGGCGACCAATACCGGTGTTATCATGGCTACTGGTTAAGGTCAAACGGGAAACAGCGGCCGTCGCTGCCAATGCTTCACCTCGAAAACCCAACGTCGTAATGCCATGCAGGTGTGCCACATCAGCGACTTTGCTAGTGGCATGACGCGTGACTGCCATGACCATATCATCGGGATGAATGCCCACGCCATTATCAATCACCTCAATCATACCCATGCCACCTTGGGTAATGCGCACCTCGATGTCTGTGGCATGAGCATCAATCGCATTCTCGAGTAGCTCTTTGACCACAGCTGATGGACGGGTCACGACCTCACCGGCTGCTAATTGATTGATAAGCAGCGGTGATAGTTTTTTGATACGAGTATGGCTATGTGGCATTGATGGGCATCATGTATTGAAAATAATAGCGGCAGATTTTAAGGGTTTAAACATCAGGAGTACGATTTGGTTTAGATATTTAGACTGGATACATCCAAACCTTGTGCTTGTCCTGCCTTTGACAATCGTATTGTAACTTGACGTGATTCTTTATCATCATTGCTATCACTTTGAGTCATATCAATAAATACAGTCGGCTGCGGCAAATAGCTGTTCGCTCGGCTCGCCCATTCAATAATAACCAACGCATTTGGCTCATCCAAATATTCATCAAAGCCTATAAAAGACAGCTCCTCTGGATCTTGCAGACGATACAAATCAGCATGATAAACAGGCTTGGTTGTGCCGTCACTTTGCTCAATACTATAAGGCTCCACCAAGGTATAAGTCGGACTTTTTACCGCACCCTTATGACCCAATGCTTGCAACCAATAGCGCGTTAATGTCGTTTTACCAGCACCCAAATCTCCTGCTAGCCACACACTGCCTGTCAGCGGTAAAGCAGCCAATTGCTTAGCCAAATTCTGTGTGTCGTCTTCAGAATATAACGTCAACATTTTCACGTTTTTGTCATTTTTTATACCACTATTATTAGGCATCAGGCTTACCTGTCTGTACTTGCGTTTGTACCTGCATAGTCACTGAAGGATTGATGAAACTCTCACCACGTATCAGTTTGGCATACAGCTCAGAGTCATGCCACTCTGCAGATACTTGCTCGCTAAATTCAAACTCTTCTAGCACCAGCTTACCCATTTGCTCATTGCTCACATCATCAGCAAAACACTGGGCATAACCTGTGGCAGTTTCGTGCGCAATCACCGAATACACACTGACATCAGACTCACCATTTTGCATTTGCGTCTGTTGCAAAATCTCTTGCGCCCAAAAGAATATGACTCGTGAAAACTGCTCTGCAGATGGTGATACCGGTAAGCTGATCCAGCGCGCACTGAATTTCTTACAGGCAGCGATGTACTCAGGGTCGTCTTTACTCCAAAAACAAATCGCGTGATCAAAACTGTCGATAATGTCTTTAATAGAGGATTTTAATAAGCCAAAATCATACACCATCTGCCCATGGTCTAAGCGCTTGGCTTCTAGTATCAGCTCAATCTGATAGCTATGACCATGGATCGAGTGTTTGCAGCGCTCAGAGCTACAGTTACGCACAATATGAGCGTTTTCGAATTTAAACAGTTTACGGATACGCATAATAATCAATCAACCAAAACAGTAAGCATCATTGTGCTAAATAATCATAGGATAAAGGTTTGCCGCGATTTATCGGCTTACTGCTCATTATAGCAAATCGTGATGTATTCGTAAGTAAGCACTTATTAACGCCATCGTCCATTTGCTTGAAGCTGGCTATTACTCAGCCTTAGGGCTATACTGATTTTACTAGATATTAATCGTTCACATAAAAGGACAGCATCATGAGTAAAGGTCAAGATAGTAAGAAGAATGTCAAAAAGAAGCCGCTGTTAACGGCAAAAGAGAAAAAAGCGGCAAAACAATCAAAGAAAGATGATAATGGTAGCATCTTAGGAAAGCATTAACAGTAAGCGCAGCAATATGCCAATCGAACCTAATGGTTTGATTGGCATTTTTTTATTTATATAATCAGTGAAAAGCAATGTCGATACCTTATTGTACTGCTGGTATTAATAAGCTTTAATTTGCGCACTTTGACTCATAATCTAGGCACTGCGCGGCGCAAACATAATAATTGCCATGCCCAATAAGGCGATAGCAGAACCCACTATATCCCAAGTCGTTGGTCTAATGCCATTGACAGTCCACAACCACAAAATCGCCATTGAGATATAAACACCGCCATAGGCTGCATAGACTCTACCGGCAGCAGTGGGATGTAATGATAACAACCATACAAAAGCGACCAAACTCAATGCGCCAGGGACGAGTAGCCAGATTGACTTGCCTTCTCGCAACCACAGATAAGGCAGATAACAGCCAGCGATTTCGGCCAATGCTGTAATCGCAAACAGCGCCACTGTTTTTAATTCAGACAAAAGTTACTCCTCAACTGTGATAAACCCCGTCAAATAATGCACGGCATGGCCAGCAATAAGCACTCTATCTCTTGCAACCACGCAGTTGAGTACCCCGCCACGTTTTGACGCTTGATAAGCGACCAATGTATTTTTACCCAATCGTTGTGCCCATAATGGTGCTAATCCAGTATGAGCCGAGCCTGTCACTGGGTCTTCATCGCCGCCATTAGCCGGCCAAAAGTAACGTGAAATGAAATCATAGTCTTTATAGTCAGCAGATTTAGCCTGACACGTGACCACCACATCGTGAGGCGCAAGCTGTTTTAGCGCGTCATTGTCACGCTCTACACTTAATACGTCAGATTCCGAGTCATAAATTACAAAATACGCCTGTGCGTTTTTATAGACTTCAATAGGGGCAATAGACAATCCTGCCAGCAAACTATCAGGGATATCAGTGGCTTCCTCAGGCTTGGTATTGGGGAAATCCATCTGTATTTTACCGTCGTCGGTTTGCTCAACCGTCAAAACCCCAACTGCTTTGGCTGAAAACTTAATAGACGTCAAAGTAGGATTTTTCTTAAACAGCACAAAGGCAGAAGCCAAGGTCGCATGACCACAAAAATCAATCTCCGTAAACGGTGAAAACCAGCGAATATGATAAGTGCCTTTATCATCAGCTACGATAAAAGCCGTCTCTGACAAGTTGTTTTCAAAGGCAATAGACTGCATGAGCTTCTCAGACAACCAGCTTTCTGTGATAATCACTGCCGCTGAATTGCCTTTAAACACAGTATCCGTAAAGGCATCGATAACATTTATTTCTAATTGCATATTACGCTCTTATTTTTATGAGAGGGATATCGCTGATTCATGGTAAAAAATACACTGCTGTTGATAAAAAATAGGTCGAAGACCATAGTAAGACTGAGCCGGTCACATTGCCACATTGCCTAGTTATTAGTCAATAATATATGGCGGGATTAACTCCATATCTCAGTCTAAAATTCACGGCTTACACTTCACTTGTTTAAGTTCCCACTCCATAGCGCTGACCTTTTTTGCGACCAAAATATCATTGGCTGACAAAAATAAAATCCCTTCTATATTTTTAAAATGACCGCCTGTACAAGTGTAGTGGTTTGAATCAGCCACTTTCTAACAGAGCTTACAGCAACCTTTGGTGTGTCCACAGTTTTTTGCTCATCAATACTCATAGATGTGGTCGTCCTTATATAAAGAATGGCATTATAGACAGAGTGCAATCATAGCTAAGGCAATATCTGAGGCGCGATATGATCGGTCAATCTAATAGCCGCTATCTTCTCAGCCCAATCTGGCTCAGTTGGATGCGGCAAACTATCTAAAACTGTCAAAGACTTCTGATAAATTGTTTTAAAAGCATCTACAAACCCAATTGCGGTATCGCCGCAAGGTACAATGACAATATCAGCTGGCGCTTGCTCAAGCACTTCAGTTAATCGGCTAACAAAGTCTTTAAAAATACTGCTTTTCTTCAAATCGACAGGTAATTTATTCGGATTACTTTGATTTAAATTTTGTTTAATGGCTGCCAATGCATTCACTTTTGCTAAGTCTTCACTATTTAGAGCGCAAGGGTAAAACGCTTTATTCAGTGGTAATGTCGAGCAGTTCAAAATACCCAGTGACTGATAATTTAATACCTTGATATTACAGCCTAATGGTAGTTGGGCATCAAAATTCTTTAAATATCCTTGAGCCATCAAAAATTGAGTGAGCTCAAGTGCCGACTCGCCTGCCGCTGGATGTTGATGGAGATATTCATTGATATAGGGAGATTCTAAAATGAGTAGCACTTTTAACTTTATCACATCCTCAATCAAGTTGAAGACTTTATATTGTTCTAAAAACATAGCAATTCTCCTTATGCCATTTATAGCTATCAGTTTTATGATACTCGTTTTTATTAGAGAAGCAGATACGTAAAAAAGCACCCTATCGAGTCTGCCTCAATAGGGTGCTTTTTATTTAACAGACAACAAAAGCTAACACGAGAATTTAGATAGTAAACTCAAGGGCTCTATCGCCTTCGCTGTCTTTGATACGCGTAGGCAAACCAATTTTATTTAATAGATTGATAAACGGCTTGGCATCTAGCTCTTCAACATTGACCATTTTGCCTGCATCCCACTCGCCTGTAGCGACTAGCATAGCAGCAGCAACCGGTGGCACGCCTGCGGTATAAGAGATACCTTGGCTACCGACTTCATTATAAGCGTCTTCATGGTCTGAGATATTATAGATAAATACCTCACTATCGACGCCATTAATCTTGCCTTTTACCTTGTCACCGATACAGGTTTTACCCGTGTAATTTGGCGCAAGCGAGCTTGGATCTGGTAGGACTGCTTTCACCACTTTTAATGGGATCACTTCTTGTCCTTCAGCAGTCATGACTGGCTGCTCAGACAGTAAGCCCAAGTTTTGTAGGACGGTAAAGACATTGATATAGTGCTCACCAAAGCCCATCCAAAAGCGAATATTGGGCACATCTAAGTTGGCTGATAAAGAATGCACTTCATCATGACCACTTAAATAACTGTTTTGTACACCAACAACAGGCAAGTCATCGGTACGTTTGACTTCAAACATCTTGTTAGACTGCCACTTGCTATTCTGCCAAGAATAAACGGTACCGGTGAATTCACGGAAGTTAATCTCAGGATCAAAGTTGGTGGCGAAGTATTTGCCATGGCTGCCCGCATTGATATCAATAATATCGATATCAGTCACCGAACCTGCATCCATCATGTCATAACCCAAACGTGCATAGGCATTGACCATCCCAGGATCGAAGCCTGCACCTAAGATAGCTGTGACATTATTGTCGGCACAGCGCTGTTTACGCTTCCATTCATAGTTGTTATACCATGGCGGCGTCTCACAAATCTTGCGAGGGTCTTCATGAATAGCAGTATCGATGTAGGCAACACCTGTCTCAATACAAGCTTCCAAAACAGTCATATTCACAAATGCCGAACCGACATTGATAAGGATTTGAATACCCGTATCTTCAATCAGCTGTATCAGCGCTTGGGTATCCATGGCATCGACTTCATGCGTATGTAGTACCGCTGGCTGCTTAAAGCTGTTCTTTTCTATGACGCTCTGAGCGATGGCATCGCATTTATCTTTGGTACGTGAAGCGATATGAATCTCGCCGAGTACGTCATTATGCATCGCACATTTATGAGCGACCACTTGAGCGACACCGCCGGCACCGATGATGAGCACGTCTTTTTTACTAGGTTTAGCTTGTTGGTTTGTGTTCAAAGAACAATCCTCCTTTGTGTCCCTGTCGATACCATTGATATTGGCTATGCAAAACAGAAACGAGTGAATGATATGCGTGAATTAAAAAGGAAGACCGAGGAAAACCCACGCACCCGTTGACAAATCCTACTGCGTTTGCCAGTCGCAATTATAACAATTTTTACTGACTTTTCGGAAAAAATTACAACTTAACCTAAAAACGTCAAAGCGAATAAAAATTTATAGATAGTTGTTTGGCAGTCTCATCTATTCATCTCGAATATGATTTTAATAGCGCTATGACAAGCTCGCCTTATAATCTTGATAATCAAACTCGCGCTGGATATCGATACTGCCATCTAAGCGGCGAATCACAATCGCTGGCATATTGACGCCGTTAAACCAATTTTTCTTCACCATGGTATAGCCTGCTGCATTACCAAAGGTCACGGTGTCACCTATTTTTAAGGTATTTGGCAAGGCGTATTCACCAAAGATATCGCCTGCCAAACAAGAACGACCATAGATAATCGTATTATCAGCTGATTTGGTGTTCTCGCTGATGGGTGCGATATTGGTAGGGTCGATATCAAGAGAGGCGATATTAATTAAATCACTGTTAATAGCCGCTATCGGCGCTGACTCACGGTAAATCAGCAAATCAAGCATGTGTGCTTCAATGGATGAATCTACTACCGCGAGATTTTTCTCATTGTGCATCGTATCTAAAACGGTCGTGACGAGCGTGCCAGCACCATGAATACTTGCCTCACCTGGCTCAAGATAAACTTGTACACCATATTTTTCACTAAAGCCTTTTAATCTATCCGCAAGTTTTTCTAGTGGATAATCAGGCGCGATAAAATGAATGCCGCCGCCCAAACTCACCCATTCAAGCTGCTGCAAAACATCACCGAATCTGGCTTCGATATCGACTAAGCTCTCACTAAATGCCTCAAAACTGTCATTTTCACAGTTATTATGAATCATGACCCCTGTGATATCACTCAACACGGCTGCAATTTTGTCTTTATCATGCTCACCAAGACGACTAAAGGGACGCGCAGGATCGGCAATAATAAACGATGAATTGCTGGTTTGTGGGTTTAAGCGCAGCCCAGCCGGTATGTTTTGCGTTGATGCTTGGTTTTTAAAGGCATTTAACTGTGAAATTGAGTTAAAAATAATCTTATCAGCATACTTTAATACTTCAGGAATTTCTTCCGCACTATAGGCGACGCTGTAAGCATGGGTTTCTTTTTTATCTTTACTACTAGCATCACTATTATTACCAAAAGTCTCATAACCCAATCTGACTTCATTGAGCGAAGATGACGTCGTACCATGCAGATAAGGCTGCATGATATCGAACACGCCCCAAGTCGCAAAACATTTAAGCGCAAGTAAGGCTTTAGCGCCAGATAACTCGCACAGGCGCGCGATAATCTGCATATTGGCGACGATTGCGGCTTCATCAAGCAAGTAATATGGCGTTGGTGGTAAGGATGACTGAGTGTTTTGTGGCGAATTTTTTGTATTCATAAGGGTTACCTAATAGCTGCTGCTCGTATCATGACAGACATAAATATTTGCGCTATAGTAGACTAAATTCATCATAATTAGAATATCTTATGTCACTCTCAACCGATTATTCTACTGCAAAAAACCAAGTCAACTCACCCTCATTGGACTCAAATCACATCGATCTGAGTCATCTAAATGTGGATGCGCGTGCTGTTTTAGCGTTTTGGTTTGATAAGGACAATAAGCCTTATTGGTTTGAACAGAACGATGAATTTGATCAGAAAATAAAAGCGCATTTTTATAAGATTTGGCAAGCAGCCAAACAAGGTGACTGCGTGACTTGGCGCATTGCAGAAGCGCCAACTGATTGCAATAGCTCCATTACTGCTTTGGCTGGACGTCTGGCAGAGATCATCGTTTTAGACCAGTTTTCACGCAATCTATACCGCAATCAAGCGCAGGCGTTCGCGCAAGATGGCATGGCGCTGGTGCTGGCTCAAGAAATCGTATTGCAACCACATTTTCATACCCTTCCGATGGCATGGCGCAAATTTACCATTATGCCGTTTATGCATTCTGAATCTTTTGTGATTCATAAACGCTATATGCCCTTGTTTGAAAAGCTGGAGGATACCGTTACTCTAGATTTTGAGCAGCAGCACAAAGATATTATAGAGCAGTTTGGACGTTATCCCCATCGCAATAACATGTTAGATCGCGAGTCAACCGATGAAGAAAAAGCCTTTTTGCAGCAGTGGAACTCGTCGTTTTGACGTGATAACGCTTGCATAGTGGATTGACCATTATATAAAACAAGGACTGAATCAGATAACTGGTTCAGCCCTTGTTTTATAACTTGTTCTATAGTCAGTCCTAAATAAAAGAAATACAAATGTTATAAAGCACTACTGGGGTTAATTTTTCTTGCTTGCTGTAGCTAGCCGACAGAGGCTGCAAAAAATTTATACCAGCAGTACTGTAGCGTTTTTGAGATATTTTAACTATAGATTGCGCAATTAATTGTTCACAGCACCAGTTTTAAAGGTGAAGCTCTCACGCTCTATGGCTTTGCTATCGACTAAGATATCAAAGCTGACACGGTAATCACTGTTGCCATGTAAACCACAATTTTCGTCTTTTTTACTGGTGCTTGTACAGCTTTTCAAATTGTCCGTAATGGGCAAGATGAACGCTTCGTTCGCTGGTAGCTCATATATGGTGTTTTTATGGGGATCTTGGCGATAGTCTAATAGCTCAATGGGCACATCCATATTACGCTGTATATCATGGAATCTAACATTGCTGATATCAATCGTTTGAGCAGACGGCATACTGACATAAATAGGCTGCCCGATAGGATCAGTTTGTAAGTCACGACCCGTTCCTTTGACCGGACTTGGCGTTTCGTTATACAACGCAGTGACGGTACCGCTGACCCCTTGGCATGGATAAGTGAATACTCCTGCCACCGTATTATCTTCGGTCGCCTGCGTCGCTGAGGCATGGTTGACTAATACATAACCTTGATTATTGGCCGTATCCTTACCAAAAGGCTTATAAGTGACCATGCCCGTCCCTGTCAAACTTGAACCTGGTAGCATCAAAGAGCGCAGATGATAAGGCGCTGCCAATAACGACTTAGCCATTGAGCCTGCCACTATATCAGAGCCTATAATATTGCCTGCCGAGCTATAGTAAACCGATTGGGCAATATTCTCAGTCACCCCATATCGGGCGTTGCCATATTTTGCCTGTAATAACCGGTCTTCGAAGCTAACGCCCCTAAAGAACGGGTTATTATCACCCGTGACGTTTACGATATCCGCAATCTTATTCTCATAATGTGGACTAAAAGTAGTCGGTGTGCTGTTAGCAAATACGTGCTTGATATATTTGGCATGTTGAATCGCAATATTATCCAGTGCGGTGTCAGCGGACAACCCACCAAGACCACAGCTGGTACGCGCTAGACTAAAGGTATTACTTGCGATTAATGCTGCTTGTGTCTCATTGTCGCTTGCCACATTATCAGGCTTATCAGTCGAGGTATCATCAGGGCTAGCAGCAGGTGCTGTTGGCTCTGGCGTAACGTCATTAGCGCTATTATCTGAGTCTCCGCCACCGCCACAGGCCGTTAAAAAAGCCGTTAATAATATGATTGCAGCAAGGTTTTTTTCTGGCAATTTAAGGGTCATCTCTTATCCTATAAGATAGTGGCGTGGTTATTATGAACAATCATTCGGGTATAACGGATATTATCGAATACTTATTCGAATGTCATTGAATAAAAAGTATAAAGCTTTAGGAAATTACTATATTTGACCAAAGTACGCTTATTATGAAATTAATAGATATTTTTACTTAGGCTATTTATTTAAATCAATCAGCCACTCTCTATCCACTCTTAATTCCCTAACGCCTTTCTCACTGGTGCAAAGCTACGTCTATGAGCGGGCAACACGCCATATGTTTCAATCGCTTCGAGGTGCGCTTTGGTTGGGTAGCCTTTATGTTTGGCAATCCCATACTCAGGATGCTGAGCATCGAGCGTATACATCGTTGTATCACGGCTGACTTTTGCCAAGATACTTGCGGCGGCAATACTGGTATGACGTGCATCACCCTTGACCCACGCTTGGCAATCAATCATCGATTCTTTTATTCCTAACCCCTCGAGCCTTGCATAATTCAATTCAGGACAGCGATTCCCATCGAATAAAACCTCAACTTTCAGCATAGGTGTGCCAAGATGTGCGGCTATCGCCTCTAATAACATCTCAGTACATAAACGCATACCAAGCATAGTGGCTTGCAAGATATTTACCTGATCAATGACTGCCGCTGGAATATCAGCAATGATAAAACCCAGCGCATACTGCTGAACCAATGGATAAAGGGTATCGCGCTTTTTTTCGCTCAACTGCTTGGAGTCGGTCAGTATCGATAAGGGCGTGTCTTTGAGGGGCTGCTCTTCAATCAGTCCTGACCAAGCACGTGGTAATATTGCCGACGCAACATTGACGCTGCCCAATAATGGTCCACGCCCTGCTTCATCTACCCCAATCTGGAGCGCTGAGCCCGCATCACCCTGCGCAATATTATTCGAATACTGAGCGAGTAATTCAGTGATATTAAATTGACCAGATAAATAAATGGGAGATGCCAGATTAATATATTGTCCTTTTATATCAATCTGCTCGATACTGCGTTTGATCTGTAAGATATGGTTCTCTGTATGTGGCATGCTATTCATTGATTTTACGGTCTTATGTATATGAGATATAAGGTGAATTCGCTTACTAGTTCTACAGCGTTTTTGACGGATGATTTTGCAGATACCATTGTTCAATCACGCTATTGGCAGGCTCATGATTGCTTTGCTGTTGCAAAAGATGCTTGGTTTGAATCAGCGCATTCAATTGCTCCGCGTAAGCACGTGGCTGCAGTAGGCGCATGACGGTACGGCAGATATTGTCGCCACTTGCCTGTTCTTGAATCAGCTCCGGTACAATCGCGGTAGCCGCCAAAATGTTTGGCAAGCCCACATAGGGCACTTTGACCAGACGCTTAGCAATCTGATAGGTCAGCTGATTCAACTGATAGACGACGACCATCGGACGCTCAAGCAGCATCGCCTCAAGCGTTGCCGTACCTGAGGCTAACATTACGATATCTGATGCCGCCATCGCCTGCTGACTAAAGGTAGGCTGACTATCATCATAGACCACCACGATAGCGGCACGCAGCTGCTCTGAGCGCTGATCAATGACGTCTTGAACGATATATTGATGATTTTGATCGACAGTAGGAATGATAAAGCAAAGCTTTGGGTCTAATAAGATCAGCTTTTGAATGCCATCTAACATCAGTGGCAAAATAGCCGTTATCTCGCCGCGGCGTGAGCCGGGCATGACACAAATAAGCTGGCTGACCTCATCAAAGCGTTCGATAAAAAACTGCTGCAAGCCATCATTGTGCCAAACCAGCTCACTACGGCGCTGATTGATGGGTATCTCGAGTAGTGACTGATCAATGGTATGCATCAGTGGATGTCCGACACATATCGCCGGATGGTTATAACGCTCGTAAACGGGCAGCTCAAATGGAAACAGACACAGTACCAAATGGGTTGCCGCTTTAATATTATGGATACGCGACTCACGCCAAGCCCAGATAGAGGGACTAACATATTGCACGCAAAATACGCCTTTAGGCTTGAGTTTTTTAGAGACTCGTAGATTAAAATCAGGGGCATCTATGCCAATAAACCAATCAATATCCGCTGTTTTAAAAGCAGTCAATAATTCACGGCGCGCCTTAAGCAAATCAGGCAATTGCCCCATGACTTCTACCAGACCCATCACTGCCAAACGAGACAGTGGAAAAATACTATTCAGCCCTTGTGCTTGCATCTTGGTGCCGCCAACTCCGACCCAAACGATATCGTCACGTAGATTGTTCATCTGCTGCATCAAATCTGCACCCAAGCTATCACCTGACACTTCACCAGCGACGATACCGATAACGAGCGGCTCACGCGTTACAGTAGCCAACTCGTAAGTATCAAATGGCGCAGTTAAATCAGGCTGAAGGGTAACGGTATCGGTCATGACAAGCTCTTAATAATTAAGTGTAACAGTGAAAGTCGTACAAGGGAGAAAACATGGATATGATAAAATATAGCACAGGGTATCCATCATAGGACACGCAGCATCATAATCAGCGGCGTTTGCGGTGCTTAAATTCAGCCATTTATACTGCCATCATACGTGACGATGATAAAAATAGCGAAGTTGCCCGATGAAATCTAGCGCTATAAACGTCTCTTTATCCTGCCTACAATTATTAAGTATAACCAAGTTTTCGCATCAGCATTCCAGTTATAAGTCAATTAACTGCTCGACTGCCCTTGTCAACCGGTAGTTTTGTCCGCATAATGAAAGTTCCTATAAATCAGCTAGACGATATATAATCATGATAACAGCCGCTACCCATAATGTAGAAATTGACGACGTGAATATTGAAAAATTTATTCCTTTAATCACACCCAATGAGCTAAAAACCGAACTTCCTTTATCAAACGAAGCCTATAAAACCGTTTTAAATGGTCGTCACACTATCCAAAACATCTTGGATGGCAAAGACAAGCGTCTGTTTGTGGTGGTTGGTCCTTGCTCTATTCATGACATCAAAGCCGCGCACGAATATGCCGATCGCTTAGCGATATTGGCAAAAGAGATTGAAGACAGCGTATTTGTTGTGATGCGTGTCTATTTTGAGAAGCCGCGCACGACCGTTGGCTGGAAGGGCATGATTAACGACCCTGATATGAATGACAGCTTTGATATCGAAAAAGGTCTGCGTACGGCCCGTAAACTACTGCTTGATCTCAATGAAAAAGGGCTGCCTTGTGCCACCGAAGCACTTGATCCGAACACGCCGCAGTACATGCAGGACTTGATCAGCTGGTCAGCGATTGGCGCCCGTACTACCGAGAGCCAAACGCATCGTGAGATGAGCTCAGGCTTATCGTGTCCAGTTGGCTTTAAAAATGGTACCGATGGTGGCATGACTGTCGCGGTCAACGCCATGCAAGCGGTAAAAGCGGGTCATAGCTTTTTAGGTCTGTCATCTGATGGCAAGGTGTCTATCATCAAATCTAAAGGTAACCCTTATGCTCACGTGGTATTACGTGGTGGTAACGGTAAGCCCAACTACGATGAAACGGCAGTTGCTCAAGTAGAAGATGCACTCGCTAAAGGCAAAACCAGTAGCAAGATTATGATTGACTCAAGTCATGCCAACTCTGGTAAAGACCCTTATTTGCAACCGATGGTCATCCAAAACGTCGCAGAGCAAATTAAAAATGGCAACAAATCTATCATTGGTATGATGGTTGAGAGCCACTTAAAAGGCGGTCGCCAAGAGCTGACTGCTGATTTGGACGCGCTCGAATACGGCATGTCGATTACTGATGGTTGCCTAGATTGGGACAGCACGGTCACAGCACTACATAGCTTACGTGATACGGTCAAAGACATTCTACCTAACCGCTAATAGCTACTTATCCAATAATAGCTATTTATCAAAAAGCCCGTTTGACACTAGATTGTCAGACGGGCTTTTTTCATTGTTAAGATTAGAATTTTAGTTTTCTAAGAAACTCTACGCAGTTGCTGCACCAAGTACACTGCTTAAACTCTCATGCACATGCTTAGAGGATACCTGCTGCTGTACATCAAGGAGCTGCGCATGCGCCATTTGACGGCGTGGTTCAGCTAACGTATTCCAACGCGCCAGCACTTGTAATAAGCGCGAGGCTATCATCGGGTTGGAGTCATCCAGCTTCTTAATCACGTCTGTATAGATATCTAAACCTTCTTGCGTCCATAATGCGGTCGGCTGCGAGGTAAAGGCGCTGATGACTGAACGCACACGATTGGGCGTATTCCAATCAAAATCTTCGTGCGCTAATAGTGATTTTATGACATCAGCATTGACGTTTTCAGCAGATGCTTGGACACTAAACCACAAATCAATCACCAAATCATCCGTTTGAAAACGCTGATAAAATTCTGCCAAATACGCATCAGCATTGATTACTTGATGATTCACCATCGCTTTTAGTGCCCCAAAACGTTCCGTCATACAGCTGGCATTATCGTACTGCTGCTGCGCCCACTCTCCAGCGCCTGCCACCTTCGCCGTCAATGCCATATCGAGCACCACATTACGTAATGCCCGTTTGCCGCGAGCTTGTGCGTTGTCTTCATAAGATTGTAAAGGCAGCTGTTTGTAAAGCACGCCCCATTGATCTTTTAACGCCTCCGCCAGCTGCTGATACAAGCCTTCACGCTGCGCTTTGACCAACTCTGGATCATAATCTTTAGAAATAGCCGCCGCCAATTCCTGCGCTGAGGGAATATCGAGTAAACGCGCCGCCAGCATCGCATCCTCACTTGCTAGCACTGGCAATGTCTGCGCCAATGCCGCTAGATAGACATCAGGACTGCTTTTCGCGCCTTGCGTCGGCAATAAAATACGGTTGACCAGCATTTGCGTCACTTGCCAGCGATTAAAGCCATTGGTCTCATATTTGAGTAAAAACGCCAAATCTTCATCTTGATAATCATAGTTTAGCTGCACAGGTGCACTAAAATCACGTAGCAAAGATACGATAGGCTCGCTCGCTACATTTTCAAAAGTAAAGGTTTGCTCGGCTTGATCGAGCAACAACATACGCTCAGCAATAATTTTACCGCTTTCTTTATCGAATAATGCCGTTGCGACTGGAATTGGCAACGGTCTTGGCGCATCAAAGCCGCTGACATGGCGAGTTTTCTGACTTAATGTAATAGTTAACGTTTGCGCAGCACTATCATAGTTTTGATGACCGGACACTACTGGCGTACCCGGCTGGCGATACCAATCGATAAAGTCTTCCACCTTACTGTTAGTAATACTGAGCGCAGATAAAAAATCTTCAACGGTCACTGCTTGACCATCGTAGCGACGGAAATACTCGTCCGTCCCTTTTCGGAAATCGTCTGCTCCCAAGGTATTGGCTATCATACGGACAATTTCAGCGCCTTTTTCATAGACGGTGGTGGTATAAAAATTATTAATCTCAACAAAACTCTCAGGACGTACAGGATGGGCAAGTGGTCCTGCATCCTCTGCAAACTGATGGGCACGCAAAGTCGCGACGTCATCGATACG
This sequence comes from Psychrobacter glacincola, assembly GCF_904846215.1. Lineage (GTDB taxonomy): Bacteria > Pseudomonadota > Gammaproteobacteria > Pseudomonadales > Moraxellaceae > Psychrobacter > Psychrobacter glacincola. The sequence goes on along the minus strand of NZ_CAJGZK010000012.1, from coordinate 58,723 downwards.
TTGCACAGCACTTGATTGTTGGTCCGCTGAAAACGACTGATCACGATAAACGGTAAAGCCCTCTTTTAAACATAACTGAAACCAATCACGGCAAGTGATACGATTGCCCGTCCAATTATGGAAATACTCATGGGCGATGATGGCTTTTACGCTAAAACTACGGGTATCCGTTGTCGTTTCGGGGCTCGATAATACACAGGCAGTATTAAAGATATTTAGCCCTTTATTTTCCATCGCCCCCATATTAAATTGACTGACTGCAACGATCATATAACGGTCTAAGTCGTAAGCACGGCCGTAATTGACCTCATCCCATTGCATCGAATCCTTGAGCGCTTGCATACCAACATCACACTTATCGATATCGGCGGACTTTGCATATACTTCAAGCAGTACCTTACGACCTTCACTGGTGGTATAGCTATCAGCCAATACATCTAAGTCGGCAACCACGCAGGCAAACAGATAGCTTGGCTTATTGGTTGGATCATGCCAAATAGCATAATGACGGTCTGGTGCGTCTGTGACCTCGCCCGCTTCGAGCAAATTACCATTGGCTAATAGCGTTGGATAGCGCTTGTCAGCTTCAAGGCGAGTGGTAAATATCGCGAGTACGTCAGGGCGGTCTGGATAAAAAGTGATTTTACGAAAACCTTCCGGCTCGCACTGGGTGACAAACATCGTCTCATCACCACTGCCCGCCACATAAAACCCTTCAAGCGCAGTGTTGGTCTGTGGGCAGATACGTACTTGAAGCGCCAATGTTACCTCATCAGGAGCATCACCAATCGTAAGCTTACCTGCTGACAGCTCATAGTGCTCAGCTGTCAATGCCTTACCATTCATCATTAGAGCCAACAGCTCTAAGTCTTCACCAAATAGAACGATATCGCCTGTGCCTTGACGTACCATTTTTAGAGTACTGTCTACCTGAGCATGGTCTTCAAATAACTTGATATCTAAGCTGACAGTTTCAACATCGAAGCTTGGCTTTTGATAGTCTTTTAAATTGATTTTATCAGGCGTATGGAGAGGTACATCAGGCATTTCAGCATTGATGATTTGCGCATCGTTTTCAGCGGTAGACATATAGATTCCTATTGGTTTTTATGATGGTTATATTTATAACAACTTTTACAGCAGTAATTAAGCGGCACTTAAGCAGTAATTAAGCAGCACTTAGTGACTGTCATAATATCTAAGATACCTAGCTACATTGACCTAAAGCACCAAATTTCAAGGGTGCCGATAAATTAAAATAAGACCGTAACGACGATAAGAATCCCTATATAATGACGTAAATCTTGGCGTAATGCGCATTATATCTATTTGTAAACTCTAGCATTATTTACAGTAATAGTACTTACATAAAGTAACATTTAGTATATTATAGACAGCAATTGCCCAAGTTTTATCGTAAGCAATTTACAACAACAAATTCAATGAAATAAAATTTTTGGAGCTTATTATGTCAACCAGTTTTTCAAAAATCGCTGCCCTCGCTGTCTTATCAAGCGCCGTTGTTCTAGCTTCAGGTTGTGCCACCAAGCGCGCTACTTCTGAAGTCGTCGTTGCCCCACTAGGCATTCCAGGTGGTCAAGTCGGCTACAGTGGTGCAGTCATCGTGGACAACTCAAACGCAGTCATCACCGGTGCTGAGAACATACAAGCGGTTGTTTACTTTGCTTTTGATAGCAGTGAAATCACTTCACAATCTGCGGGCGTCTTAAATCAACACGCCGGTCTGTTAAAATCCAACCCAAACGCGGGTGTGGTTATTGCTGGTCATACCGATGAGCGCGGTAGCCGTGAATATAACATCGCATTGGGTGAGCGCCGTGCCCAAGCAGCACGTGATTATCTTGCTGCTCAAGGTGTTGCAGCAAATAACATCCGTGTCATCAGCTATGGTGAAGAGCGTCCTGCTGCTGCCGGTACGAGCGAAGATGCTTATGCCCAAAACCGCCGTGCTGAACTGTCTTACTAAGCATATAGCATAAGACATGATAAGCATTGAAAAGCCCAACAAACCTATTGTTGGGCTTTTTGTTAGGCTAAAATAAATCGCGATATGAACCATAAGTTTCTACAATACACAAACTATGCAAAACTTAATGCTACATGATACTAACTATACCGAGCTCGATCCCATGACAATGACATGGTGTGCGACTGCTCAATTGCGTGCTCCCTATTGCGACATTCAAAAAAACAATCCTTGCTTATCTGCCTCTCAAATTGCTTATAACCAACGTCAGCAGCAACGTGCAGGTGTACGACTATTATTGCAGGCATTGCTAAAAAAACTGGCTATCGTCGATATTTTGGATGAATCAAGCTTTCCTTATCGACTGACCCATAGCCAATATTACGTGTGTTTTAGCCATAGCAGTGGCAGTAATAAAAATGCTACTCGCATGCAAAATGATATAGAAAACTCGGATAACCCATACGTCAAGGTCGCTGTCATTCTCAGTCGCCAGCGTGCATCGGGTATCGATATCGAAGTCAAAGAAGTGAAATGGCAGGTAGCAAAGCGGTTCTATCACCCAAAGGAGCTCGCTATCTTGCAAGACATGCCAATCATAAAGCGTGATAATGTCATCAAACGGCTTTGGCAAATAAAAGAGAGCTTTATAAAGATACATCAATATACGCTTGCTCAAGGTTTGGGCATGGATTACACCGCTATTATTCCTAACTTAATCAAGCACTCTACAGACAGTATTCCTTTGCTTGCGATAACTGACGATAATAGCGGTTATCGTATTGCTGTTATTCCCTCGCAACAAACCGTCATTGTTTATTAAGAAATACAAAGTGCCAGATAGCAAATGACAGCTATAGTCAAAATACCCTAAAAACGCTACGGTACTGCTGGTACAAATTTTTTTGCAGCCTCTGTCTGCATGGGCACAGCAAACAAGAAAAATTGATACCAGCAATACATAATGTGTCGATATTACTCTTCACTGACTATATTACTTTATTTTAGACATAAAAAAACGACCCTCAAGAGGATCGTTTTTTCGTACTTATTCTTCTGTTAACAACAACATTAAAGCTGTTATTAAATTAGAAGCGGTAAGTTGCACCAACTTTAACAATTGGTAACCATTCGACATAGTTTTCATCTTCTAATTCTTTTTCAGCTTTATTAGCAACGCTTGCTGAAGTTTCGCCTGTTACAACGCCATTCTCATCTCTAATAAAACCATTCGAGCCACCAACAGTGCTAACTTCTGCATCAGTTTTACCCATATATGCAGCACCTATCTCGCCGAACAAACCAAAGTTGTTAGTAATGTTAGGACGGAAGCCGATAGTAGCATAAGGAGCTAGCGTGTTACGGTGCTCAAGGCTACCTTTTAAAGTACCTACATCGTCTGCATTATATTGTTTGCCGTCAACTTTATAAACGCCACCATTAGGGTTAGAAGTTACGTTAATTTCGTTATCAGGAACAATGATACCAGCACCTACTGTAAACCAGTTCGCCATAGGACGTAATTGTACGCCTAGGTACGGGTTGCTAAAATCAGTCTCTACTTCGTAGTTTACATCGTTTGCATCAAAGTCACCGCCGAATAAATCAGCAACATCGCCACCTGCCCAACCAGCTTGTAGTTCAGTCTTGTCGTTAAGTGCATAACCTATGTTAGCACCGTAACCTAATGTACCAACTTCAGCGCTGATCGCTGCTGGATGAGTAACAGTTTGGAAGAAAGTCTTAGTACCACCAACGACTGCGCCAGTTGTGTTACGTAACACGCCAGCATCTGCATTGTAGGCATAACCGGCGTCTGCTTGATAAGCAACCGCTACTGGCTCAGCTTCGTATACAACAGCGTTATTACCATCGATGACGATCACTGGATCAGCTGCAAGAGCAGCAGTTGAGGCTAAAACGGCAGCAGTAATTGCTGTTAATTGAATAAGTTTCATGATTACTCTCCTGAAGTATGAAATAACACGCCCATAAAAAAATGAAAATCTAACTTTTTTAAACAATCATTTTGATGCGAGGATTAAAACAATTTTGGTTCAAAAAGTCACCCCTAAAGACGCACTTTTTATTTGCCATTATGTAAAGATTGCATAGATATTGTAATAATTACTATACCCGCCCGCAATACTTCGCCCTTTTGTTACACAATGCTATTAAAGCCACCGCGCAGCCTACACATGATTGTTGAACTAATTAACGCTCATGTAAAGGTATTACAAAATATGTCTGCATGATGAAGCATCTTAAGAAAGAACGCAATAACAGTTATAGAGTTAATTACTACAGATTGTTGTACTTTGTGACTGAACGTATCTAATATTGCTCAAAAATACCTAGATTCCCAGATAATTTGGATATAAATCCACGCAAGGTAAACACGCTGCTATATAATAAGAGTTAGGCGTGTCTAAGGGTTATATTGTGCTAAATTAGATCCAATAAGCCAATTGCTGTATGCCTTTATACTTATTCATTTTTAGCCTTATCGCCTTGATTGTTCTACTCTATTTTGTACTAGGATTATATCCGTTATAGGGTAGCTACCTGCTTTATTTTTTTATTCTTATTGAGTCACATATATGCCAAAAGTATCGTCGATTACCCGTGTGCTAGAGATTATCGAGGCAGTGTCTTACGCCTCCAAGTCACTCTCGCCACTTGAGCTGTCGCAGAAGCTTGATATTCCAAAGCCGACCATCCATCGATTGATTCAAAATCTGGTTGATGAAGGGTTTGTGACTGTCGATATTGGTGGTGGCATTATACCGGGCAAGCGGGTGCGCAATTTAAGTGTCGAGCTTTGGCAGCAGCGACTATTCTTCAATGAGCGGCAAATGATTTTGCAAAATCTGGTTGATGAACTTAAGGAAACGTGCGGTATTGGCGTTCCTTATCATATGAATATGATCTATACCAACCGCGCAAAAACGACCTTGCCGTTACAGATTTATCTACCAGTGGGCGCAAAATCACCGATGTGGTGTACAGCAACCGGCAAGCTGTATTTGAGTCAATTATCAAGCGCAAGCCGCGAAAAGATACTGCAAAATTTACCACTAGATAAGTTCACCAAAAACACCATCACCGATATCGATGCATTAAATGCTGAGCTTGACCGTATCGCTGAAACAGGCATAGGTATCGATAACGAAGAGTTTATCTCTGAGATGGTGGCAATCGCCGTACCGATACGGGATACAAAATCACGCTACCTCGCTTCGCTGTATGTGCATGCACCAACCATACGGGTGTCTTTAGATGACCTCTTAACCCATGTCCCACAACTGCAAAAAGCAGCACAAGACATTCAGTCGCTGGTCTATGAGCTGCCCAGTTAACTGCCGTCATATATGAGCCAAAAAAGGTCTGCACTATTGTGATAATGCAGACCTTTTTTTATTTATATATGAAATAATTTAAGACAATGCAGAGCTGTCGTAACGCGCCATAATACTAGAAAAATCCCTATCGCCATTCTCGACGGTATGCGCTTCATAGAGCTCTGTTGCTTTGGCACCCATTGGCGTATCCACATTGGTATCTTGAGCGGTCTGCATGGCAAGATTAAGGTCTTTTTGCATCAACTTACTCATAAAGCCGCCTCGATAGCCATTGCTCGATGGGACATTTTCCATGACTTGCGGATAAGGATTATAGACCTCGAGTGTCCAGTTACGACCAGAGCTTTGCAGCATGATGTCTGATAGTACTTTCGGATCTAAGCCGTTTTTAACGCCTAAATTAATCGCTTCTGCCGTTCCTGCCATCAGAATACCTAACAGCATGTTATTGCATATTTTTGCGACTTGTCCGGCACCGTGCTCGCCTGCATGGAAGATATTTTTGCCCATGACAGCAAGTATTGTCTCGGCTTTGGCAAAGGCGTCATCGTCGCCACCAACGATAAAAGTCAGACTGCCTGCAATAGCACCGCCCGTACCACCAGAGACAGGCGCATCCAGGAAGTCTATACCAAGCTTGCTTGCTGCTTCTGCCACTAATCTAGCATCAGCGGCGGCGATGGTACTGCTATCAATGACCAATGTGCCTTTCGGTAAGCTTACAAGCAGACCGTCAGTACTGCCTTCTCCTAAATAAACAGAATGAACGTGTTTGCCTGCGGGTAGCATACTGATAACCACTCGGGCATTGCGTGCGGCATCTTTTGGGCTATCCGCGACACTTGCGCCTGATTGTGCTAAGCGCTGGGTCGCCTCTGCAGATAAGTCATATACAGATAACGCATAACCTGCCTTTAACAAGTTCTCCGCCATTGGTGCGCCCATATTACCAAGTCCGATAAAGGCGATATTTGGCTTTGCTATCTTACCATCATTATCAGTCATAGTTGTATTACTTGAATCTGTATCCTTTGTATCCATCTCATCGCTCCTTGATGATTGCTTATGCAATTAGTTTTAATTTTTTATTTAATCCACTTCTAAAAGGGTACAGCACTACTGGGGTTAATGATTCGCAGCCTCTGTCTGCGTAGGCACAGCAAGCAAGAAAAATTAACCCCAGTAGTACCTTATAACATTTGTATTTCTTTTATTTAGGACCGACTATGTATGGCTAGCGAACCGCTTCATTACCCAATGCTGTATCGCTAAGCCAATCGCCTAAAGGATGCGCGCCTTTCGTATAAGGATTGGTAAAGTGCTGCTCAATATATTCTTGTCCTTCAGGGCTGAGACACTCAGCTAACGTGCGTGACCATTGTGGATTGCGGTCTTTATCAATCAATAACGCCCGCACGCCTTCTTTAAAATCAGGATTGGCCGCGCAATGTACGGCAACATTGGTCTCTAGATACAGCACTTGCTCTAATGATAAATCAGTCACTTTATGATATAGCGCATAGGTCAAGGCGGCAGTCACCGGACAACCCTGTCGGTAGGTTGCTACTGCTCGCTGTGTCCAGCTGTCTTCTGAAAATTCTTTATCTATCTGTGCGAGCGCCTCGTCACTTTGTAATAGCGCATCGATGTCACCTAAGCCGCCGCTATTCATCAACTGCTGGATAGGATGCCAATAAGTTGCCAATTTACTAGCAGGCAATTCGGCTACCGGTTGCGCCGCGAGTGCACGGCTGACGATACTGTAGGCGCTGTTATGATGACGGTTATGACATTTATCTGTGCTGTCAGCTAGCGATTGCCAATTACTCTGTTTTAAGCGCTGCATGATGGCATCATAATCAGAACTGGCAACGGCATATTCTGCAAGATTGGCTAATAGAGCATCACTACCATTACACATCGCACCCGTTAGCCCCAAAAACAAACCTGTTTTCGCAGGCATACGCTGCAAGAACCAACTGCCAGAAGCATCAGGAAATAGCCCAATAGTAATCTCTGGCATGGCAAAGCGGGTGCGCTCGGTAACCAGTCGATGACTACAACCAGCCATCAGCCCCATGCCGCCACCCATGATAATGCCATCGCCCCAAAGTATTAATGGTTTCGAGTAAAAGTGCATTTGTCGATAAAGGCTGTATTCATTACCAAAAAACTCTGTGGCGTATGGATTTGGCAGCGGTGCATTTATAGACATACTGTCATAGAGCTTACGTATATCACCGCCCGCACAAAATGCCTTATCGCCTGAGCCTTTTAATAGCAGTGCCACCACTTGTTCATCACTTTCCCACTGCTCTAGTTGCTGTGATAATAATTGACACATCTCAACGCTCAAGGCATTGAGCGATTTGGGTGTATTTAATGTCATTATCCCAATAAGGTGACCACAATCTGTCGGTTCGGTGCTGAATAATACTGGCGCTTCTGGCTTGCCTTCTATAGCTGCTGTCATAAAATTGACCTACAAAAATTAAATGAAAAAATATTATGCTTAAAAATAAAGCAGTAAGCTCTATTTATTTTGCCAAACAGGCTTATGCTTCTCTAAGAAGGCTTGCACGCCTTCACGCTGATCCATGGTGTCGAACAACTTCACAAATGCTTCACGCTCATCGACAAGGTTTTGCGCAGGCGGTATATTTCTAGCAGCTTGAATCAGTCATTTACACTGCGTAGATATCATCATTGGCATTAAGGTCAGTAATTAACTGCTTAAGCGCCTTTAGACTGTCCATCGTCCAAGTATGAGCAGGTGGATTATTGTTTGTGAGTGTGGCAGTATGACCATCAATCGATAGTTTTAAGTTGGTATAATCCGTCATGGAACATCCTTGTTATAGTCGTTCCACTATTAAATAAATACAGCGCTACTGGGATAAATTTTGCGCAGCCTCTGTCTGCGCAGGCACAGCAAGCAAGTAAAATTTACACCAGTAGCGCCTGACAATAGTTGTACTTTTTTTATTTAGGACTGACTATATAATTTTCTATAAAATTGCTTTATTTATACATTCGAATCGGCGAGTTATTTATTCATATAAAGTGATTAACGTAACTGGCTTAGCGCATCGTCTTGTAGTAGCTGGCGCGAGACAATCACGCGCATAATCTCATTGGTGCCTTCTAAAATTTGATGCACACGCAAATCACGGACATGACGCTCAAGTGGATATTCGTTTAGATAACCATAACCACCATGTAATTGTAGGGCTTCATTAGCGACATCGAAGCAAAGATCAGTCGATAATCGCTTTGCCATCGCACAATAAGTAGACGCTTGCGCATCCTTATTATCAACTTTATTGGCTGCTAGATAGAGCATTTGCCGTGCGGTAATGGTTTGAGTCAGCATATCAGCAAGCTTAAACTGTACTGATTGTAAGCCGGCAATCGGGCTGCCAAACTGGCTACGTTCTTGCACATAATTGGTTGCTGTCTCGAGCGCTGACTGTGCTGTACCAACAGCGCAAATACCGATATTGATACGACCACCATCTAAGCCCTTCATAGCGATACGAAAGCCTTGTCCTTCTTCGCCGATGAGATTCTCTGCTGGCACCTTGACATCTTTAAAACTAATTGCTCGCGTTGGCTGCGCTTTCCAGCCCATTTTATGCTCGTTTTTGCCATATTCGATACCAGCGCTGTCGGCGTCAACAACGAACGCTGAAATACCTTTTGGTCCTGCACCGCCGGTACGAGCCATGACCACTAACACATCGGTTGAGCCTGCGCCTGAGATAAAGGTTTTTTCACCGTTGAGCACATAATACTCGCCTTGCTTATCGGCTTTGGTGCGTAGTGACGCCGCATCAGAACCAGCATTGGGTTCGGTTAAGCAATAACTGCCAAGCCATTCACCACTGACCATATTCGGCAAATATTTTTTGCACAACGCATCGCTACCAAATTCACCAATCATCCAGCTTGCCATATTATGAATACTTATATAGGCAGCAACAGCCGTATCGCCCCATGCCAGCTCTTCAAAAACCATGGCAGAATCTAAGCGCGGTAAACCCAAACCATCATATTCTGGATTGGTATAGAGTCCCAAAAAACCAAGCTCCCCTGATTTCTTAATCACATCAATTGGAAAGTGCGAGGTACGATCCCACTCAGCCGAGTTTGGCTTTAGCTCTTTTTGCGCAAACTGTCTGGCAGTTTGACGAAAGGCGATTTGGTCATCAGTCAATGAAAAATCCATAAGGTCATCCTTGGGCTTGCAGAGCAAATATGGTGAATTAGGTTTGAGGTTATCACTTTAATATCGCTTATATAGTATAGCAGCGGCATAACGACAATCATAAAATCATGCTTTTTCTAAAAAACGCTAAGTAAAATTGCTGCTATAGTTAAAATATCTCAAAAACGCTACAGTGCTGCTGGTATAAATTTTTCGCAGCCTCTGTCTGCGTAGGCACAGCAAGCAAGAAAAATTAATATCAGCAGTACTTGATGTATCGATATTACTTTTCCCTGACTATATAACACAAATATAAGGCATTAACCTTAAATTGAAATAGTCGTATTAACGCCGCGACTTGCCTCATCATCAAACCAACGTGCCGTAACGGTCTTGGTTTGGGTATAAAATTGCACCGCCTGCTTGCCATAAGGACCGAGATCACCAAGCTTACTAGCACGTGAGCCTGAGAATGAGAACATCGGTAATGGCACAGGAATCGGCAAGTTGATACCGATTTGACCGACCTGTACATCTTGTTGGAATTTATGGGCAGCAGCGCCTGACTGGGTAAATATTGCCGTGCCATTACCATGTGGATTGGCATTAAGCAGCTCAATCGCTTCATCCAAGCTATTGGCACGCATGATACATAATACTGGACCAAAGATTTCTTCTTTGTAGATTTGCATGTCTGCGGTGACGTTATCAAAGATAGTAGGGCCAACGAAGTTACCCTTCTCATAGCCCTCAACGGTAATACCGCGACCATCAAGAATCAAACTTGCGCCTTCTTCTACCCCTGTGCCAATCAAATGCTCAACGCGCGCTTTTGCGGCAGGAGAAATCAGCGGACCTAAGTCTTTATCATTTTTGCCAGCTGAGACGATTAAGCCTTCTGCTTTGGCTTTGATATCATCAATCCACTCACCTGCTGCGCCAACCAGCACAACGACAGACAGTGCCATACAACGTTGACCAGCAGCACCAAATGCTGCACCTGCTAACTGATTGAGCGTCTGCTCTTTATTGGCATCAGGTAAAATAACGCCATGATTTTTAGCGCCCATCATACACTGCGCACGTTTACCTGACTGACTGGCGCGCTCATAGACGTGTTTACCGACGTTGGTGGAGCCGACAAAAGAGACCGCTTTAATATCAGGATGATCACAAATCGCATCGACGGTTGCTTTGCCGCCATGTACCACGTTTAGTACGCCTTCAGGTACGCCAGCTTCGATAGCAAGCTCAACCAAACGCATCGTGACCATTGGATCTTGCTCAGATGGTTTTAGGATAAAAGTATTGCCGGTGGCAATCGCCATTGGGAACATCCATAGTGGAATCATCGCTGGAAAGTTAAATGGCGTGATACCAGCACAGACACCTAGCGGCTGCCAGATACTATAAGTGTCAACGCCTGAAGCAACGTTTTCAACGAAATCACCAATCTGTAAGTTGGCAATCCCTGCTGCGTGCTCCACCACTTCTAACCCACGGAATACATCCCCACGCGCATCGGCAATGGTTTTGCCCTGCTCTGCAGTCAAGATTTCTGCCAGCTCATCCATGTGCTCACGAATTAGTGCCTGATACTTCAAAAATATACGCGCACGTGTGGTAATTGGTGTTTTGCGCCAGGTTTGAAAAGCGGTCTTTGCTGCTGCAACGGCTTGGTTTATTTCATCGTCAGTCGTTTGCGGTACTTTGGCGATGACTTCTTGAGTGGCAGGATCGGTGATATCAATCCATTCGTCAGTGTTTGAGTCGACAAATTGACCATTGATGAGCTGTTTAACGTGGTGCATAAGATATCCTTATCTTGTTTGCGAAGCTACCATTCGACGGTGTCTTTATATTTATAAAAAGGATTAAAACGAAAAGATTTTATTAGATAAAATGTCAAATAAAACCTTATTTTAAAGTGATTTATTTTGTATCATTATTGACTATAACAATAAATCAATTTTAGGGTCAAGTGTTTTATGTGCATTGATTGTGTCTATATCCAAGCCAAAAAAAGCCCATGATGACTCATGAGCTTTTTTATGACACTGAGGTTATGGTATTAATATCATTATAATCTGCCAACAGTGTCTCTTAGCTACCATTCTTTATCAATAGTCTTTCATCGATTGCTTGATGGCATCAATCGCTACTGGATTGTCAAGCGTTGACATATCACCGGTCTCCTTGCCTTCTGCCAAAGCACGAATAGCGCGGCGTAAGATTTTGCCAGAGCGGGTCTTTGGCAGTGCCTGCGGAAAATAAATAGCCGCCGGCCTTGCAATACCACCAAGCGATTTGACCACAGCTCCAATCACTTGCTGCTCAATGCGGAAGCGGTTTTCAGTAGTCGTAACTTGCTCGTGATCTTTTAGCACACAGAACGCAATGGGCAACTCGCCTTTTAGTTCATCTTGAATACCCACGACGGCGCACTCCGCCATCTCTGGATGTGTACTAATCGCTTCCTCAATCTCTTGAGTACCGATACGATGGCCTGCGACATTAATTACATCATCAGTACGCCCAAGTATATGAAAATAGCCATCTTCGTCAACGACAGCATAGTCTGACGTTGAGTATTGATTGCTATCAGTCAAGCTAAAATAGCTATCGATGAAGCGCTTATCGTTACGCCAAACCGTAGTCAAACAGCCCGGTGGCAAGGGTGCGCGAATGGCTAATAAACCCTTTTCGCCAGCCGCACAAGGCTCGCCAGTGTCTTCATGAATCACTTGTGCATCATAGCCATACATGGGGAAACCAGGGGAGCCTTTTTTGTGGGGTTTGTCATTAAATTTAGGTGTATTGCTCAAAATAGGCCAGCCTGACTCGGTTTGCCAATAATGATCTAAAATCGGTACGTTCAAATGCTTAGTCAGCCAATTGGCGGTCGACTCATCAAGCGGCTCGCCTGCCAAAAAGAACGATTTCACGCTGGAGACATCATAACGTGTCATCCACGTTTCATCTTGTTTTTTGAGCATACGTACACCAGTCGGAGCGGTAAATAAAATATTAACCTTGTTGGCTTCCACGATACGCCACCAGATACCTGGATTTGGTCGATGCGGCAGACCTTCATACATGACACTGGTCATGCCAGCGAGCAGTGGCGCATAAATAGTGTAAGAGTGTCCCACTGCCCAACCGATATCTGATATTGCCCAAAAGGTTTCGCCCGCTTTACCGTCATAGATATAGTCCATCGATGTCGTCAGCGCTACCGCATGACCGCCCGTATCACGCTGCACGCCTTTTGGTGTGCCTGTCGTACCAGAAGTATAAAGTAAGTATGAAGGCTCATTTGACTCAAGCCATACTGGTTCCACAACAGCATTGGCGTCACAGCTGATGCGCCGCTGGCTCGCATAATCAATATCTTTATCTTTTGGCTCATAAGGCAAGATACCACGATTAACGACCAGCACATGCTCAGGCTTCACATTGGCTTGCTCGACGCCTTTATCGACGAGGTTTTTATAGTTAATAACCTTACCACCACGCAAACCTGAGTCTACTGTGATGACCATTTTTGCTTCAGCATCGTCCATTCGAATCGCTAAGTTATGTGCCGCAAAACCACCGAACACGACTGAATGCACCGCGCCAATACGCGCACACGCGAGCATCGCGTATGCCGCCTCTAAAATCATTGGCATATAAATAATGACACGGTCACCTTTTTCGATACCGTGACGCTGTAGCACATCGGCGAAGTAATTGACTTCTTTATATAAATCGTTATAAGTCAGGCGGCGCTTGGTATAATCCGTATAAAACTCAACGTTATTGCCCAAATCTTTAAACGCGTCTACGACTGCTGGGAAAGTCTGAATTAACTCTTGATTGATCTCTGAAGACAACCAGACAAAAGCATCTTGCTCAGCACGATCTGGTATATGGCGATCCACACAGTTATAGCAAAGATTGGTCTCACCGCCGACGTACCACTTAGCAAATGGTAAATTGCTGTCATCGAGAATCTGCTCAGGCTCTTTGTGCCAGTAGATACGCTTTGCTTGCTCCGCCCAAAACTGCTCAGGATTGTTAATAGAAGCGTTATAAATATCAGCAAAGCTTGAGGGTTGCGTGGTTTGAGAAGGTTGCGTTGCCGCTTGGTTTTTGATTGTGTCGCTCATAATAGCTGTCCTTAGCGTAAACAAGATATGATGCAATATAATTGTCGATATAGTTACGAATATAGTTGTGATAGACAATATCGTAATAAGGCGCTGGTCATCCGTGCCAGAACTAAAAAACCGATACATTACGTATCGGTTTAAAATGTAGCAGAGCTAACAATAAAGGTCAACTATTAAGCCTATTATCTGCTTAATATTGAGCTACTTTAAACACTATACCTCGCTCTGATTGGCATACATCTCACGCATCACTTTTTTATCGTGTTTACCAACAGAGGTCTTTGGTAGTTCATCGACAAACTTAAACTGACTGGGTACACCGTATTTTGGAATGATGCCGCGAGATACCGCCTGCTCTGCCAGCGCTTTGATGTCATCGACTTTGGTATCTTGGCAATTCGGTTTGAGTACCACCAATGCCAATGGACGCTCGCCCCACTGCTTATCACGGACCCCAATCACAGACACATCCGCTACCGAAGGATGTAGCGATAAAATCGTCTCAATCTCTAGTGAGGATATCCATTCGCCACCTGATTTAATCACATCTTTTAAGCGATCAGTGATTTTGATATAACCATCCGGACGTATATAAGCGATATCCTGAGTATGCATATAGCCATTTTCCCACAGCTCTTTGCCAGCATCATCATTTTTTAAATAGCTTTGTGTGAGCCAAGGAGCGCGTAATACCAGCTCGCCAGTATTGTCCTGACCCGTACCAACTGGCTGATTGTTTTCTCCCCATACTTGAGCATCAACCATAAGCACAGGTTTACCTGTCATACAGCGGCGAGCGATATCCTCTTCTTCGCTTAGCTGCGGCTCATTAAGAGTAAAATCCGTCAAGCTAATCAAAGGTGCCGTTTCCGACATGCCGTAACCGGTATAGACTTCGATACCCTGATCCATCGCCGCTTTTGCCAAGCCTTCTGTCAATCGTGAGCCACCAATAATCATTTTTAGACCATTAAAGCTGGCACCACGGTCTTGCGCTTCTTTGAGCACCATTTGCAAAATGGTCGGTACGCAGTGAGTGATACTGACTTTTTCATTGATAATCAAATCCATCAGCAAATCAGGTGCATAACGCCCAGGATAGACTTGTTTTAGTCCTGTCATGGTAGCCGTAAACGGAAAGCCCCACGCATGAACGTGGAACATCGGGGTCATTGGCATATAGACATCGCCATAGCTGACGCCTTGCTTGTTTGGCAACATACCAATCGACGCCGCTTCAGTCAGTGTATGCAGTACCAACTGACGGTGACTAAAGAATACCCCTTTTGGATCGCCTGTCGTACCTGAAGTATAAAAAGTCGTGGCAATGGTATTTTCATCAAAATCTGGAAAATCGAAATGGTCATCAGCGGCATCAAGTAGCGCCTCATACTCACCTTTGACGCGGTTCTGATTGCCACCGAATACGCCCTCAGAGGTCACACCATCATCGTCTAGCCAAATAATATGCTCGATGCTGGAGTTTTCAAACTGATAGTCTTTGACCAATGGCGCAAATTCAGAGTTGAGTAGCAGTACTTTGGGTTTCGCATGATTGATGGTATAAAGAATTTTATCCGGTGACAGACGAATATTGACCGTCTGCAAAATATACTCTGACATTGGCACCGCAAAATAGGATTCCAGATAGCGATGACTGTCCCAATCCATAACCGCCACCACATCACCAGCATCAAGGTTCAAGCTGTCTAAAACATTCGCCAAGCGATTGATACGGTTAAACAAGTCTTTATAAGTAAAACGTTTTTTATCCGCATAAACGATTTCTTGATCTTGTGATACGGTTTTGGCACGGTTTAATAATTGCTTAATCAGTAGCGGAAAATCATAGGCAGATGGCGCACTGCGATAGATATTTGACATAAGTTTAACGTCCTTGTTTATAGTATTTTTGAATGCAGATAAAACCGATTGACTGGCTGTCACTCATGATTACATGGTGATATTTTTATCAATAACCTCTTGATAGTAAGAAAAAACCAGCCTTATGTAAAGGCACGACACGTAAGTAGCACAATACTCAGTGTTCGAAAATAATCGTTTCTCAATCTCTCAGCTTGTGATAGCTTATTTTATCTCTTATGTTGGTTTGTCTGATGTTAGTTTGTCTGTCATTAAGCAGGACGCGGTTTTGTTTTTATCATGCCAAAACTTGCGACCAAAAGTGCCAATACTTGCACAAATAATAACAGCCAAACCGTCATTGACCACTGTCCACGCGCATAAACGATACCACACAGCCACGCGCCCATCGTACCGCCTGCATAATAAGCCATGTAATATAAACCCGAGGCTAATGAGCGACCTTTTGTGACATTGACTGCAATATAACTGATGGTTGCCGCTTGGGTAATAAAGACGCCTGACGACATAATAGCAAGCCCAACGACAATACCCCATAATGGCGTGACCAGTGTTAATAGCGCACCAAGCATCGAAAAAATCACTGCCACTCGAACGGTGCGTGCTGCGCCAAATCGACGTAATAGTGTGGTCGACAATGGCGTGATAATCACTCCGATTAAATACACCGCAAAAATATTGGCAAGTGCGCCAGTGCCAAGCTCATAAGGCGTGCCAGCAAGATGTAGATTGATAAAAGTAAAGCAGCCTACGAGCGAAAACAGTACGCAAGCACCAAGCAAACAGGCGGTTACCACATAACGGTTAGTCAGATGCTCACCAAGCGTTTGCATCGCTGAGCGAAAGTTTGGATTGGCCACAAAATGCCGCGATGAGGGCAGCATTTTACCAACCCATAACGCACCGATAAGTGTCATCGCTGCCATCACATAATAGCCTGCACGCCAGCCAATATATTCATGCAAATGCCCCAGCAAAAATCGCCCCATAAAGCCGCCGAGTACTGAGCCTGAGACATAGAATGACATCAGCTCTGTGACAGCCCGCCCCTCGAACTCCTCACCGATATAAGCAATGGTCACCACTGTGATACCTGGCACAGATAATCCTTGCATAAACCGCCACATGCCAATCCAGCCAATACTGGGGCTTTGAGCGATTAAAGCCGTGGGTATCGCTAAAAACAACAGTGCGCCAACAATAAAGGATTTACGCCCGACCGCATCCGACAGCATACCTAGAAACGGTGACATAATGGCAATAGCCATCACTGTCGCGCCCACAATCATCCCTGCCTGCACTTCAGTGGCTGAAAAATCCACCATTAATACTGGCAAAACTGCCTGAATAGAATATACCTGCAAAAAGGCAAACATCCCAATCAGACCGATCGTTAGCTTTAATATCCATGAAGGCGAATCAAAAGGTACTTTTGTGAGCGCTTGGATACCGCGTCCAGTTAAAGCGCTATTTTCACCGTTACTTTTATCTTTAGTCATGTTCGTAGCATTAATATTTATATCATTATTCAAAAGAGTGCTGACTATAAAAAAGGCTCTTTTAGCTTAGGCTAAATGGGCGTGAGTAATAGGAATTTGGCGATGAGGTGTAAAACATCTCATGACTATTAATCTGTGATTGTAAAAACCCGTGATTTATAGCCAAAAAATTTAGAAATAAGTCATTCTAACCATAGTGCTGTCAATTACAGCGGCGTTCATCAAAATCTTGTGAATAAAAGCAGCTATGTTTTATATTATCACAGCACACAACAAACTCAGGTTCTACTATGTTACTTATCTGCACTCAGTACTGTATAGGTGATTTATATTTTTGACACACAGCAGATTAGTGTCTACCATTATTTTACTGTCTTTCATTATTGATAGTAATTAAAAACGTATCATAACTCGCCAAAAGACCTTTATAAAACAGATCATTTATCATGCTAAATATACCTTTTTTTTCGACATCAATAATCGCTACTAGCGCGCTGCTATTTTCGATGAATGTGACCGCTTTTACATCAGAAAAATTATTGCTAACACCTGCATTACCAGTGACTCTAGCATCTACTGCATCAGCCATCCCTCATTGCATCGCCGATAGCGCGATTAGCGCCGATGCGCTATCAGGCACGCGCGATAAGGGTCCTTTTTCTATCGCTACCAAATCTCTAGGGCGCCAGTCGGCAAAAGGGTTCGGTGGTGGTACGATTCACTACCCGACCAACGCTAGCGGCTGCGGTCTGTTAGGCGCTATTGCCGTGGTTCCTGGTTACGTTTCTTACGAGAATTCTATCAAGTGGTGGGGACCGCGTCTGGCTTCTTGGGGCTTTGTCGTTATCACCATCAATACCAACTCTATCTACGATGATCCCGACAGTAGAGCAACACAGCTGAATGCGGCGCTAGACCAGATGATTGCCGATGACACCGTCGGCAGTATGATAGATCCTGAGCGGTTGGGCGCTATTGGCTGGTCAATGGGCGGTGGCGGTGCGCTTAAACTGGCAACGGAGCGCAGCACAGTACGCGCTATTATGCCACTAGCACCCTATTATGACAAAAGCTATGGCGAGGTAAAAACGCCAACCTTAGTCATTACCTGCGAGAATGACCGGATTGCTGAGAATAAGAAATATGCCAATGCGTTCTATAAAGATACCATCGGCCCCAAGATGAAGGTTGAAGTAAACAATGGCAGTCACTTTTGTCCAAGCTACCGCTTTAACGAGATACTCTTAAGTAAGCCTGGCATCGCCTGGATGCAGCGTTATATGAATAATGATACCCGCTTCGATAAATTTTTATGTGCCAACGAAAACTATAGCAAAAGCCCTCGTATCTCAGCTTATGATTATAAAAACTGCTTATAATTCTCTCAAAATAAAAACCGCTGCATTGCAAAACCTCTGCTTGCCGTTTTTAAAGCCTATCAAAGCCTGCGCCTGCGCGTTGGTGCTCATGGCGCTGACCGCATCTTTTGCCTCCAAACCGCTAACTATAGTCAAAATACCCTAAAAACGCGACGGTACTGCTGGTATGAATTTTTTGCCGCCTCAGTCTAAGCAAGCACATAAGTCTTAGGCGCCGTGGTCAGACCATCTTGGGCAAAGGCACAATTTTGATATCCACCACAAAAGCATATTTCTCCTACGCTTGTTTAATCCTAAAGCGCTCAATCATAAAGCGCTCAATCATAAAATAATAAACAGCAGATAAATTCAATCGTCTATTGAGTCAGCGCAGGTAGGGTGCTATTTTACAGTCCCTGCTGATGTATACCCCCAAACAGTAACACCAACGATGTCAAAATAACGATTTGCGCGTATTGCGCCTACAGTTTCGCTCATCGTTTTGCCCACAGTTCTCCCTATAATGATAAATTCGATTTTAAAAAGGAAGTGAGTCATGATTAATACCAAAATATATAAGTCTATCTATACCTTGGCTGAAAAGCTACTAGAAGCCGATAGAAAAGGTCATCAAGAAGCCTTTAGTTGGCTATATGATGAGTTAAAAGCGATTTGTGTCGATAATGAAAATACCGATAAAGACCATCCTGAACAGTGGGAAACGCTGGCTGATTTCACCGCAGGGTTAGACGAAGCGTTAGTCATTTATGATAAGGCACTGGAGAAAGCCAAAGCAATCAATTCAAAAGATCATTTGTCATCGATTGCTTTCTCTATGGCGGTTATCCAAGTTGAGTTGGGGCAAAAGGACGCTGCTATTACTAGCCTACAGAACGCAAAAATCACTGCCAATAAAATCGAAGACAAAGAATTGAAAGTGGAGATAGATGAATTGCTGACCAAATTATTAGCAGAATAAATAACCCAAACTGCCAATACTGTCAATCCGGCATCGATACAATATAAAATCAATACCTGTCTACATTCGTAATTGAAGAAAACAAACCATGATGATTTGGTCGAAAATGATGCCGTTGCTCAGCACTATTGTGATTGGGCGATCAAGCTAGCACATGACTGGCGCATGACTGGCGCGGTACTCAGGGTTTTTGCCCAGCCCACTCCTATTTGGTCAAATTTACAAACAGCGAGTTTGAAACAGCCTTGTTAAAAGCCATTGCAAAGGCACGACTTAAGCTTAAAAACACTTAACCATAGTTAAAATATAGTGAGTTTATTACAAAAGTGTTATAACGCTATTGGTATGAATTTTACGCAGCCTCTGGGAACGCAGCACGCCAGTAAAATTTATACCAATAGCGCGTTTGAATTTTCATAACATTTTTATTTTCATCTGACTATATATCAAAACGCTACAGTACTGCTGGTATAAATTTTTTGCAGCCTCTGTCTGCATAGGCACAGCAAGCAAAAAAATTAATATCAGCAGTACTTGATGTATCGATATTACTTTTCCCTGACTATAATGATTTTTTTGTAGTCATATATTATAAAAAAGGCAACCATTTTGGTCGCCTTTTTTAATTTTGATAACGCTATTACTCGCAACTTGCCTTGCCCGTGCGATGATTGATAGCACCATTTGCCTTTAGCAGTTGCTGCATCTCTATATGCCCACGCGTACAGGCATAAGAGTATGCGCCTTGATTATAAGAACCAAGTTTCTTATCTTTAGTGGTCGCCACCAGATTTGGATTGGCACCTTTTGACAGCAAGTATTTTACGGTTTCAATTCGGTTATTACTGGCAGCAACCATAATCAAGGTCTCGCCATCACTCTCTAAGGTTTGATCATTTAAATTGACTGGTGTTTGAGCATTTAGTAACCCATGTACCTTTTTGACCACTTTGGTGTTTTTGCCCAATACGGCAGATTTTAGAACGTTATAGACATCGCCTTTATCAGTCGCCTGCAAGCTTGCACCTTGGGCAATCAGATAATCAACCATGTCTTCATAACCAATAAATGCCGCCCAGCCCAGTGCTGTTTGATCAAGGTTACCGGTGTCTTTGGCTTCTAAATTCTGACCCTGTGCTACCATATATTTGACAGTCGCGAGATCTCCGCGTTTTACAGCATCGAACCATCTGGCATCTGCGCCTGTAGAAGGTTTTTCATAAAAATTACGATAAGACAGCTTGTCTTTATTGGCAATATCAAAATTTTCAGCAGCACTGAAGCGAAATCCTGCTTGCAACGTCGGTGCAACTTTTACGATATTATCTTGGGTGGCATTGCTAGCTGCATCTAAACTTGAACAACCGGTTAATAACATGACTGCCATGAGAGCTGATGCACTGATTTTGCAAACGAATTTCATAATACGACCCTTTAATAATTTTGAAGTCAATTTAAATAATTTTCACTAAAATAGCATTGCATTAATAATAACTTAACAATGATTAGCAAGTAAATCATAAAATCTTATTAAATATAAATTACCTCTTAAAAAACGGGAAAATATATTATGACAATAACGCTGCAAGCTCATCCTTATTGCTGATAATATCTGCCAATGTATAGCGCTCAAGCACCGCAATAAATGCGGTCAACGCTTCAAAAAGCACCTGTTTTAACTGACAGACCGGACTGATAATACAGCCTGAAGCTATATGGCTTGCGGTCTCATCAATCAGTTTTAATGACATGTCGTTGGCGTAAGCGCTCTTGTTTGCTACATTCATCATAGCCCTGCTAGCACCATCAGTGTTCGGACTCGGACTGTTCAACAAGTCTGTAGAAAAACATTCAACCAAAGCAAAATCTGGCTCTATTTGTTTAATCAATACGCCCAAATTAATGTCTTTTGGCGCGCAAGCCAAGCGAATACCACCATTCTTACCGCGCACGCTATCGATATAACCCAGTTGCCCCAGCTGATGAATAATCTTAGTCAAATGACTTTTAGATATATGATAGCTATTGGCAATATCACTGATATTTGCCAATAGATTCGGCTCGGGCTTAGTCGCCAAATATATTAACGAGCGCAGCGCATAATCACTGTAATTGGTCAATCGCACCTTGAAGTGCTCCTATTTTTAATGGGTTATTGATTTATTCTAAGGACTGTCTTAGATAAGTAAAGTGATTTGGGAGTGCTTTGTAAGAAAAAATGAATTGAATGGCTACAAGTAAATTCAGCTTATTCAATGATTCATTGCTCGTTCTACCATCAGAGGCACAGCAAGCAAGAAAAACTAACCCCAGTAGTGATTTATAACATTTGTATTTCTTTTATTTAGGACTGACTATAGCTTAATATGCTAATAAAAATCTAAAAGGCAGCTGATTCGACGCGATGAAAACCCACTTAAGCAGTATAACAACCTCACCCATATTCGGTTAAATTTGCTACAATACGCCCAATTTTGAGTTACTATTTTACTAAGTCTTATATCAACTGATTTTATCAATATATTGAGAGCATGTTATGGGTTTTAATTGCGGCATCGTCGGTCTACCAAACGTGGGTAAATCCACCCTGTTTAATGCCTTGACCAAAGCGGGTATCGCCGCTGAAAACTTTCCATTTTGTACCAAAGATCCCAACACCGGTATCGTTCCTGTACCTGACCCACGCCTAAAGAAACTGGCTGACATCGTCAACCCTGAGCGCGTATTACCAACGACGATGGAGTTTGTTGATATCGCAGGCTTGGTCGCTGGTGCGTCAAAAGGCGAAGGGATGGGCAACCAATTCTTAGCCAATATCCGTGAGACCGATGCCATTGCACATGTGGTACGCTGTTTTGATGATGATAACGTCGTACACGTCGATGGTCGCGTCAGCCCAATCGACGACATCGAAACCATCAATACTGAATTGGCGTTAGCCGATTTAGAAGCAGTTGAGCGTGCGATCTTTAACTTGACCAAAAAAGCCAAAGGCGGCGATAAAGACGCGCAAGCCATGCTTGATGTGTTCAAAAAAATCGAACCATTATTAGCAGAAGGTCAAGCCGCTCGCGCCGCCAATCTTGATGCTGATGAGAAAAAACTCATCAGAAGCTATGGTTTAATCACTCTGAAGCCTACCATGTATATCGCTAACGTCTCTGAGGATGGCTTTGAGAATAACCCGTACTTAGATGCGGTGCGCAACTATGCCACTGGCGAAGATTCTATCGTCATCGCGCTATGTAATCAAATCGAATCTGAAATTGCCCAGCTCGATGAAGACGACAAAAAAGACTTCTTGGCTGAGATGGACATGCTCGAGGCCGGTCTAGACCAAGTCATTCGCGGTGGTTATGATTTACTTGATATGCAAACTTACTTTACCGCTGGTGTGAAAGAGGTGCGTGCATGGACAGTAGCCGTTGGTGCAACCGCTCCTCAAGCAGCTGGCGTGATTCATACCGATTTTGAGCGCGGTTTTATTCGTGCTGAAGTGATTGCTTATGATGACTTTATCGAACACAACGGCGAAAAAGGTGCTGCTGCTGCCGGCAAATCACGCTTAGAAGGTAAGACTTATATCGTACAAGATGGTGATGTGATGCATTTCCGTTTTAACGTTTAATGCTTAACCTTTAATAGTAGATGGCGTGTTTACACAGTCTTAGCATAGAACAACCAAAAGCCAGCCTTGATGCTGGCTTTTTTTATTATACTGGGAGCGACAACAGTTAAATAATAAAAATAACGGACTATAAACTATGCGCACTCCTATCAATAAACCACTTAATAGCCGTAGCCATTGGGCAAAGCTATTTAGCGCCCAGCGTTTGGGCAGCCACAAAAAAGCCCCTGCTCAAGACAGCGCACGTTCTTCTTTTCATAAAGACTATGACAGACTGGTATTTTCGCACTCCTTTCGTCAGCTCAATCAAAAAACCCAAGTACATCCACTGACCAATCAATTGGGCATTCATACACGCTTAACGCATTCGCTTGAAGTCTCTTGTATCGGACGCTCTTTGGGCGTAATGGCAGCAGAGAAGCTGCATCATACATTAGAAGGCGGTTTACCTGACGGTGTCACGCCAGCTGATGTGGGTGTTATTGTACAAGCGGCCTGCCTCGCCCACGACATTGGCAATCCGCCGTTTGGTCATGCCGGAGAGTACGCCATTCGTGATTGGTTTATGCATTCTGAACGTCAAACCATTCTGCAAAATATGAGCAGTAATGAGCAATTAGACTTACTGGCGTATGAGGGTAATGCCCAAGGTTTTCGCATATTAACTCGTAATGAGCATCACCCTGATGCAGGCGGTATGCGCTTGACTTGTGCCACGCTAGGCGCGTTTATGAAATATCCTTGGCTTGCCACACATAGCAATGAGGCTTATCAAGATAAAGCTACGAGCAATATACAAAAATTTGGCTGCTTTTATAGTGAAGCCGCACAATTAGAACAGCTGGCAGCATGCTTAAGTCTGCCGCGCTCAAAGCATCACGACGGTTTTGCTCGTCATCCACTCGCCTATTTATTAGAAGCTGCGGATGATATCTGCTATGCACTGATAGATTTAGAGGATGGCATCAATCTGAATATGCTTACTTACGCTGAGGTGGCGACTATCTTCTATGAGCTTATTGGCGAGCATCCTAGTACTATCAGCCTGCCTGCGCACATGTCCGTCAGGCAACATCTGGCATCACTACGTTCACGGGCAATGATGCGCTTGGTCAATAGTGTCACCGATGCCTTTGTTGCCAATAGTGATGCGATGCTAGCGGGTACGTTAGATGGCAGCCTATTTGCGCATTGTGATGTGGCCGTTCAAAGCGGTATTACCCAAGCCAAAGACTTAGCACGTGAAAAAATATTTAACCACCCAAGTAAAGTACGTATGGAGCTGATGGCCAATCAATGCCTGCATCGCCTGTTGGATGCTTTTATGCCATTAGCGTGGACAAATGAGATAAGCACACCGATGTCCTTTGAGCAGCAGCGTTTGCTCATGTTATTAAAGCCACATTTTGATGAGCATCAGCGCTTTTTGTCAGATGATATTTATCAAAATATGCTTAATGTCTTAGATTTTATCACGGGCATGAATGACCATGAAGCTTATCGATTGGCCCAAGAGCTACAAGGACATTGGGGGACTGTTGTTTAAAAGCGACATTTAAGCGTATTTCATTCGTATTTTTGCAATGAAATGAGTATGATAGACATCTATCGGTTAATTTTGAAATATTATGAGCAGTCGCGAACAAAAAAAACTTCAAACTCGGCACGCGTTTTTTAATGCAGTGCTCGATTTATGTATGACAGGACAATCTTTTAGCTCTATTAGCCTCAGACAAGTCACGCGAGAGGTTGGTGTCGTGCCGACCGCATTTTATCGCCATTTCGATGATATGGAATCGCTCGGTCGCGCCTTGGTGATTGAGGAGTTAGGGGGTACATTAGCCACCTTGAGTAATAGCTTACATATTGGGCGTAAACGCAGCTTTGAGCGTCAAATCGCCAAAAGTATTCAGCTTTTTTTGCATATGGTCAGTGAGCAACCCTACTATTGGCAGTTTTTGGTCAGTGAGCGATATGGTGGCTCAGATGCCGTCCGTAAAGCCATCAATGAGCTTATCAAACAGCATGGGCGAAGCTTAGCAGACGATTTGGCGCTACAGCCTGCTTTTACCCATATCAATACTTATGATCGTAGACTGCTGGCTGAGGCTGGGGTCAATATGTTCTTTTCTTGGATTATTGATTGGCTAGAGCTGACTTATACCGAAGATCATGACGATGAAGTCGATTTGGCTGAAATTGAACAGCGCAAGCAGTTGATGCTACATAACTGCACGCGCCAAGCTCAGATGCTGTTCTATGGCGCTTATAACTGGAAATCTACTGAAGAAACTCATCTGAGTGATCAATAAGAGATATATAGTTAAAATATCCCAAAAATGCTACAGTGCTGCTGGTATAAATTTTTTGCAGCCTCTGTCTGCATAGGCACAGCAAGCAAGAAAAATTAATATCAGCAGTACTTGATGTATCGATATTACTTTTCCTTGACTATATTTGATTATCCTTTGATGGTTATCGTTTAATGATAATCATCAAAAATTCGGTCGAAATGCCCAAAGTCGCTGCGTCACCACGCGGACTTCTTTGGGCTTTTTGTTGTCGGCATTGCTAGTACTATCATTAATATTGCTACTGCTATTTCCCGTATCATCAGTAGCAGTTTTGCTAATAATGATGGTTGCATAGCGCTGTCTTGCCTGACCAACAGTTGCATTATCAGTAGAGGTAATAAGTGCTGTAAATGCTTGGCTATCAACCGCTAGTAATGGTGCTAGTGCTTTTCGTTGCGGCTCATCTAGACTGCTTAATATTGGCAATTGCCATATATCATCAATAGACTCAAATACTTGTTTTGCCCGCAAATCGACGATGGTCTGCATCTGCTGGCTGGTTGCGCCGTCCATCAGAGCAGCAAGTACAACTGGACTGGCTGTATTCATATTAATAGGTAAATAATGCGGCACGACTGTGATATAAGGTCGTAGCGCTGCCAACACCTCAGCATTTACGCCTTTCACATTTTGCAGCTGCTCAATATTGACAAATCGTTGATTAGGTAAATCGTTATCCGCTGGGTTATTAGACTGCTGGCTATAAACCGTACTTTCATCACCGCCATCTTGATAAATCTCACTGTCTGCATCCTGATAATCAAGAACAGCAATAGCAATGTCTGGCGCCAAATTCAATTGGGTTAATAGCCGTTGAAATACTGCCAAAGCATTACTATCGACCCTGCCGTTTTGATACAGATTATTGATGTTAAAGCGACTGGCTTCATCACGCATCTCAATACCAATGCTATGTATGCCCAAGGTATAAGGGGGTATAGGCTTTGCCCAAATATCTTGCGCGCTATCGGTATCATTCAGATTAGCGTCAGCACGGATCATCGTAACGGCGAGTTGCTGACCAGCATCGATATCTTGTAATAGCTGGTTTTGATCAAACAACAAACCGCTGCGTCTAATGGCAATTTTTTGACTGGCAAGCATCGCCCCTGCGACCACTGTAATACTGACCACTAGTAATAAAATAGTGAGTAGCGCGACCCCGCGCTGAGAGTCGGTTTTCATGGGCATAACTGGCATGCTTGACATATATAGCCTCTATTATTGAGCAAACGGCACCTGTTAAATCCCGTTTCCTAAAGTATCATTGTCTACATTGCCATTGGCTGCATCATTGTTGCTCGTACCGTTACTATTATCGTTATTGGTATCGCTGTTGCCGTTGCCGTTGCCGTTGCCGTTGCCGTTAGAATTATCAGGAGTATTATTTTTATTTGCACTATTATTCGGTATTGGCTGGGGAGTAAGCGCCCATTGCCAAGTAATCGGCATATCTTGATAAGTAAAAGTGACAGCCACCCCTTTCGGTAGTAGCACAATCTCAGGCTGAGCATTGGCTGAAACCGTCCCTTGTCCAGACTGGCTGTTTAAACTGGCATTGTTACTATTACTGTCTTCACTGGGAAACTTTGTACTCATTTCTGGCAAATAGGCTTGCCACCGCCCTGCTGTCACGCCTTCAAGTAATACACTGTCCAAGCTGATGCTATCACTGCCACCTACACTCGTATACTGACGGCGAATCAAGCGCTCATCGACAAAAATATATTCGACGCGCTGCATACTAGGACTGCTTTGGTATCGAGGATCAGGATCAGCAAAACGGACAAAGCTGACATGCTCACCATCCAAACTCATAAAAGGTTCAGGCACAGGCTGTGGCGTATTTTCTTGATTGCTATTATTTGCATTATCAATATTTGAAGCATTAGTTAAAGCATTGGCATTTTGAGTACTTACTGCTTGATAAGGAACGATTTGTCCCATATCTTGTTGTAGCTGCAAATAAGCATATTGTAAAACGGCTAAATTATCCGCATGAAATTGTGCACGTTCTCGAGCACGGTTGACGCTATCGAATACCTGCCAGCCTGCCACTGCTAGCATCGCAAATATCGCCATGGCGACCATCAGCTCAAGTAAGGTAAACCCACGTTGCTCTCTCATGGATTGACTCCTGCTTGCCCAGAGCCGCTTGTACTACCACTACCTAAATCTAAACGACCAACCTCTTGCTTTGAGTTGCTAAGTATCAAATTGATATCATTGACTGTGGTACGCGCCTGACCATCTATGATAGGTGCAACGGCGATATTCACCTCTTTTAATGCCGGCGTTATACCCTCACCCACCTTCATCGTAATTTGCCAATCGCGACCTTGGGCATTGATTGTTTGGGTGCTATTAGCCGTTAGCCATGTCTCTTGAATACGTAAGTCAGCAGCAGCGTTTTGGGCAACAAAATGAGCAAGCGTACGTGTCCGTAATACATCGACTGAGCTCAAATAAGCACTACTGGCACGGCTCGCAGCCACAGCCACAACCGCTAAAATCGCTAGAGCAACCATCACCTCAATCAAGGTAAATCCACTCTCATACTTTGATAGGGTTGGCTTTCGGTTTATGTATATAGGCTTGACTTTATTATTATTCATCATCAGCTATTGCCCTTGTCCTATCGACCCTAGCGATATGTTGCCATCTGGCATAATCGTGATGACTTCACCCACCAAACGCGAATTATGGCGCACTTCAATGGTCACCGGTGCGGCTTGCCCCGTGCCAAACCATAACACTTGCGGTACCGTTTGATCGGTAAACCAAGGTTGAATCGTTTGAGTTTGTCCTCTATTTGACACATTATTAGCATCTAGACTTTGTACACTCAAACTTACACCAGCAGGTAACTCAGGCAAAGTAACCTCTGACTCAACCTCCCAGCTTGGCGTTGGTAATTTATTTTCAATCCCACCAGACATACTGGATAAATCGGTAGACAGCTCCATTGAATTTTTAGGCGTGCTGTCTCTACTAGAAGACGTGGAGGCAGCCGTTTGATAAGCAATATAAGGGTTGGATAAAGTGACAATAACAGGAGTCACTTGACCTTGCTTATTGGCTTGCAGACTCAAACCCATCGGCTGCATACGTTCCGCTGATAACAATCTAACATAACTCAATGAATCCGTCAGATGCTCATAAAACGCGCGATTTTTACGCGATTCACTGCTGCCAACTGATAAGCTCATCATGCCAGCAAATATAGACAAAATAACCACGACGACGACGATTTCTACCAGCGTAAAGCCAGCTTGGGCGTGATGATGTGTCATTGGTGATAAAGGTTTTGACATACAGAGGTCATCTAGAATGGCGTCATCCTATTAAAAATGACGTTATATGGGATATGATATAAAACGACAGATATGACTGACTGTATCAAGTATAGGTTAATGTGCTGCCATATAGCATATAACAACACAGATTTTTATAAAATAACCACTCATGGTTTTCACGGTACCGTAAAAACCTAATAATGGGTATTGCGATGCTCTTCTGACTCAGTATCGATCTGCTCAACCAATTCCTGCATATCCTTATCCAATACTTCATCTTCAACCGCCGGATAATGGCTTGGCAGCTCTAACATTTGCTGCACAAAGGCGTAGCGTAAGGTATCTCGGCGTCCTAAATAACGCTGATAGAAGCTTGAATTTAGTAAACCTGCGCCGCCCTGACCCATCGCCCAGATAGAAGACAAATAATCACGCGTGCTCAAACTGCTGTGCTCATCCTTCAGATAAGCACTGATAATATCAATTAAGCGCTTCATGCGCTGACGGCGAATATCATAAAGCTCACCAAATAGGCGATTAAGACCCGTCACTGATGCAGCTAACCGCTCTTCGATTTGATTGAGTAGCATGGCTTTTTGTGGGTTAAACAGCTGCTGAAAAATCATACGGGCGACACCTGCTGATGGGCAATCGTCAATGCGATTGATCTCAAACAGCTGCTCTTCATAACGAATAATAATACGCAGATAAAGCTCATCTTTGCTAGAAAAATGCTTATACAATGTGCCTTTAGCCAAATCAAGCTGGTCTGCCAAGCTGTCCAAAGTGATGTCACCATCGCCTGACTCAAGTAGCAACTGCTCTGCCATTGCTAAGATATTCTCTTCTCGTACCTTGAATTGATGCTGACGACTCATAACCTCTCCTAAAACTTGACAATATCATACATATGACCACAGTTTGCATTGACATATCGGCATCCAGAATATCAGATAATGCAAAGACTGCGCGACGAACAAAACGAAGGAATATGCTTATGTGTGCTAAATAGTCATTTATAATCATGCGGTTGCATTTAACGAACCATTGCTTGCCGTATAAAATCGCACAACTTATAATAAATGACTGAGTGGTCATATCATAACCACTTTAATGATACTGTGCTAGTAAATTCTCAAAGTTTTTTGCAGTCAATGCCCCGACCTCTTCGCTGCTGCAGCCATACATCTCTGCAATACAGCTGGCGACGTAAGGAACATATGCAGGCTCATTAGGTCGACCACGTTTGGGGACGGGCGCTAAATAGGGGCTATCGGTTTCAATCAGTATTCTGTCTCTTGGCATGTTTTTTGCGGCATCTTTGATATTTTGTGCACTTTTAAAGCTGACAATACCTGAGAAGGAGATATAAAACCCTAAGTCCAAAGCCCGTTTTGCCGTCTCCCAATCTTCAGTAAAGCAATGAATAATGCCATGCTCGGCACCTTCTGCTTTTAAAATATCAATCGTATCTTCTTTGGTATCACGCATATGGATGACAAGTGGTTTTTTTAGGCGTTGGCTGGCATGAATATGACGGGCAAGGCTGTCTTGTTGCGCTTTTTTATTGTCCGTTGACCAGTAATAATCTAGCCCCGTCTCCCCTATTGCCCACACATGATTGGCATCAGCGGTTTCTATTAGACGCTCAACAGTGGCTGATTGTAAGACGCTGATATCCTCACAAGGATGTATGCCGACGCTCATCCCAAGATTGAGCGTTTCATCGCCATAAGTCTTGACAATATTGGCAATCTCATCATATTCAGCAAAATCACACATAATCGCCATCGCACGGGTCACATTGGCGGCTTTCATAGCAGCTATCGCGCCAGACAATTGACCATCGTATTTGGTCAAATCTAAACGGTTAAGATGGCAGTGGCTGTCAGTAAACATAAACTATCTCGTTATAGTGGCTTTTTGATAATGGTTGTTCAAATAAAGTTAGGATGATAAAAAACTCAAATTGGTTATAGTCTTCATTGTTCTAAAGAACGCGCTTTTCAAGTAAAGCTTAACAAACGTATCTTTAACGCAGAGGACCCACTAATGTAGAGGTACCACTCGCATGACTTCTTCCATGGTCGTTAGCCCTTCACTAATGCGCTTTGCCCCTGACAGGCGCAGTGGCTGTACGCCTTCGCGGTAGGCTTGCTGCTTAAGTACGTCCAAATTGGCATCAGTGGCGACCAGTTTTTTCAGCTCATTCGATAATGGCATTATCTCATAAAGACCAATGCGACCTTGATACCCAGTATGGCGGCAGTGCTCACAGCCCTGCGCCTTATAAATCTGCGCTGGCACGGCAGCTCGCCATGGCTGTACCAATTCTTGCCACTGAATGGCGACTTCACTATCTGCCGTGACGTCAAACGCTTGTTTACAATGCGGGCATAATGTCCGTAACAAACGCTGCGCCATCACACCCAATATAGTCGCTGACGTCAAAAAAGGCTGAATGCCTAAATCGTGCAGACGAGTGATTGAGCTTGGCGCATCATTGGTATGCAATGTCGATAGCACCAAATGCCCCGTCAAGGATGCTTGCACTGCCATATTGGCTGTTTCGGCATCACGAATCTCACCAACCATAATGATATCTGGATCTTGGCGCATCAAAGAGCGAATGCCATCAGCGAAATACAAATCAACCCCTGGATTGACCTGCATTTGGTTAAAGGCGGGCTCAATCATCTCAATCGGGTCTTCAATGGTACAGACGTTTACTTGCTCAGTCGCCAATTGCTTGAGCGTACTATATAAAGTGGTCGTTTTACCCGAACCCGTCGGACCTGTCACTAAAATAATGCCATTAGGATGAGCCGTCAGCTCATGCCAAGTGGCAAGCTGCTTACCAGACAAGCCAAGTTGCGCAAAGGAGCGCACCAATACTTCTGGGTCAAATACCCGCATCACAAGCTTCTCACCAAAGGCTGTCGGCATGGTAGAGAGACGCAGCTCAGTCTCCAACCCTTTGGGTGTGCGCGTTTTTAGTCGTCCATCTTGCGGCTTACGTTTTTCTGCCACATTGAGCCGTCCCAAAATTTTGATACGTGCGGTCACCGCCACGATAATCGCAAGCGGCATCTCGTAGACACTATGCAGCACCCCATCGATACGAAAACGCACCTTACCTGTTTCGCGACGTGGCTCAAGATGAATATCACTGGCACGCTGCTCAAAAGCATATTGCAACAGCCAATCAACCACTTTAACAATATGCTGGTCATTGGCGTCAGGATTGGCATTATCACCAAGCTGCAATAGTGCTTCGACGTTGGTGATATCAGACGCTGCGCGTTTGTGCAAAGAGTTGGCGCCAGCAATCGCTTGCGTAACTTGATAAAACTCCTGCCGATAGCGACTCATTTGCTCAGGATTGATAAATACCGTACGATAGCTTTTTGACTTAATAAGTTTTTCAATATTGCCATGCCAGTCGGTATAAAAAGGCTGGTCAGTACCAATAACCACCTCATCAAGCGTGACTGCAATCGGCAAAATATGTTGTGAACGTGCATATTCAAACGACATGAGCCGCGTCACCGCCGGCACATCGACTTTTAACGGGTCGATACGGACGAGTGGCATATCTGCTTTGGCAGCCAACCATTGATTGAGCCATGCCAACGTCAATTTATTTTCAGGATTGTTATCGAGCGCATGACTATTTGGTAGACCAAACTCACTAATAGTCAATAGCGGATGCTGCGCCTTATTGCGGCGGCTGGTAATGACCAGATTATAGCCACGTTGATCGATTAATTTATCTGCCAACAATTCATCGAGGCACCAACGCAAATCAATTACTATCGAGTACTGTTGAGCTGGCATATTTTTCTTCTTTTATGATGTCAATCGTTTCATTGATGATAAACAATGATTGCTACGTCTTATACTTCTACCACAGCCGTTATCTGTAACTCATCTAATACTAGCATCTGAAAGCTTACATCAACAGACTTATAGCGCATGATAAATGACGTATTAGCCTCTTTACGGCGATAGGCAGGGCGTGGGTCTTGGGCGATTAATGCCTTTATAGCGTCAAAATCAGATAGTAGCAATTGCTTTTTTACCGTATCAATGACCGCTGTTACAGTCGTCTTCTCTTTTTTACTGTCTGTCTTCTCTTCATGACTTTTTTGTTTTTTATTATGGTTTTGTTTGTCAGTATTGGCACTTTGATCGACCATGAGTTGCAAAAACTGCTCATATGCAGGCTCAGTGACAGTCACACTCAATAACGCTGGAGCAGATGGGGCAAAGCCACTTTTTGCCTCAGGAAGTGCATCACTATAAGGCACATAGGGCTTGATATCGATGATTGGCGTACCATCTATCATATCAGCTCCACTTATGATGAGTAACACCCGACCCTCGATAATCTCAATGCGTTCAAGCTTAACCACAGACAGTCCAAGCGCACAGGGACGGTACATACTACGACTGGCAAACACTCCTATTTTTTGATTGCCACCCAAACGCGGTGGTCGCACTTGCGCACGGAAGCTGCTATCTGCTTTGTTAGCCTGTTTGTCTTTATGCAAATAGTTATGATGAAATTGCCAGCTGATCCAAATATGGCTGAATTCCTCTAAACCTACTACTGCGGCGGGCGTATTATAAGGTTCAATCATCTCAATTACACTGGTCAATGCCACCAAATTTGGCTGTCTGGGCGCGCCAAATTTTTGTGAAAGCGGTGCATGATGATAGCCGATAATAGGTGCTACATGATAGCTCAAAGGCGAAACAGGCTGACAAGACATAAATCAAATCCGGAAAAGTTAAACCGTTATTTATAGTAAAGAGAACAAGCTATACAAACTCATTCTGGCAAATCATACAAAATAATTCACTAACGATATTCCATTTTATCATGCTATACAAAGGCCGCTTGACAGATTTTTATTTTAAAGTTTGTTATGATGAGCAATGAATTTATTGAGAATGGCTTGCATTCGCCAATAATGGCTTGAAAAATTACGGTCATGAGCGGCACCATCACCTTATAACACCGAACAATACTGTTAAAATAACAGGGCGATGGCTTAGCATTTATCTCATATTAAAATTTTGTACCATTTTGACGTTATTATTAAAAATGGTTATTCAGTACTTATTTAGATTGTTTGATACAGATTACTACTTACTAACGAGGGCTTTATGTCAAAACTCCGCACCGAAACGGTTACAGAAGTGCATCATTGGAATGATGCCCTATTTAGCATCAAAACCACTCGCGACGATGGCTTGCGCTTTCGCAATGGTGAATTTGCGATGATTGGCTTGGTCGTTGATGGCAAACCGTTGTTGCGAGCTTACTCGATTGCCAGTCCTAATTACGAAGAACATCTGGAGTTTTTTTCCATTAAAGTGCAAGACGGTCCATTAACCTCGCGTTTGCAGCATATCAAGGTCGGCGACGAGCTATTGGTCAGCAAAAAACCAACGGGGACTCTCGTACTAGACGATTTACTACCGGGCAAACACCTATACATGCTGTCAACCGGCACAGGTGTTGCGCCATTTTTAGCTTTAGCACGCGACCCTGAAGTCTACGAGCGTTTTGAAAAGGTAATCTTGGTACATGGTGTGCGCGGTGTCAGTGATTTGGCGTATCGTGAGATGTTCGAAAATGAGCTGCCAAATGATGACATCTTTGGTGAAGATTTCCGTGAAAAATTCATTTATTATCCAACTGTGACTCGCGAAGAATTTAGAAACAGCGGTCGTATTACCGACTTAATGAAATCTGGTAAGTTCTTTGAAGATATTGGTTTACCACCAATCAATAAAGATGATGATCGTGTCCTCATTTGCGGTAGCATGCCTTTTAATGCAGAAGTTTCAGCTATTTTAGATGACTTTGGTCTGACCGTCTCACCACGTATGGGCGTTCAAGCGGACTATGCGGTTGAACGTGCCTTTGTGGGTTAAAAACTGAATTTTTATTTAAAATAGGGTAAATAATTCTTGACCCTCAAAAATAGGCTGCTATAATACGCAGCCTATACAGAGTTAACCCTGTAGCCCAATTCGATAATGTTTGCAGTAAAGCGTTATCACCTAACACGCCGGTGTGATGGAATTGGTAGACATGACGGATTCAAAATCCGTTGCCTTTAAAAGCGTGTCGGTTCAAGTCCGACCACCGGTACCAATTAGTAGTATAAGCAAGTCCAATTAGCCCATACGTTTAAAGCGTTTGGGTTTTTTTGTGTCCGTAGTTGTCTGTAGCTTAGCGGTCTGTAGTAAACTGAGGTTAATAACAGTAAACTAGATAGTAATTACGATTTTTACTGTTTAATTAAAATGTAGCTTTGCTTGAGTTGTTCTTGGCATAAAATAGAGAGATCCAGCTTTTAGCAGTTGGTATCAAAGTAGCTAGCGTGCCATGATGCTTAATATGTGACTTGTAATTAAATGATATTTTTCAACAATGCGGAGAAATACTATGTCAGATTTAAATACTTTACAAAATCTCGCCGAAAAACGCCGTTCTATCTATGCATTGAGTAATAAATTATCAGTATCGAATGAAGAAATCGTTAAGTTGGTTGAGCATGCTATTTTGCATACGCCATCAGCATTTAACTCACAATCAACACGTGTCGTCATATTGTTTGGTGAAGAGCATCAGAAACTGTGGAATATCGCTGAAGATGCGTTACGTGAAATTGTTAGTGACGAAGAAAATTTTAAATCAACAAAAGAAAAAATCGCTGGTTTCAAAGCAGGTGCTGGTACCGTCATGTTCTTTGAAGACCAAAGTGTCGTGAAAAGTATGCAAGAAAACGCACCGTTATATGCTGACAAGTTCCCCATTTGGGCACATCAAACCAGCGCGATGCACCAGTATGTTATTTGGACGGCATTAGCCAGCATCGACATTGGCGCAAACCTGCAACACTATAATCCTGTCATCGATGACAAAGTTGCTAAAGCGTGGAACATTGATAAAGACTGGGCGCTAAACGCACAAATGGTATTCGGTGCCATCGAGCAGCTTGCAGGCGACAAAACGTTTAAGCCTGTTGAAGAGCGCATGAAAGTCTTTGGATAATACCGCATAGCTCTTAATACTAGGTTGATCGCCATATAACTAGGCGTATCGAAAGCCCCTTTAAAGAATAACCATCCTTTAAAGGGGCTTTTCTTTGGCCATTGTTTAATTAACGGCTTGTGCTTTTTGGTGTTTACGCACATTAGAGCCATCTTTGCGCGTAATCGTTATCCCAGTAAAACCAAACAATATTGTCAGTAGCAGCGACAAATAACAGAAGAAGGCATACGGTAGATAATCGAGCACTGGCACCCCTAACGCTTGACTGATAAACACACCGCAGACACTCCATGGCACAAGTGGATTGATAACCGTACCGGCATCTTCAATGGTGCGTGATAGATTTTTAGGATGCAGATTCAAACGCTCAAACGTCGGACGAAATGCCGTACCCGATAAAAGAATACTCAAATACTGCTCACCGATAAGGACGTTGATACTGAGTGCTGACATGGCAGCGGCAAAAATAGCGCGCCCTGCTGTCGTTAAACTGTCTTTGATACCCGACAATAATGCTGGCAAAATCCCCAATGCCGTCAGCAATCCGCCTAAACTCAGCGCCAATATCACAATCGCTTGGGTAAAGAACATACTTTGAACACCGCCACGCGACAGCATACCGCCCACTTCACCAAGCTCTAGCGACTCTGCTAGCGTGTAACCTGCAAAGAAATAACCGCCCAACTGCCCAACATTTGGCGTGCTATGCATATAAGTAATGATAATTGCCACAGCAATGGTACAAATAATGGTGTAAATGGCATTAACTCGAAAGAGAGCAAGTACAATCAAGACCACAAATGGCAATACCGCATAGCCATGTACCAAGCCGCTATCAATCAATTGTCCTTGCAACACCGTCACTTGACTCAAATCAGAGCCAGCTGTCTGTCCTGAGAAAAACCAAAAAAGTATGACCGTCAATATCCATGCCGGTACTGTGGTGTACATCATATTGCGAATATGCTCAAACAAATCGATGCCTACAACCGCTGAGGCAATGGTACAAGTATCCGATAATGGTGACATTTTATCACCAAAAAACGCCCCTGATACCACAGCGCCCGCCGCAATCGCGACGTTAGCATCAAAGGCATTACTCATACCAATGAAAGCCACACCAAGCGTCGCGGCAGTCGTCAAACTACTGCCCAAAGCGATACCAATAATAGAGGTCAACACAAAGGCTGAGATATAATAATACTGCGGCGATATCAGCTCAAAGCCAAAATACATCAAGGTTGGAATGGCGCCGGACATCATTAAAGCGGCGACCATCAAACCGATAAAGAAGAATAAATAGATCGCACCGATACCGCGCATCACGCCTGATGCCATTTGCGCTTGCATATCATCAAAACTCAATCCTTTGAATATACCAATGCCTAAAAGGACACAGATAGCGAGGATTAATGATAAATGCGGTACCCAGCCAAAGCCAATCATAGTAACGCCCATGATGGCAATAACAACGGCTGAAATCATAAATGCCATTTGCGGTGAGATTTGGGTTAGAATTTTTGGAGGCATCACACATCCTTAGAGTGCCAGTAGATTCTGGCATTAGGGTTTGATTTTAGGGTAGCAAGTGTAATCAGTTGCTAGTAGTATGACTACTCTGATTATTTGGTAAGTAAGCTATCGGTCTTGGCTGCCATGACAAAGTCATTGCGATGCAAACCTTTAATGCTGTGCGACCACCAAGTAACGGTAACCTTGCCCCACTCTACCAATATGCCCGGATGATGCCCTTCTGCTTCAGAAATCTCAGCAAGCTCATTGGCAAATGCCATTGCTAAGACAAAGTTCTTAAATTTATATTGGCGCTGTAATTGTTTGATGCCATCGACTTCAATGAGTGACCATTCTGGAATTTGTTGTAGTAGCTCTTTCGCTTCGCTGTCGCTGACCGTTGGCGCGCCAATACGGCATGCTTCACAGCTGGCTTGTGATAATGTCGTCATTATAATGTCCTTTTTTAACTATTGATTTTTAGTGATTATACGTCCGTGTTTATGCTTTTTTTACTACTCTTAAAATAAGTTATGGGCAATTCTATATAAAATCGATACGTTGTTAACCACGTGCTACTGAATTAAATTTTTCTTGCTTGCTGTTCGCAAGCGTAACAGAGGCTACGAAAAATTTAATTCAGTAGCACTCGTACCGGTTTTAAAATAAATCAACTTTATATATTCATTTTTTTGTTAGATGCTTTCGACAGTGTAAGTTGGCTCAAACAATCCTAAACTCATCGCTTTTTTTACAGCGCCCATAATGTCGCTATTCACGATATCGAATAATATATCCAAATCGTCAATTGCATAATAGATAGGCTGAATTTGGTCAATACGGTAAGGAGTGCGCAATACGTCAATCAAATCAAAGGCACGACAGTCCGGTTCATCGCTTAGGGCATAGATAGTTTCAGAGGGTGAGCTTAAGATACCACCGCCATAAATGCGGCGATTCTCTGGTTCTTGCCCGACCAAACCAAACTCAATGGTAAACCAGTACAGCCTTGCTAAAAACCATCTCTCTTCTTTGGTGGCATTGAGTCCAAGCTTGCCATAGGTTTCATTAAAAATCGCAAAGGCAGGATGGGTCAGCAGCGGACAATGCCCGACGATTTCATGAAAAATATCCGGCTCTTCGATATAGTCCATATCATCCAAGCGGCGGATAAAGGTCGCAACTGGAAAGCGTTTATCCGCTAAAAGTTTGAAGAATTTACCAAAGCTGATTAACGCTGGTACAGCAGCAGTTTGCCAACCAGTACTGGCTTGCAAAATGTCATCGATATCTTGTAGTTGCGGAATATGGGTTGCCGGTAGCTTGAGTTTTTCTAAACCCTCAAGATACGCTGAGCAGGCACGATTGGGTATTTGCTTAGCTTGACGTTCAAGCAGCGCGTGCCACATCGCATTCTCATCGTCACTATAATGAATATGACCATGAGTGTCTGGTTGACGTGATAAGTAAGGTTGCTTTTTATCAGTTGAATCGGTATGGCTGAACCCATCCGTGCCTAGCGTTTTAGAAGTCACGCTTTTGGCACTGAGGGCTTTATTGATAGAGCTGATAGAATGATTAGATTGTAGGCGTTCCATGCCTGTGTTCCTTTTATTGACGTTCGTACGTGAGCTTTTAGCCAGCAAACGCCAACTATTATTTTGGATTTACTATCTCAAGCCATACTTTGCCCATTAAGGACAAGACAAACTCCTTTTGCCTTGCCCGTAGATTACTTTTATTGACTTAAAGTCCGACTGGAAACTATGGCGTTTCAGTCTCTGGCTGACCAACCATGCCGCGGCGGACTTGGTCGCGCTCGATAGACTCAAACAGTGCTTTAAAGTTACCTTCACCGAAGCCTTCTTCGTAATCACCTTTACGCTGGATAAACTCAAAGAATACAGGGCTACCTAGGATGGTTTCAGAGAAAATCTGTAGCAGCAGACGTGGAACATCGCCCTCAGTCGTGCCATCTAACAAGATACCGCGCATCTGTAGCTCAGAGATATTCTCGCCGTGCCCTGGTAGACGCTCATCTAGCATTTTATAATAAGTCTCATTCGGCGCTGTCATAAGCGGGATACCCATGTTTCGCAATTTGTCGATGCTAGACAATAAGTCATCACTCAATAGCGCGATATGCTGGATACCTTCGCCATTGAATTGCATCAAGTACTCTTCGATCTGACCGCCGCCCTGCTTCGACTCTTCATTCAATGGGATACGAATTTTGCCATCAGGCGCAGTCATCGCTTTACTAGTCAAGCCAGTGTATTCACCTTTGATATCGAAATAACGGATTTCGCAGAAGTTAAAGATACGCTCATAAAAATCTGCCCAGTACGCCATGCGACCACGGTAGACGTTATGCGTTAGATGGTCGATAACCTTAAAGCCAAAGCCTTTTGGATACTTATCAACATCAGGCAGATATTCAAAATCGATGTCATAGATAGAGTTACCAGCGGTAAAGCGGTCGATAAGATAAATGAGCGAGCCGCCGATACCTTTGATCGCTGGCAGACGTAATTCCATCACCCCTGTCTTGACATCGACTGGCTCAGCACCGTTTTCGATCGCCAACTCATAAGCTTGCTTTGCATTTTTTACACGGAAACCCATGCTACAGGCGCCGGCACCATGCTCACCTAAAAAGTAGCTGCCATGGCTTTTTGGTTCGCGGTTTAATATGAGATTGATGTCTCCTTGACGAAACAAGGCAACATCTTTTGAGCGGTGATTGGCGACATGAGTAAAGCCAAGGTTGCAAAACAACTCTTCGACAAGCTCAGGCTCTTGTGAGACGAACTCAACAAAATCGAAGCCTTGTAGGCCCATAGGGTTGTCAAATAAATCTGCCATTACTTGTGCCATTGTCATCATCCTTAATTGCAATTGGTGGTATAAAGCGCTAAAAATTAGCAAAAAATAAGTTTCATCAATCATTCCTATTGACGATTCATTTATATTAGATTAGCTTGATTTATAAGACTAATCGTATTTTTTGATTTATTTATCAGGTTTACTTATGAATATCAGTATTCGCCAACTTACCGCTTTTATCAAAGTCGCTGACAACGGCAGCTTTACTCGTGCCAGCGACCAGATGCATTTAACCCAATCTGCCGTCAGTGGATTGATAAAAGAGCTTGAATCTAGCCTTGGCATCGTATTATTTGATCGCACTACACGTCAGCTGTCGTTGTCGGCAGTTGGACGGCATCTATTGCCGCAAGCGCGGCGCATTTTAAATGAGATGCAGCTGTTTGAAAATGAAGCCAGTAGCTTAACGAGCTTAGCGCAAGGTCAAGTCAGGCTCGCTGTTTCGCAATTTGCCGCCTCCTCTATGCCAGCGGTTATCGCTCAGTTTGCCAAAGAATATCCTGATATCAGCGTATCTTTGCTCGATTGCTCAGCAGAAAATGTTCTTGAACATATTCAAAATATCGAAGTAGATTTGGGCGTGGGCACTGAGCTTGGATTTATGGAAATTGATGATGACATCAGTGCCGATTTGTTATATCAGCTACCATTCTGTGTGGTCATGCCTGATAATCATGCACTGGCACAAAGATCTGAGATTGTTTGGCAAGATTTGATTGATACGCCGCTTATTACCCTGCAAGGTCCATTTATTGAGCAAGTGACCGCTGAGCTTGATGAGCGTATCGCAAGCCACATACAACAAGCACGCTATAAAGTGAACTTTATGTCAACGGCACTTGAGATGACCCGTCAAGGCTTTGGCATTACCTTGTGTCTGCCTTACATGCCGGAGGTGATAGACTGGGTCAGCGCCAATGGTTTACAGATGCGACCTTTATCTCAGCCGGTCAAAATGCGCCGATTTTTTATTTACCAACGCTCTTCACGCGCATTATCACCAGCCAGCATTGCTTTTAAGCATTTTTTGCAGGGCTACTTTGTGACCCATTTTGATGATTTGCAAAATATTTAACAGCCAGCTTTATACCCCTTATCAAAGCAATTTAAATGATGAGTCAAGAAAAAATGATATCACTTGGCAAAAAAATGCATGAATTGGTGGGGATAATGGAATCTAACATTGAGTTAATGCCCAAACTGGTTTATGCTTTTTAGCGCCTCAACTTATACCTTTGTACTTATATCCCTTGTAAGGAAAAAACATGTTTGAACGTATCGATTACTATGCCGGCGACCCAATCTTAGGATTGATGGACAAATTTGCAGCAGACACCAACCCAGATAAAGTCAATTTGGGTGTGGGCGTCTATTATGACGAAGATGGCAAAATGCCCGTACTTGAGTGTGTAAAAACGGCTGAACAGCGTATTGCTGACCCTATCTCGCCGCGTCCGTATTTGCCAATGGCAGGTCTGCCAGGACATCGTAAAGGTTGTCAAGAACTGCTGTTTGGTAAAGATGCTCAGATTTTACAAGATGGCTTAGTGGCTACTATCGCGACCATTGGTGGTT
Organism: Psychrobacter glacincola; assembly: GCF_904846215.1. Taxonomy (GTDB): domain Bacteria; phylum Pseudomonadota; class Gammaproteobacteria; order Pseudomonadales; family Moraxellaceae; genus Psychrobacter; species Psychrobacter glacincola. The sequence goes on along the minus strand of NZ_CAJGZK010000012.1, from coordinate 16,970 downwards.
CTGGTGCACTAAAAGTCGGCGCAGAATTCATCAATGAATGGTTCCCGCAATCTAAGTGTTACGTGAGCGACCCTACATGGGGCAATCACATTGCTATTTTTGAAGGCTCTGACGTCGAAGTCGGTAAATACCCGTACTACGATACTGCTACTGGTGGCATCAAGTTTGATGAGATGATTGCGTTTTTTGAGACATTGAATAAAGATGATGTACTTTTGCTTCATCCTTGCTGTCACAACCCAACGGGCGTTGATTTGACTCGTGAGCAATGGGATCAAGTCCTAAACGTCATTCAAGCGCGCGAGCTGATTCCATTTATGGACATCGCCTACCAAGGCTTTGGCGAAGATATGGACAGCGATGCTTATGCCATTCGTAAAGCAGTTGATATGGGTCTACCATTGTTTGTCAGCAACTCATTCTCTAAAAACTTATCGCTATATGGCGAGCGTGTCGGTGGTTTATCAGTTGTTTGCCCAACGGTAGATGAAACTGAGCGCGTCTTTGGTCAGCTGAATTCTACGGTACGTCGTATGTACTCAAGCCCGCCATCACATGGTGGTCGCGTCGTTGATATCGTTATGAACGACGAAGCCTTGCATGAGCAATGGATTGGCGAAGTATATGCGATGCGTGACCGTATCAAATCTATGCGCACCAAGCTCAAATCAGTATTGGAAGAAAAAATCCCAGGTCGTAACTTTAATTACTTGACCGCACAAAACGGTATGTTTAGCTTTACAGGTCTAACGCCTGAACAAGTTGCACAACTACAAAGCAAGTATGGCATCTATATGGTATCGAACTCACGTATGTGTGTTGCCGGCTTAAACAGTAGCAATATCGACTATGTTGCCAATGCCATGGTTGACGTTTTAAAAGACTAATCGGCTGTTAACGTCTATTGAAGTTTTTTAAAAAGGCTGAGCAATTATGCTCAGCCTTTTTTCATGCGTTGGATTTCGTAATGGTGGTATTTTTTTATCAAAAAAGGCAAATATAGTCAAAATGCCCTAAAAACGCTACGGTACTGCTGGTACAAATTTTTTGCAGCCTCTGTCTGCATCGGCACAGCAAGCAAGAAAAATTGATACCAGCAGTACATAATATGTCGATATTACTTTTCACTGACTATAGCTTTCGTCTCAATCAAAACTCAATCAATTTATAACACTGGCACATAAAAAAACTTGCAATCGACCCAGCTATAAATTACATTATACGTAAGTAGTTAATTATAACGTAATTTAATATTCGCTTTAGCAAGGAGCCACTCATGTCAACGATTGACAAAAACCTCTCATCTTTCCTCGATATCGCAACCGATTCTGACTTCTCTATTCATAACCTGCCTTATGGTATTTTTAGTGACAGCACTGATGGCAAACGTCGCGCTGGCATAGCTATTGGCGAGCAAGTATTAGACTTATCAGTACTTGAAGCTGAAGGGTTATTGAGTTTAGATGGTGGCTCATATTTCGATCAAAACACGTTAAATGCCTTTATTGATTCTGGTCGAGACAATTGGAGCAAAGCACGCACAACGATTCAAACGCTACTCTCTAGCGACTGCGATACGTTACGTGACAACACGGATTTGCAGCAAAAAGCCCTATTTCAACAATCAGATGTCACCATGCATCTGCCGGTTCAAGTGCCAGGCTTTACCGATTTTTATTCCTCTAAAGAACATGCAACCAACGTCGGTACGATGTTCCGTGACCCAAGCAATGCTCTGTTGCCTAACTGGACTGAAATGCCAGTGGGCTATAACGGACGTGCCAGTACAGTCATCGTCAGTGGCACGGAAGTGATACGTCCATCGGGTCAGCTGAAACCTAATGCTGATGACCGTCCTATTTTCTCGCCTTGTAAACGTCTCGATTTTGAGCTTGAAACAGCGTTTGTCGTTGGTAAAGGTAATAATATTGGTCAACCGATTGCCGTAGATAATGCTATTGATCATATTTTCGGTATGGTTTTATTGAACGATTGGTCAGCTCGTGATATTCAAAAATGGGAATATGTGCCGTTAGGTCCATTTAATGCCAAAACCTTTGCTTCTGAGGTTTCGCCTTGGATTGTGACGATGGAAGCCTTAGCACCCTTTAAAATGCCATGCCCGACACAAGAGCCAAAGCCGCTTGCTTATCTGAACGAAAAAGACAGCAATAACAGCTACGATATCCATTTATCAGTAGAACTATTGCCAGAAAATGCTGAAGAAGCAACGGTGGTTTGCGAAACCAATTTTAAATATATGTACTGGTCAATGGCGCAGCAGCTGACGCATCATACTATTACTGGCTGTAAAGTAGAAGTGGGCGATATGATGGGTTCAGGGACGATTTCAGGGCCAACGCCAGATTCTTATGGCTCGATGTTAGAGATTGCTTGGAATGCCACCAAACCAGTAACGCTAAAAGGCGGTGAAACGCGTAGCTTCATCGAAGATGGTGACACGGTCATCATGAAAGGTTATAGCGAAAAAGATGGTATTCGTGTTGGCTTTGGCGAAGTACGCGGTAAGGTTCTGCCTGCTCTAAACTTTGATTTTGATAAATAGTATTTATTTTTCAACATTTATACAACCAATGATTGCCTATAAAAATGCGTGCACATAATCGAGTTAAGCGGTTAGTAGTTAGTGACCTATATTTATGATTACTAACAGCCAACCGATTGATACAAATTGTACGTCCTATCAAAAGGAGTTTGATAATGACCTTTAAAATTGAAAAAATCCATCATGTAGCCTATCGCTGCAAAGACGCTAAAGAAACGGTCGAATGGTATAAAAAATATCTGAATATGGATTTCATCTTGGCATTTGCTGAGGATCATGTACCTTCGACCAAAGCCTTTGACCCTTATATGCATGTGTTTTTAGATGCGGGTAATGGCAATGTATTGGCATTTTTTGAAGTGCCCAATCAGCCTGAAATGGGCTTTGACCCTAATACGCCAAATTGGGTACAACATCTAGCGATGAAGGTAAAAGACCGCGATGCCTTAATAGCGGCTAAAAAGCACTTAGAAGAAAACGGCATCGATGTGGTCGGTGTAACCAATCATGGTATCTTCCATTCTATCTATTTCTTTGATCCAAATGGACATCGTATGGAACTTACTTATGATGATATTACCTCAGAAGAAAAAGTATCTATGATTACCGAAGAGATGAAGTATGAGATGCTTGATGAATGGTCACGTACCAAACGCGCACCAGCGCATACTCAGTTTTTACATGCGGCGGAACTGGCTGAAGCACGAGAAGTCGCGCCTGCCGGTGAGTAATGTATTTTAGTTGTTTAAATGACCATTTATAAAATAGCTAAGATAAGTTTTAGCTATTTTACGAGCTACACTATTTGATAACGCTGTGCGATTGCTAATATTTGCTCGACCACATTACGCTGCTCACTCATAGGCAACTGCTCTGTGGTACCAATGATAGTAATCGCATACTCTAATGGCAAGCTATCGGTTGATAGCTTGCCATTGTTTGATGGACTTATATTGTTATCAAGCTGCGGTATGATAACGGGAATAGTAATCGCATTAATGCCCATCAGCATATCACCGGTAACGGTCGCATAGCCCTGCGTACGAACTTTCGCTCGCAATTGGTTAAAGTGCTGCCATTTCTCTGTTATCACTGGCTCTTGCTTCGCCTGCCATTCGGCGATGACCAAGGGTTTGATAATGGCATCTGGCTGATAGCTGGCAAATAAATGACCTGTCGCCGACGTGGTCAGCGGCATACGCGAGCCGATACGCGTAATGATACTAATAGCGCTGTCTGGTTCAACAGATTGAATAATAATAGGACCTTCATTAAACCATTTGGCGATTTGTACGCCGCAGTTTAAGTTATCTTTAATCTCATTGGCAATATGCGTCAGACGATTCAAGATATTGTTTTGATTAAATCCTGTCTGCCCCATTGCTCCGAGCGCGCCCATTGCATGAACTCTATCACCAAGTCCATAGCGTCCATCACTCAGCTGGCGAGCATAGTTTTTACGAATAAGACTGACCAAATAACGGTGGCATTTTGCTGGATGCATTTGCATGGCTTGTGCCACGTCTTTTAGCATCATTGGCTCATTATAATCGATGAGCACGTCCAATACCGACAGCCCAATCTCAAGTGATTGTACGCCGCCTTGGTGTTTATTCATCGTAGCAAGGGTGTCTATCAGGTTTTCAGCTGCTGGCATGGTTTACTCTGTGAGTGATTAACTAAATGCGTTATCAATACAATATTAGAAAATTGAAATAAAGACTGAATGTCATAATAGCTGTCTTTGACTCTCTAAGATAACGGTAGACTCAGTAATTATAACTCTTTATATCGTATACAACACAGCATAATAAAAGGAATGCCTCATGATGACACTTTATGGCTACTTTCGCAGTAGCACCTCTTACCGTACACGTATCGCGATGAATTTAAAGCAGTTAGATTATGACTATATCACGGTCAATTTGGCACAAGATGAGCAATTAGAAGCCGCCTTTCAATCTATCAATCCACAAGGCTTGGTGCCTGTCTTACAAGTCGATGATTTATGGTTGTACCAAAGTCCCGCTATTTTGGAGTGGTTAGAAGAGGTCTATCCTAAGCATCCTTTATTGCCTAAAGACGTGGCAGCTCGCATGCAAGTACGGGCTTTGAGCGCTATGATTGGCTGTGATATTCACCCGCTGAATAACCGACGCATTTTGCAGTATCTGCGTAACGAGCTGTCGGTAGATGAAGCAAAAGTCATGACTTGGTGTCAGCGCTGGATGAGTGAGGGTTTTGCTGCTCTCGAAAAACGCTTGGCACAAGACAAAACACGCGGTAAATTCTGCTATGGCGACCGCCCTACTTTTGCAGATTGTTATCTGATTCCACAAGTCTCTTCTGCCGAACGCTTTAAGGTAGATCTAACGGCTTATCCAAATATCGTTGCGATCGACGCCCATTGCCGCACATTAAAGGCTTTTGCCGACGCTGACCCTATGGTACAGCCTGATGCACCAAATGCTTAATATACGCTATAAAAAAGCCTCCCATTTAGGAGTAGGAGGCTTTTTTCTGGAAATCTTATGGCGCTATTGCCATTTATACTATCTAACTTAAAGTATGGAAAACAGTATGTTCAAATGTTCATATCAGATTGCGTTGCAGCAACTGTTTTTATGGGTACGGCGAACAGCCAAGCTGTACCACAACTACAGTAAAAACAGTCATCTTTAAATTCGACAATATGAGCGGTAAAATCGTTACCGCAATGATCCATCATCGCTTGTTCGTCACTATCATCATCGACTGCGCACCATATTTGTTTGTCGCCCCGTGCAAGCAATGCGCGTGTTAAATCACTTCCTCTCAACTCATTATTCATACCCAGCTCCTCAACTTTTTTTGCAATAGTTTGAGCTACTATTTATTGGATATATACTGGATGATAATCTTCTAGATGATTACTGAATCACTGAATCACTGAATCAGTGAATCACTGGGCTGAGACAATCACGGCAAGTCCATTTGCTGCTCACCTGTACCCATCAGACATTATCCCTGTCTTTGATAGTGGTTCACCTTTCTGACTCTTTTTTATACACACTTTGTATCCTAGCTGTCTTATTGTAACGCTATATAAGCAAAAGTGTAATACACAATTATAATATTTTTGACGAATGGTCAAGATATTAATATGAGCCGCCAGTTCATTCAAAAAATATCATTAAATAAGTTGGCATTTATCAGATTTGACACCTTTATAGCCTAATGTTTCTTGTGAATATTATCAATTAAAGGACCGATTATGACGCCCTATAGATATTAAATTTTTAGATATAGTCAAAATACTCTAAAAACGTTACGGTGCTGCGGGTATAAATTTTTTGCAGCCTCTGTCTGCGTAGGCACAGCAAGCAAGAAAAATTGATATCAGCAGTACATAATGTGTCGATATTACTTTTTACTGACTATAGCTTTAAATAATTAAAAGTTCTATTCAGGCCATTATCATAGGTCGAGCTGTCTATTACTTCTTATTTTTTGAGTGAGCATTAGAGACTAAAGTAGAGGCACAAAATCAGGTAAAATAGTCTCTATGACAACACATGTTACGACAATAAACGCTACACCTGCCATCAGCCAACCTAAGCGTCGTAAAATCATTCATATTGATATGGATGCTTTTTATGCCAGTGTAGAACAGCGTGATTTTCCTGATCTGCGTGGCAAGCCATTGGTTGTTGGCGGCGATCCCAATGGTCGCGGCGTGGTTGCTGCTGCCAGTTACGAAGTCCGTAAGTTTGGCGTACGCTCCGCCATGTCATGCTATGAAGCCAGAAAGCGCTGTCCTGAGGTGATATTTGTACCGCCGCGCTTTGATGTTTATCGTGCAGTTAGTAGTAAGATACGTCATATCATGTACAGTCTAACACCGCACGTTGAGCCATTATCGTTAGATGAAGCCTATCTTGATGTTACTGGGTTGTCTGTTCATCAAGGCTCAGCCACATTAATGGCAAATTGGTTACGGGCACAAATTTTAGAACAAACGGGTTTAAATGCCTCTGCTGGTGTCTCATTTAATAAGATGCTGGCAAAAATCGCCTCTGATATTAATAAACCCAATGGCACAGCAGTCATCACGCCAGCGGATGCCGATGCTTTTATTAGCACCCTGCCTATTGAACGCTTCCACGGTATCGGTAAGGCAACGGCAAAACGCCTGCATGCGATGGGAGTCAGTCATGGCGCAGACCTTCGGCGCATACCAGCTGCCATATTGGTCAATGAGTTCGGTAAGCGTGGACAGTTCTATCATGATATCGCTCACGGGCGTGACGAGCGCGCGGTCAAGTCTGAGCGTACCCACAAGTCGGTTGGCTCTGAGACCACCTTTAGAGACAATTTAACAGATGATAATCAACTAAAACTACAAATCTATGCGCAAAATGCCGATGCCTTTCATCAGCTGCACAAAAAACAGCTCATTGCTTATACTATTACTCTAAAAGTTAAATACGCTGACTTTACTCAAGTCACGCGCTCGCATACCTTATCGACGGCTTTTAATAGTGCAGAGTCGGCTCACTTTTGGCTAGACAAGTTGTTTTCGGACATCCCACGTGCCCTCCCTATTCGATTGGTTGGTGTGACATTCTCTTCACTGACACTTGCCACGCAAATAACGCCACAATTAAATTTATTTGAAGGGTTCTTTGTGTAAGTTCTTTAGACAGTTTTTTAGATAGCTTTTCTAGACAGGTTTTTTGAATATTTTCTTAGGCTATTTTATTTATATTTTAAGGTGTATAAAGACGTACTGCTTAGTAAAATGTTCTTTCATATCCTCATTTCTGCTACAATTGCGCTCAAAATCCTCTTCCATTGAAAGACTTTTTTATGACTGATTCTGAACCTCGAACCTTAAATAACAACTCTAAAATTGCTGCCAGTCATAATGACGATATTTTAGAATATCTAAGTGTTGATGATTATGATTATGAGCTGCCAGACCAACTGATTGCCCGTTATCCATTGGCGCAGCGCTCTGCATCGAAGCTACTCTATTTGCCTAATGCTAATGCTAATGCTAATGCTAATGCTAATGCTAATGCTAATGCTAATGCTAATGCTAATGCTAATGCTAATGCTAATGCTAATAGTCAGATTGAAGTTGAAGACAAACTGTTCTCTGAATTGCCTGAATTACTCAATACAGGCGATTTGATTGTTTTTAATGACACTAAGGTGATGAAGGCGCGCTTATTTGGTCAAAAAGATACTGGTGGAAAAATTGAGGTATTAATAGAGCGTTTGGTCTCTCTATCAGATTTAAATAGCGCGGATTTAGACCCAATAACGTCAACTTCTGACATCATAGACATGACGATTGTGGCAGAAAAGCATATCGCTCTTTGCCATGTCAAAGCCAGTAAAGCGTTAAAGCTTGGACAAGGTCTTGTACTGGCTGATGGTCACATGACTGGTGTCATGATTGGGCGCCAAGAGAACTTATTTATCTTGGCTTTTGATATGCCCATTCTACCTGACTTAGAGCGTTATGGTGAGCTGCCTATTCCACCCTATTTTGAGCGTCATGCGGACGCCACCGACAATACCCGTTACCAGACTGTTTTTCATGACCCTGCCAAGCTTGCCAGCGTCGCTGCCCCGACAGCAAGTCTGCATTTTGACGATATTGTATTAGAAAAGCTGGCGGCAAAAGGTATTCAAACCGCGTTTGTTACGCTGAATGTCGGCGCAGGTACTTTTGCTCCGGTAAAGACAGACAATCTGCTGCATCATACGATGCATAGCGAATATGCACACCTGCCTCAAGCCACTGCCGACCTTATCAATCAGACCCATGCCAATGGCAAGCAAGTCATCGCTATCGGGACTACTGTCACACGTGTCCTTGAAACGGCCTATCAAAAAACAGCAGTCGATGGACAGCTACTCTCTGGCTGGTCAGGTGATACGGATATTTTTATATATCCAGGCTTTACGTTTGGCGTCGTGGATAAACTACTAACCAATTTTCACTTACCAAAGTCTACTTTGCTGATGCTGGTATCAGCCTTTGCCACGAAAAAATCTATCGAACAGGCTTATCAACATGCCATCAAATCGCAGTATCGATTTTTTAGTTATGGCGATGCCATGTTGCTTGACAAACAAATTGGCTGATATAGTCAAAATACTCTAAAAACGCTACGGTACTGCTGGTACAAATTTTTTGCAGCCTCTGTCTGCGTAGGCACAGCAAGCAAGGAAAATTGATATCAGCAGTACATAATGTGTCGATATTACTTTTCACTGACTATATGTGTAAATATTAAGCATACAATTAAACTATTGGTCACAACAGCAATGAAATAAACTGGTAAACTAAACAGTATTTTGTTATAACAACACAGACAACTTTTACTGCAAAGGGCTGCATATGTCTTGTCATCTATCTTATCGCTTGACTAGCATACATCGCGCAGTATCGATGGCATTGCTGTATTCAATAGGTTGTGTAGCCCTAGTACCTAGCGCCCAAGCAGCGACCATTGGCAAGACGGTTGTTATTTCAGCTCAGCACGAACCTCTAGTTGCCAGTATTATGGTCACTGATATTGAAAACACGGACTTTTCAGCCAGTTTGGCAAATGCCGCTATTTATCAGCAAATGGGTCTGACCCCAACTGATTCTATGATCGTACGCTTCCACCCGACTTCGGCCACGAGTGGTCAAGTTTTTATTACCACCACCAAACCTATGTCCAAACCCTTTGCTGATGTGGTTTTAGCGATTAATGATGGCAATCAGCGCAATGTTATTCCAAAGACATTATTGATGCCGCTTAATGACAGCTTACCGATTGCTACTTCTAAAAATATCGTAACTGGCGCAAAGAAGCCTAACTTACCCGTGGTTTCTACAACTAACGCGCAGCCATTGACAGTGAGAAAAGGTGCACCGCCACCTCTATTATCATCTGATTCATCGAAATCTACATTGAAGGCGACGTCAGCTGAGCGCACTGTTCAATCGCCTAATATACGAGTGCCTGTTATTCAAACGCCAAGTATCCAAGCGTCAAGCTCACAAATACCTAGCGCTCAAGCAACGACTATATCGTCTGGCTTACCGACAGCAGTTGCAACCACGACACAAAGCAATATCACAACCTACGCGCCTAGCCGCTTAAAAAACGGTCGATTAAATAATCCTATTGATAGGAAAAACAATAGTGTCATGGCGGGCACAAATAAGGATAATGATGTAGGTCTAACCGCCTCATCAAATAGCAAGCCTTATGCTACTAGCGAAACGGATAAACAGTTCGATATCCTAAACATACAAATTACTCGTCAGATACAGCCGAAGAGTAAAAGTGATACGGACATGATGGTCGCTATTCCTATGGCGCCCAAAAATCCAATACCGTATGAAGTGGCTTTAACCAGCAACAATAAAGCCGTTGTCCCAAATAATGGCAATAGTATCAATAGTATCGTCGCTACAACCCTTCTCAATAGTATGCAACCTAACTCGAATGCCTTGCAGCAAGCAGTAACGCCAAAGGCGACTGTCGCAGCAAAAAACACGTCAAGCCAAGTGTTGGCAACATCGGATAAGTCAGCTAGCAGCGAGATTAATTATACTGTGCAGCGTAACGACAACTTATGGGTTATTGCGCAGCAAATCGCAGAGAAAAACAATATCGACGTTCAAACCGTCATGAAAGAAATTCAGACGCAAAATCCTGATGCCTTTATCAATAAAAACGCCAATCAATTAAAAGCAGATGCGCAGTTAAGTTTGCCTAATTATGATGCGCTACCACCACAGCAAAAGCTTGAAGCTGCCATTAGTGCTCAAAAACCATATAGAGCGGCCAATACCCCTGTCGCAAAAAAACCAATTGCACCAAAACCCGTATCCAAATCCGATACCGTGCAAGCAGCCGACCATACTGAAAAACTGGCGACCACCAAGACACAAATTTTGCCAAAGGCACAGTTTTCTGTCCTTGCTCCCGGTCATGAAGGCAGTGCAGATGGCACTAAAACCAAAACAGGCATGGCAACGGGTAACGGACTTAGCAGCGATGTATTAAGCATGCTTAAATCATCAAGACAAAGTACCGCATCACAAGCTCAGCAGTTATCAAAAACCAGTGGTATCCTTGATAACTATACTCGCAAATTACAATTACAAAACCAAAAACTGGCTGAGCTGCAAGCTCGTCTCAAAAAATTACGCAATCAATAATTGCCTAACGGATCAAGGCAAGCAGCTCTGATCGTAGGCGTGGGAGTAACTATGGACAATATGCTATATATCATCGCCGGATTGGTGGTCATTTTACTCGTCGCAGTCTTGGTAATGCGCAAAAATAAAGCGCAAAAGCCATCAAAGCCGCTGAGTACAAATACTGGCAAAATTGAGCCCTTATCGAAGCATGCTGCTTCTAAAAGCACGCCTACTCAAACCGCTACTAACAACGATAAAAAGTTTGATCATATTGAGATTGCTCAGCGTTTTATGGACCAACAGCGCTATGACAAAGCCATTGAAACCCTCAATCGTGGTCTCAGCGAAAAACCAAATGATAGCCAATTATCTCTCAAGCTACTTGCGGTATATGCCACGATAGATGAGTCTGAAAATTTTAATAAAGTTTATGATGCTATCAAAGCAAATAATGATAAAAAAAGTATTGCACAAGCCGATCAGTTAAAAGCTTTGCTGACTGAAGAACAAACCCAAGTCGCTAAACAAACTATGTTAGCAGACAAGAGCGAAGATAATGGATTTGAAAGTTTAGATTTTAATCTACCAATCAATAAAGCGAGCAGCAACAGTGCCGTCCTTGATACTGATGCAGCTCAAAATATTGAGTATAAAAACGACTCATCGAAAGCTACTGATGAAACAGTAACGGCTTCCAAGGCTTTTGATGACAATGGTCTTGATGACAATGCTTTTGATGACGATAATTTCGATGATATTGAGCAAGCGTTCGATCTTAGTCTGAGTGATTTAGAAGACAGCAATAATGAACCTGTCCCTACTACTGATGCTAACTCGGCACCTGTTACCAAGCTTGACTTAGTAGACGAAAATATCTTAACACCCACCACTATGGTCATAGACACCGATAATAATAGTCATAGTACTGACAATGATAGTGACAGTGACAGTGATAGCGATTTTGATTTTGATTTTGAGTTGTCTGAGCAAAGTCTTACCTCTACAGAATCTCCCGTCAACAGCGCCACTCATGATAGCGTTAACAGTGGCTTAAATGAGCTATCATTAGAAGATGAATTTGTCTTAGATTTAGACGGTGATGCCAATACCAATAACGTTATCAGTAATGCGCCTGTCACAACAGAGACCCCTTATTTAGATGATGACCGTCTGACACTATCTTTAGACAATGTCGATATTTTAGATGAAACACAAAATAATACAGCTATTCAGCATTCTATTGTCGAAGATAATTTTGATGATTTTAGTTTCGAAGACATCAGTATCGAAGACGCAAATATTGAAAATATAAGCGTTGAAGAGACAGATATTGTAAAAAACGATTCTGAAGCTTCTAGCATTGCCCCTACTACCATGATGTTCGATGATGATACGGTAATAGACGATGATTTCGACTTTGATTCTTTATCAGAGTCTACAACGGCGAGCACGCCAGTTGAAATTGATAGCGAATATGCCAATATTCATATCGACGATGCTATTGATATTGCAGCTGATACTGACAGTGCCGAAGATTTTTCATCACGGTTCGCAGCAGATTTTGATTTTGTCAAATCTTTAGACAGCAATCAAGTGACGCTGGATTTAGCAGGTCAGTATGTGCAACTTGGCGAATACGATAGTGCCAAACGCCTACTAAATGAAGTCATTGCTAAAGGCAATAGTGAACAGCAGCAGCAAGCACAATTATTGCTTGATCGCACTGCCTAAAATGACTGGTACGACAGCGAGTATTCTACCCGTTTAGAGTACTCGCTGAATTTATGGTAATTTTTATTTTTATTTCTCTATCACTTCTCTAGAAACAGCGCTTCTTTCAATCATTCTGCTCTATCGTCTATTCACTTTAAAATCAATACAGTACTTTTCGCCTATGACAAATACACGCCCTGCACCCATTCAACTTATTTATGCTGGTGGCACTTTTGGCAGTTATGGTCGTCCATTAGCGCCACTATCAGCAGAGGTGTTTTTGCCAACTTTGCAGCAACTACTGGCTGAACTGGATAATGCGTTTACTTTATCGCCCATCGCTTGGCTTAACAATACTTTGATTAAAGACAGCAGTCAGTTTACACCTAGCGATTTTGTTCATTTTTATCAGCTGCTACTGTCCGCTTATCAACAAGGCAGTAGACGTTTTGTATTAATCACGGGCACTGATACGCTAAGTTACTTGGGAGCGTTCTTAGCAGAAGCCTTTGCAGGTAGCGATATTTGTGTTGTTGTGACCGGTAGCATGCATCCCCTATTAGATAGCGAGGAGCTGTACTCTTACAAAGTAGATGCCCTAAGCGATGCTTGGAACAACCTTACTGACTCTTTAAAACTGGCAGGTGCCGGTGAATCTGGCGTAAAGATTGGCTTCGGCGGCGAATCATGGCCCGCGCAAACGGTACAAAAAATACATAGCCATGACTTTATGGCATTTACCGGTCACTCTAGAGCGGCTTATCCTGCCAATAGTTATGTCAAAACTTTGCCAGATACTCGCCGTCAGCATTGGCTTGATGACCAACAAGAGATCAGCACTGATATTGCAGTTCGCGCCGAACACGCTTGTGTTCATGCATTGTACTGTATGCCCAATACGACCGACGTATTAAACCAACAGCTGCGTGCCTTATTATTACAGCCGCCTTGTGGCATTATTTTATTAGGCTATGGTGCTGGTAATGTCCCTTATTCAGTAGAGTTAGCAGAAGCCTTGCAACTGGCTTATGAAAAAGGCCACATGGTAGTGTGTGCGAGCCAATCACCGTTTGGTGGTGTTAGCGATACCTACGCTGCAGGCAGTTGGCAATACGACTATCAAGTGATAGCAGGTGGGCGCTTAACCATTCCAGCTATTTATGCACGCTTGCTATGGTTACTGGTGCGCCACGACAGCCCAGCACGGCGTCGACAACGCTGGTTAAACAATGTTCAGCAAACTGGCACAAGCATCAAAAAACGCTAAATGAATACCCATCACTCTTGTATAAAGCCAATAATGACCATATCCATGACCGAAAACAACGAGGCAAAACGCCTGACCTATACCTTAGCCATTGCTATTGAATTTTTGGGCACCCACTATCATGGCTGGCAACGCCAAAGAGAGGTACTTGGCGTACAAGAAGCGGTAGAAGCCGCTATTAGTACTGTCGCCAATGAGACAGTAGAGGTGATTGCCGCAGGGCGCACAGACTCAAGTGTTCATGCCAGCAATATGATTGCCCATTTTGTCACTCATGCCTATCGACCCACACACAACTGGCTGCGCGGTGTCAATAGCCTATTGCCTGACGATATAGCCTTGCGCTGGGTTCAGCCGATGCCGGCAGAATTTCATGCCCGTTTTGCCGCCATCGCTCGTCGTTATCGTTATATCACTCTGAACCAAACGCAGCGTCCTGCCATCCTCAATCATCAAGTGACCCATATCTATGAGCCGCTTGACCTAAAAGCGATGCAGCTCGCTGCTGCTGATATCGTAGGTACGCACGATTTTAGTAGCTACCGTGCTGCCGCTTGTCAATCCAATCAACCTGTACGGCATATTAGCCATGCCAATCTTTTTACTCAAGGTCAGTTTATCGTCTTCGATATTCAAGCTGATGGATTTTTACACCATATGGTTCGAAATCTTATGGGAACCCTATATGCAATTGGCAGACACGAGTTAGAACCGGCTGACTTCTTAAATATTTTGGCTAAAAAAGATCGAACAATAGCGCCGCCGACTGCTTCAGGTGATGGCTTGTATTTTATTAATGCCTATTATCCTGAGCACTTTCAAAGCTTATTACCAAGTGCGCCACTCACTCCTATTTGGCTCAACCTTCCTGACTAGATTAATATAATCTGGCATACATATCACTTACAGGCTGTCAAGTAAAAATCAGGTTCCGTATTGCTTTAATCTGCTAACTTACGTATAATATGGGCTTATTTTAAATTGATTGATGATACGAATTATGGCAAAAGACGAGATTATTGAATTTGAAGGCGAAGTCATTGACACCCTTCCAAATACTTTGTTTAAAGTTCGTTTAGAAAACGGACACGAAATCATTGCGCACATCTCAGGTAAGATGCGTAAGCATTACATCCGAATTCTGACTGGTGATAAAGTTAAGGTTGAAATGACCCCTTATGACTTATCTAAAGGTCGCATTACTTACCGTGGTAAAAACTAAATTATTATCTACTAAAATAGTTATAAGAGCATAGCTATAGTGCTTGAGTGGTTTAACTGATAATAATAATGATACTGCTAACCTACTTATTATTGCCTATCATATTTTAGTAAGTTGATATTGGTTTATTGCTTCTACCATAAAAAATACCGCTAAATATCAGCGGTATTTTTTTGTCTGCATTTTCGGATTTAATCATTTTTCAAATAACGACTTGTAAATCATGATGCATTATCTGAACTCAACCGTCGCGCCATTTTGTATCACGCCAAGTAACGCAAGCGCATCCCAATTGGTCAACCGTATACAACCTGCCGATGCCTGACGACTGATACGAGCAGGATCGGGTGAACCATGAATTCCATATGACGGCTTACTGAGTCCAATCCATACTGACCCCACAGGGTTATTAGGACCGGGTGGAAGGATAGACTTGCTGCCATTATCTGCTGTATAAGTATAGTTGGGTTCGTGTACCTTTACTGCGACCGTATGCGTGCCTGTTGGCGATGGCGTAGTAGTACTACCTACTGTGGTTGGATAGCTGGCAACCAAGATACCTTTATCATCATACGCATATAATGTTTCGGTAGTTTTGTCAGCAACCACTCGACTGACAGGCTTGGTGTTAGGATTGCCCGGATTATAGACAATGATGGTTTCGCCCACTGCAAATTTAGCATTCGGATTGAGCGCCTTAAGATAATTTTCGCTGATATGAAATTTTTCTGCTAAGCCTTCAATCACGCTTTCGTAGTACATGCCCTCAAGCTTGGCTTTGGCTTCTGCACTTTCCGGAATCGTCGTGGTTTTTATATTGATATCAGCATCACTGAGCTCATAACTGACCAATACTGGCTGCGCCATAAGCTTATCGTTCTTGGTTAGTGCCTGCCATGTTTCAGTATTTAAAGTATCAGTCACTGCCAACCCATTTGCCATCTGAAAAGCCTGCATGGCTTTACGAGAATTCTTTCCCCAATAACCATCTACAGAGCCAACACCGTTTTGCTGCCAGTTCAATAAAGCTTGCAGCTTAGTGGTAGTATGACTATTTCTCTTCATACCTTGTGTCCAAGTAGCACTATTTACCTTTTGCGCCTCCACGGGCAGATTTTCAGTGGTATATTTAATAGTCGGTAAAAGCTTATTTAACGTTATCGCTGCTTTGCTTTTGCCGGCAATTTTTTGACTCACACCATTGGTAACTGGACTTATATCAGTAGTATTGCTAGCTGTAGTTTTGTTGGTAACCTTTGCGCTGCTGTGGGTTGCAGCGATACTTTGACCCATCAACAGAACGGTTGATAAACCAAGTACAGATATTGCCGTGCTCATTTTCGTTAATTGATACATGTAGGACTCCTAAAGTTTTTTTGAGATTGTATTTTTTGTCAAAAAATCAGTTATTAAAGAATTATCTATTAAAAATTATTATTTTTAGTATATGGATAGTACTTTCAATCGTTATTATCACATTACTCTCGTAGATTAATATTTGAATGTATAGCAACCATCTCATCGTACTTATAATTGACGAATAGTGCCACATCCTCCTGTGAGTATATGATAAGTTTTATGTTAATAAACTCATTCTCTTGCAGTGTGTGTGTTAAAAAAATCCCTTTTTATAAATATCTAGTTATGTATAGTCAAAATACTCCAAAAACGCTACGCTACTGCGAGTGCAAATTTTTTGCAGCCTCTGTCTGCAAGGGCACAGCGAGCAAAAAAAATTGATACCAGCAGTACATAATGTCCATTACACCCGATATTACTTTTCGCTGACTATAGTTTTATGTTAGCGAACAATTTCAAGACGCATAAAAAGACGCATAAAAAACCCATAAATTGCTTTGCAACCTATGGGTTTAGGTGTAATGGACAAAATTCATGCTAAAAAGTAGAAGGTAGTCGCTAATGGACATAATTCATGCTATTTGAGTGACTTTGAGCCTAAAAAGTCTTTAATAAACCGTAACTTACGATGCTCATTTAGCCCGTG
>NZ_CAJGZK010000011.1 GCF_904846215.1 Psychrobacter glacincola | reverse complement strand
TTGCCCGTGATATGCATGGCGGTAATGGTATCTCTGATGAGTTCCATATCATTCGTCATGTGATGAATTTAGAAGCGGTCAATACTTATGAAGGCACTCATGATATTCATGCGCTTATCTTAGGTCGCGCGCAGACTGGTATTCAGGCGTTTTATTAAGTGTTGTTAGCTAATAAGTCCTAGCTGGTTTTTGGATCCTAAACGTACGTTACTGTTGCGCTTTTTATAAAGCCCTTGATAAGCAGTAGCGTGCGTTTTTTTAGTTATTAGTCCTCATTTATGTCTGGTTTATCAATATAGTTAGTGAAAAGTAATATCGACACATTATGTACTGCGGGTATCAATTTTTCTTGCTTGCTGTGCCCATGCAGACAGAGGCTGCAAAAAATTTATACCCGCAGCCCCGTAGCGTTTTTAGAGTATTTTGACTATAGCTTTAAAGAATTAGATAAATGAGGACTAAGCACTGTTCTATCATTTTTATCATTATAAAAAATACGTTATCAATAAGGGGTTATTATGACTGTCAGCACACTGACACAACAACCTGAGCAAGACAACTTTACTAATAATGCTACTGCCAATATGGCGACTGACGCTGTATCAAAAGGCGCATTGCATGGAATTAAAGTGCTTGATTTGTCTCGGGTATTGGCAGGTCCTTCTTGTACCCAGATACTCGCCGACCTTGGCGCTGAAGTCATCAAGGTAGAGCGTCCACATATCGGTGATGAAACGCGTCATTGGGCACCGCCAACGTTCAGCGATAACACGTCCGCTTATTACGCCACCATTAATCGCAATAAAAAATCCCTAACGGTAGATATCACGACGCCTGCTGGACAAACCATCATTAAGCAGCTCGCTAAAACAAGTGATATTGTGGTAGAAAACTTTAAAGTTGGCGGTCTGAAAAAATACGGCTTAGATTACGACAGTCTAAAACAGAGTAATCCGCGCCTGATTTATGCCTCATTAACGGGCTTTGGGCAAACAGGTCCCGATGCTGCGCTTCCGGGCTATGACTATATCATTCAGGGTTTGTCAGGGCTGATGAGCGTCACGGGACCTACTGATGGTGAGCCGCATAAAGTTGGCGTGGCGGTGGTGGATTTATTTGCAGGCTTGCAGCTGACAATTGGTATTCAAGCGGCGTTAATAGCGCGCCAGCATAGCGGGCTTGGTCAACATGTCGATGTGGCGCTATTAGACAGTGCGCTGGCAATGCTCGCCAATATCGGTATGAATCATTTGGCATCTGGTGAAGTGCCGCCAAGATTGGGCAATGGCCACCCTAATATTGTTCCTTATCAAGTGTTTGCCGGTGCAGGTGAGGAGCACTTCATTTTAGCCTGCGGTAATGACCGTCAATTTGCCAGACTGTGCCAGATGTTATCCGTAGAGTGGCATACCGACAGTCGTTTTGCGAGCAATCCACAACGCGTTGCCCATCGTGAGCTTATTTGTAAGTGGCTCATAAAAGCATTTGCCGAGCATCCACGTGCATATTGGCTTACGCGTTTGCAGGAGGCTGGTATTCCTTGCGGTCCTATTCATAATGTCGCTGAGGCCTTGGCCATGCCACAAGCGCAAGCACGCGAAATGATTGTTAATTTTGCTGAACAAGGCAGTCCGGTTAGAGCATTAGGTAATCCAATCAAATTATCTGCATCGCCTGTCAGCTATCGTACGCCACCACCGAAATTGAGTGAGCATACTGATAGCACCCTTGCTGATTTAGGCTACGACAGCGATATGATAGCTAAGCTTAAAGCAAATGGGATTGTTTAATTTGGCTGTTTAATGGCTTTTTCTGAGTTGCTTAAGCTGTTTATTTGCTTAAGCGATTTGGCGGGCTGTTTTAAGAACAAACCATAGATTTAACAAGCGTCAAGTATCATATCAAGGCCATAACGCTACCTTATACCCTCAGCGTAAAACCCCAAACGTTGCTCCATTTGCTTGGCCAATTCAATCAGCACTATGCTGACTTCATCACGCTTAGACTCATATTCAGCCTGCAAAAAGCTGACCGCCATACCCGCGACTGCATTGCCTGAAGCATTGCGAACATACGTGCCTAAGCAGTACATACCATCACGCAATTGCCCATCATCCAGTGAAATACGGCTCTTTTTTATAGCAGCAATCTCATCCGCTAAAGTCTCAAAGTTGCCAACGCCATTGGGCGTCATTGGCTCTGGAAAGATGCCTTCATAAAGTGATTTGATGTTATGCATGGGCAAGGTTGAAAGCATGGCTTTGCCGGTTGCAGAAAACACCGCTGGCACACGCACGCCGGCACGAAAAGTAAAACCAAGCGGCGCAGGCGACTCATGGCAGGCTAAGAACACTACCTCTCCCAAATCCAGTTTGGATAAAGTAACCGTGTGCTGCATGAGCGTAGGGTACCGCACGATCAAATCTTTGAATAGCTGAATAACCCCTTGCTGCTGCTCGTATTTGCCCGCCCAATACAAAAGATAAGAACCCAAATGAAAGCGGCTATCGCTATCCTTATAGATGACATGCTTGCCAAGCAAACTTTGCAAAATATTATGCGTTGAGCTACGTGGCAGTTTAAGTTCTTTTGCAATATGCGCTGCCGTCAAGGGCTGCTGGCTTGCCGTGATTAAGTCCAGAATTTGAAAGGTTTTGTCCAGAGCAGGAACGGCAGTTGTGTTCATAAATCGCCTATGGAAGTGGATGAATATAAGAATATAGCAAATAATATTAAAAATAACGCTATTAACGGTTGCAAAGAGTATCCCATCGTTCTTATAATGATGTCTCATATATGGAATATTTGTTCAGTATATTGAACGATCTATATATTATCAATCCTTATTATTGACTGGTCATGCCAACGTTAGATTGCTTTATGAATAATACATAAGTACTACAGTCAGTCCTAAATAAAAAAATACAAACGTTATAAAGCACTACTGGGGTTAATTTTCTTGTTTGCTGTGGCTAGCCGACAGAGGCTGCGAATCATTAGCCCCATTAGTTCTGTACCCTTCTAAAAGTAGATCTACTATAGCGACAAATATGGAGTGTTACGATGTTAAAGACTACCCTAAATCTCTCTAACCCAGATTTGATCAAACAGCACTGTCTTATCAAAGACGGTTGGCACGCTGCCAATGATGATGCCACTATTAAAGTGAGCAATCCATTTAATGGCGATGTTATCGGTACGGTGCCAAGCTTGACGACCGCTGATGTCAATGATGCCGTTACTTACTCTCATAAAGCCCAAATCACTTGGGCCGCCAAAACCCCACAAGAACGCGCGCAGTTATTGCAAAAATGGGCAGATCTTATCGATGCCAACAAAGAAGATTTGGCCATCATTATGACCGCCGAGCAGGGCAAGCCTTTGGCTGAATCACGCGGCGAGATTGGTTATGCCAATAGCTTTATTCGCTGGTTTGCAGAAGAGGGTAAGCGTGTCTATGGTGATGTCATTCCTGCCACCCAGTCTCAGCTGCGCTATGTGGTATTAAAACAGCCAGTCGGTGTCTGTGCGGCTATTACGCCTTGGAACTTTCCAGCGGCGATGATTACTCGTAAAGCAGCTCCTGCACTGGCAGCAGGCTGTACCATCATTATCAAACCTGCGACTGAAACGCCGTTTTCTGCCTTAGCACTCGGTGCACTGGCTGAGCAAGCAGGTATTCCTGCAGGCGTTATCCAAGTCGTGACTGGTAAATCATCTGTTATCGGCGATATTCTTACCGGCGATGCCCGCATTCATAAACTCTCGTTCACAGGCTCTACCGAAGTCGGTCGTACCTTGATGGCGCAGTGTGCCCCAACGATCAAAAAACTGTCTCTAGAGCTTGGCGGCAATGCACCGTTTATCGTTTTTGATGATGCCGATTTAGAAAAAGCGGCGGATGGTCTTATCGCCTCCAAATACCGTAACGCGGGTCAAACTTGTGTTTGTGCCAACCGTGTCTATGTTCAAGACAGCATTAAAGATAAATTCTTAGATATCTTCATCAAAAAAGTCGCTGAGCTGAAAGTCGGTAATGGTATGGAAGAAGGGGTCAACGTTGGTCCTTTGATTAATGAAAAAGCCCTACAAAAAGTACAAGCGCTATTAAAAGATGCGCTAGATAAAGGCGCCACTCTGATTGCTGGTGGCAGTACAAATAACACCTCAGCCCTTGCTTACAATCCCACTGTCATTACTGACATCAGCGCTGATATGGACATTGCCAGCGAGGAGATATTTGGTCCTATCGCCCCAGTCTTTACCTTCTCATCTGAAGAAGAAGTCATTCGCGCAGCCAATGACACTATCTATGGTCTAGCCGCTTATTTTTATAGCAGCGACTATGCGCGTGCTTGGCGCGTGACCGAAGGTCTTGAGTATGGCATGGTAGGACACAATACGGGCATGCTCTCAACAGAAGTAGCACCATTTGGCGGTGTCAAGCAATCTGGTTTTGGTCGTGAAGGCTCGAAATACGGCATCGAAGAATATGTCGTGACCAAATACTGGTGTTCTGACATCAGCTAAGCTTTTAAACGGAGTGGATGCCAGAGGGTGGCTATGAGAATATCTTTGAGGCATCGATTGCCATCACTGACTATATCTGGGGCTATTATCAAACCGTGAGACCGCACAGCTTCAATGATTATTTGCCACCAGCTGAAAAATAGAGACGTTACTTTAATCAAAACCTCTTATCATGTGTCTAAAATTAGTTGACCACTACAAAGAGTTACGTGAATTAAAAATCGTCAATCGTCAATGGCTCAAAGACAACCCACCTAAAAAGTAAAAACGTTTCAAATATCAATAAAAAAAGCCTAGCATTAAATGCTAGGCTTTTTTTATTGTGAGAAGGATAAAGCGTTGAATCTATGCGCTGGTTTTATTACGAATCAGCTTGTAGTTCAAAAACTCAGTGATACCAAGAGTACCTAGCTCGCGACCAAATCCTGAGCGCTTGACACCACCGAATGGCGTGTTGGCCTCTGAACCAGAGGGAGTATTGATATAGACCATACCTACCTCAAGCTTATCAGCGATATCAGCAGCAAGATCGGCGTCTTGAGTTTGAATAGAAGCACCTAGACCAAAAGGCACGTCATTAGCAATCTCAATCGCATGGGCGATATCGCGCGCTTTATAGATGACGGCAACCGGACCAAATAGCTCTTCGCTATAGACATTCATAGAGCTATCGACGTCAGCGAGGACGGCAGGTGCAAACCAAGCACCCGCTTTGTCTTTAGTCATACCGCCTTCAACCAGTACCGTTGCACCGTCTTGAATAGCGCTATCTAGCTGCTTTTGTAAGTTCTCAGCAGCACTTACTGAAGACATAGGACCGATAAAAGTATCTTCTTGCATAGGGTCAGCCGCTGAAATACCGCGCACCGCATCGGTGAAGCCTTTTACAAACGGCTCGTACACATCTTCTACTATGATCAGACGTTTCGCTGCATTACAAGCTTGCCCTGTATTGCCAAAGCGGCCAACAATAGCGTTTTGAACCGCTTGCGCGATATCAGCATCTGCTGCCACGATAAAGGCATCAGAACCACCAAGCTCTAAAACGACTTTTTTAAGCGCGCCGCCTGCTATTTTTGCAACGGCTTGTCCTGCGCGCTCAGAGCCAGTAAGTGAAACGCCTTGTACTCTGCTGTCTTCAATGATAGTCGCTGCTTGATCGTTAGTGGCATAAACATTGTTATAAACACCATCAGGGAGACCGGCGTCTTTTAGGATATCAACGATGACTTCTGCGGTGTTCGGGCACTGCGGCGCATGCTTTAGGATAATCGTATTACCAGCGACGACGTTTGGCGCGACAAAACGGGCAACCTGATAGTGCGGAAAGTTCCATGGCATAATACCAAGTAAAGCGCCAACAGGGAGTTTTTTGACCGAGGCTGAGCCTTGATCAACGTCAATGGTATTAGGTGCTAATAGCTCTTGGGCATTGTTTGCATAGTAGCGATAGATCTGAGCGACCAGACCCAGCTCACCTTTGGCTTGTGCCACAGGCTTGCCCATCTCAGTGGCTATAATACGTGCCAGCTCGTCTCGACGCTTATCATAAATATCAGCAATTCTATTAAGTACGTCAGTACGCTCGCCAATTGAAGTCTTTTGCCACTCTTGATAAGCGTCGTCCGCTTTTTTGATCGCCTGCTGGATATCTTGTTCATTCGCAGTAGGGTAGGTGGCTTCAACTTCGCCAGTGGCTGGGTTGGTTACTTGATATTCGCTCATAGATATTCCTTTGGTTAAAAATCCATTTTGGATGGTACTTTAACAACGCCGTTTTGACTTCATTGTTTGATGGCTTTTTTTCTTAAATTATGCACTTCTTTACCATTGCCGGCTGCTGCCAATTAGTATAATAAATATTAATGCCGCCAAAAACGAGGTCTTTTTTGTGTACACCCATGACATGATGCTGAAAGAGTGCTTTTTCAAGCTGTACGATAGCTGAGTCACCATTTATATCATCATATTGCGCCGCGATAATGATATCGTTACAAATCAAAAAATTGACGCAAGAAGCAATGCATAGTCAAAATACTCTAAAAACGCTACTTTAACAAAAACATCTTATCAGGTGTCCTAAATTAGCCGACCACTATAGTGTGTTAGATTTGTCTTTGACTAACTTGATTTTATGCGCTGTTTTTTTAGTGATGATAGGGTCAGAATGAACGCCAAAGACTTTTTTGTGTCTTCTTACTGCTAAAGCGTCCGCTGCGGCTTTTTCTTCTGCTAAGGCTTGCTCATGCAGATTTTTATAGACGCCTATTGTCTCATCAATCATCTCACGTATGGTGAATTTGGTGGTCATCTCAGGGCGAGTTACACTTTCTAACTGGTGGCGCACCGCTTTACAAAGTGCATTGGCATTGTATTTTTTGACCAAACCTTGCGGATAGAGGGGGCGCAGGATTTCACTAAAGGCTGCTTGATCCCAGCCAATCACAGGCGTACCCAAATGAATGGCCTGCAAGGCATTGATACCGATAGATTCAGGCTGATTGGCAAGTGCCATGACGACATTGGCCGCTGACAGCCATTCGCGCATATCATTGCGCTTACTGCCCACATAAGTAATACGATCAGAGAGCTCCAAAGTATTGCTGCGTTGACGAAAATCCTCATGTGCCACATCGTCTGATCGATAATCTTCATCCATAATAATGACATGGATATTGGGAAACTGATCTTGCAGATTTCCCAAAATATCAATCAGCCATTCTTGTCCATATTCTTTACCAATAATCGTTGGAAACACCAACCATTTTTTATGCTCAAGCTCAGGGTATTCGGCAAAAGTATGGCGTAGCCAATATACTGATGGATTGTGCCGATAGGGATAACGACGCGTATCGACACCGCGGTAAATACGCTTGATCACTCTGGGATCCAGCTCCTCACGGCGCAGCCCCTTTGTTAGATAATCGGTCACACTATCAGATACTGTAATGATGGTGTCGACATCGAGGAGCGCTTGCGAGTATTTATTAATAGGATAAAAGCCGTACATGGTCGAGACCAGTTTTGGTCGACGTTTCACCCGCGCACGGCGTAGGGCTAAATGCAGTATCCATGCAGGCGTGCGTGAATGCACATGAATGATATCAGGGTCATATTTTTCAATCAGACGTCGCAGTGGCGCAACCTGTAGCAGTGATAGCCAAGATTTTTTATTCATATATAACTGGTGATAATGGTTGCCATCACGCTTTAGGCGCCTGACCAAATCATTGTCTTCATCAGCGCTAGAGATAATGATAGAGGTATGCTCATTTTTGACCAAAGCGCGTCCAAGATGAAAAATACCGCGCTCGGATTCATCATGCTTCAAAGACGACAGTAAGCGCATAACTTTCATAATGGCGTGGGTCACTATTTGAGGATATCAAGCTGCTATTGTCAGTGAAAAGCGGCTAAAACTCAACTACCAAGATAAAAAGATAGGATGAGAGAATGGATGGTATTTATGGTGAATACGACGATGTGGCACATGAGGATTATAGGGACATTTTAAATGTTATAGTCAATGAAAAGTAATATCGACACATTATGTACTGCTGGTATCAATTTTTCTTGCTTGTTGTGCCCATGCATATAGAGGCTGCAAAAAATTTGTACCAGCAGTACTGTAGCGTTTTTAGAGTATTTTGACTATAGTAACCAAGTCACTAACGCTGTTTTTTGAGATGCTGAGCATTTGGCAGCACCTGCTTTTCACTGAGATACTTCCAGTAGCGCTGCGGTAAATATTGCTTGTGCAAACGTGGATTTTTGCGCTCTTTGATATTGACGTTGGTGAAGTAACCTTGCCAAAATTTTTGATAGCGCAGTTCATCCGCACTATGAATGCTAGCAGGGTTGCGCAGTACAGCCTCATTAAGCTCGGTAATGGTTTGCAGGGCAGCGGGGCGCTTGGGCGTACTTTGGCTTTTATCATAATAAATACCATAGCCCCTAGCCAAATCATAAATTGCCCAGTGCTGGTCTTGGTAACGCTGACGAAAATGCTCCCCAATGAGCGGCAAAACATTAAAATCCGGCTCAACACGCGCAAAGTAAATGTCTTCAACCGTATGCTCAAAGCGCACAAAGGCCTCCATACGATGCTTCTCACGACCAACAGACTTGACCGTTTGCACAAGCTCCAAGACGTTGAGATTACCCAAATCATCCATAATATGGCGACTTGGGTAGTCAATCGCGTATTTGACCACTTGAAATAGAGTCGTGCCGATATGGTCTTTTTCTGATAAAAATCCCCAAAGAAGGTTGCGCATGCCTGAACGACCCAATAGTTGATTCAGCTTTATCAATACACGTTCTGCTTTGTCTTCATCCTTAGCAACGCTGGTCGCTTGGGCAATGAGTGAAGGCACGTAACAATCTTGAGCAATTAATTGTAGGGATTCATCACCTTGTAATTTACTAGCATAGACGTAAAATACCGCACTGAGCCATCCTTCAAAACTTGGCTCATAAAGCACAATACTGGGCGTTAATTGACCGACAATGTAATCGTGACTTTGCAGCAGTTGTGACATCTCTATTCCCATTTAAAACAGTAATCATTTAAACAGTGCTAATTAAAACAGCGCCAACTGCCCACTACGTTGATCTTTAAATTTCGTTTGTGTTTGTGCCAGTACGTATTGGCGAAAATTATCACGCGTTAAATGGGCAAGATGCTCATTTTTGCCAGTGGTAGCAATAAAGTATTTGGCACGATTGACGGCAGCCCCCATTTTTTTCAGATGATAAAGCGTCAACTGGTTAAACTTGCGTGCTTTCACTATTTTTTTGGCTGTCTTTGTACCGATACCCGGAATACGCACAATCATCTCATAAGTAGCGGTTTGAATATTAACGGGGAAGTGCTCACGGTGGCGAATTGCCCAAGCCAGTTTTGGGTCGCAGTCTAAGTCCAAAAATGGCGATTCTGGTTCAACGATTTCGTGCGCGCCAAATCCATAAAAACGCATCAGCCAGTCGGCTTGATAGAGACGGTTTTCGCGTACCATCGGTACAGGCGTCCCAATCGCTGGCAGCCGACTGTCAGTCAACATCGGTACATAGCCAGAGTAATAAACTCGCTTAAGCTCATATTGCTTATAAAAATGGCTCGATAGCTGAATGACTTGTAAATCGGTCTCATTGCTAGCACCAACAATCATCTGGCTGGTCTGACCTGCTGGCACAAATTTCGGCGCTTTTTTGTGCGTTTTACGGCTCTCACGGATAGTGATGATTTCTTCTTTTACCGTTTCCATTGGTGCTTTTAATTGCTCATGTGACTTTTCTGGTGCCAACAGGGCAAGACCTGATATGGTTGGAATCTCTATATTGACGCTGAGACGATCGGCGTACAATCCCGCTTCTAATAGCAACTCCTTTGAGGCGCCCGGAATGGTTTTAAGGTGAATATAGCCATTAAAACGCTCGCGCGTACGTAATATCTTGGCGACCTCGACCAAACGCTCCATTGTATAGTCGCCACTTTTAAAAATACCTGAGCTGAGAAACAGCCCTTCGATATAGTTACGGCGGTAAAACTGCATGGTCAAATCAACGACTTCTTCGACACTAAAAGCCGCACGCGGGGTGTCATTGCTTTTGCGCGAGGTGCAATAAGCACAGTCATAAATACAGTGATTGGTCAGTAGGATTTTCAGCAGACTGACGCAGCGACCATCTTCGGTGTAGCTATGGCAAATACCGGTTGCTGAGGCATCGCCGAGACCGCCACCTTGGTTTTTGCGCGTACCAGCGGAAGAGGAACAAGAGACATCATACTTTGCGGCGTCCGCTAAGATATTGAGCTTGCCTTGCAGTCGTTCATAATTGATGGTTGCCATAATCGGTATTTACCGTGTCAGTAATGAAAGACTATTTTAGCAAAATTAGCAGTAAGTCATTGTATTTATGAGTGAAATACAAGTGCTATACGACAACTGTTGTCGCCTATTATGAGTTGCACTATACGATTCTAAAAGCGCTGAAATTTGAAGCAATATAGTCAGTGAAAAGTAATATCGATACATTGAGTACTGCTAGCATGAATTTTTCTTGCTTGCTTGCTGAGCCTACGCAGACCGAGGCTACAAAAAATTTATACTAGCATTACCGTAACGTTTTTAAGGTATTTTGACTAGGGTTTATGAATAGCCACAAAAAAGGTCTCGCTGACTAGAGAATTAGCCGGCAAGACCTTTTATCAGTTTAGCATTTATGAATTTTAATGCTTTAACTTCACTGCTATATTTATTGTACTTTGGCGCGTATCACCACAGTCTGTGCGGCGTTTGGGCTAAGATTTACTAAGTTCCATTTTAGACCAGAGTAATTTTCCTTAACTACTACCGTATTGCCAACTTGCTGAATGGTCTGATAGCTATCGCCACCTGTGGTCGCAAGCGTTGGTAGCGGGCTGTTTAATGACACCAATCTCACGCCATTTGGCAAAGAAACCATGGCATTGATATCGGTTACCGGCTGCGCTGTGGTATTGGTATAAACGGTATGATACTCAATCACATCACCAGGCGCGATATGGTTAGCGGGTACTGCAACCTCACGTCCATCACTATTTTTGAGGATTTTCATGACCTTGGTTTGCGCGTTGACGACGTCAGGCGTACTAAAAGTTGGTTTGAGCTGTAAGGTATCTATAGAAGTAATCGTGGTCACAGGTGCGTTTATGACTGACGTATTGATAACGGGCAGCTGGGTCGCTGTGGTAATAGGCAGGATTTGAGTGGTAGGTAGTACTTGGGTGACGGTGCTGGTCGGTACTGCGATGACATCAACGTGGCTGCTTTGATTGGTTATCTGGTTGGTCACAGGCAAGCTAGTGACGGTTGCACTACCTTGAGTGACAATCGTATTAACAGTCCCTTGGCGAACCACATAACGCGGTACATTGGTAATCTGAGTCACGGCAAACGGCATACCATCTTGCATACCAATGCTAGTAGGAGTGGCGGTGATAACGGCCGTTTTACCATCAGAATATTGCTCAACCACGGTGGTACTAGCGCCCGCAGAGGGTAGAATCGTCACCTCAGTAGCGGCATTGGCAGCAGACATGGCTATAACAGTACCTGCTAACAGTACTGATACTGCCGTGAATGTGGCTGTTTTTTGTATCAAATCTGATGGGCGATTAGTGGTGGTGGTCATAATAAAGTCCTTTAAAATGATAGTAAGTAAAACAAAAATGAAGAGCGCTTAGATAACAAAACCCCCGTTAATTGACGCTACAGAGCAGGTCAAATAACGAGGGTAATAGTACTAATAATAGACAGCCAAACGATACAAGCTATCCATCGATTTATTCGTCATTATCTCAATATAATGTCAAGCAAGCGGTTCAGCAATCTCAACTTAACAATTATGCGCTAAAACAAATTGAGTAGAAAAGCAGCGTTGTGTAACTGCTTTCCTATAAATCATGACTTTTGCTGCGGTTTTCTCTATTTGTTTCTTAAACAGACCACTATTCTACTCACTATAAACGCCCGCTAAACTAATCATAGATGACTTTCATGATTTCGTATTCGACCACGCCTTTAGGAGTTTCAATACGGGCTTCATCGCCTTCAGATTTGCCAATCAAACCACGAGCAATCGGTGAGTTGACAGAGATTTTACCCGCTTTAAAATCCGCTTCATCATCGCCAACGATTTTGTATTGTTTTTCTTCTTCAGTGGCCATGTTTTCGATAATGACACTCACGCCGAATATCACACGGCCATCTTTTGGCAGTGTCGCAGGATCAATAATTTGGGCACCGCCAAGCTTGGCTTCGATATCACGGATACGCGCTTCACAAAAGCCTTGCTGCTCGCGGGCGGCATGATATTCAGCGTTTTCTTTTAAATCGCCGTGTTCGCGTGCTTCAGCAATAGAGGCGGTGATACGTGGACGGTCGACACTTTTTAACTGTTTTAATTCGGCTTCTAAAGCGGCATGTCCTTGCGGAGTCATGGGGTAACGTTGCATGTTTTTTCCTTAAAGCAATAACACGGGCACCACCTCCTACGCCTAGTGAATAGGGAGATGGTGCCCGTGTTATTGCGATGGATATAAAATATAAAAAGAGTAATGGTTAAGACTGCGTAACCAGTCAGGTCGCTATCATTCATTGATACCAATTCAATAATTTGCGTGGTTAAGCTTACGTAATAAAAAGCATAGTCGCAGTTTAGCCACTATGCTTTTTAGATATCTCATTTAAATTGTATTTCAAACACGGTTTACTGTAGTTAACGATGAACCATGCTCAAATAAGCTCTTAGGCAAGCCTAACGGTTATGCTTAATCTACTGAAATTTTTCAGCCAAGTCAATAGAGCTAAACAATAGACTTTGCTTGCGCATGTAAGTCTTGTAGTTTATAAACCTCAAATGGCAAATCAATCGCATAAGATTTACAGACCGCATCTGCCGCACCTAATGTGGTGACATAGAATACTTTGCCTTGTAGCGCGCTACGGCGGATAGAGAATGAATCCTCTTGTGCCTGCTTGCCTTCGGTGGTGTTGATAATCATGTCGATTTTACCGTTTTTCAAAGCATCGACGATATGCGGACGACCTTCGGTGACCTTGTTGATTTGCTTACATTCTATACCGTTCTGAGCCAAAACTTCTTGCGTACCAGTGGTGGCAACGATATTAAAGCCGAAATCTGCTAGCTGACGGGCGATAGGTGCTATTTGTGCTTTGTCGCTATCACGCACAGAAATAAAGACCGTTTTGCTTTCGCCTTCAGTTGGTAAACCGGGCAGACGCTCATTACTACCGATGACGGCCTTGTAGAATGCTTCGCCAAAGGTTTTGCCAACGCCCATGACTTCACCAGTTGACTTCATCTCAGGGCTCAAGATTGGGTCAACACCGGGGAATTTAGCAAAGGGGAATACCGATTCTTTGACGGCATAAAACGCAGGTACAATCTCAGTCGTAAAGCCTTGATCTTTTAGCGACGTGCCAGCCATACAGCGCGCGGCGATTTGCGCTAAAGAAGTCCCGATACATTTAGAAACGAATGGTACGGTACGGGCAGCACGTGGGTTTACTTCTAAGATATAAACCGTTTCACCTTTTACCGCAAACTGTACGTTCATCAAGCCGATAACGCCTAGCTCTTTTGCCATAGCGACGGTTTGTGCGCGCATCACATCACATAGCTCTTTAGATAGCGAGTAAGGTGGCAATGAACAGGCTGAGTCACCAGAGTGTACGCCAGCTTGTTCGATATGCTGCATGATACCGCCAATCACGACGTCTGTACCGTCGCTAACACAGTCGACATCGACTTCGATCGCATCATCTAAGAAACGATCTAACAATACTGGCGCTTCGTTTGACGCTTGTACGGCGGTGCGCAAGTAATGTCTTAGCTCGTCTTCGTTGTAGACGATTTCCATCGCGCGACCACCCAGTACGTAAGATGGGCGTACGACCAATGGATAACCAACGTCTTTTGCTTTGACCAAACCGTCTTCTAAGCTCGTGGCTAATGCATTGGTTGGTTGTACAAGGTTCAATTGTTGAATCATATGCTGGAAGCGTTCGCGGTCTTCTGCACGGTCAATCGCATCAGGGCTCGTACCGATAATTTTGACGCCAGCAGCTTCAAGCGCGCGGGCTAGTTTCAATGGCGTTTGACCACCAAACTGTACGATCACGCCATCAGGATTTTCGATACGGACGATCTCTAACACGTCTTCTAAGGTGATTGGCTCAAAGTAGAGACGGTCAGAGGTGTCATAATCGGTTGAAACCGTTTCAGGGTTACAGTTGACCATGATGGTCTCGTAGCCGTCTTCGCGCATGGCAAGGGCGGCGTGTACGCAGCAATAGTCAAACTCGATACCTTGACCGATACGGTTAGGACCGCCACCGATAACCATGATTTTTTTGTTATTCGTTGGATTGGCTTCACATTCGCTATCGTATGTTGAGTACATATAAGCGGTACTGGTCGCAAATTCTGCTGCACACGTATCAACGCGCTTATAGACTGGATAGATATTTAAATCCCAACGCTTTTTGCGTAGCTGCTTTTGTGACACGCCAAGCAACTTCGCCAAGCGCAAGTCTGATAAGCCTTTACGCTTAAAGCTACGTAAGTTCTTTTCGGTCAAACCGCCGAAGCCTAGCGCTTTGACCGTTGCTTCCGTTTTAACGATGTCTTCTATTTGTACCAAGAACCATGGGTCAATTTTGGTTAAATTAAAGACCTCATCGACGCTCATACCAATACGGAAAGCATCTGCAATATAATAAATGCGCTCAGGCGTTGGGATGGTCAAACGATTGGTAATCTCGCTACGGGCTTTCTCAATGCTTACTTTTGATAAGTCGATTTGCTCATCAAAACCATCATTACCGGTTTCCATACCGCGTAAGGCTTTTTGCATAGATTCTTGGAAGTTGCGACCGATAGCCATCACTTCACCAACCGATTTCATCTGCGTTGATAGCACATTATCCGCTTGTGGGAATTTTTCAAAATTGAATCTAGGTATCTTAGTAACCACATAATCAAGCGCAGGCTCAAAGCTGGCTGGCGTTTTGCCACCCGTGATATCATTTTGTAATTCATCTAGCGTATAACCAATCGCTAGTTTTGCAGCGATTTTGGCAATCGGGAAGCCAGTGGCTTTTGATGCTAGTGCTGATGAACGTGACACGCGCGGGTTCATCTCAATGACGACCATACGACCAGTATCTGGATTGATACCGAACTGGACGTTTGAGCCGCCTGTTTCGACACCAATTTCACGCAGTACGGCTAATGAAGCATTACGCATGATTTGGTATTCTTTGTCAGTCAACGTTTGTGCTGGTGCGACCGTGATTGAGTCGCCTGTATGCACGCCCATTGGGTCAAAGTTCTCAATCGCACAAATGATGATGCAATTGTCGTTTTTGTCACGAACCACTTCCATCTCATATTCTTTCCAACCGATTAACGATTCATCGATCAGTAATTGATGGTTTGGGGATAAATCAAAACCACGCTCACAAATCTCGATAAACTCATCACGGTTATAGGCGATACCGCCACCGGATCCGCCCATAGTGAATGACGGACGAATGATGCACGGATAGCCCATTTTTTCTTGGGTCGCAAAGGCTTCTTCCATGGTTTCAGCCGTTTCAGCACGTGGACACTCAAGCCCAATACGTTTCATCGCTTTATCGAACAAGTTGCGGTCTTCTGCCATCTCGATTGAGTCTTTGGTCGCGCCAATCAGCTCGCAGTTGTATTTGGTCAATACGCCATGCTTATCAAGTTCCAACGCACAGTTTAGAGCGGTTTGTCCGCCCATCGTTGGTAAGATAGCATCAGGACGCTCTTTAGCGATGATTTGCTCAACCGTCTGCCACGTAATTGGCTCAATATAAGTCGCATCCGCCATGGCAGGGTCAGTCATGATGGTGGCAGGGTTTGAGTTGACCAAGATGACGCGGTAGCCTTCTTCTTTGAGCGCTTTACAGGCTTGCGCACCTGAATAGTCAAACTCGCACGCTTGACCGATGACGATAGGGCCTGCGCCAATGATAAGAATACTTTTTATGTCGGTACGTTTTGGCATAAGTAAGACCTTTTAAATTTAAATTTATATGTTATGAATTTAATACAAAGCTATATAGGAAGGTTTGACATAGTTGAACTGACGTCATCAGGTATGTTATCCCAATAATCGGTATCAAGTTTCTTTATGCTAATAGTTTGTTCAACCTGCACACCCAATCCGTACTTGTAAATATATTCAGCCAGTTTTTGACCATCTATTAAAACAATTCTCGCATTTGATAGATTTTGAGCGTAAGCGGTGGCATCAGTGGAAAATTTCGAGGTGGTAATAAAAACACCTTTGTTTGCATTGTCACCCAATAAAGCACCAGCAAAACTTTGAATATCAGGACGACCAATAGTATTGCTTTTTTGATAGCGTTTTGCCTGAATATGTATTCTTCCTAACCCCAATACATCTTCATAGATTTCACCATCGATACCACCGTCTTTAGTATACTGCGTTATTCGTCCTGCCTTTTCAACGGCACCGCCATAACCCATTTTTTGCAATAACTCAACAACCAGACGCTCAAAAGCCATAGGTGTTTTGGTTAAAATGGTATCTAGTATCTCGTCATAGGTTTCTTGGCGAATGGTTTCGTAAGACGCATAAAGCTGTTCCTGTGGTGTGTTGGTACTCTGATTAATATCGTTTTTTCGAATATTTTCACCTAAATCAGTTACGCTTGACTTTTCTGCTTGTCTCTCTGCCATTTTTTGCTTGACGAAAACGTTGATTTCTTCATTAGTTTTATCTAAAAAAGATTTCCCTAATGAGCTAAGAACGTAGTAACCCCTTTTAGGTCTGTCTAGTATTCCTGTAAGGGCAAAATAACTCAATGCCCAAGAAATTCTATCAACGAAAATAAGTCCATTGCCTGATTCATATTCCTTTGACGCTTCTTCATCCGTAAGATTAAAATGCTTTATCAAAGGTTCAGTAAACTCTGATTTCTTCCATACTTCACTGTCGCTTGAAAGCATTAATATAGGTTTTCTTAAGTCATCAAAATGTGGAATGGTCATCTTTATTTTTTTGCCTTTTCCATCATCTCCGCAAACTTATCAAACAGTGGCGCAGCATCATGCGGGCCAGGGCTGGCTTCTGGGTGACCTTGGAAGCTAAAGACAGGCTTATTAGTCAGCTCAATCCCTTGGTTAGTGCCATCAAACAATGAGCGATGAGTAGACTTAACATTATCTGGCAAAGTATTTTCATCGACCGCAAAACCATGGTTTTGACTGGTAATCATGACCGTACCAGTCGCTAAGTCCTGTACCGGATGATTGGCACCATGATGTCCCGTTTTCATTTTGATAGTCTTTGCGCCACTGGCAAGACCAATCAGCTGATGACCTAGGCAGATACCAAAGGTTGGAATGTTGGTTTCTTCAATGATATGGCGTACCGCATCGATAGCATAATCACAGGCAGCAGGGTCACCAGGGCCGTTTGATAAGAAGATACCATCTGGATTCATCGCGAGCACGTCTGCGATAGGCGTTTGTGCTGGTACGACCGTCACATGACAACCACGGTCTACTAGCATACGTAGGATATTGGTTTTGCTACCGAAGTCATAGGCGACCACATTGTATTTTGCTTCGATGTGCGTACCCAGATGCTTAAAGAAGCCGCCCGTACCGCTATCATGGCTACGCGAGATATCACGGTTTAGTAGAGTATCTGATAAATCCCAGCTACCAGCTGTCCATTCAAACGTCGTCGGTGTACAGCATTCTTTTGCCAAGTCCATGCCTTCAATACCGGCAAATTCTTGCGCCAGTTTAATCGCTTGTTGCTCGTCATCCTTGCTAATCGTCTCACCGTCAGAGGCAGTCATGATACAACCGTTTTGCGCGCCTTTATCACGTAGCAGGCGGGTCAATTGGCGGGTATCGATATCAGCGATGGCGACAGTATCGTGGCTCTGTAGATAATCACTCAGTGATTGAGAGTTGCGGAAGTTTGAGGTCACCATAGTGGCATCACGGATGATAAGACCATCTGCCCAGATTTGGTGACCATTACCAGACTCAACATCTTCAGCGTTGGTGCCGGTATTGCCGATATGCGGGTAGGTGAGGGTCACGAGCTGACGCGCGTAGCTTGGGTCGGTTAGAATTTCTTGATACCCTGTCATGGCTGTATTGAAAACCACCTCACCGACACGATGACCAAGGCTGCCGATACTAATACCACGAAAAATCGTACCGTCCGCTAGTGCCAAAATTGCTTGTATTTCTGTCGATGAATTCAAGGGTTGCCTCCGCTGTTATTGGTGAGTGCTGTGCCAGTTTTTGGTTAAAATAAAGCGCTGCTTTTTTGATTATTGCTATTTAACTGCGGCTAAATAACCATAATAAAAGAGACAGCGCCAAAATTTTTCCACAAAAAAGCGAGAAGACATCATAGATGAAAAGGTACAGGATTCACTAGGTGGTGAATAAGTAACTTACATCATGTCCGCTCGCTTTGGCACAGATTTTGCGCATTATACTAGAGTTTTGCGTTAAGGGCTAGCACCTTAAGGATAAGTATGGTGAATAACCTTTAGATAGTTTAAGTGTCTCTCAATTATGCACCATAAATGATAAGTGGTCAGCAGTGAAAATTAAAAGCCATGAGCCATAAATTTTATCGCTCAAAAATTATAATGTACCGATAAGCCATAATAATCTGGCGATAAGTTGGTGGCGATATGCAGCTGGTCATCTTGATAGCTTTTTGTCAGATACATACTGCTTGCCACACCTAAAGCTGCGCCCGCCAATACATCGACAGCATCATGCTCATCGGCTTCCACACGGCTATAAGCCACAAACCCTGCGCCAATATAGGCAGGAACACTATATTTGAGTCCATAGCGTTTATGAATAAAGCTGGCACCTTGAAAGGCTCTTGAGGTATGACCTGATGGATAAGAATCATCATCGCTGCCGTCAGGGCGTTCTTTATCAATCACAGACTTTAGAGCATAGGTGGCTGCAACATTGGTTGCAAATGAATAATAAAATTGCTCTCGTCCCTCTTTATCATCCATATAATAAGTGCTACCGTAAGCAACTGCTGGTATGGCGAAAGATAGAATGTCACCCGCCTTGTCGATATTATCGCTACTACTGGCATGAGCTGGCATGGCGACAAGCAAGCTGCTCGATAATAAAAAACTACTTGGTAATAAAATGATAGCGGAAGCGTTTTTGCTGATCATTGCGGCAATCCTAAAGACGGTTTGAAGGCGGATGAAGAGAAACAGCATTGTACTACAAATACTTGCTGTCACATTGCACTCTTACGCATTTTATAGGCTCATATTATAACCAGTATTGGTGCCAGCTATTTAAACAGTTTGGCGACCCATACAGCAGCTATGCATGAAGATACCGATTTTATATGGTAATAAAGATATGCTTTTATAAAAAATAAAGACCAAGGATAGATTATGATTTATCAATATTTAGACAAAACCCCTACTTTCGCTGTACCCTTTAATGGTTGGGTTGCAGACTCCGCACGTGTCATTGGTGACGTGTATTTGGGTCATCAGGCAAGCGTCTGGTTTGGGGCAGTGATTCGCGGTGACAACGAGCGTATCCATATCGGTGACTATACTAACGTGCAAGAAAACAGCGTTATTCATACTGATGCTGGTATCGAGGTAAAAATCGGTAATCATGTCACCATTGGTCATTTAGCGATGCTGCATGGCTGTGAGGTGGGTGATAATAGCTTGATCGGGATTGGTGCGGTCATCCTGAATAATGTCAAAATCGGCAAAAACTGCATTATCGGTGCAAAAGCGCTGGTCACTGAAGGCAAAGAGATTCCAGATAACTCTCTCGTTATGGGCGCTCCTGCAAAAGTGGTCAAAACCTTGACTGATGAGCAGGCAGCGATGATAAAACTGTCGGCGCTACATTATAGCGATCGTTGTCAGAAGTTTAAAACGGGTCTTAGAGAGATTGAGCAACCAGAATAAGTTGCTAATTAACAATCACTAATCAACAGTTACTAACGACCGATTACTATTAATTATTACCAATTGTCATTAATGAGTATTTTATTATGAGTACGCCAAGCATTGTCAGCCAGACTGTCTCACGCACGTTAGCACTGTTTGATTTAGACCATACTTTGCTCGATGTCGATAGCGACTACTTATGGGGCGAATATATCGTCAAGCATAATCTTGTCGACGAAGCCGAGTATCGCACTGCCAACCAAAAATTCTATAACGACTATATCGAAGGCACGCTTGATGCCACGGCATACAACGAATTTGTGGCGCAGTTTTTAAGCAGCCTACCGATGGATAGATTGCATGAGCTGCGAGAAGACTATATTAAAAGTGAGATTGAGCCGCATATCCGTCCAAAAGCGATGGAAGTATTGTGTCAACATATTGAGCAAGGTCACGATGTGGTGATTATTTCGGCGACCAATGATTTTGTGGTTTCGGCAATTGCTAAGCGCTTTGGGATTGAAGATGGCAATGTGTTATCGACGCCACTTGAAATAAAAGATGAGCGTTATACTGGCAAATTAACCGATAAGCCAAACTTTAAAGAAGGCAAGATTTATCATTTGGATAAATGGATTGGCAAGCAGCAACTGGCTGGCATTCATTTTGACAAGACTTATGCCTATTCTGACTCCAAAAATGATCTTCCGCTGCTTGAATGGGCGGATGTGGCGATTTGTGTATCACCTGATGATGCGCTACATGCGCATGCATTGGCACATCGCTGGGCGGTTGAAGATTGGTCAATTTGATAAAGTGGTTGCTAACATAGTTGCTAATATAGTAACGAGAATTAGCCAAACATTTTGCACAAATCTCATTTAAAATAGCGCCACCGTTATTTTTTAAGAATAATAGTCTAAAACACACAGGAACACTTATGGAAATCAATCCGTATCAAGAACGTATTAAAGACTTATCTGAGCGTGGGCAGGACCTTCGGAGGTATCTTTGACTTCGATGGTAAGCAAGAACGCTTAGAAGAAGTCAATTTAGAGCTGGAAAATCCCGATCTATGGAATGATCCAGAGCGCGCGACCAAGATTAATAAAGAAAAAAGTCAGCTTGATGGGGTAATTGATGTGGTGGTGTCTTTAGAGACCACCTTGGAAGATGCTCAAGCGATGCTTGAGCTTGCAGTAGAGGAAGATGATGAGTCATTACTTGCCGATGTGCAAGCCGAATTAGACAATGCTGAAAAACGTGTGGCCGATTTAGAGTTCCGCCGCATGTTTAGTGGTGAAATGGATCCAAACAATTGCTATTTGGACATCCAATCAGGCAGTGGCGGTACAGAGGCACAAGATTGGGCAGAAATGCTGCTGCGTATGTATACGCGCTGGAGCGAGGCGCATGGCTTTAAAGTGGACGTTATTGAGATATCTGCTGGCGGTGTCGCTGGTATCAAGTCGGCAACCATTGAGATCAAAGGCGATTATGCTTTTGGTTGGCTACGAACTGAGATTGGTGTACATCGCTTAGTCCGTAAATCGCCTTTTGACAGTAATAACGGTCGTCATACCTCATTTGCTGCCGTATTTGTATCGCCTGAGATTGATGATAATATCGAGATCGATATCAATCCAGCGGATCTGCGTATTGATACTTATCGCTCATCGGGCGCAGGTGGTCAGCACGTAAACACGACTGACTCTGCGGTGCGTATCACTCATGAGCCAAGTGGCGTAGTGGTGACGTGTCAGAACGAGCGCAGTCAGCATGGCAATAAAGCCACGGCAATGAAGATGCTACGTGCTAAGCTATATGAGCTTGAGATGCAGAAACGTATGGAATCTCAGCAAGCAGTTGAAGATGGTAAGTCGGATGTCGGTTGGGGCAGTCAAATTCGCTCCTATGTACTTGATGACTCACGTATCAAAGACTTGCGCACGGGCGTTGAAACCTTTAATACGGGTGCAGTGCTCGATGGCGACCTCGATCAATTCATCGAAGCAAGCCTAAAAGCGGGTCTGTAAAGCCAGACTATTAAGACAGTTATAAAATATACATTAACCTTTTATTAAGGAAAATTATGCCAAGCGTTAACAATTATTTTGATGATAAAGTGACTTCTATTGCCTTTCAAACGGCAACCAAGCCTGCTACGGTTGGGGTAATGGAGATTGGTGACTATGAATTTGGCACCAGCGAATTTGAAACCATGAGTGTTGTTAGTGGTGCTCTGACGGTCAAGCTACCAGAGAGTGATGACTGGCAGACTTTTAATGCTGGCGAGCAATTTACGGTTGACGCCAATCAAAAATTCCAAGTAAAAGTAGCTGTTGAAACAGCCTATCTATGCACTTATGGTGAATAGTTTTTTGCTTAGATTAATATGAATGATAAAAACGCCAAGTATTAAATGCTTGGCGTTTTTTTGTTTTTTACATTGAACAGATTATAAGTAGCTAAAATCCACAAGCCTTTTATCGGTTTTATTTTACACAGGATTACACATTGTCCATGGCAAATACACAGCAATGATAATGGCAGTTGATTATGCTAAAACAACGATAATATCAGATGAGTATTTTTTATGGCGAAGTCAAATCAATCAATCAATACGCAAGACATACGCCATGATTATGAGCACTTGGCGAGCCTCGCAAATTTGCGTTATGTCAGCGACACTGAACCTGGATATGGACGTCGGCGTTCGGGTCGTGGCTTTAGTTATCGAGATGCGGCTGGCAAGACGGTGAAAGACAAAGCCTTGCGTCAACGTTTTGATGCTTTGGTCATACCGCCGATGTGGTCGGAGGTTTGGATATGCCACGATGACAAGGGGCATCTGCAATCGACAGGGCGTGATGACAAAGCGCGCAAACAATATCTCTATCATGCAGAGTGGAATCGCGTGCGAGATCAGGCTAAATTTAACGCCATGATAGGTTTTGCTAGAGCGTTGCCCAATCTGCGTGCGCAAGTGGAGAAAGATTTAGAAGCGCCGCCCTTATCGCGCGCTAATGTCTTAGCCGCTGTGATCAAACTATTAGAAACGACATTGATTCGTATTGGTAACAGCCGCTATGCCAAACTCAATAAAAGTTATGGTTTGAGCACGTTACGTAGCAAGCACGTGAGAGAAACGGATACGGGACTGGCATTTGATTTTGTTGGTAAAAGTGCCAAGGAGCATCATATAGAGCTGCAAGATGAGCGCTTAATCGACATTATCCAAGCGTGCTCTGAGCTACCCGGTTATCATGTATTTAAATACTTAGATGAAGAGGGTCATAAGCAAGTGGTTGATAGTGCGGATATCAATGATTATCTGCGTACGCATACCTGTGGTAATACGTGTAACAATGAAAGTTATAGCGGCAATTTATACAGTGCAAAAGATTTTCGTACTTGGATGGCAAGTGTGTTGGCAGCAAGCTACCTTTATGATGAGCTGCAAACTAAGTCTGGCAAAGCGATTTTAGCCAGTGCACCCGACAGTAAAGAGCGCCAACAGCTGGTGACTGATATGGTAAAAAGCGTCGCTGATGAACTGGGCAATACACCAACAGTTTGCCGAGCCTCTTATATCAATCCTATTATTATCGAGCATTTTTTAGCAGGGCAGTTTTTTGAGCCTTACAAACAAGCGCGCCGTGGAGGTACCAAACGGCATCAAAGCTGCGAGGAGAAAGCGTTGCTTGGGTTTTTGAGCGCGCTACAGTAAATATTTGCTGAGGAGATTATTTTTATTAGATATTAAAAATGATACGTTATGTATTGAAATAAGTATAAAAATGCGTTACTAATAGAGTCTATGCCATTTAATAGGTTGAAACAGTTGAGAGAATATGACTGTTTTCCGATTTATTTTATTATTTCTAAATTCCTGATTTTGTCAGTGACTCTCGATTGCTAAAGGATTAGCGTATGAATACCTCCTCTCAAAACACTTCATCTACAGAAACTGCAGCAAATACCGTCAATACAATAACGAGCTACAGTGATTATTATCATAATTTTGATATGAGCGCATTACTGACAGAAATATTTGGAGAGCAGTTGGATGATCGACTAAACGCGTATATG
The DNA here is from genome assembly GCF_904846215.1 of Psychrobacter glacincola. Taxonomy (GTDB): domain Bacteria; phylum Pseudomonadota; class Gammaproteobacteria; order Pseudomonadales; family Moraxellaceae; genus Psychrobacter; species Psychrobacter glacincola. Next base: position 70,511 of record NZ_CAJGZK010000011.1, on the reverse strand, counting down.
GCGTGTTGCGGTCGTCATGTACGTGATGGTCGCGGTGATAATATTGCACTGGTACATGAAGATACGGCGGGCAATGTGACGCGCATGAGCTTTGCTGAGCTGGACAAAGCAAGTGCACAAGTCGCTCATTTACTACAGTCCTATGGCGTACAAGTAGGCGACCAAGTGGCGACTATGCTACCGCGCAGCCCTGAGCTACTCACGATTGTATTAGCCACTTGGCGGATTGGGGCAGTATATCAACCGCTGTTTACCGCCTTTGGTTATGATTCGATTCAGTATCGGATAGACAAAGCCAATACTAAAGTCGTTTTTACCAATCAAGAAAATCGTGGCAAGTTTGAAAATTTGGCCAAGCAAACCAAAATGGTATTGGTTGGTAGCAAAGTAGATGCGCAAAGCTGGGGTGATGATAACTATGCTGACCAGATATCGACGCAGCCACAAACCGCTCATTCACAAAAAGTGCCACCAGTATTACTGAATACCGATGCACCATTTTTGCAGATGTTTACCTCAGGTACGGTTGGTAAGGCAAAAGGCGTTAGTGTGCCACTAAGCGCGCTCTCAGCTTTTTATCTGTATATGCGTTATGCGATTGACTTGCGTGCGGATGACAACTATTGGAATATGGCCGATCCAGGCTGGGCGTACGGGCTATATTATGCGATTACCGGACCTCTATTGATGGGTGTTACGACGTATTTTAATGAGTCCAGCTTTGACGCTGCCAATACTCGCGACTTTATGGTACGCCATAAGATTAGCAATTTGGCGTCCTCACCGACCGCTTTTCGTATGATGAAATCGAGTGGCGTGTTTGAAAGTGCTCACAATGACAATAGTAATGATAATGAGGCTAAACTATCACTGCGCTGTGCCAATTCAGCAGGCGAGACTTTAAATACCGAAGTGGTCAGTTGGGTTGAAACCTATTTAAACTGCAAGGTTTGTGATCAGTATGGGCAGACCGAGACGGGAATGACGTGTTGCGAGCACCATGCTTTAGATCATGAATGTCCAGTCGGCTCGATGGGTATGGCGCTACCGGGACATACACTCGTCGTATTAGATGATGATATGAAGGTACTCGCTGATGGCGAGCAAGGACAACTGGCAGTGGTGGTCAGTCAATCGCCAGCGTTTTATTTCCGTGGCTATAGTTGGAATGAAAAAGACGCATTCGTGGACGATTATTACCTAACCGGTGATGTGGTTGAGCGTCACAGCGATGGCAGCTATTGGTTCTCAGGACGTGATGATGATATTATTATCACGGCAGGTTACCGCGTTGGACCAACCGATATCGAAAACACGGTACTTGAGCATGAGGCAGTCGCAGAGTCTGCTTCTGTCGGTGTGCCAGATGAGGTGCGTGGTCATATGATTAAATCTTATGTGGTATTAAAAGATGGTATCGAAGGGACGGAAAAAATTGCTAAGGAGATTCAAGACTTAGTCCGCAGACGTCTTTCGACCCATGCCTATCCGCGTGAGGTTGAGTTTGTGGCAGCCTTACCCAAGACCCCAAGTGGTAAGATTCAGCGCTTTTTACTGCGTAGTTTATCTGCGGTTTAAGTAATCATCTAAATAGTCATCTAAGTAGTCATCTAAGCAATCATCTAGGCAACAATAAAGTGTCAATTGACTATTAAAACAGATACCAATATACCCTTTGAGAGGAAAAATTATGCAAATTGAAAAACACAGCTTTTTGGTGACGGGCGGTGCGTCAGGTTTGGGTGAGTCAGTAGTGCGTGCTATCGTGGCTCAAGGCGGTAAGGTTGTCGTCGCCGACCTTAATGAGTCAGTAGGACAAGCACTGGTCGATGAGCTTGGCGACAATGCTCGCTTTGTGCGCTGTGATGTGACCAGTGGCGATGAGGTTCAAGCAGCTGTTGATATGGCAGAAGAGGCATTCGGTGGTCTGCAAGGATCCATTAACTGTGCTGGTATCGCTGTGGTACAAAAGCTGTTAGATCGTGATAATAATCCGGCAGATCTTGATGCTTTTAGCCGCGGCGTTACTATCAACCTTGTCGGCTCTTTTAACGTGGCACGTTTGGTGGCAGCGAGTATGGCTAAGCGCGTGGCTGCTAGTACACCCGCCGAAGTCAATGCTGATAACGGGATTATCATCAATACGGCTTCTATCGCCGCTTTTGATGGGCAAGTCGGACAAGCAAGTTATGCCTCCTCTAAAGCTGGAGTCGTTGGCATGATGTTGCCGCTCGCACGTGAGCTGACTCGTCATGGTATCCGTGTTATGACTATCGCGCCTGGTGTGTTTGCAACGCCCATGATGCAAAGTCTGCCTGAAAAAGCGCATAAGCAGTTAGAGGCGGCGGTTCCTTATCCTAAGCGTTTGGGCAATCCAAATGAGTTTGCCAAATTGGTCATGCACATCATTGATAATGCCTATCTTAATGGTGAAGTGATTCGTTTAGATGGCGCGATTCGTATGGTGTAATGGGGTATTAAAGATTTCATATCGTAGCTTTAAGTATTATTCCTATAACTCGCACAACGCTTGGCATGGTTTTTTGCTATCTTATAAAAGACAGTTCTATTTATCAATGGTAAAAAGCAATGCCATGCGATTTTATATTGCGCTTGCAATCTTATCTGCCATAAGCGGCAGCAAGGTGACAAGCGTACCCCATTAGGCTCTTATGCCCTCGATTATAAGAATAAAAAATCCGAATTTTGTCGCTCTATTCACGTAAGCTATCGTACTACTACAGGTAAAGCCTGTGCCAAAAAGACGGGTGTTAATGCCGGCGGTGATATTATGATTCATGGTCAAAAAATGACTTTGGTCATTTGGCATCTTTCAATCAATGACGCGATTGGACCGATGGTTGTATTGCCGTTACTGATGATGAGAGCGATGCAATTATAGCGGTGGTCAAGGTTGGCACCGCTATTGAAATCGTGGCATAAAAATCTTATGTGAGCCATATCCGCAGACGCATTTTTTCTAAAATTGAATTCATTAGATGCTGAATATTAGTTCGATGTCGCGACTAAATCTCAAGTTATTAATATCATTGTTCTTAATAAGGTTTTAATGCTGAATAGGTTGAAATTTTCCTCTATATACCGCATATATAAAGGCAGACGAAGGCAAGCAAACAGCATAAGTTTGCTGCGTGATAATATATATGAATGATAAAAGGATACTACTATGAGATTTGAGAAGTTTACTCAAAAACTGCAATCTGCGATTCAAGAAGCGCAAAGTCTAGCATTAGGGCGTGACCATACCGGTATTGATCCGGTGCATCTGCTTGCGGTATTGCTACAAGATGAGTCTAATCTGTCCATCTGTCAGCAAGCGGGCGCGTCTATTCCTGCGCTCAAAAATGGCGTGGCAAAAGCGCTCGACAATCAAGCAACGATTTCAGAGCCAACGGGTGACGTCAATCTAAATCCAAATTCAGTCAAAATTTTGAACTTGGCAGATCGCCAAGCGCAAAAAGAAGGCGATGATTTTATTGCGACTGAATGGGTGATGTTGGCACTGGCTGAGCAAGGCGATACCAAAAAGATATTTGAAAGTTCGGGCGTTACAGCCAATGCATTAAAAGCGGTGATTGAGCAGTTGCGCGGTGATGATACGGTAAACAATCAAAATGCAGAAGATCAGCGTGATGCCCTTAATAAATATACCATTAATTTAACTGAGCAAGCGGAGCTTGGTAAGCTTGATCCGGTGATTGGTCGTGACGAAGAGATTCGCCGTACCATTCAAGTGTTGTCACGTCGGACTAAAAACAACCCAGTGCTCATCGGTGAGCCGGGTGTTGGTAAAACGGCAATTGTCGAAGGCTTGGCGCAAAAAATTATCAATGGGGATGTACCAGAAGGTTTACGTCGTAAAGAAGTGCTGTCGTTGGACTTAGGTGCTTTGATTGCAGGTGCAAAATTTCGCGGTGAGTTTGAAGAGCGTCTCAAAGCGGTACTTAGCGACCTATCGAAACAAGAAGGTAATGTTATCTTATTTATCGATGAGCTACATACGCTAGTTGGGGCAGGTAAGGCAGATGGCGCGATGGACGCTGGTAATATGCTAAAACCAGCGCTTGCACGTGGTGAGTTGCACTGCGTCGGTGCGACCACTTTAGATGAGTATCGTAAATATATCGAAAAAGATGCGGCACTTGAGCGTCGTTTCCAAAAAGTATTGGTTGATGAACCGACGGTCGAAGACACCATTGCGATATTGCGTGGTCTAAAAGAGCGCTATGAGCTACATCATGGGGTCGATATTCAAGACAGCGCGATTATTGCGGCTGCGCGGATGAGCCATCGTTATATCACCGATCGCAAGTTACCGGACAAAGCCATTGACTTGATTGATGAAGCCGCGAGTCGTTTACGGATGGAGATGGACAGCAAACCTGAATCATTAGGTAAGCTCGATAGCCGTCTGATTCAGCTAAAAATGCAGCGCGAAGTGCTCAAAAATGAAGAAGATGTGGGCGCGCAAGCAGAGCGTAAAGTACTTGATGCTCAAATAGAAGAGTTAGAGAAAGAATACGCTGATCTCAATGAGATTTGGCAAGCAGAAAAAGCTTTGGTCAAAGGCAGTCAACAGCTAAAAGACGAGTTAGATAAAGCGCGTATTGCTTATGATAAAGCCAGTCGCGAAGGCGATTATGAGACCATGAGTAAGCTGCAGTATGAGACGATACCGCAGTTAGAGCGCCGTATCCATGAGTCAGACTTGGCGGAGCAAAAAGAGCAGACTGGTGAAAATAGTGGCGTAAAACTGCTGCGTAACAAAGTCACGGACAATGAGATTGCAGAAGTAGTGGCAGCTGCAACAGGTATTCCGGTCAGTAAAATGATGCAAGGCGAGCGTGACAAGATGCTGGCGATGGAAGAAAAACTCCATGAGCGCGTCATTGGTCAAGATGAGGCGGTCGAAGCGGTGGCCAATGCCGTACGCCGTAGTCGTGCTGGCTTATCTGACCCCAACCGCCCTTCAGGTTCATTCTTGTTCTTAGGACCTACGGGTGTCGGTAAAACTGAGCTGACCAAATCATTAGCGAACTTCTTATTTGATAGTGAAGATGCGATTGTTCGTATTGATATGAGTGAGTATATGGAGAAACACAGCGTCAGTCGTTTGGTGGGTGCGCCTCCGGGGTATGTAGGCTATGAAGAAGGCGGCGCGTTAACGGAAGCGGTACGCCGTAAGCCTTATAGTGTGATTTTGTTTGATGAAGTTGAAAAAGCGCACCCTGATGTGTTTAATATCTTGCTACAAGTGTTGGACGATGGTCGTTTGACAGATTCTCAAGGTCGCGTGGTCGATTTTAAAAACACCGTCATCATTATGACCAGTAACTTGGGCTCGCACAAAATCCAAGAAATGGTCGGCGAGAGCTACGAGGACATCAAAGCTGAGGTGATGGATTCGGTTGGACAGCATTTCCGTCCAGAGTTTGTCAACCGTATCGATGAGATCGTGGTATTCCATCCGCTAGGTATGTCACAGATGGCGGGTATTGCTGCGATTCAGCTAAACCGCTTGCGTCAGCGTTTGTATGAGCGTGAGCTGGATATCGAGTTATCAGCAGATGCGATGAACAAGCTGGTTGCGGTTGGTTATGATCCTGTTTATGGCGCGCGCCCACTTAAGCGTGCTATCCAGCAAGAGATTGAAAACCCATTGTCATTGAAGCTGCTGGCTGGTGATTTTGTCGCTGGTGATATCATCAAAATCGATGTCGGCGCGGATGATAAGCTGACGTTTAATAAGCTTAGAATGAGTTAATTTTAATTATAGTGTGTTAATTCAAACCCCTTATTTGCAATAGCCGGTAAGGGGTTTTTGTTTTGCGCTCTATTATTTTTTCAATGTTTCAATGTTTCAATGTTTTTATTATGTTATAAATAATCTAAGCTCTAATAATATACGTATAAAAGTTATGGAGATGACAGAATGACAATCATAAGTAGGCGGCATATAAGCGCGCCATTAACGTTACCGATAATTATCACAGCATTGCTGTTTAGTACTTCTGCTTGTTCCAATCAATCTACAACTGATACCAATGCCGATCTGGCAGAATATGAAGATGCTGAAACCTCAGCAGTAGATGTTGCAAGTACGGACAAACCTGTCTTTACTACAAAAGCCATTGCCACCTTTGATGAGCCATGGGCAATGACTGCACTACCAAAGGTTGATAATAAACCATTAAGACTACTTGTAACACAAAAGACAGGTGAGTTGTTTATCGTTGATACGGCGACTGGCGCTAAGACAGCCGTCGCTGGCGTGCCTAGAGTGGCTTATGGCGGCCAAGGCGGTCTTGGCGATATTGTTCTTGCACCAAATTTTGCGACTTCCAATCATGTCTATATCAGCTACGTTGAGGCGGGAACAGGTGCTGATAGTAATAAATTTGGTGCAAAAGTTATTAAAGCTAAGCTTTCGGGTTTGCTTACTGGTGCGCCAAACTTACAGTCGATTACTCCCATTTGGCAGCAGACACCAAAGATAGACGGGCAAGGGCATTACAGTCATCGTTTATTGTTTTCTCCTGATGGGCAATATTTGTATATTAGCTCAGGCGAGCGTCAAGAAAAAACCCCTGCTCAAGACATGACTGTCAATTTGGGCAAAATAATACGGTTAAATGCTGACGGCTCCATGCCAATGGACAATCCATTTGCGGATAATAATGACATCGCTGCGCAGTTTTGGAGCATAGGACATCGCAATGTGCTCGGGATGGTATTCGATAGTAAAGGGCAGTTGTGGGCGCATGAAATGGGTCCACGTGGTGGCGATGAGTTCAATTTGATTAAAAAAGGTAAGAATTACGGCTGGCCTCTGGTATCAAATGGTCGCAATTATTCTGGTGTGGATATCCCTGATCACAGTACGCGTCCTGAGTTTGAAGCACCGAAAATCACATGGACACCAGTGATATCACCGTCATCAATCAGTATGTATTCGACTGGTACACATGCTGATTTTCCAGCGTGGCAAGGAAATGCACTTATCAGCGGCTTATCCTCCAAAGCACTGATAGTCGTTAATTTTGATGAAGACAATACAGCTACTGAGCGTTATCGCTATGATATGGAGGAGCGTATCCGTAGTGTATTGGCAGTGGATGGTGAGGTATTGTTATTAGAAGATGGCGATGCTGGTAAGCTGCTGCAATTATTACCTAAATGATGATATTACTGTTAAAAATTAATTCATAAGTTTATACCTAAGGCGTTGCGATTTTTGCCATAAATCCAGCGCTTTTTGTGGTTTGTACACTCTAATATAATGAGTGGAAAAATCTATTTCTATGCATTATTAATTCATGATTTTGATTTATTAGTATTTATATAGCCAACGAACAATAAATCCGATACAATAACCATTATGGCATATTCAAAAGATTACCGAGAAATGATACTAAAGAAACTAGAAGACGGTCACACCTATCGTCAACTTGCTCTGGAGTATCAAATAAGCACCAGCACCATACAAATCTGGTGTAAAAACATTGATGGTGTAGAGCGTCAGTTTAAACCAACCAAAATAGATAATAAAACACTCATAGCAGACGTTGAATTACATCCTGATGACTATCACTATGAGCGCGCCAGACGTTTCAACTGTAGCGATAGAGGTATATCTAAAGCATTAAAGCGTCTTGGTATTACCCAAAAAAAAGACATTAAACCATCCCAAGGCGGACGCTGAACTAAGATGCCTGTTTGTGGAGCAATTGCACCAGTTTGAGAAAAATAATAGACCCATTATATTCTTAGATGAAAGTGGCTTTAAATCTCATGATAACAGGCCTCACGGTTACTCTAACAAAGGACAAAAATGCTTTGGTGAGTATAATTGGCAGTTAAAGAACCAGACTAATGCTATAGGGGCAATTTATAACAATCAATTATTTGCTGTTGGACTTTATGATTGTAGCGTCAACAGTGATGTTTTTCATAGTTGGGTAAGTCAGTTACTCTTGCCTAACCTTCCTGAGAACAGTGTTATTGTTATGGATAATGCTACTTTCCATAAAAGACAAGACATACAAGCGCTTATCGAAGATGCAGAACATACCATTTTATGGCTTCCACCTTATAGCCCAGATTTAAACCCTATTGAGCAAGTCTGGGCTTGGGTTAAACGCAAACGTAAAGAGTGGTGTAGTGGTCAACTAATTTTAGACACCTGATAAGAGGTTTTTATTAAAGTAACGTTTCTCTGTTTCTATCGGTGTTAAATAATTGTTGAAAGTATGCGGTCTCACGGTTTGATAATAGCCCCAGATATAACTACTAATGGCGCTTTTAGCTTCAGCAATATCCTCGTAACCGCCCTTTGGCATCCACTCCGTCTTAAAGCTTCTAAAGAAGCGTTCAGTGGGAGCATTGTCCCAACAATTACCCTTTCGGCTCATACTTTGAACCATACCTGTGCAATCTGTGACTGACTCAGCGAACGCTTTACTGGTGTAATGCGTGCCTTGATCTGAGTGAAACAAGACGCCACTGGGTTTGAGTCTCGTCTGATACGCCATCTGTAGTGCTTTAGCGGTCAAAGTACTATTAGGTGAGTCTGAGACACTAAAGCCCACCACGCGCCGTGCAAACAAATCTAACACCACCGCTAGGTAACACCAGCCGCCTTTAATACGGACATAGGTCACATCCCCTGTCCAGACTTGATTAGGCGCATCTGGAGTAAAGTTGCGATCTAAGATATTGTCATGGGTTTTATGCGCCTCGTCAGCGTGCTTGTACTTATGCGTCTTTGTCTGACGGCTCTTGAGTCCCATACTCTTCATAAGACTACCTGTTAAGTAACGCGTTAGCCTGATGTTATGCTCATTCCATAAGATAGCGGCAATGGTTCGAGCCCCAGCTGATTGCTTGGAGTCATTGAATATCTGACGTATCAATGCTTTGAGTTTGACGCGCTCTATATCAATGGGCTTAGCTTGTATGCCATAGTAATAGCTGCTTCTGACCACACCAAACAGGTTACATAGCTTACGCTTGCTCAGTCGTTTGTCTTGCTCTGCTAGAGTCTTAATCAGCGATAGCCGTTCAGGCTGTCCAAGGCTAGCAGAGCGGAAGCCTTTTTTAAGATGTCGCGCTCCATAGTCAGTCGCTTGACCTGCTTGCGTAGCTCTTGGAGCTCTCTTTGCTCATCGGTAAGTGCTAAACCAGTAGCTGGTGCAATGCCTTGCTGCTCTTTACGATACTTGCGAACCCAGTTGTCTAGGGTTGATGCCCCAATCCCTAAAGACTCTGCTACTTCTGCTATTTTGCGCTTGTGATCAATAACTAAACTGATGGCTTCTAACTTAAATTCTCGAGTATATTCTCTGCGTTTGCTGGTCATACTATGTTCCTTCTTTTGGGTTAGTATAACCTCTTAAACATGGTCCAATTTAATTATGCCACTACATGGCGTCTAGATTGTATTGATACTTTGTTCTTTTATTTCCTCTGGCTATGTGACAGTTTTTAAGTTCGTTGACTATATATCAAATTTTTAGATTGTTTTAACAATAGATGTCATTAAGGCAAACAGGGTGTTTCTATAGGGCTTTATTTTGTAATTATTTGATAATCAAAGGTTATTTTGTTAAGGTGGCGTTCCTTATATTGTGAGCTTAGCACATGGACGAAGTAAAAGTAGGTCGATTGGGTCCGTTTCCACGGGTCAGTAAACCTGTATTTATAACCTCGGCGTTGTTGATTGTCGGATTTATTATTTTTGGCGCTTTTTTTACGGAAGCGGCAGGTGCGGTTTTTAGTTTTTTACAAGATTTTATTACCGATAAGTTCGGTTGGCTGTTCATCGTTTTGGTCAATATGGCGCTCGTTTTTTGTATCTATCTAGCCATGAGTCGTTACGGCGATATTCGCTTGGGCAAACAAACAGAACGTCCGCAATATAGCCTTGTTTCTTGGATAGGGATGTTGTTTTCGGCGGGTATCGGTATTGGTCTGGTTTATTGGGGCACAGCAGAGCCTTTGTATCACTTCATGGCACCGCCGCTTGGTGAACCTGAAACCATTGCCGCTGCCAAGCAAGCGATGAATATCTCATTCTTGCATTATGGTCTACACGTTTGGGCAATCTACGGTATTGTGGCTTTAGCATTGGCTTATTTTCACTATCGTGTAGGCTTGCCATTAGCGATTCGTTCTACGCTATATCCTTTAATTGGCAAAAAAATATATGGTCCTATGGGGCATACGGTCGATACGTTGGCGGTATTCGGTACGATGTTTGGCGTAGTGACGACCTTGGGTCTTGGCGTGTTACAGATCAATTCAGGTCTTGAGACGCTGTTTGGTATTCCAAATAATACTACAGTACAGATTATACTGATTGCTTTCATTACTGTACTGGCCGGACTGTCGCTATTTATGGGGCTTGATAAAGGTATTAAGCGCTTAAGCGATATTAATATTTTTTTTACGGTTATCTTATTAAGCTTTGTTATTATTTTAGGTCCTACGCAGTTTATCTTTAACAGTTTCTTTGAAAATATCGGTAATTATCTACATCAAGTGATACCTTTAGGTCTATGGACAGAGTCTTATGAAGGTCAAGAAAATTGGCAGTCATCTTGGACGGTGTTTTATTGGGCATGGTGGATCAGCTGGTCGCCATTCGTTGGTGTGTTTGTCGCCCGTATTAGCCGTGGTCGTACCATTCGTGAGTTTATATTAGGCGTGTTATTAATTCCTATTACCATTTTATTCTTATGGTTCACCGCGTTTGGCGGCTCGGCAGTGCATATGGAATTGATGGCAGCGATTGATCCTAATATTGTAAGCCCTGGTCTTATTGAAGCGGTGCAAGCGGATACAGGTAGTGCCATCTTTAAGCTGATGGAATCTTATCCATTGACTTCCGCGCTTAACCTGTTGATTGTCGTGATGATTGTCCTTTGGTTTGTCACCTCGTCAGATTCAGCCAGCTTCGTCATTGACATGCTGACTTCAGGTGGTGATACCAATCCGCCGAAGATTCAGCGTTTATTTTGGGCAGGAACCGAAGGTGTGATTGCTGCGGTATTGTTAGCGGCAGGTGGTTTGGGTGCGCTACAGGCAGCGTCTATCGTGTCAGGATTTCCCTTTGCCATTGTTATATTAATTATGATGTATTCATTATTGCGAGGGTTAAGTCGAGATCGCTTAATCTTGTATCGCCAGCAGCAGTGGTTTATCACGGAAGAGTCGGCTGAACACAATTCAGCTAATGAATTCCGCGATGAGGATTTGTTAACGGGTCCACCTGATCTTGCAAAACCTGATGATTAGATTGTATAAAAGTGAAGCATAATCAATTCACTATAAAAAATCACATACTATTATAGTCAGTGAAAAGTAATATCGACACATGATGTACTGCTAGTATCAATTTTTCTTGCTTGCTGTGCCCATGCAGACAGAGGCTGCAAAAAATTTGTACCAGCAGTACCGTAGCGTTTTTAGAGTATTTTGACTATAGCATAAAATTAAAAAGTCCCAGCTTATGATTAAGCTGGGACTTTTTAGTTGCATTTGGTGTGTTAATCTAAGAAATATTTAATCGTATTATATCTATGAACATTCGCCTTTTGTATAGCTGACTGCTCCGGTGACATTACAGGCGGAACAGGCATTGCCTGCCGTTTGGGTGCTAAATCCTGTTGGTGTTTTGACTTTGACGCAGACAGGATCATATTGCATGGTACACATCGTTTTGTCTGAGCTACTAGGCGCACACTGAGTAAAAATATCAGCATCCGTTTTTTGATTTTTAGTAGCGGTGGCATGCTCTGTTTGAATAGGCGTAGTGTTGGGAGCCGGAACGTTGACCATATTACTACAGCTCGCCAAAGCCATGGTTAATGGTAGTCCCAATAGGAGTGATTTGAGCAATGGTTGTTTGAGTAAAAAAAGCCATGATTTTATTAAAATGTTGTACATAATAATATCTCCTTATAGTTGTAATCCGATAAATTTCTATTATCGATCATTGGTTTCAATCTTTTCAACTCTATCGATCATCGAGTGACCTAAAGCCAATAGTAGCCTATTTATAAAAAGTCATCTACCATCTACTCAGTGAATCAACGTCAATAAAAAACCCAAGTCTTATATTAAAACTTGGGTTTTACAGTGTTTTTTATAGGTCAAAAATAGCTGCTATTCAGCGTTTTTACCTTCCTGATTCAGGTCTACATATTTATCAAAATTTTGTGCATAATCAGTCAAATTATCGCTTAGCATTTGGCGATATTGCTTGACATAGAACTCGACGATATCGTCTTTTTCTTTAGCAAAATCATCGCCTTTCACAAAGCCAATAGAAGCAACTGAAGCGCTATAACGTGCGGCGGCGTACAATAAAGACGCACCTACTTGACCTGAATGAGCCTCAGGACCCAGTTGACTGTTTGCTACGCCAATAATAGCATCGGCACGTTGATAAAATGATTGCATTTCAGGGGTGATTTCAAGACTTGCATCAATTTCACTGTTTTGAGCGTTCTCTTGAGACATAAGCGACTCCTAATAATGGTTGGTAAATTTAAATGTATCACAGCAGTCTAATAACTGGATAAGATAATAGGCACAAAAAGGGTTTCAGTAAAAATTCTATAAACCAGCATCCGCTTTCAAAATGTCAGCTTTGTCTGTTTTTTCCCACGTAAAGGCGGTCTCAGAACCTTGGCGACCAAAGTGTCCAAAACTGGCCGTTTGCTGATACATCGGCTGCAACAAATTCAGCATACGAGTGATACCATACGGGCGTAGGTCAAAATGCGTACGAATCAGGCGAATGATTTCATCGTTACTGATTTTGTTAGTACCAAAAGTGTTAATCGAAATAGAAGTCGGTTCAGCAACGCCAATGGCATAGCTCACTTGTACTTCACAGCGATCTGCAATACCGGCGGCAACCAGATTTTTGGCGACATAACGTACTGCGTAAGCAGCACTACGATCTACTTTTGAGGGGTCTTTACCACTAAATGCACCGCCGCCATGACGCGCCATGCCGCCATAAGTATCAACGATAATCTTACGACCAGTAAGACCGGCATCACCGACTGGACCACCAATGACGAACTTACCCGTTGGATTGATATGATAGCGCGTACCAGCATGCAATAGATCCGCTGGTAATACTTGCTTAATAATAGATTCCATTATTGCTTCTTGCAGGTCTGCTTGTGAGATGCTTGGATCGTGCTGAGTTGATAGCACCACCGCATCAATGGCAATAGGACGATTGCCATCATATTTTAGAGTCACTTGTGCTTTCGCATCTGGACGTAACCATGGTAGCTCGCCAGCACGGCGCAGCTCTGACTGGCGCTGCATGAGACGGTGAGCATATTCGATGGGCGCGGGCATTAATACTTCAGTCTCATTACTGGCATAACCAAACATTAAGCCTTGGTCGCCTGCACCTTGCTCTTCAGGGTCGCTGCGATCGACACCTTGAGCAATCTCAGGAGATTGCTTGCCAAGCATATTAATCACAGCGCAAGTCTCGCCATCAAACCCTAAGTCTGAATGATGATAGCCGATACCGTTGACCGTATCACGAACGATACGTTCAAAATCGATATTGGCGGTCGTTGTGATTTCACCAGCCAATACGACGGCGCCAGTTTTGACTAGTGTCTCACACGCCACACGCGCATGAATGTCTTCACGCAAAATAGCATCAAGGATGGCATCTGAGATTTGGTCAGCCATTTTATCAGGATGACCTTCGCTCACAGATTCTGAGGTAAATAAGTTATATTCGCGCATAATAGGATCGCTTAGTTGCAAGGACTGTAATCTATAAACTCAGTCATTATTAAATGTTAACGGAAAATAAGGGGCAAAATTGAATCAAAAAATTATGACATTTTAACGTGAATTGAGGTAAAACTCTAGCTGTTGATATTAATGAAGAGATACTGGGTAGCAACTGGCCAAAAAGAATGAGGCGTATTATGGTTTTATCTCATATATTGAAGCAAATAAGCGTTTACTGATTCTGTTAACCATTTAATTAATTCGTCATCCATATATTGGTATTCGTCAGGAATGTCTAGAACAATCAGCCTTTTATTATTAATTTGGTCGCGAAAATGGTCAGTGATATAACTTTTATGCTTATCTTCCATCACAAATATGATGTCTGACCAATGAATATCTATCGAATTTATCAGTTTACGAGCTGATAAGTCTGAATCAATCTGACCAAACATTTAAATTAGGAGGGTCTTGGTAGATTCTTTCAGCAGTTGGACTACGCCATTGATTTTTGCTGCAAACAAACAATAGATTCATTAAAGCCTTCATTATAAAGTTTATTTATACTTCTAAAAACGCCGCTTTATCCTTAAACATACATTCGTCATAGACAGGACAGGCGCCGCATTTTGGCGTGCGTGCTTGACAAGTATAGCGCCCATGCAAAATCAGATAGTGATGCGCATCAACGATAAAGTCATCTGGAATACGCTCGACCAGTTTTTGCTCAACGATTAATACGTTCTTGCCAGTCGCAAGCCCTGTCCGATTACCAACGCGAAAAATATGAGTATCGACTGCCATGGTTGGCTGTCCAAAGGCGGTATTTAAGACCACGTTTGCGGTCTTGCGCCCAACACCAGCCAGCGATTCCAAGTCTTTGCGATTGTCAGGGACGGTACTATCAAATTTTTCAATCAAATCATGGCAGGTTTTAATCACGTTTTTGGCTTTTGCATTAAATAAGCCAATATTTTTAATATACGCTTTAAGTCCTTCTTCACCCAATGCCAAAATGGACTCAGGCGTGTTCGCCAACGGATATAACTTGCGAGTGGCAATATTGACGCTCACATCGGTTGCCTGTGCCGATAAAATCACTGCGATGAGCAGCTCAAAATTGCTGCCATAGTTTAGCTCAGTAACTGGCTCGTCAATCGTCGCTGCCAACTTTTCAAAAAACGGACGTACGTCACGATTGGGCATGCGCCTCGATGGTGGGGTATCAGCAGTTTTGTGTTTGACGGTTTTACTCATAGTGTTTTTGCTATCGTTATTCGCTATTATTTTATCTACTATTAAATTTGTGAAAGCTCTGATTGCAATGCGTCAAGCTCTGCTTTTTTGTTCTCATTTGGACGCATACTAAGCTGCTTTTCCAGTTTTTTAATTTTGCTGCGAAGCTTAGCAGCAGCAATGGTGTTTTTTGCTTGTGCTTCGCTGATGTTCAACGATTGACTGGCCGCATTATTCAGCTTTGCTTCTACCATGCTGACCACGGGTCTGCTATTGCTGCTATCTGCAAGTTGTTCGCTGACACGATTCAAATGAGTATGATAGCGCTGCCTTAAATCATCCTGCTCAAGCGTGCGCTCAGGTATCGACAGCGTGCGCTCAACTGTGACCAAATCGATGCAATCGACAGGGCAGGGCGCGATACACAGCTCACAACCGGTGCACAAATCTGTAAAAATAGTATGCATATGCTTGCCAGTACCAACGATGGCATCGACTGGACAAGCGGGAATGCACTTGGTACAGCCGATACAATCATCTTCACGGATGACGGCGCGTACTTCAACTGGACGCTGAGAAGTGATATCTAGCGGCCATTTTGAAGATTCAGCGTTTAGTATGGGCGTATCAGCATTGATAATCTGCGCAATAGCATCAGTCACTGGTTGACCACCCGGTACACATTTGTTATGTGGTTCACCCTCTAGCACGATAGCGACTGCATAGGGTAGGCAACCATCTGCATGATTACAAAGACCGCACTGCGTTTGTGGTAGACAAGCATCAATACGCATAATATTTGCCTGAACATCAGCAGGCAAAGTTTCTATATTCAGCGAATCGAATAAGATTGGCAAATTGGTTAGACGGATGTGACTGCTATTTTTACTAGTGGTGCTTTGCATGTGCTTTAAAACCTTAATATCAGTGCTAAAAGCTTTAAGTGCTCTGAGTACTAATATTAGAATAATGGCAATGTTGATAAATGCTAAATGATGCGTTGATATTATAGATTAAAGCGAGATACCTTGCTCATTGGCAATTTGCGCAATCAGCTCGTAAGCAATGCTACCCTTAAAAGGTATTCTTGGTAGCTTTGAGAGATCAAAAAAGTCGGCATGTGATAGCTCATCTTCTTGTAGGACAATGTCACCACCCGCATACGATGCTCGAAAACCAAGCATCAAATTAGACGGAAACGGCCATGGTTGACTGCTGACATAGTGGATATCAGACAAGCTAAGCCCTACCTCTTCTGCCACCTCACGTACCACCGCATGCTCTAAGCTTTCGCCCACTTCTACAAAGCCTGCAATCAAACCGTATAGTAACGGTTGGGACGACTGTAATAAATGAGGTGCTGTTTTTTGTTGCCCGTGCCGGTGATGATGTGCCAATAAAATTTGCATTTCACCAGATTGTGGGTTTGGTCGAGTAATGGCGGTAATGACGCAAGGCTGTACACGTGGATACTGACGCAATTGGCAAACGTCGCAAATCATAGCCCGCTCACCGCATTTGGCAGCTACAGTAGGTGCTGCGCAGCGACTACAAAACCGTGTATCCGCTTGCCAACGAAGTAGTTGTATGGCTTGGCTAAGCTGAGCCGCTAATGCTATGGGTAGCTGCGTGATAAGCTGCCGATAAGCTATAAAAGCGTTAATACTGTACTCGACATTACCATTATTTATGCCGCTATTTTCTAAATCACAACTGTCTAAAATGCTAGGCAAAGTAATATGACGTGCTATTGCATAATCGTCAGTGATGGCGATGCTTGCTTGTACAGTGACGGCATTGGCGTTATTTGCATCATTGACATCACTCGGCAGCGCTAAACTTTCAAATAATGTGACTTGTCCCAATTGATAAGCTTGCTCGCTACTGACATCAGAGTGTGCTAGCTCAACCTGTAAAGGCCACCAGCCATTAGGCGTTTGACGACATAGGATGGTTTCATCAGAAAGGACAAAGGCGCAGGTCATCATGTAGGTTTCCAAACGTTCAGAGACAAGCGCATATCAGTGCCGATATGGGCTTGTCTCTGTATAGATATTTAAATAAAGGATTACGCGGCAAGCAATTGGCTTAAGCTATGTTGCCCAACATCCAATGCTTGTTTGCTGACAGGGCGATTATTTTCAAAACCATCTAGATGATGGTCTACTGCCATCATCACATCGGCGATATAAGCCAAGGTGCCATCATCTATACGGCTACCACTGTTGATACGCTGCTGCAAATAATTTGCCAGTTGACTGAGCATACTGGCAGGCGTTGGCAATTGTAAGAAGCGCACCGCACCGCTCACTTGACGCAGCATTTCAGGGATGTTTTGAATATTAAGAATATCGCGCTCAGGCTCGGCTATGTAGTCATTGATCGCTTGTTCAGCGCTGGCAATCGCCGTACGACTCTCTTCTATCAAGGTATCATAAGCGGTATTGAGCTGATGTAATGAGATATGCGGATTGTTCAACGGCAGATAAATTGCACCCGGAGTATGCATCTCAGCCATGGCGATAGTGGCGTTTTCTGCATGCATGAGTGCGAGTAATAAATGATCAAAATCTTCTGAAGTAGGCGAGCGCCATGTGCTGACCGCTTCTGCCGCATTAATCAGGCTATTGGCGGCATTAGATAGACCGAGCAGACGTAAGGAAGAGCTTAAAGTGGTCAATTCTTCAACAATTTGCGAGGTTTGCATGTCGACTGGATTGATTGAGTCTCCACGGGCATAGCTGTCGACATTTTCTTTGATCGTGTTGATTTGGTTCTGGATAATGCTATTCAAAGTATCCGTCAGCTCACGGTTTGGACCAAACAAGAAGTGCTCCATCTGCTGACGTTGTGGGTCTTCTAACCGGTTGGCGGCATATTGCTCACGCAGTGTTTTCGCCGCCTCAGTATCACGTTGTCCGGCAAAGCTGACCAAATTAGCAAAACGCGTATCCATGACAGGCAGATAGCTTTGGAACTGCTGTTCGACATAAATAAGCGTGTGTTTTTGACTGACATTAAGCGGCAGGATGGCGGCGATATCAGTGACTGCTGCCGATGCGGCTTGCCAAAATAGACTGCTGGTATTTGCCGCTATCAAAGCACAGGCGGCTGCCATGGCATCCAATTTTTGCTGCGCATCTTGATTAATATTGCCGTCCTGATTGATCAAAGCGACGCCAAGCCCACTACGATAAGCATAGGTCAATAACTCTTGATCAAGGTCAAGCTCCTTTAGCGGCTGAAAATTATTTTCAGGATTGGCGATAATGACACTACTGTTACCAAAAGCAGAAAAATAATCAGCAGCAATAGGCGCTATTTGGCTATGAGCATTGAGCTTATTAATAATAGGCAGTAATAAAGTAGGCTCTACCGATTCAGTCAACAGCACAAACTCAACATAACGATCAAGCGTCATGATCGCTTCGGACAGATCCATGATTAAGTCAATATCACTATTGTCGCCACTGTCATAAAGCTCCTGTAAACCGTGTACAATCGCATTATTGAGTGCCTCTGCACCCACCAAAGATATCAGCTCAAAAATGCAAGAAAGCTGTTTTAATACAATAATAGAGTCTAATAATAATGGCGCTTGGCTATTGTCGTCATTAAATTCGCTCAAATGAATCTCAGTATCTTTGAGTATGACATTGACCTCATCGTGCAATAAGTGCAGCGATGGCAAATTGAAGTCAGTAACACTAAGCGTTGGCGCGGTCAATTTGATTTGCGTAGAGTGATTCATAATTATTTTTTCCATAAGATACTGACGAAAATGGCAAATAGTTAGACGGTAAATTAAAAAATAGCGCTAGGGCGTGTCATCATTTAGATTGTGAGGCTTAAAATGAGATAAATTGCAGTCAAACAAGGAAAATAACGCAGATAATATCGAGATATTAACCAGTCATTTGACGATGTTTGGTAAAATTTAGCCATTTTAAGACCACTAAATGATTAAGTGTGCTAATTGATGACATGCCCTAGATAAGGTTTTACTTTTTATCATTATAATAATCAAGACTATATTCTCTAATAACCAATATAAGAAGCGATTTTGATGACTGTTACATTTTGGCTTTTAGCTCAGGATAGTCGTCTGCAAGCGACGTATACCAGCTTTGGTTGGCGCGCTCATCAGTACTCGACTCAAGTAATAAAGCCGCTAAACTGGCAAAGCTAGCATGGGCTGTGTGTCCACCATCAGCTTGTGTGTCATCCTCAATCCCCAGTGTCACTTGTCCGCCGGTCATCGCCAGATACACTTCTGCTAAAATCTCTGAATCTAGTAATGCCCCGTGAAAGGTACGGTCTTGCTTACCAACAGCTAGGCGACGTACGAGAGCGTCTAAGGTGTTTTTTTGTCCCGGATACTGCTGCTTTGCCATGACCAGCGAGTCGGTCACTTTTACCCGCTCAGCAAAATCATGCATCCCAACCTTGGCAAACTCCATATTTAAGAAGTTCATATCAAACGAGGCATTATGAGCGATGACTTCTGCACCATCCATAAAATCATAGAGAGACTGCGCGACTTGATCAAAGGTTGGCTTGTCCGTTAAAAACGCTTCAGAGATACCGTGAATACGAATGACTTCCTCATCCATACCGCGCTGTGGGTTGATATAGACGTGGAGCTTTTCACCAGTGAATTTACGTCCGATCATCTCTACAATACCGACTTCGATAATGCGATCGCCTTTTAGCGGATCAAGACCTGTGGTCTCAGTGTCCATAATGAGCTGACGATCAGACTCATGACGATGAATGGGCTTGGGTAGCAGCGGTACAAAATATGGATTGGCACGGCTGGTATCACCATCGAACTTTGGCGTTTCTGTTGCTCTGTCAGCTGCTTTACTGACTGCTAGATTGGTGTCTATGTCGGACATATTGGGATTCATCGTGGTATCAGTCATAAAGGTCTGGACTTCCGGTATATCTGTATTAGATGTTGGGTTGCGAGCAGTAACCTGAGCATAACTTGTGTCTATTATATCGTTGTTATTTACTAAAGCATCAATATCGCTTTTATCAATATGATGGTCATATGACATACGGTTTTCTAATACTTTTTCATCTAATTGGGTTTTATCAAGCTCTTGGTCAGCTTCTTCCTCAGGCTCATCATCCATCATATCAAAACCTAATGGATCAAAATTCAGCCAGTCATCACTACTCGAGGGCTTTTTATCAGCCGTTAATTGCTCTTTTTTTTTAGTATTATCTTGAGCGTCTATTATTAGCGCTTCACTACGTGAGGTTACACCTAAGTTCGCCAGCTCATCTGCTTTTTCATTACCCGCATGTCCAGCATGACCTTTAACCCAATGCCAGTCAACATCGCGTTGCTGACAGAGCTCATCGAGTCGCTGCCAAAGGTCTTGATTGGCGACGGGTTTTTTATTCGCCGTTTTCCAAGCGCGTTTTTTCCATCCTTCAATCCATTCAGTGATGCCTTTTTTGACATAGCTTGAATCTGTCCAAATCTCGAGTTTTTGCTCATGCGAGCTGTGCGTCAATGCTTGTATCGCACCCATCAGCTCCATACGATTATTGGTTGTTTCTTTATCGCCGCCATACACATCCTGCGTGCGTCCATCACTAAATATCAGATGCGCGCCCCAGCCGCCAGCACCAGGATTGCCTTTACAAGCGCCGTCTGTGTAAGCAACCGTGGTATCTGCTTTGGCTGCCAATGGGTTTATGGCGTTGTTCGCATTAAATGGCTGGACTGCGCTGCGATTGTCTGACATAAAGATTGCTGACCTAATGAATAATAAATACAGGGTATGGCAAATCGATTTCACTCAAGTTTTGGGAAATAACTCGACCTGCCTATGCTGAGATTGAGTATAACAAATCTAGCATTAATAGGGGCAATCGGCCTGTACAAAAACCCAAAAACAGATATCCTAGATAGCAAGCTTGTCGTTTTCTGTTAAAATAGGGCGGTTGTGAGGATATGTCTATCAAGATATTGACTAAATTTGCTTAACCCATGCTTTTAATGCTCGAATGCAGGATCACACTATGATGTCCTTACGCTCAAAACCCTCTTCTAAAAATTTTAGCCACTTGATGATTGCGCTGGCGGCGAGCAGCATGCTGTTTTTGAGTGCTTGTAATGATAGCAATACTCAAGCTGATACCAAAAAGGTTGAGACGGTAGCAGACCTGTCTGTCTTTGAAGGCTGCTACACCGTCAGTCATGATGAGCCTGCGCAAATAAAAGTCAGTCAACAGGGCGGCGCGTGGGTCATGCAGATGAAAGAGCCGGCAAGTAGCGGGCGTGTTTGGGATGATGCTGAGCCGTTAGAGGTGATTGAGAATAGCGACATACCACAGTTTTTCTCTATAGATCCTGACAATGTCGATGCAGTCATTGGTCGCCCTGATAGAGTGCTGGTGCTGGCTCATGTCAAGCCTGTCTACGCCAATATCGATCCGCTACTGGATAGTGAGTATTTATCCTACATTTATCGCGGTGCAAATACTATTTACCGTGTCGAATGTGATGAGGTGAATACCGATATTTTGGCCAATCCTCATGCCAATATCATCATTGATAATGTTAAAGAGACTATTTAGCTAGGTATTATCAGTCAATGTTAAATACCTGTTATTTATGATAAAAAGTACTTTTTTATAAATACAATTTTGTTATAAACCTTTGTATCATTAGAGTTAGGCAATATGAATTTTTTTAGTTATGTGGTGTTGGGTGGGTTTTCTTATGCAGCTGGTTGGGCAATCAGAACCTATGTGCTCGATAAGCAGCCCCAACCTGAGCAGCCTTATAATCTTAAGCATCCTGCCATCTTAGCGTATCTAGGTGGGTTCTTTATTATTATGCTGATTGTCTCATGGCTAATCGGTCGCTACGTGCTTGGGCACGCCAGTATTGATGTGCCGTTTATTATCATAAACAGTCTGGTTGCAACCTTTGTCTATTCGTTCGGTCTTAATCCAGAAAAAGCCCGTTATGATGTACCAGATTAATGGCTTTTTGCACAAGTAAAATTAATAAAAATATCGTTACTCTAATATAAAGACACGGTCGATGGATATCTCATTGACCGTGTCTTTATAACAAATACTATAGAAAGTTATGTTGGCTATGTCGCTTAACAGAGCCTGCTAGGCAGCTATGACGACTTTTTAGTATCTACCTTATCGTCTTCCGCTTTAGATTCTTCCTCTTTTTCCGTACCCTTATTTTTATCTTCGAGCTTTTTATTGCTAGGCTTTAAGCTTTTATGGTTAGAAGCTGTCTGCTCATCTTTCCAAGTTTTGTATTTCAACAAATCCTTTTCCATGAGCTTAAGACAAAATTTTAGTACCAACGCATCATCGACTTGACCGATAAAGGGGATAAAGTCTGGAATAAGATCAATAGGGTTTATGACATATAGCAGACCAACCACTGCCGCGGAAATGGTTTTATAAGGGATATTACGATAGTTGCCTTGATAGTAATCTTTTACCAAACTCATGAGCAGTAGTAAATCCTTGGTATAACGCTCAAGGCCGCGACCGTTTTCGAGTTGGTCGTTTAGTTTGTCTTCTTTACCCAAGATGAGTTTAATACTATCCATCAGGCTTTTATTGTCTTTCTCTTTGTCAGCCATGCTTATCGTCCTTTTATATCAGTAAATATGTAGGGTTTATTACTATTAATCGTCCTTTACTATAACAAGAGTAGCGACTTCATCCAAATAAGACTGTGAATGAATCTGTATCGTTTTGTTGACTGTGACATCGTTTTGTTGACTGTCATAAGGATAAATCGACATGACCTAAACAATCCTAGACCATGTTACCGTCTTAACCTACGTTATAATACGATATTAAGGGGTTATAAAAATAAATATTTAGGGCGTGCTAAATAATACAACGTCTGTTCAAAAAACTCTAAATAAGTATTCTTTGTAAATAAATATCTCTTTCAATTAAGCCTCAACTAAATAGTACAAAAGGTAAAATAATGACCAAGATATTCTCTGCGCTTAATCGTCGCCAGTTTTTACGTCAAGTCGGTATAAGGGCAGGGGTAGGGTTATTAGTAACCCAAAGTATCACTCAGGCGCTGGCATCTAATGCCATTGAGCAAGATACTAATATACAGCTGACCAAAGACGATCTGCCAACTGGATTTTTTGATGAGAGTTTGGTACCGCAACCAATATCTTCTCAGGCAGTACAGACGCAAACGAGCTGTATCACGCCAAATATTGAGACGCGGCTTTTTGCCAGCTCCAATGTCGGTGGTAGTGACGAGCGTAATGAATTGGCATTGGATCGCATGGCTTGTGCGGGGTTTAAAGTGGATAATCCTGCGATTACCAAGCGGCAGTATTTGCGTTTTGCTGGTACTGATTCGCAGCGAGCCAGCGATTTGCAAAATATCGCCACGGGTGCGATCAAAGCACCAAAGCTGCTACTTGGTGTACGTGGTGGCTATGGCGCCATGCGCTTATTGCCGATGATTGATTGGTCAACGCTGGGTCGTATCATGAAGGAGCGCGGCAGCATACTCGCAGGCTTTAGCGATGTAACCGCTATCCAGTGTGCGCTACTGGCAAAGGGCGATATGAGCTCGCTGGCGGCTCCAATGCTTTATAGCGAGTTTGGCAAAACCAAACCTGATCAGGTCAGCTGTCGGCAATTTGTGGAAGCATTAACCAACCCTAATTTGGCTATCAGTATAAAAGATGCGTCTTTAACCAGTGCAAATTTACCCAGTATTTTGGCAACTACCGAGCCGAAAACAATAACTGGGACTGTTTGGGGTGGTAATTTAAGTGTGGTATCAGCGCTGGCAGGTAGTGACTATCTGCCACGTATTGACGGCGGTATTGTGTTCTTAGAAGATGCGGGCGAGCAAGCCTATCGTATTGAGCGCATGCTGTATGATTTGTATTTAGCAGGCGTGTTTAAAGCTCAGCAAGCGATTGTGTTTGGTGCCTTATCGGGTACGGCTGAAGACAGCTATGATAAGCGTTATGATGTGGCTACGGTGATTCGTCAATTGCATAAGCTGACAGGATTACCAGTTTATAGTGGCATGAGCTTTGGTCATATTGGGAAAAAACACAGCTTTCCACTGGGCGCGACGTGTCAAATTAGCCTCAATACAGTGGGTGGCTATCAACTGGCATTTACGGATTATCCAACGATTAAAGCTGATGCGATTCATGTGGAAGGGTTGTGGCAAAACGTTTAAATATAGTCGCTCCAATAATAAAAAATGCAGAGTGCTATTTTGAACGTAGTTGTTTTATAGTGGATTCACTTTAAAGCCGATGCAGCGCTATTGGCTTTAAATTTTTTGTAGCCTCTGTCACGCCTGCGAACAGCAAGCAAGAAAATTTTATAGCAATAGCACGTTACTATTTACTTTATTACAATCATATCGCTTTTATACAGCTCATATATTTTACAAAATAAACTTTTAATAAAGAAAATCTAAATTGCCAACCTAGAAAATTTATCTTGATATTCTTTCGGGGTCAGCTCAGTGGCGCGTTTAAAAAGGCGGGTAAATGAGGATATATCATCGTAGCCAACTTGCTCCGCCAGCGATTTTATCGTTACATCGCCCAATTCCAGTAAGCGTTTCGCCTGTTCAATGCGCACCGCTTGAATATACTCAATCGGACGCATGGCAACAGCGGATTGAAAGCGTCTATTTAACGTGCGCGGCGTGATATTGACCATGGCAGCCAAGCTACTGACTTGGATGGGCTGCTTGAAATTTTCCTCAATGAACTCTTGTACTTGCTTGACCAGTTGGTCTGCATGTGGCTTGTGTAGAGTCACATTGGTATAACTGTTTTGATTGCCTCTTTTACTATCGATGATTTGGGTTTTTGCCACTTGGGTAGAAATCTCACGCCCGCAATAGCGCTCTATCAATAACAATCCCAAATCATAAAAGGCACTTCCTCCTGCTGCACAAAAAATATTGCCCGACTGGGTTGTTAAATCACTTTTGGACTGGGTTGTTGACTGATTCTTTGATTGAGTGACAAATTGATTTTCTTGCAAATCAACCAGTGGATAGTCTGCCTTAAACTTACCCGCATAGCCCCAATGAGTTGTTGCTGTTAAACCATCAAGCAGCCCTGCCTCTGCCAAAAAGAAAGCGCCGCTACAGTTACTAGCGATATCGGCTTTGGTGTTCGCTAGCCGCTGTAAATGTGGGATTAACTCACTATTTTGGCTCAATACCTTATCGATTGAATCGCCAATGGTTGGGATTAATAATAAGTCGCACTCCATCACATCTCGAATATCGCAATGCGCTTGCATGATTAAGCGGTTGCTACATCTAATATCGACGCCGCCTAAGCTTGCTATCTGCACATCAAATCTCGGCTCTACGGCTTCACCCAAAAATCGCTGCCAACTGACACCGGTAAATGAAAATAGATCCAATGCGCCAGCAAGCACGCTACCGAGTACGCCATCAAAACCAAGAATAATCACTTTAAAAGGTTTGAAGTAGGGCATGAGTGTCTGGTTCCCTTTATCTATTTTGTAATAGCTATGGTCTAACATAACGGTTTTTTAGCTGAATTTTTCTAAATTAATGTCTTATTTAACCATGATTATGTCATAAATGACAATACGGTAATAGGTTAAATTAGATTAATATCAATTGATAAACAAATTTAATAAGCTCACGAGAACACTATGGCAGCAGATACGCTCATCAATGACTTTGAATTGCCCTTCCAATTATATGATGTATTGGGTACAGAAAAACTAACCGAACATCCTAAGTTTGCAGAACACAGCCGCGAAACCTTTGATGCGGTATTAGATACCGCCAATAAAATTGCGACCCAGTTATTCTTACCCCACAATCATATTGCGGATAAAAACGAGCCACAGTTTGATGGCAAAAAGGTGACCATGATAGACGATGTAAAAGTCGCCTTTGATGCATTTCGTGAGTCAGGCTTTATCGCGGGTCGTTATTCATTTGAAGATGGCGGCATGCAATTACCTGAAACTGTGATGACGGCAGTGGCAGGCTATTTTATGGCGGCCAATCCATCAACCACAGCTTATCCGTTTTTGACCACTGCGGCGATTAATGTTATCTCTCATTTCGCCAGTGATGAAATCAAGAGTGCCTTTATGCCGCGCATGTTAACGGGCGAATTTACCGGCACCATGGCATTAACCGAGCCGCATGCTGGCTCGTCGCTTGCCGATATCAAAACCACCGCTGTCAAACAAGACGATGGCAGCTATCGCGTCAAAGGCAGCAAGATTTATATCTCAGGTGGCGATCACGAATTGTCTGATAATATTGTCCATTTGGTATTGGCCAAAGTGCCGGGCGGTCCTGGTGGCGTCAAAGGAATTTCTTTATTTGCCGTACCGAAATATCGTTTAAATGAGGATTTATCGGTAGGCGCGCGCAATGATGTACATTTAACCGGACTTATTCATAAGCTTGGCTATCGAGGCGCGACTTCTACCGCACTGAGCTTTGGCGATGTAGGCGAGTGTTATGGTTATCTAATCGGCGAAGAGCATTTCGGCTTACGCTATATGTTCAAAATGATGAACGAAGCGCGCATCGCCGTTGGTTTTGGCGCGGCAATGATTGGCTATCGCGGTTATCAGTATTCGCTCGATTATGCTAAAGACAGAACACAGGGCAGAATCGCACCGAATAATAAACCTGAGGATGCAGCAACGGCAATCATTCAGCATGGTGATGTAAAACGTATGCTACTTGCGCAAAAAGCCTATGCTGAAGGTGGCATATCTTTGTGTTTATACGGCTCAAACTTAATTGACCGTATTAACACTTGTGAAGATGCAACATTGAAAGCTGAGCTGTCAGAATTGTTAGATTTATTAACGCCCGTACTTAAAGCATGGCCGTCTGAATATGGGCCAAAAGCCAATGATTTGGGTATTCAAGTATTGGGCGGTGCAGGCTACACGCGTGAGTATCAAGCCGAGCAGTTCTGGCGTGACAATCGTCTTAATCCCATTCATGAAGGCACAAATGGTGTGCAAGCGTTAGATTTGTCATTCCGTAAGTTATGGCAAAACAAAGGTCTTGGGATTCAAATTCTAAAACGCGAAGTCACCCAAGATTTAGAAAAAATTAACACGCCCGAGACTGCCAAACTTGCCGGTAAATTGATGCCGTATATGGGTCATCTGCATGAAGTATTGGTACATTTAAGCAAAATCCTACAGACGGAAAAAGCATTAACGCTAACCGGCAATGCACAAGCATTGATGAATATTTTTGCTTCAATCGTAGTGAGCTGGATTTGGATTCGCCAAGCCAGTAAGGCCGAACAGTTATTAAATGATACAACCGACGTTGAGAAACAAAACTTCTATCACGGCAAACTACAAGCGGCAAAATACTTTATCGATTGGGAATTGCCATTGATTAAGCGCGATATCGAACTGTTAAATAATGACAATGCGGTATGTACTGATATGCAAGCAGAATGGTTTTAAGTGATTGTTTATAAAGTTTTCAACATCAGAACCTTAATAAGATGACTAAAGAGATGCTGGGATAAATTTTCCGAAGCCTCTAGAGTGCACAGCAAGCGAGAAAAATTTATCCTAGCAGAATATTTTTTAGTCTTATTTTGAACAAACTAACTAAATAGCTTTTTATAAAAATTTAAAGGAATAAACAATGACAACAGTGAATAAGCAGTGGCGTTTAAAAGCAAGACCCGTTGGCGAGCCAAGCGCTGAGACTTGGGATTATACCGAGTCAGAACTACCGACTATTTCAGACGGTGAGTTACTGATAAAAATTGAATATATCTCGATGGATCCAGCGATGCGTGGTTGGTTGAACGATGCCAAGTCTTATATACCGCCAGTACAGATTGGTGAGGTGATGCGTGCTGGTACCGTGGGTAAAGTCATTGAAAGCAAGCATGAGACGTTTGCAGTCGGTGATTATGTTGCAGGTCACAATGGCGTACAGTCTTATGCAGTCAGTGATGGCACGGGACTATACAAAGTCGATCCAAACCTTGCACCATTGTCTTATTACTTAGGCGTGCTCGGTATGCCCGGAATGACTGGCTACTTTGGGTTGCTAAAAACGGGTGAGCCAAAAGCTGGCGAGACTGTCGTTGTTTCTGGCGCTGCTGGTGCGGTTGGTGGTTTGGTTGGTCAGATTGCCAAAATCAAAGGCTGCCGAGTCGTTGGTATCGCTGGCGGCTCTGAGAAATGTAAATTCTTAGTCGATGAGTTGGGCTTTGATGCGGCAATCGACTATAAGAATGAAAATGTAAAAAAAGCGTTGAAAGAAACCTGTCCAAAAGGCGTCGATGTCTATTTTGACAATGTTGGTGGCGATATTTTAAATGATGTGCTGACTCAAATTAATCTGCATGCGCGTATCGTGATTTGCGGGGCGATTAGCCAATATAACGCTACTACAGAAGTAAAAGGCCCATCAAACTATTTGTCATTATTGGTCAATCGTGCACGGATGGAAGGCATTGTGGTCTTTGATAATATTAAAGAATATCCGACGGCAATGAAAGATATTGCTGGCTGGATCCAATCAGGTGATATTAAAGTGAAAGATCATATTGTTGAGGGTATCGAGACTTTCCCAGATACGTTGATGATGCTCTTTAACGGTGAAAACTTCGGCAAACTGGTACTTAAGGTAGAGGGATAAATCATGACACTGAACACAAATGGAATTGAGTCAAGTAATCTGGCAGATATGCCAGCATCAAACGTAGCAGGTAAACGCATTTTAATCACCGGCGGTGCATCTGGTATCGGTGCGGCTAGCGCGTTACTGCTGGCCAGTCGCGGCGCTAAAGTCGTGATTGGTGATATGGCAGAAGAGATGGGGGCAGCCGTTGCTAAGCAAGCCCAAGATGCTGGCAATAGTGTTACATTTAAAAAGGTAGATGTTACTAGTGGCGATGAAGTGCGTGCCTTATTTGCCTTTGCCATGGAAACGCTGGGCGGTCTTGATGTGGTGGTGAATAATGCGGGTATTGATCATAAACCGGCGCCGATGCATGAGCTAAGCGATGAGGATTTTGACCGTAATATCGCTGTTAATTTAAAGGGCGTTTGGCATTGTATGCGTGCTGCTGTCACTTGTATGGCACCGAATGGCGGTGGGCATGTGATTAATGTTGCATCAATCGCAGGACTTCGTTCTGCGCCCTTATTGTCAGCTTATAGTGCTGCTAAGCATGGCGTTATGGGTCTGACTAAGTCTGCTGCTCATGAATATGCCCGCGTCAATATTCGCTTCAATGCGATATGTCCAAGCTTTATCGATACACCAATGGTGCAAAATACCATGGCGAAGATGGACGAGCGCGCCCAACAAGCAACGATCAAAGCCAGTCCACTACGCCGTTTAGGTAAAGTCGATGAAGTATCCGGCGCGATTGCTTGGCTGGCTAGTGATGAGAGCAGCTTTATGAATGGTCATGCTTTTACCCTTGATGGCGGAATGTTGGCTTAATATAGGCAGTTTAAAATAAAATAGAGCTATAACAAGTTGCTGCTAGTAGAAATTTTCTTCGCTTGCTGTGTGACTTCGTCACTCCAGAGGCTTCAAAAAATTTATTCTAGCAGCATTGTGTTCTGTTTAAAATGAATCGACTCTACATTTCGTTTAAAGCGTATTAATGATATATAAATATTAAAAATATAAGGAACAACTATGAAAGACTTATTCGATTTAACGGGCAAGATTGCTTTGGTTACTGGTGCTAGTCGTGGTATTGGCGAGTCTATCGCACGCTTGCTAGCGTCAAGAGGCGCGCATGTGATTGTCTCTAGTCGCAAGATTGATGCTTGCCAAGCGGTGGCGGATAGTATCAAAGCTGATGGTCATAAAGCCAGTGCTTTTACTTGTCATGTAGGCGAGATGGCGCAGATTGATGCTATTTTTGAGCATATCAAGAGCGAATTTGGTCAAATCGATATTTTGGTGAATAACGCTGCAGCAAACCCTTATTATGGTCACATTTTAGATACCGATTTAGCCGCTTTTGATAAAACTGTCGAAGTTAATATTCGTGGTTATTTCTTTATGTCGACAGCTGCTGGTAAGATGATGCGCGAGCAGGGCGGCGGCGTAATTTTAAATACTGCCTCGGTCAATGGCTTGGTCGCAGGTGATAAGCAAGGTATTTATTCAATCACCAAAGCTGCTGTCATTAGCATGACCAAAGCTTTCGCCAAAGAATGTGGTCCGTTAAATATTCGCGTCAATGCGTTATTGCCGGGTCTAACCGACACTAAGTTCGCCTCTGCTTTGACGAGCAATGATAAAGTCTTGAAGATGGCATTACATGCGATTCCACTGGGACGCGTGGCTAACCCAGACGAGATGGCTGGCACGGTATTATATCTAGTGTCTGACGCTTCAAGCTATACGACGGGTGCAACGATAGTCGTTGATGGCGGGATGTTGGCTTAGTTAGCGGTTCATCTTCTAAAAGTATAGTTATCTTAAAACCGTATGCTGATAAACAGCATGCGGTTTTTTATTTAGTGATAGTAAGAATTTATATTTAAGAGCGGAGCCAAGCATGTATAGTCAACGAACAATAAAGCCGATACAATAACCATTATGGCATATTCAAAAGATTACCGACAAATGATATTAAGGAAACTAGAAGACGGTCACACCTATCGTCAACTTGCTCTGGAGTATCAAATAAGCACCAGCACCATACAAAGCTGGTGTAAAAACATTGATGGTGTAGAGCGTCAGTTTAAACCAACCAAAATAGATAATAAAGCACTCATACTAGATGTTGAGTTGCATCCTGATGACTATCACTATGAGCGCGCCAGACGTTTCAACTGTAGCGATAGAGGTATATCTAAAGCATTAAAGCGTCTTGGTATTACCCAAAAAAAAGACACTAAACCATCCTAAGGCAGACGCTGAACTAAGAGGCGTGTTTCTTGAGCAATTGCACCAGTTTGAGAAAAATAATAGACCCATTGTATTCTTAGATGAAAGTGGCTTTAAATCTCATGATAACAGGCCTCACGGTTACTCTAACAAAGGACAAAAATGCTTTGGTGAGTATAATTGGCAGTTAAAGAACCAAACTAACGCTATAGGGGCAATTTATAACAATCAATTATTTGCTGTTGGACTTTATGATTGTAGCGTCAACAGTGACGTTTTTCATAGTTGGGTAAGCCAGTTACTACTGCCTAATCTTCCTAAGAACAGTGTTATTGTTATGGATAATGCTACTTTCCATAAAAGACAAGACATACAAGCGCTTATCGAAGATGCAGAACATACCATTTTATGGCTTCCACCTTATAGCCCAGATTTAAACCCTGAGTGAGGATAAAGCAAAGCACTGCTTTGCCCGAGCGCAAGGCGAGAGCTGTGCTCGAGTGGGAGCAAGTCTGGGCTTGGGTGAAACAAAAACGTAAAGAGTGGCGTCTAGATTGTATTGATACTTTGTTCTTTTATTTCCTCTGGCTATGTGACAGTTTTTAAGTTCGTTGACTATATAGTCGATTCATTTTAAAAACGATACAGTGCTGTTGGCTATAAATTTTTTGCAGCCTCTGTCACGCCTGCGAACAGCAAGCAAGAAAAAATTATAGCCAATAGCACGTATTACAATCGTATCGCTTTTACTTTGAACTGACTATATTAGGCCGGCTATTAGGTTGGCTATTAGGTCAGTTAGTGGCAAAGTAGCAAGCAGATGCATAATGCTTTATCATAAACCCCAACTATTAATAATCTACAAAAGCACATTATGATTTTTATCAGCAATGCCATCCGCTTAAATGACAGTGAAGTGGAGATTAGCGCCATACGTGCGCAAGGCGCAGGCGGTCAAAACGTCAATAAAGTCTCCTCTGCGATTCATTTGCGCTTTGATATTCATACTTCTAGTCTGAGTGATGTGAATAAGCAGCGATTGCTCGATAGTAAAGACAGCCGAATTACCAAAGAAGGTGTGCTTATAATTAAAGCGCAGCAATTTCGTACCCAAGAGCGCAATAGAATCGATGCCTTTGAGCGCCTGCAAAGCTTTATCATACAAGCCACTTATGTCAATAAAACTCGCAAGCCTACTAAGCCAAGCAGAAATGCCAAACGTAAGCGTGTGGATCAAAAAACCCAGCGCGGCAAGACAAAAGCATTGCGCGGTAAGGTGGATTTTTAGGTAGAACGTTTTTTAATTTAGCCAAGCCTTCTGCTTAATTCAGGAAAGCGTTTTATCATAAATATCATCAGTAGCAGTGCCATACTAGAAATAGCCGCACCGACATATCCCACGCTTGATATGGAGATATGCGTCACCGCATAACCACCGAACAGCGCACCTGTACCAATCCCCAAGTTAATAATTCCTGAAAACATCGACATCAGCATATCTTGTGCATTGACATCGACCATAATAACCTTGGCTTGCATGGAGATAATTAGTAGCATAAGTGCAGCGCCCCAAAGTAAGGCAATCAAGCTGAGTGCCCAAATAGAGGTCACAGCAATCAATAGCGCAAGCATCGATAGTAATATCAATATCGTCGATATCAGCATCAATCTGGTATTAAAACGATCACCCCAGCAACTGAATATCACACTGCCTACAATCCCTGCGACACCGAACAGTAGCAGTACAAAAGTCGCAGCGTTTTCACTGATGGCACCGACCTGCCGCATAAAAGGCTCGATATAAGAGTAAGCGGTATAGTGTGCAGTAAAGACAATTAAAATCAGCAGATACAGACAGACTAACAATGGATTTTTGAGCAATTCTGGAATTTTTCTAAAAGACCCTTCAAACATACTTGGCAGGGTAGGTAATAGTTTTGCTTGTAGAACGAATACAACAAAAGCAAGCACGCCAATACCGCCAAAGGTTGCGCGCCAGCCAAACCATTGACCAATCACACGCCCTAATGGCACACCAAGTACCATTGCTAATGAGGTTCCAGTCGCCAGCACACTGAGTGCTAATGCTTTTTTGCCTTTGGGTGCCACGCGTATGGCAATCGCCGCCGTGATTGACCAAAATATCGCATGCGACAGTGCAATCCCAACGCGGCTGATGAGGAGTATATCAAAGCTCCACGCAAACACGGATAATATGTGGCTGGCAATAAAAACGGCAAACAAGGCCAAGAGCAAACGTTTACGTTCAAATCGACTGGTCAATAGCATCAGCGGTAACGACATGGCAGCGACAATCCACGCATAGAGCGTTAACATCCAGCCCGTTTCTGCTGTGGTAATAGCGAAGTCTTGCGCGATGTCACTTAACAAGGCAACGGGGACAAATTCGGTGGTATTCATAATGAAGGCACTAACGCCCATCAAAAATACTTGAAAATACTGAGTTCGGCGGGAAACTGAGCTCGCCTCAAAGTTAGGTGTCATAAAATCCAGTATAAAGAAGATGGTAATACAGCAAAATGTGCTTAAAAACGAGGAGTAAGGGCTATCAAGAAATATAAGAATGGAGGGCAAGATACCAAGTCAATGGTATTTATTAAAGAGGTTTTTTGATAATGAGAGTAGGTCGCTATAGTCAGTGAAAAGTAATATCGACACATTATGTACTGCTGGTATCAATTTTTCTTGCTTGCTGTGCCTATGCAGACAGAGGCTGCGAATAATTAACCCCAGCATTACGGTAGCGTTTTTAGAGTATTTTGACGATAGAGCGCACCCAATAACGTAAAAGATAAGCTTAAATAACGTACTTAAAAACCCTCTCAATAGAAAACCGCCAAGCACTTTTTAGTATTTGGCGGTTTTTTTAGGCTAAACATATAAAGTATCAGCAGCTAAGCTTGATTCAAACCGTTTAAAAAGTGCTGCTAACACCGACAAACAAATTCGTTGATTTGTCATCATCACCTTGCGAGTGCGTGACACCAGCATTGGCATTTAATTGACCGAAGCTTTTGGATACACCAAGTGTCATACCAAAATTATCATCGTCGGTCTGTATGATCGGCGTATCAAAGCTGATATTCGCTATCGTATTGAGGCGCGCAGAAGCCGCTTCACGATTATCACTTAACTGCTTTTGATAATGAACATCACCGAATATATTCAGTGTATCGGCTAAGTTATGATTGGCTTTGACACCAAGTTTGCCATAAGTGGTGGTATATTTTTGCTCATCGAACTGCATAGCAATACCAGACATTTCCTGCTCTTTTAGCCCATCCAATCTCACACGGCTAGCCGTTGCACCGATATATGGGGTGATAGCAAGGCTGCTGAGCTGCATCGGATATCCTGCCTGCAAGTTGGCATAGTAACGTTTACCATCAGCATTAGAGTTAAATTCTTGTTTATTGCCGCCAAGTGTGACCGCACGAGTGACATCAACGTCTAGATTACCAAAGCCAACCGCACCATTGATCTGCACACCGCCAAGCTTATCTAAGGTATTGCTATGATAGACACCAAAGCCCACTTCTTCTAAGTCGATATTGCTTAAGCCAGTGCGAACCCCTGAATTCTCAAAATCTTTTTGGGTGATGTTGCCATATAATCCTGTTACCGCATGTGCTGAGTTAGGATGAGCAAAGTCTACGCCCAATAATACTTGGGTATTACTATCGCCTTCAAACCCTGCAATATCTTGATTTTCAAATTCACCGGTTGCCCATAAGTTACGGGCAGGTTTTTGCTCACTGCTTTGGATTTGATTGATGTGAGATTGCAAGCGCTCGCTAGTTGCCAGTCCTGCTGTCGTCGCGATGTGCGGCAATACGCCAATGAGACTAGGCGCGGTCACGACGGCACTGGCATAATCTGCAATCAGCTGGTGCGCACGTCCCGACGGATGGATGCCATCAGCAAAGAAATAGCTTTCATTAGCACCTGGCACGACTAAATTACTTGATCCACATACTAAGGAGCTTGCGGTTGTACAAGCGGGTTGAGTAACATTGGTAAAGCCATAAGCTGTAGGGTTGGCAGTAACTTGTTGTAATAGACTAAAAGTATCGAGCGGTATGATATTTGCGCCAGTAGCGACAGCACCATTGTACATAGATTGATTATATAGATTTGCTAACATAGTACCAGACGATTGGAAACCTGCTCCTGCGGCGATAGCAGTGGGTGTTAGCCCTATATCAGGGATATTAGGTACTAAAATATAGTTTGCGCCATTATTTTTTAAGGTATTGATGGTATCAACCTGACTCTTTACTGCTAAACTAATAATATTGACAGCGCTTGCCGGATTTCCAGTAGCAGCGGCAGCAAGCAAATCGTTTGCGCCTCCCCAGACCACATACAGGCCATTAGGATCAATTTTTTTATTAGCAAGATAACCATTTACTTGAGTATTGACAGAAGCAACAGGTATGTTAACGCCAAAGTCAGTATTAACGATATCCACGCCAGCTCTTGCACCACCAATAGCATAGTTATTGCCAGTTTGAGCGCTACCGACAGTATTGGCAACAGAGGTTGTACCAAGTTGCTCAGCAAATGAGGTCGCCCATACATTATCAGGGTTGGTCGTAAATTGACCTGACTCTTTAATACCCAGCTTGCCTTGGGTAATGGGGCTAAAATAGCCGCCATCGGTCAAGCTATCACCAAAAAATGTCACGCTGCTATAAAGCTCAGCATGGGCTAGGCCTGCCATTGATAGCGAGATGGCAAGCATACTTTTGGTCAATGTTTTAAGTGTTTTAGGGTTAACCATAGCGCGCGAGGTATTACGGAGCATATCGACTTCCTTGTCATTAGTGTAGCGGTTTATTAAGGAAGTGTAACTGCTTTCGAAAATCCTAGCAATCTAATTCCTCGTAAATCCCAATATAAGTTGAATACGCTAACAAGTATAAAAAAGTTAGTCATTGTGCTGTAAATATTGTTTTAAATTAGCGCTCAATCTTCTGAAATATCAAACCCACCGTTGAATGCAATTATTGGCATTGTTATCATGAATGAAGGTGTCGTCACTGCTATTTTTAAAATGATGAAATGATGAAATGATGATATGCCCTAGTGACAAACAACCTTCGCCTCTAAAGCTATTAATCTCAATTCAAATACGAACCATACCTATGACTTCTTCTTATCATCTTCTGTACTCTTTTCGTCGCTGCCCTTATGCCATGCGCGCCCGTCTTGGCATACTGTTTGCCGAGCTGCAAGTAGAGCTGCGAGAGATAACGCTGAAACATAAACCGTCTCAGATGCTAGCGATTAGCCCAAAAGGTACGGTGCCTGTTTTACAACTTGTAGATGGGACGGTGATTGAAGAGAGTAGAGAAATCATGGTATGGGCGCTTGAGCAGCAAGATCCGCAACAGCTTTTGAATGCAGAGATTTTTCATCAAGCAAATGCTTTGATTGATAAAAACGATAACGAGTTTAAATATTGGCTCGATCGCTATAAATATGCCGATCGTTATCTAGAGATGACCCAGACAGAGTATCG
The DNA here is from genome assembly GCF_904846215.1 of Psychrobacter glacincola. Classification (GTDB taxonomy): domain Bacteria; phylum Pseudomonadota; class Gammaproteobacteria; order Pseudomonadales; family Moraxellaceae; genus Psychrobacter; species Psychrobacter glacincola. The sequence goes on along the minus strand of NZ_CAJGZK010000011.1, from coordinate 34,008 downwards.
ACAACGGGGTGAAGGGTTTTTAGAGGTTTTAGAGGCGTTACTGACTAAAAATACTTACCTGTTAGGGAAGAGCATAACGATTGCAGATATCGGCATCATGCCTTTTGTCCGTCAATTCGCTCATGTCGATCGCGATGTTTTTTATAGCTTGCCCTATCCAAATCTGCAGCGATGGCTACAAGACTGGCTTCAGCATTCGCGCTTTTTGCAAGCGATGACTAAGTTTCAGCCGTGGCAAGAAGGGGATGAGGTGGTGATTTTTTGCCAAAATTTTTCTAAAGCATTTGATGAGCGTTAATCCTTTTAAACATTAGGCTCTATATTTATTAAACACGACAGCCTCTAGCTACTTATCTTATTGAATTACTACAAGATTGACAAGATTGATTCACTGGGAATAGGATTAATTGACGATAGTTTTTATCAATGTGTAAAGAAATAATTTGACAATGATGTACGGTTGGCTTATAAGAGATAAACAGTATGGTTGTTCACTAATAAGGGCTTTTTTAGAGTGCCTATTTGCATCAATCAAGCTCATACACATATCAAGGGAAGCGTCTTCTACCCTGATGGTATATCGCAATTTATCTGCACTACTCGTTTTATGGTTTTTAGGCATTCATTGCCCAACTAATGACATTCGCTGACAGCTACTAGGCTGCCACTGTCACTCTAACCTCACCCGCGCACGTGAATGTATTTTCTCATTTTGCTATTGTCAGCCAATTTTCTGACGATTCAGCGATGTATGTCGCGCTGGGCCTATAAAAAAGGTTTCCAATCGCATGACGATTTTATCTTCTATGCCTGTGCATCCGCAGCCAGTCATAGATTCTGGGCATCGTTTTGATGCCAGCCGTCACTGGCCAGCCTCATTAACTCTGGGTTTTGCCGCTTATCCTGAAGCGGATACTCGCATCACCCGCATGAATGTGGCGCGCCACTATGGTCCACTTCGGGTACAGCGCGCTTTTTATCCTGAAGGTCGTGACGGCTGCTGCCATGTGTATCTTTTGCATCCGCCAGGCGGTATTGCCAGCGGTGACTCTCTAACCATCGATGTTACGGTGTCTGAAAACGCTCACGTTTTATTAACCACCCCAGCTGCCAACAAGCTATATCGAGCCGATAGCAATAATGTCGCTTGGACACAGCACACTCATCTTAAAATCGAAGACGGCGCCACGCTTGAATGGCTGCCACAAGAAACCCTTGCTTTTGATGGGTCACGCGGTGAGCAAACGGTGATTATCGATTTGGCGGAAACGGCTAAATGCTTGGGCTGGGAGATTATTGGCCTTGGCCGTCCAGCCAGTGATTTGCCTTATGTCAGCGGTATCATTGAACAGCGCTTTCAGCTGAGCCGAAATGGTCAGCCACTATGGTTAGAGCGCCAAGTCATTGACCCGGCACATCCTCGATTTTTAGGTAAATGGGGACAAGGCGGCGCTACGGTACACGCTACCCTTTGGACTGTCGGACTGAGCGACCCTGCTGAGACCATTACCGAACTACGCGATAAAATAGCTGCCAATCATAATTGGGCGGTGACTTATCGCCGCGGCGTGCTCTTACTGCGCTATTTGGGCATGGAGCGCAATGAAGCATGGGATATATTGCAGCAAGCGAGGGAAATTCTACGCCCAAGATTGATTGGTGTTCAGGCCGTTACACCGCGCATTTGGTTAACCTAATAAATTTGAGCTTTATTTATGCCATATCAGGCATAACACTTTAAAAGCAATAGCAATAAAAAAACGGAGCAAACAATGGAACTAACCCCGAGAGACAAAGACAAATTAATGCTTTTTACCGCTGGGCTTTTAGCAGAGCGCCGTAAGGCAAAAGGATTGAAGTTAAACTATCCAGAAGCAATTGCATTAATAAGCTGTGAGATTATGGAAGGCGCGCGAGAAGGGCGCACGGTGGCAGAGATGATGGGTGCTGGCCGCGAAATCTTAAGCCGAGAGGATGTGATGGAAGGTGTACCTGAGATGATTGAAAGTATTCAGGTCGAAGCCACTTTTTCGGATGGCACCAAACTGGTGACTGTTCATAGTCCTATTATCTAATAAGAGCATAAAGCTTAAGGAGAGCATGATGATTCCGGGTGAATATCAATTAAAGACAGGCGATATTGAACTGTGCGTAGGTCGCGACAGCTTTGTGATTGAAGTGGCCAATACCGGTGATCGCCCTATCCAAGTGGGCTCTCATTATCACTTCGCTGAAACCAATAGCGCACTGAGCTTTGATCGAAAAAAAGCCTATGGCCATCGCCTAGCGATACCTGCTGGCACCGCCACGCGCTTTGAGCCGGGCCAAAAACGTGAGGTGTCGTTGCTGCCTTATGCCGGATTGCGCCGCATATTTGGTTTTAGAGGTGAGGTGATGGGCGCGCTAGATGACAATTCAGATTCGGGAGAGACACGATGAAGATATCTCGCGACGCCTATGCCAATATGTATGGTCCGACCGTTGGCGACCGCCTCCGTTTGGGCGATACCGAGCTTTGGGTCGAGATTGAAAAAGACCATACCCATTATGGTGAAGAGGTGGTATTTGGTGGCGGTAAAGTGATTCGTGATGGTATGGGTCAAAGCCAGCTGTGCTCAGACTCAGTGATGGATACCGTGATTACCAACGTGATTATTATTGATTGGTGGGGCATCGTAAAAGCCGATGTTGGCTTAAAAAATGGTCGTATTGCCGCTATTGGTAAAGCCGGCAACCCAGATACGCAGCCAGATATTGATATTATTATTGGCGCCGGTACTGAAATTATCGCAGGTGAAAACCAAATATTGACTGCAGGCGGGGTAGATACTCATGTGCACTTTATCTGCCCGCAACAAGTAGATGAAGCGTTAATGAGCGGTCTAACCACTATGATTGGCGGTGGTACAGGCCCTGCGACCGGCTCAATGGCTACCACCAATACCCCTGGTCCATGGCATATCGGCAAAATGATGCAAGCGGTAGATGACTTGCCTATTAACATCGGATTTTTGGGTAAGGGCAGTGCCAGTACCCCAGAAGCGCTTGAAGAGCAAGTCAAAGCAGGTGTGATGAGCTTAAAAGTCCATGAAGACTGGGCAGCAACGCCAGCCGCTATTAGCAATGCGCTTGATGTTGCTGACCGTCACGATATTCAGGTAGCGCTACATGCTGATAGTTTAAATGAGTCGGGATTTGTCAAGGATACGCTAGAGGCCTTTAAAAACCGCTGTATCCATTCGTACCATACTGAAGGTGCTGGTGGTGGTCACGCCCCAGACATTATTGTCGCTTGTGGTCAGCCAAATGTCTTACCGTCATCGACCAACCCAACACGTCCGTATACCATCAACACCGTTGACGAGCATCTCGATATGTTGATGGAGTGTCATCACTTAGACCCAAATATTCCTGAAGATGTGGCCTTTGCTGACTCGCGTATCCGCCGTGAGACCATTGCTGCAGAAGACATCTTGCATGATCTTGGTGCTATCTCGATGATTTCATCGGACTCTCAAGCTATGGGCCGTATTGGTGAAGTGGTCTGCCGTACGTGGCAAACTGCGCACAAAATGCGCTTGCAGCGTGGTCTGCTGCCAGAAGATCAAGCGCGTGGTACCGACAATTTCCGAGTAAAACGCTACATTGCCAAATATACCATCAATCCTGCCATCACCCATGGCGTATCACATGAAGTGGGCTCGGTAGAGATTGGCAAAATGGCAGACTTGGTACTATGGCGTCCTAAGTTTTTTGGCGTAAAGCCGTCCATTATTTTAAAAGGCGGCATGATTGCTGGTGCTGCAATGGGTGATCCTAACGCAGCGATTTCGACCCCGCAGCCGGTGCATTATCGCCGTATGTTTGGCGCGTTAGGCCGTGCCGTGTCTGCTACTCGCGTTACCTTTGTTAGCCAAGCCGCCATGGACACAGGTCTTGAAGAAAAACTGGGACTAAAAAGCCGATTTGTCGCGTGTAAAAACGTACGTAGCATGCGTAAAAAAGACATGAAGCTGAATGATTACTGCCCGAACATCACGGTAGATCCAGAAACTTATGAAGTTCATGTAGACGGTGTGCTCTTAACTTGCGAGCCGCTCTCTGAATTGCCATTAGCTCAGCTTTATCATTTGTTTTAAGCCATCTGTTTTAAGCCATCTGTTTTAGGCCATTTGTTTTGAATCGTTTGTAAGGATAATAATATGCTTGAATTAATAAAAAGAATGGATGCTAATGCTTCGGTCGATATTTATGACACCTTGACCTTGCCTTATGAGCTGCGTATCCGTGGCCGTCTAAAAGCAGTCAGCGATAATGACCGTGACGTGGGTTTATTTCTTGATCGAGGCCCTGTGCTTCGTCATGGTGATTTGCTACAAGCCAATAGTGGCGAAGTGATTCAGGTTCTTGCTGCTGATGAGCCAGTAGCTAGCGCTTATATCGAAAGCGGTTTGCCACTCGCTAGACTTTGCTACCACTTAGGTAATCGTCATGTGTCGCTCGCCCTTGGTAGCGATACAGACGGACGTCATTGGGTGCGTTTTCCTCCAGATCATGTGCTTGAAGAGCTGGCGGTACTGTTGGGAGCCGACTTGATACATCATGACGCACCGTTTGATCCTGAGTCTGGTGCTTATGCGCAGGCTGGTCGTGAGCACTCGCACTCAAATAGTCATGCGCATTCTCACTCTCATTCTCATGACCACGACCATTCTGAACACGACGGTCATAACCATGCGCATTGATGAGCCCTCAAATGCTGTTAGCGATCTGGCATTGTTAGGTTTGATGCAATTAATTAGCCCAGCATTACCTATTGGTGCTTTTGCTTGGTCGCAAGGTTTGGAGAGTGCGTTTGAGCTTGGTTGGGTCAATAACGAAGCCCAACTGGGCGAATGGTTAGAAGGTGTATTAGGAGATGGTTTGACGCGTTGTGAGCTGCCTGTCTTAGCGCGTTTACAGAGCTGCTGGGCCAATAACGACAGTGATGGTTTGGCATTTTGGAATGACTGGCTACACGCCAATCGGGAAACGGCGGAGCTGAGCGATGAAGACATGCGTTTGGGTCAAGCATTGATGCGCTTGCTCAACAGTCTAGAGTTGCAGCCACAGACAGCGTTAGGTCATGCAAAGCTACCAAAGGATCCGGGTTATGTCACAGTCTTTGCGTGGACCGCCCATCAAAGGCAGGTGCCCGTACGTCAAGCGCTATTAGGATTTGCTTGGGGCTGGCTGGAAAATCAGCTCGCGGCTGCCTGCAAAGCCCTGCCACTTGGCCATACCGCTGCCCAACGTTTGAACGAGACGTTACGGGCGCAACTGGTGGCGGCAGTCGACAAGGCTTTAACCTTAACTGATGCGCAGTTGGGTCCGATTTTACCCGGTTTAGCACTGGGTAGTGCTCAGCATGAAACTCAATATTCACGATTATTTCGAAGCTAAATTAATGCTTCGTTTTTAGATAAGGAAAATATACATGAAACATTGTTTAAGAGTAGGTGTTGGTGGTCCGGTTGGTTCTGGAAAAACCGCCTTATTACGTCAGTTATGTAGTGCGCTAAAAGATCACTATGACATCGCTGTGGTCACTAACGATATCTATACGCGTGAAGATGCGGATTTTTTATTAAAACATGATGCCTTGCCTGCCGATCGTATTTTGGGCGTAGAAACTGGCGGCTGTCCACATACGGCTATCCGCGAAGATGCCTCGATGAATCTGGCCGCCATTGATGATTTGCAAACGCGCCATCCTAACCTAGAGTTGGTGTTAGTAGAGTCTGGTGGCGATAACTTGGCCGCGACTTTTAGCCCAGAGCTTTCTGATTTGACCTTATATGTCATCGACGTCGCTGCTGGTGACAAAATCCCTCGTAAAGGTGGACCAGGTATTACTAAGTCGGATCTGCTTATTATTAATAAAATTGACATCGCTGAATATGTCCATGCTTCGCTAGATGTGATGGAGCGTGATTCAAAAAAAATGCGTGGAGAACGTCCTTTTATCTTTACCAATCTATATGACGGCGTGGGCGTAGAAGAAATCATTAGCTTTATCTTAAAGCAGGGCATGTTACCTGAGCGTCGTCCTGGAAAACTAAGCGCCAATGCTTAATGCTTAATGGCTCGCATTTAATAATTATAGTCAGTCCTAAATAAAAAAATGCAAATATTATCAATTCTACTGGGGTTAATTTTTCTTGCTTGCTGTGGCTACGCAGAGGCTGCGAATAATCAACTCCAGTAGTTCTGTACTCTTTTAAAAGTGGATCAACTATAAGTAGGCGGACAGTATTTCAAAGTACTGACTAGACCAATTATTCAAATAATAGAAAACAAAAAAATAGGAGAGAAAAATGAACAAAATGACCAAATTGCTGCTGACAGCAGGGCTAATGATGACCGCTACTTTGGCGATTGCCCATCCCGGCCATGGCGAGCAGGTGAGCAATGGTTTCCTTAGCGGCTTACTGCATCCGATGATGGGCCTTGACCACTTATTGGCTATGGGCGCGATTGGTTTTTGGAGTATCCGCCAAAACACCACGATGAAACGTGGCACGCCGTTATTTGTCGTAGGCGGCATGATAGCAGGCGCGAGTCTTGCTTGGGCGGGTGTCAGTTTGGCTGGGATAGAGACCGGTATCGCGATGTCAGTACTGCTGGTTGGTGTACTAATCGCGACGCTTGCAAAACTGCCGACGGCGATTGGTGGCACCTTGGTCGCGCTATTTATGGTCGCCCACGGTTATGCTCACGGTACTGAAATGACACAAGGTTCAAGCTTGCTACTTTATATGGCTGGCTTCGTTGTCGCAACCTTAGCCATTACTTTCGTCGGTCGCGGTCTAGGCACCATGATGCTCAAAGCTGATAACCGTATTACCCGCGCATTAGGCGGCGTGGTTGCTATTATTGGTGGGGTATTGGCTGCTGGCTAATAGGTATTAACCAAGAAATTTGCTCGTTTTGTATAAATCTAAGAAGCCGTAGGGACTTCCTGCGGCTCTTTAGTTTCTCATATTCCTTTTAGCATCGACTCAAGATGTTAAAGCGACAACAGCGGGCTAGATGCCTGCTTCATTAATAAACATATCAACCAGCTTAGTAATTAAGCATATCAACCAGCTTAGTAATTAAGCATATCAAATAGGGACTATCACGATATGAATGATACCATCATAAAACTATCTAGAAACACGGACCGTGCGCCGATTAGCGCAACGTCAACTCAGAGCGTTGCTTTTTCTCATTACAACAATATCTCAGCGCAATTGCCAATTGATCCAAAGACTGGAACATTAGTCGCCGCTGAAATCACAGCACAAGCCAAACAGTGCTTAGACAATATCAAGGCGATTGTAGAAAGTACCGAGCACCTCATGGATAATGTGATTAAAATTACTGTGTTTTTAAAAGATATTGCAGACATGACGGCAGTAGATACTGTCTACCGTACTTTCTTTAGTGACTATCTGCCGACACGTAACGTAGTGATGGTCGCAGAACTGCCTATGAGCGGTGCTTTAGTACAAATGGATGCATTACTTTCAAATGGCGAAGGTACTCACCCGCAAGCACCTTGCGAGCTAGCAAAGGTGGCAAAAAACACCGATAACGCGCCAATCGACTCTCTATCTACGCAGACAGTTGCTTTTTCTCATTACAATAACGTCTCAGCGCAATTACCCATTAACCCTGCTTCAGGGCAAATAATAGCAGGTGGTATCACAGAGCAGACCACGCAGTGCCTAGCCAATATTAAGAAAATATTGACCAGTATTGATGTCGGTGTTGATGACATTGTCAAAATAAATGTTTTTATAACCAATCTGTCTGATATCGCAGCCGTCGATGACGTTTATAGTACTTTTTTCCCAGATACGGCTATTGCCAGAGCCGTTAATTATCTACCAGCGCGCACAGTGACTATGGTTTCAGGGTTGCCTATGGGTGCTTTGGTACAGATTGACGCTGTGCTATCACACGGAGATGGCACACTGCCACAAGCCGTTGAAGATCGACATGGCATTGTGATAAAAGCCAATAATACTGAGCAGGCGCCAAAGCACTCGTTAAGCACGCAGACGGTTGCTTTTTCTCACTATAATCATCTTTCGGGTCAATTACCTATCAATCCTAAAACGAGTAAGCTCATCGGCAGTGATATAAAAGTGCAGAGCAAGCAGTGCTTAGAAAACATCAAAGCCATTGTCGAGAGTATCGATCATAAAATGGACGACATCGTTAAAGTAACTATCCAACTCAAAGACATTAGCGATATTGACACGGTCAATGATATTTATACCACGTTCTTTGATGGTGAGCTGCCTGCCAGAACAGTATTTGGGGTATCAGCAATCCCTATGGATGCATTGATACAAATCGATGCGGTGCTCTCTAATGCCGAAGGTACGCCACCTGTAAGATAATGCTGGGCTGTGACCCTGCAAAGGTTGCTATGGCGGTTGCATGGGGCGATGCATGGACAAATATGATTCAGCCATTCTGGGCATTGCCAGCCTTGGCAATCGCGGGACTCAAAGCCAGAGATATCATGGGTTTTTGTGTGATTGTACTGGTGGTCAGTGGTGTTGTGATTGGTTTAGGGCTATTGTTTTTATAATTAAAAACCAGACTTAGCGTTACAACCTAGCGTTTAGACCTTGCCCGATTGATGGGTAAGGTCTTTTTTTATGAAAATAATTGAAGCGGTATGTCTATCACTGTCTATCTAAAATTGTCCAAATAAGCGACAATACCCGCATAAATTCTAAGCACATATTGAGAAGTTTATATGCGCTTAGAGATGCTCATTATTTTGTTAATAGCAGACATCTATTAAAGCTAACATACACATATAGTCAGGGAAAAGTAATATCGATACATCAAGTACTGCTGATATTAATTTTTCTTGCTTGCTGTGCCTACGCAGACAGAGGCTGTAAAAAATTTATATAAGCAGCACTGTAGCGTTTTTGAGATATTTTAACTATAAAAGGCCGTCCCAAATGACCAATGATAATCCATATAATTTTTTACCGTTCCAGCCTACCGGTAGAAACGAGACTGATACTGCCAATACCTACGCGCCCGAAGACATGATTAAGATATACGAACAGCAGTTTCTCATCCAAGTCTCTGAAGCGCAGCTGACTGAGTTTTTGCCCGCGCTAAAAAGCTTCTATGATATTGATAATCATACTTTAGATGTCAGTGCCATTATTTTCGATGCCATCGCGGATGCCAGTATTATTTATAATCACAAGATCAAAGTAGGGCGCTATCAAATATTAGCAGGGTTAGTAAAAGAGACGATTGAATATGATGAAGACAACAAAAGTGACTCAGGCACTGATGGCATTGACAGCAATGACAGTGAAGAGGCACAAGCTTATACATTAGAGTGTAAGCGTACTTTTTTTATTAACGATATAGAGATGCCTTATTATTTTAATTTATTTATTCAGGGTGATAGCTATTCAACGTTAACCAAACAAGACACCTTGCTAGAGCAGATATATTGGTTCGTAAGTGATGGCGCCGAAGATAACGAGCGCTTAGAGGCTATCAATGCGCAGTTAGCCAGCTTAGGTATTCGAGCAATGGATCTGACGACCATCTATGAGATAGTGAATTATGTAGAAGACAGCATTATAGATGATGCGATGATAGAAACCCTTAATAAATTATTAGATGATGCTGAGTAAGAAGTAAAAATAATACTAAACAGCCAATCAAACTCTATATTCGACTTTGATTGCTAATATTTTCTCTTTCCATAGTTTGCCGAGGAGAGTAAATCATGTCAGGTCATGATCGTCATAGTATTGAAAACAAATCAGCATGGACTGTTTTTCTTATTTTTCTTAGATTGGGTCTCACCTCCTTTGGTGGCCCCGTCGCTCATTTGGGCTATTTTCGTGATGAATTCGTGATACGACGAAAATGGCTCACTGAGAATAGCTATGCTGACTTAGTCGCACTTTGTCAGTTTTTACCAGGACCAGCAAGTAGCCAAGTTGGCATCGCCATAGGGCTATCTCGAGCAGGATATACCGGCGCTCTTGCGGCTTGGACTGGGTTTACTTTGCCCTCTGCCATAGCGCTTATTCTATTTGCCATGGGTATTACCAGTTATGGGGATATTATTCCCTCTGGCGTACTACATGGTTTGAAAGTAGCGGCGGTGGCGGTGGTGGCACAAGCAGTATGGGGTATGGGACGAAATCTTTGTACTGATGTTGCGCGAGTCTCTATCATGGCACTGGCCGCTTGTTTTGTGTTGCTAGTCCCTTCAGCATTAGGTCAAGTGAGCGTCATTGCTAGTGCCGCCATTATTGGGCTGGTATTGTTCAAACCTGAAAAAGTGATTGCTCATGACCCGCTTCCTATTACTGTCAGACGTCGAGCTGGGGTTTTTTGGTTATTCTTATTTTTCTCATTACTAATTGGTTTACCACTGCTGACCGCACTGTACCCAAGCCAAACCCTCTCTATGGTAGACACCTTCTTTCGTGCAGGATCACTCGTATTTGGTGGTGGGCATGTGGTACTGCCACTGTTACAAGCTGAGGTTATTCCGGCAGGTTGGCTCAGTAATGATACTTTCTTGGCAGGTTACGGAGCCACGCAAGCCGTACCAGGGCCTTTATTCACCTTCGCTGCATTTCTTGGGAGTTCGATGAACCAAGCGCCGAGTGGTTGGTTAGGTGGTATGATTTGCTTAATAGCCATCTTTGCGCCATCCTTTTTTTTGGTGATGGGCGCCCTACCATTTTGGGAAGGTTTACGCCAAAATCTGCGGACAAGAGCGGCTCTGTCGGGCATCAATGCAGCGGTCGTCGGTTTGCTATTGGCAGCGCTTTATCACCCTGTATGGACAAGCGCTGTTCTTGAGGCAAAAGATTTTGGTTTAGCTTTAGTTGCTCTAGTTGCCTTGATGTTTTGGAAATTACCTACTTGGCTGGTGGTTATCAGTTGCGGCGCTGCTGGTTGGCTATTGACACTATAGTTAGTCCTAAATAAAAGAAATACAAATGGTATAAAACACTGCTATGGTTAATTTTTCTTGCTTGCTGTGCCTATGCAGACAGAGGCTGTGAATCATTAACCGCAGCAGTGCTGCACTCTTTTAAAAGTGGATCAACTATATAAGATCACAACTATCCGTATAGCGATCAGATAGGTTCATAAATTTTCAGTTTTCAAACTTGCTCATTGTTATATTGTTATAAGGCTCATTACTATGGAACAAAGACAGAACCCTATGGAAGCAACCCAAAACGCGGTAGAAAAAAGACCTGTATTCATGCCTAGAGTGAACAGTGACAATCTGGTAAAAACAGACATGGTTCGGTTTGAGCGGCATGTGGGATTTGCAAGTCGACAAAAGAAAAAATCTATCAATGATATGCATCAAGTCATTCGCAAAAAATATGGCTTTAATCACGTTTTAGAGCTGTCGAGTAAATCGGGTAATAAGTTGAGTTTTTTAATCAGCCCTTTGAGCCTAAAGCTAACTAATGAGAACGGTGGCGAGCCATATAGTGTCGAAAATGCTTTTCAAAGCAGTATGGTTTTTGAGGATGGTGGCCCCTATACCGACTTGCTGACCGCCCCGCCAAGACAAGCCAAAAAGGACGAGCGGTTAATCACCTCGGGTGAACTCATTGGCTATAACTATTTCGGTATGGAGTGGAGTGTAGAGCCATTAACGACGTTTTATGATTGGCTGTATGTCAATGCCCTAAAGCAAAACCCTCAGCTGCATGAAGAGGTGATGCAATATCAGGCCTTTACTGATATGGAGTTTAATCCTAAAAAGTCTATCCATTCTTCAGCTTATGCGCTGGCCATGTTTGTGGCGCTCCATAAACGAGAGCTACTCGACAATATTGAAGACCCAACGGTATTTTTTAATTTATATAATGAATTTAAAGTGAGTAACACCGAACACCTTTTGGAAGAGGGTTGGATCTGATTATTAGACCAGCGCTCAATGAACCGCTCCAGTATTGCCGGAGACTCAACATTCTGAGAGAAATACGACAACGAAAAGACAAAACTACACTCCCGAGATTAAAGAACGCGCCGTCCACACACTGAGTGAAGCTGCAAACGATTATCCCTCCAACTGGTCAGCCATTCAAGCCATCGCGCCTAAGATTGGCTGCACGCCTGAAACCCTGCGTTCATAGCATAAGAAGCATATTGTTTATGCGAAAAAGCTAGCAGAGATGAATAATGACAAGATTACCTATCTACCAATACCAGTATTGTTGTCGCCCATTACCAGATAATGGTGAACGTATGGCTAAACACAAGTTTTTTCATTCTATTGTCATAACTGCACCGTATCCTTAAGCTCACTATAAATAGCGGTTTCGTATCACTCATATCTTTAGTCATTTACTGATTTGTTGATAACAGTTAGCGCATAGATATCAGGTGTGTTTATGAAGGTTGTTGCTCGATTTGGTAGTATCTCCACCCGTATACTGATTATTTTAACATTGGCTTTTTTACTCATTATTTTGCTGGTGTACTGGGTCATCGAAACCCAAGCCAAGCCGCGCATACTGGAGATGACCTCAGAGACAGTGGTTGAAACAGGTAACGAAGCCATCAATAGCATTATGGCGAATATCAATCATGTCGACGGATTGGCCAAAGCCACCAGTACCATGGCTGGTGGCTTACCAAAACAAGATATTCTTTATAAAGAAACCTTTGGTAATCTCATGCAACAAATGGATCAACGCATTGTAGGCGGTGGCGTATGGTTTGATCCAAATATGTACGCTGAGGGTAGAGAGCGGCAGTCATTTGTGTGGGCGCGCGATAGCTCAGGCGATATGCAGCCATTAGCGCGTTATAATCAAGTGCGCCAAACCCCTAATCCCTATTATCGTGATTGGTGGTACATTCCTGCAATGTACGCGCGTCATGACCACTGTGTTTGGAGCCGTGCCTATGTCGATCCGGTGAGTAATCAGCCGATGATGACCTGTGCCAAGGCTCTGTATGACAGTCGCAATCAGGCTTTTGATGGAGTGGTAAGTTTCAATCTGCTATTAGACAACCTCGGCGAGGCGATGAAAAAGTGGCAAGATAAGCTCGGTGGTTATGTCTTTTTAGTAGATTTAGATAATCGGTTTTTGACCTTTCCAGATCAGTCGATAGTCATGCACGCGACTGAAGGTAGCCGTCAAGGCGAGGTCATAACGGCACGTCAGTTGGCTGAGAGTAACCCCAGCTTTGCCCCTATTGCGGACAGTCTAGATAACATCAATCAGATGCTGATAGATGAAGCAGTGGCTAAAGATGAAAACCGTTATACGCTCGCTGCACGTAGTATTCTAAGTACGACCAATCTGAATAAAATCAGCGAGCAAGAGTCCAAATTGCTCTCAGCATTATTGCTGTTAAATATCGACCAAACGTTTAATTTGGTCGACAGTCATTTGGTCGATACCATCGCTGTGCCCAATGATTTTGTGTTGCAGCAGCCCGCCACCGCCTTCGTTTTTCGCATGCCCTTTACGTATTGGAAGATGGTCATCGTCAAGCCTGATAATGACATGATGATCGTGGCAAATGCGCTGTCCAATAAACTGATTCAAGCCATGCTGCTGGGTTTCATTCCTATCTTGTTATTGACTGCATGGGTATTTCGTCGCTACTTTACGCGGCCGCTAAAGCATATGGCACAGGCTGTGGCTGATATGGGCGTGTTGATTGAGCAAAAAAAATATCAACAATTAAGTGCGCATAAACTGCCGCATTCAAATGTCAGCGAGATTCAAATTATTAGTGAGCAGACCAATCAGCTGATTGATCGCGTCGTCGAGAATGAAGGCGCACTTGCTGAAATCAATGTTCATCTAGAAAAACAAGTCGCCGCCCGCACACAAGATTTACAGCAAGCCATGGATGAATTAAAAGCCTCGCAAGTGCATCTGGTGCGTTCTGAAAAAATGGCCACGCTAGGTCAAATGGTGGCAGGTGTGGCGCATGAGGTCAACACGCCGCTCGGATATGTGCGTAGTAACATAGAATTGGTTGGCGATAATCTCACGCGTTTTGATGAGTTGATACAGCATACCGATCAATTATTGCAGGCCTTAAAAGCGCCAACTATCAATAAAGAACAAGTCGAGCAACTGATAGATCAAACCTTACAATGCTGCGAGGAAATGAAAGAGGATAAAGTCAGTGAAGATTTGGCAGATTTAATCAAAGACGGACTTTATGGCGTTGATCAGATTGCAGAGCTGGTAGTGAGCTTGCGCGACTTTTCTCGAATTGACGAATCTAAGGTAAAAGATGTCGATATCAATGATTGTATCACTACTTCATTAACTATGGCTCGCAATAACTTGAGAGCTTTAGAGGTCAATACCAATCTGTCCGAGCTGCCACTGATTCAATGCAATCCTTCGCAAATCAACCAAGTATTATTAAACTTATTTAATAATGCCGCCCAAGCCATGCCGATTGATCATAAAGGGGTATTGCAGATCAACTCGTCTGTCGATAAGGCGCAGCAGCTCGTTATAGTAAGTGTCAAAGACAATGGTGCTGGTATCCCAGAAAGTACGCTGGCGAAGATTTTTGAGCCGTTTTTTACTACCAAAAAAGCAGGTGATGGCACAGGGTTAGGGTTGGCCATTACAGCACAAATCATCGAGCAACATGGTGGCAGCATCGAGGTCAGCTCAATCGTTGGCGAGGGCACGACGTTTATCATCAAACTGCCGATACAGTCTAGCGCTCATGAAAATAAACCTTCACAAGCCTTATTTGAAAGTTGAGAGACTTCCAACCACTTATTTAAAGAGAACGTCATGCAAAAACCAAAAATCGCTTTTATTGATGATGAGCCGCGCATTTTACGCAGCTTAAAAATGCATTTTCGCCAGTCACATGACGTATTCATTACTACCGATGCCGCTGAGCTGATGGAATATGTCAGTACGAATGATGTACAAGTGGTCATCAGCGACCAACGCATGCCAGATAAGCAAGGTACGGAGGTGTTGCGTGACATCAAAGCGGCTTCACCAAATACGCTGCGTATTTTGCTGACCGGTTATGCTGATCTGAATGCAGTGATAGACTCTGTGAATGAGGGCGAAATTTATCGTTATATCACTAAGCCGTGGCAAAATGATGAGCTTAAAAAAATCATAAATAAAGCCACAGAAATTGCTCAGCAAACGCAAGAAATTACCCACAACACGATACAAGGTGATGACACTCAACGCAGCACTGGTAGCAGCACTGGTAGCAGCACTGGTAGCAATCGCAATATATTGGTATTAGATGATGACGAGAGCGTCTATCAGCAAATAAAAAGTCACTTTAAGGGTGCTTATACCGTGAGTTGGGCCAATAATCTCGAACAGGCTGCAAAGTTATTACAAAAAAAACGCTTTGGCGTCACGATTACGGATTCGACGCTCAATAAAGAAAATATTACACCCATCGTTTATGCTTTGAAAAATATCCAGCCAGATCTGATGGTTCTGATGTTGACTGAATTCAAAGATGCCTATATGGTCATTGATTTAATTAATAAAGGTCAAGTATATCGCTGTCTGCCACGCCCGACCAACTTCTCTATCATGAGTATCAGTCTTGATCGTGCTTTTGCTCATCACGAAAGATTGGTAGAACAGCCGATACTGGCGGCTCGCCATCATGTCGAAGAGGTGACAGAATCGGAGGCTCTGAATTTTTCTGAGAGACTCAAGGGTTTCTTTGCCAAGTTCAGAAGTTGGCGCATTATTAGATAGAATATAGCCTCAGACATAATCAATGATGGCACTCCTAGCTTCAGCGAATGTCTGACTGGTGTGATGGGTTTATTGATTAGAATGAAACAGCATGCCAATGCTTTCAGTCTGGTGTGATACGCCATTTGCAGCGCCTTAGCGGTCAGCTTGATGCCGTCTTATTCATCAGTATGGCGGTCATGCTGCGCGTCCCTGTTGAGTCTCAGGCAATAAGCGGTTCAGTTGAAAGTTGTCATTAGTTACAAGTAATTGTGATGATGTCATTAGTTTGTCACATCAGAGATCTAGTATAGCGAGTTATAAATTCTTAAGTACAAAACAGCGGGAAAGATAATGTTCGCCACAAAAAAGCAAAGTGATATACAAGTCAGTCAGCAAAGTTTTGACGCCATCATGATGTTAGCAATCACTACGGTCGCAGATGATATTGGTAGTGCACCTAACGCTGATACGCCCTTGTTTGATGAGGCGCACGAAGCTTATTGTGCCCAGCTTTTGCAGAGTATTATTGGGTGGCAAGAAGAGAACAATCAAGAGCGATTATTTGATGCCAATGCTACCCAAAGTTACGATTATGCTAAGCGTGAGGCATTGATAAAAGTTGCAGAGACGAAGCTCTATAACGCACTGCATAAGGATGATTGTATCAATAAGGAGATGATGTAGTGGTATGTTAACCAAGTTAATAAACTATAAAAAAATAAAGCAAGGAAGAGCGTGTTTGTCTAGGTGTTATGATATGACTTAAGCCACGCCGCACTGTAGTGTTATATTTTCTATACTGCATGAGTTGTCACTAAGTATAGCTAAGCAAGTCCTAAACGAAAGTAACTCTCCGGTGCTTTCGTTTTTTTATGTTGAGGCGATAATGATAAGAAGCATGGATGAATAGATGAATGGATTAGAGGTGACATACAGAGGGTTTACTGAGTGCATATACCAAGTTACGTCCTAAGCAGCTTTAATCCCTAATCTTAAAATTTTTCATAACCTTAATTTTTCTATTAAGTACGTCGTCAAAATTTCCGCTATCCTATCTTTTTTGAATACCATAAGCTTATCAACATGAATTTTATTCATTATAAAATTAAATTACATCGTTTTTATTCATGGTTTGATTGAGGTATGATTTATCTCATACACAAATTTGATTTTATCTCAGATAATGAGATTAGGGTAGCGGATCACCATGAATAAAGAATTTAGCTGTTCAATTAAGCGCATACGTTTTGATGAGAACTATCATCCTGCAGACAGTACACGTCTGACCACTAACTTTGCAAATTTGGCACGCGGCGAGCATCGTCAAGAGAACTTGCACAAAACGTTGAGAATGATCAATAATCGTTTCAATGCCTTGGCACATTGGGATAATCCAACAGCAGACCGCTATTCTGTTGACGTTGATATCATTTCTGTCGACATGGATATTGCAGGCAAGGGTGACAGTTTCCCTATCATCGAGATGCTGCAAACAACGATTATCGACCATAAAGACAACACCCGTATCGACGGTATGATCGGCAACAGTTTCTCGTCTTATGTGCGCGATTATGACTTTAGCGTCGTACTGCCAGAACATTTCGATAATCCCTTAACATCGCCGGAATCTCCACCGCCAGAGGATTTTGGTGATTTACATGGCAAGCTGTTTCATTACCTGTTAAATTCAGAGGTCTACCAAGCCAACTTTACTAAAAAACCGGTGATTTGCCTCAGTGTGTCAAGCAATAAGACCTATCAGCGTACGACCAATCAGCATCCGGTATTAGGGGTTGAATATAGACAAGACGGCTGCTCTTTGAACAAAGGGTCGTTGACTGATGAGTACTTTTCTAAAATGGGCTTAACCGTTCGCTATTTTATGCCTGCAAACAGTGCTGCACCATTGGCGTTTTATTTTGCCGGTGACTTGCTGAGTGATTACACAGACCTTGAGTTAATCAGTGCGATTGCTACGATGGAAACCTTCCAAAAGATCTATCGCCCTGAGATTTATAATGCCAATTCTACGGCAGGTGAAGTGTATCAACCCAGTTTGAAGTACCAAGATTATTCACTGACTCAGATTGTGTATGACCGCGCCGAGCGTAGCCAAATGGCAGTGAAACAAGGCAAGTTTACTGAAGAGCAGTTCATTAAGCCATACAAAGACATTCTTGATGAGTGGGCGGCAAGCTATGATGTTGCAAGTCATGCTGCTAAAAAAGAAGCGGTCAAAGAAAAAGCGGTCAAAAAACAGGCCGCCTAACCGACCAAAATACATACAATGCATTAACGAGAAGATGAATCACATGAAAATACTATTACCAACCTCAACCGCTGGCAGCTTACCAAAACCGTCTTGGCTTGCAGAACCTGAGAAAATTTGGTCACCTTGGGCATTAGAAGGGGAGCAGCTGATTGAAGCCAAACAAGATGCCTTGCGTGTCTCATTGCAGGAACAACGGCAAGCAGGTATTGATATTGTTAGCGATGGCGAGCAGACCCGTCAGCATTTTGTGACCACCTTCATTGAACATCTTGATGGCGTCGATTTCGAGAAGCGTGAGACTGTGCGTATTCGTAATCGCTATGATGCCAGTGTGCCATCAGTCGTGGGTGCCGTCAGCCGTCAAAAGCCTGTCTTTGTTGACGATGCTAAGTTTTTACGCGCGCAAACCAATCAACCCATCAAATGGGCGCTGCCCGGTCCGATGACGATGATTGATACGCTTTATGATGGTCATTATAAAAGCCGTGAAAAATTGGCTTGGGAATTTGCTAAAATATTGAACCAAGAAGCCAGAGAATTAGAAGCGGCTGGCGTTGATATCATCCAATTCGATGAACCGGCGTTTAATGTGTTCTTCGATGATGTGAACGACTGGGGTATCGCCACTTTAGAGCGTGCCATTGAAGGTCTAAAATGTGAAACAGCAGTGCATATCTGTTACGGCTACGGCATCAAGGCCAATACCGATTGGAAAAAGACACTGGGTTCAGAGTGGCGCCAATATGAGCAAGCCTTTCCTAAGTTGCAACAGTCTAATATCGATATTGTCTCGTTAGAATGTCAAAACTCACATGTGCCGATGGATTTGATAGAATTGATCCGCGGTAAAAAAGTGATGATCGGCGCTATTGACGTGGCAACCAATACCATTGAGACCGCCGAGGAAGTAGCCAATACGCTACGTAAAGCCCTGCAATTTGTCGATGCTGACAAGCTCTATCCTTCGACTAACTGCGGCATGGCGCCCTTGTCTCGCCAAGTGGCACGAGGCAAGCTACACGCGTTAAGTGCAGGCGCAGAGATCATTCGTCAAGAGCTGACTGCCTAGTTTTACAAGTAAGTATCAGTACATGGCAGTACGTAGTGAGCTCAAATTTAGGAGTTAAATGATGATTGAAGCAACCGATTTTAGAAATGCGATGTCTTTGCTAACGACGGCGGTTAATGTTGTTACCACAAAAGGCGTCTCTGGTGCTCATGGGTTTACGGCATCTGCGGTATGTAGCGTTACAGACACTCCGCCAACCTTGCTTGTCTGTATGAATCAGACCTCTCGCTCACATGCCCATTTTATTGACAATAAGACTTTGTGCGTCAATGTGCTAGGCGCACAGCATGAAAATACATCCAATATATTTTCCTCCAGATTGAGTTCAGAAGAGCGATTTGAGCAGGGTTCTTGGTCTGAGTTAGCAACAGGCGCTCCTGTTCTAGAGGATGCGCTGATCAGCTTTGATTGTGAGATTGAGCATGTTCAGGAAGTTGGTACGCACAGTGTTTTTATATGCCGGGTTGTCGCCATCAAAAAAGGTGAGCAACAAAGCGGCGCTGATGAAAGTTTGGTTTATTTTAATCGTGCTTATCATCAAGTTGGTCAAATAGAAATAGCCTAAGCATAATAAGTCCTAAATAAAAAAATACAAATGTTATCAATCACTACTAGGACGTGTCCTCATTTTAAAAATGGAGATAAAAATGAGATAAATTGTAGCCAAACAAGGAAAATAGCGCTGTTAATATCGAGATATTACCGAGCTATTTGACGATGTTTGACAAAATTTAGCCATTTTTAACCCATTTAGATGGCTATCTATTGAATTGAGGACACGCCCTAGGGTTAATTTTTCTTGCTTGCTGTGCCTACGCAAACAGAGGCTGCGAATAATTAACCCCTGCAGTGCTGTACTCTTTTAAAAGTGGATCAACTATAAGTGTTTTAATAAATTGTCATTTAACAAAAATAACCCTTTAACCAATCATTCAAACGAGAAGTAATTATCCTGTGGAATTAATCATTTTTTTAATAATAGGTGCTCTTGCAGGATTCGCTGCGGGGCTTTTTGGTGTGGGCGGTGGAACCATTATCGTACCATTATTATTTATCGTCTTTACCCAAATGGGTTACAGTCCTGACAATATTATGCATCTGGCTCTAGGTACCTCTTTGGCGACCATTATTGTGACCTCTATTAGCTCTTTGATGGCACATAACAAAAAGGGTGCCGTCATGTGGCCTGTCTTCAAAAACCTAGCACCAGGTTTGGCGATTGGCTGCTTTTTAGGGGCAGGAATCGCAGGACAGATCTCTGGGCTGTATCTTCAGCTTATTGTTGGTGTATTTTTGCTGTGGGTCGCTTATAAGATGTTTACTGATGGCAAAAAGAGAATAGACAACAATGCTAGTGGCAGCAATAATGACAATGCAGTACTACCTTCAAAGTCTAAGCAATTAGCAGCAGGCGGGGTTATTGGTATTGCTTCTGCCATTTTTGGTATTGGCGGCGGCAGCTTAACAGTTCCTTATTTAACTCGTTATGGTGTGGTCATGCAAAAAGCCGTTGGCACCTCAGCAGCATGTGGTCTGCCTATTGCTATTGCCGGTGCGTTAGGGTTTATGATTTTTGGGATGCAGCAGCAGGTCAATGTGCCCAATACCATTGGTTTTGTGCATATTTATGCCTTTTTAGGTATTAGCATCATGAGCTTTTTTACGGCGAAGATAGGCGCGAAAGTCGCTCATATATTATCACCGCAATTATTAAAGAAGTGCTTTGCGGTACTGTTAACCGTGGTGGGATGTTATTTCCTGTTAAAAGGGCTGCTATAAGTATTTATAGTGGTGTCTCTAAGAGGCAAAGCTTGCGAACTGAGCTACCCAAAAAGTATATAGTGACATGCATTATCATTATCTGAATAATCCAAAGCATGACAACCTAGAAAACACTGTTGAGACAGTAGCTTAGTCGTGCTTGGGCGGTACGGAATATGTGCCAACAACATGCGCGACCAAGTCGTTAGAGCCTTCTGAGTATAAGGAAACCTCACCTACGATGAGCGTACGTCCTACCTTTAGCAAGGTACACTCAGCAATAATACGTGCTTTTGCGGATGGTTTATTCAAAAAATTGATGGTAAGGCTCGTCGTCACTGTCAACGGTACAATGCCAATCTTACCAAGTATCGCTACATAAAGTGCGACATCAGCAATGCTCATCAATACAGGGCCAGAGACCGTACCACCAGGACGCAGCTCTTCTATACCAATATCATGCGATAAGGTCGAACTATCATCGCCTACTGCTTCAACCCTACATTTGGTTTGTGGAAATTCTAATGCCATAAAGGCAACTATCTCTTCTTTAGTCGCAGACATATATACTCCTAGAGTCTAATTATCCTTGTTTTAACTATCTTTTCTTCGCACTCAAGTTCATTGGTTCGATTAACACAACTAGAATCGATAAAATTGGTATCGATTCTAGTTTCTTATTATAAATGGGTAGTAGATAGATATATTTTTGATATTTACGAGATGTTTTTAGCGGCGTATTCTTAAGCTATGGCGTACCAGCATGACCCACTTTAACTGAAGTAGATAGCATACGACCTTTGGTCTCAGCGGTACGCGATGCTTCATCCCAGTCAGGTGCCGCACACATAAACAATGTTTTGCCATCTTGTCCGCCAAGAGCAACCGCAAAAACACCATCAGGTGCGGTATCAACTGTTTCTAAGATTTCACCACCTTCTTGAATACGGACAGCACGCTGGTTTAGGGTATCTGCAATCCAAACAGCGCCTTCGCTATCTAAGGCGAGACCATCAGGTAAGATGCTAGCATTTTGTATCCGTGCGCCCAAATTTGGCTCATCTCCTAAATCTCCAAAGTTAGCAAAGTCACGTTTTTCTCCCAGAGTGCCGTCTTCTTTAATATCGAACTGTGAGATTTTATTGCCAAATAGCTCATTGACGATTAATGTCTTTTCATCCGCGGAGATGACCATACCATTTGGAAAGGCCAAGCCTTCTGCCACAATCTGAGAGGTACCATCAGGTTTCACCAATACAAGACCAGTATGTTTATGATCAGCCCCGCCCATCAAGTCAAAACCGAAATTCCCAACATAAGCATTGCCATTAGGCGCAACGACCATATCATTAGCATGTCCCTCACAATGATTCCAGATATCCGCATGAATAACTAGCTCACCATTGTCCTCTAAACGTAAGACTTTACGATCTTTCATAGAGACGACGAGCATACGACCGTCAGGAAGCCAACCCAAACCAGATGGCTGTTGTTCTACATGGACAATCTTTTCTGCAACGCCTTCATCATTGACACGATAAACACCTTTGGTATAAAAATCGACAAACCATAAAGCGTTTTTGTACCAACGCGGTCCTTCTAGGTAGTGAAAATCATCAACAACCACTTCTAACTCATATTTTGACATAACTATCTTCCTTGATTTATAAACAAAATTATTTAAGAAATTTGCTGCTTATTAGAGTATCTCTTTGTATATCGTTTTTACCTCTTCTAAAGACATGTCCATTGGATTGGTTGCAATGAGACGAGCATAAGTATTCATGACTATATCAGCTAACGCGGGGATATCCTGTGCCGTTATATCTAGCTCATTTAAGCGATATTTTAGACCACTTGTCTTTAAGAAGTCTTTTAGTTGATTGATAAATTGATGAGCAGCCTCTAGATCAGTCATGCCATAAGTGTCGATGGGCATCACAGCCCGCGCGAGTTCTGCATAAAGAGGGGTTGCTATAGGCAAGTTGAAAGTGAATACGCCACACATAACGAGCGCATTGGCATGCCCATGCGGCACATGAAAGTTGATGCTCAGTGGATAGGAGAGTCCATGTACAGCGGCTACGGAAGCATTGACAAAAGCGATGCCAGCTAGCGTTGAACCCAATAACATCTCAGCGCGAGCATCAATATCATCGCTATGATTGAGCACTTTATCAAAGTTGCTCCACAGCATTTGCAAACCTTTAATAGCCAACGCATCTGAAATGGGGTTCTTTTTGGTGCGGCTCGTGTAAGCTTCGATGCAGTGAACCATCGCATCTAGAGCAGTGGCAGCAGTAATATGGCGAGGAAGCTTGAGGGTAAGTGTCGCATCTAAAATCGCGACATCAGGTAGGATTTTAGGGGTGTATATGGCTTTTTTGCTGCCATCTTCGGCTGTAATTACGGATACGAAGGTAGCTTCTGCGCCAGTACCTGCAGTGGTGGGTATCGCAAACAGCGGCATTTTTTTAAAACCACTAATATCTGCCTCTAAAAGCTCATTGACCGACTGAAAATCATTGGGATATAGCGCGACAATTTTTGCGGTGTCAATAGAGCTGCCACCGCCCAAACCGATAACCAAATCACACTGGTTCGCTCTGGCAAGTCCAATAGCTTCTTCGACGACTTCAATAGGTGGATCAGCAACGACACTATCGAAGACAACAACATGAATACCAGCCTTCTCTAAAGACGCCCGTGCGATATCGACGTAGCCGAGCTCAGAGATGCCAGCATCTGTAATAATAATGGCAGATGTCGCATAGTATTGTTTTGCTAAACCTCCTAGCTTCTGGCGCATACTGTCAGCTTCGCTAACGATGTGTCCGTTAGTATAAAACTCTATCCCTGTCATTCTACTCTTCCCTGTATAGATGAGCGGTTATTTGCAAGCGTCATGAACCTAACAGAATAAATAAGCATCTATTTAGCCATAAGTTCCTGCTTAAATGTCAATTAATTCACATTGCAAGATTGCATGTTATTAGGATTTTTAGCTTAGAAAAAAGCGGTATAACATGCGATCATTATAATATGACAGACTAGCATATCTTCTAGATAATCGTCATTAAATGATTTAACGGTTATCATTTTAGCTATTAGTTTTCAGTGGTTTTTTGAATGTTAAGTGGTTTTTAATCTCCAGTGATGATGTTTGTGGACGCTGATTAATTAAGGCTTAACATCAATTAAATTGTTAAAATTATAATCACTATTAAAAAAATTGATAATAAAATGAGCACCTTAGTCAAGTTGCAGGTGAAATGATTGGACAAGCGGATTATTTCATTACTGATAAAGGCTATGATTCAGAGACTATAGTTGATCCTTAATAAAAGAAGTACAAATGTTATAAACAACTAATGCGGTTAATTTTCCTTGCTTACTTTGCCTACGCAGACAGAGGCGGCGAATCATTAACCCCAGTAGCTCTGTACCCTTTTAAAAGTGGATTAACTATATGAGAAATTGGCTCGCAACGTTAAGTCAATATTTTACTTAGTCTGTACTATCGTTCATTGCAAGATGAATTGAGAACGTGCACTAATAGGTGTCTGAAAAATACCAATATCAACTAATTTCTAGGATATACTTCAAAGCAAGTGTTTCAGGAGAGGCACTTATTTGAGCTGTTATATAGAACAAGCATAACAACATAATGATCATACAAAGGACTGTTTATCATGATAAAGAAGACTTTATTGTCGACCCTCGCTACGACCACAGGCGCTCTGGTTTTTTCTATGGCGGTTGCAGCTGGAACGTCAGCCAATGCAGCGACATCGGACTGTATTGCTGATAGTGCCATTAATTCCGCTGCACTTTCAAATACGGGCGCTAGCGGGCCCTTTTCTGTGAGTACTAAAACCGTCTCTCGCTCATCAGCAAATGGTTTCGGCGGCGGTACTATTCACTACCCAACCAATGCTGGTGGCTGTGGCCTTATAGGCGGTATCGCGGTCGTTCCTGGTTATGTCTCTTACGAGGATTCCATCAAGTGGTGGGGCCCGCGTCTCGCTTCTTGGGGTTTTGTCGTTATCACTATCAACACCAAAACTATCTATGACCAACCAGACAGTCGTGCAACTCAGCTGAGCGCAGCACTTGATCATATCATCAGCGATAGCACGGTTGGTAGTATGGTAAATCGCAATCGTTTAGGCGCTATTGGCTGGTCAATGGGCGGTGGCGGTGCGCTTAAACTGGCCACTAGTCGTAGTGCGGTTCGTGCCATCATTCCGCAAGCGCCTTATTATGAGGGCAGCTATGGCACTATGAATACACCAGCCTTTATGATTGGGTGTGAGTGGGATACTATTGCGCCTACCAGACAGCATGTTGATGTTTTTTATAACAACGCCTCTGGTCCTAAGATGAAGATTGAAGTGAACGATGGTAATCATTCTTGTGCCAATTCTGGTTATAACGAAGCGCTACTTGGTAAGCCCGGTATTGCATGGATGCAACGTTACATCCACGGTGACACACGTTTCAACCAGTTCTTATGTGCTAAAGAAAACTATGGTAGTATCTACCGTGTCTCTGACTATGATTACGCCAACTGCTCATAAAATACCTTTTTTTATTATCAGTGATAAGCTCTAGTAAATAAAACGGCGACTCAATTAGGTTGCCGTTTTTTATGGGAAATATAAAATATCATTTTAAACCGCTGTATAACGATTGTTAAATCTGTTTTAAGTACCGTTCAATTTAAGTATCATTGAATTTAAGTATCATTGAATACATTATTTACTGAGGAATAGCGCAGATGACAGATAAAATTTATGATTTGGGCGCAGGATTTTGGAGTATACGAGGCTCATTTATCAAAAACGGCATACTTGATATCGGCAATCAATGCGCGTTGGTCAAACTACAGTCAGGGCGTTTTATACTGTTAGACAGTTATACTCTAACGGGTGATGTACGAGATCAAGTTATGGCATTGACCAATGAGGGTCGTGATGTCGAGGCAGTGCTCAACGTCCATCCCTTCCATACAGTACACTGTGCACAAGTGGCAAAAGATTTTCCCCAAGCGATATTTTATGGCAGTAGTCGTCATCCCAAACAAGTACCTGAGGTGCAATGGGCAGATGATTTGGTTGAAAGCGACGCCGTAGCGCAGCGCTACCCTGAGCTTGCATTTTCGCTACCGCAAGGCATTTATTATATCTCGCCCGACGAATCGGTTCATGCAAGCTCTTTATTGGTTTTCCATCCTGCCAGCAAAAGTATCTATGTTGATGATACTTTTGAGATCTCACCCTCCAAGCTATTTGATGCCGTACTACCCGAACTGGGCTTACATCCGACAACCAAAAAAGCACTTAAAGACGAGCCCAATGCTGGCAAGCAATATTGCGATTGGGTAACACAGCTGGCGCATGACTGGCGCGATGTCCATCATTTTTGTGCCGCGCATTCTGGTTTGGTGACCTTTGAGGAAGGTAGGTTTGAGGCGTCATTACTGTCTGCTATCGATAGAGCACGCCCTGAGCTTGAAGCCTCTTAATTTTCAAAGTACTCACAAAGAGTAATCTATCAAAAAGGCTACCAAAACGACCGCCTTTTGAGTGATCAGTCACTATAAATTAACATTTAAGGAACCGTAAAATGGCCGAGCAAATAATAAATTTAGGCACAGGATTTTGGAATATACGAGGAACGTTTCGCATAGGTGGTATTCTCAATATTGGTACCCATTGCTCGCTGATACAATTAGCGTCAGGACGCTTTGTCTTTTTGGACAGTTATAGCCTGACCGGCGATGTTCGCGCAAAGGTTATGGCATTGACCAATAACGGTCAAGACGTCGAAGCCATACTCAACTTACATCCTTTTCATACCGTACACTGCGCCCAGATGGCAAAAGACTTTCCACAAGCGGTTTGCTATGGCAGCAGCCGTCACCACAAAAAAATACCTGAGATACAGTGGGCGGACGATTTGGTTGAGAGTGAAGCGGTGGCGCAGCGCTACTCTGATATCAAGTTTTCATTGTCGCAAGGCATCCATTACATCTCCTCCAATGAGATGATTCATGCAGGATCGCTACTGGCATTCCACCCTGCCAGCCAAAGTTTGCACGTCGACGATACCTTTATGAGTGTGCCTTTAAAAATACTTCAGTCGGTCCTACCTGAGCTGCTCTTGCATCCCACTACCAAAAAAGCACTCAAGAATGAGCCCAATGCCGGCAAGCAATATTGCGACTGGGCAACCGAGCTTGCACATGACTGGCGTGATGTTCGTAATTTCTGTGCCGCGCATTCAAGTTTGGTCAAGTTTGAGGCGGGCGGGTTTGAGAAAGCATTATTGACTGCTATCGACAAAGCACGTCCTAAACTTGAAAAGGCTTAACGACTCAAAAAACCATAAAAAAAGAATCATAGAAAAAGAATCATAAAAAAGGCTATCAATATTAATATGGTAGCCTTTTTTATGATATATAGTCAGGGAAAAGTAATATCGATACATCAAGTACTGCTGATATTCATTTTTCTTGCTTGCTGTAGCTAGCCGACAGAGGCTGCAAAAAATTTATATCAGCAGCACTGTAGCGTTTTTGAGATATTCTAACTATAGCCATTCCGATATAAAAGGCGGGTTTAGCTTTTGAAGGTTATAAAAAAGAGACCATAGGCTTTCAACATAGGGTCTCTTAAGTAATAGAGATATCGGGAGAATTTAGCTAGATTTGTGAGTATGAATGGACATCAGTAAGCCAAAACCTGCCATTAAAGTAACAATGGCAGTACCACCGTAGCTTATAAAAGGCAGAGGTACACCAACGACGGGTAAAATACCACCGACCATACCAACGTTAACGAAGACATACACAAAAAACGACATGGCAATCGCGCCTGCTAATAGTCGGCTATAAGTATCAGGATGAGAAAAGGCGATATATAAGGCGCGGGTCAATAAGCAGGCATAAATAAACATCAACAGTATGACGCCAAGCAAACCAAACTCCTCAGAGAAAGCGGCGATAATAAAATCGGTATGACCTTCTGGTAAGAAATGCAGATGCGACTGCGTGCCCTCTAAATAGCCTTTACCCGTCAGACCACCGGAGCCGATAGCAGTTTTGGACTGAATGATATTCCAGCCAGCGCCTTGCACATCAGCCTCAGGATTGAATAAGGTGAGCACACGGGTACGCTGATAGTCATGTAATAAAAAATTCCAAGCAAAGGCGACAAGCGGGACAGACAAAGTCACAGCACCGGCAATCAGTTGCCACGATAATCCTGCCAAAAATAGCACAAAGATGCCGCTGGCGGCGACTAATAATGAAGTGCCAAGGTCAGGCTCTTTGGCGATTAATAATACTGGCACCACAATCAACGCTAAGGCAATGCCGATACTAGATAATGAAGGGGGCAGATCACGCTTGGACAAAAACCACGCAC
The DNA here is from genome assembly GCF_904846215.1 of Psychrobacter glacincola. Classification (GTDB taxonomy): domain Bacteria; phylum Pseudomonadota; class Gammaproteobacteria; order Pseudomonadales; family Moraxellaceae; genus Psychrobacter; species Psychrobacter glacincola. The sequence goes on along the minus strand of NZ_CAJGZK010000011.1, from coordinate 5,694 downwards.
ACATCATGGGCATACCAAGCTTCATAAACTCTGAGGGCTGGACACTACCAAATCCTGGCAAATTGATCCAGCGCTGCGCGCCCATACGTACTTCGCCGATAATATCCACTAACACCAATAGTATCAAACCCAATACATAAAAGACGGGCGTAAAGGTACGATAAATACTCGGCGGTATTTGAGCCATGATAAACATGACTGTAAAAGCGACGCCGTAGCTGACCATTTGCCGTAGCACCATGCTCGTATCTTGAGCAGCTGCACTGTATAAAATCGTCAGCCCAATACAACAAACGGTCAGTAATAAAAGAGTCAACCAAGGGTCAATGTGACTACGTTGCCAAAAGGTCGGTGTCTGACCTTGACCGAAATGATGGCTCTGTCGTGAAAAACGATATTGCGGATTAGAAGACATAGGCAAAGTGTGGCTGGCAGTTGACGTGGAAGAAGGGTTGTACTTAGCAGAAGACTTAAGAAAATCGGTAATTATAGGGCGCTTAACCGATAAGACAATAACAAATAAAGTAACTTATCGGTAATAAAGTAACGTCAATATAAAAATAATGAGGATAAGTGTTAATAACGAATAAGTCGCTGCCAATTGGTGACGATAGTTTAGCTTGCTTGCTCAAAATTTGATAGTATCGATAAAACGTTTTTAGCGGTAGTTTGTTGCAATGATCAATACAAAAAAACAAGTTTATGGGCAAATTCACAAGCCTATTATTGCACTCTGTATTTGTGCCAGCACTCTGAGTGGCCATGCCGCTATAATCAGTGATAACAGTGAGCGCCGTATCCAAGTACGTCAGGGTAGCAGCGTGAACAACAGCAGCGCCAATGCCTATATCACGCCGTCTGCTCAAAGAGCGCCTTATAATGCAGGGGTGACTATCTTAAGCGGATCAAGTAACGATAGTATGCAGGGACTCATTCAGCAAAAACAGCGCGAGTTTGAATTCAATGGTGGCTTATCGATAGAAGAGAACAAACGGGTTAATAGCAATGTGGGCGTACCACGCTACAACACCACTTATAATACGGGCAATAACAACTATAATAACAATAATAACAATAATAACAATAATAACAATAATAACTATAATAATTACACCAGTATGGATTTTAATACTTGGCTGAACAGTAATAGCTATCGCGCCAGTCAAGTGGCGAATTACCAGCGCTATCTAAGTGCGCGTGTCGGCGCTCGTAATGTACCGCCTTTATCACAGCTGCTGACCACCGCTCGCAGTTGGGAAAAATGTGGCTATGAGCCGTATCAGCTGCCTCCTCAAGAGCTATGGTCAAATATCGTACCGACATTGCAGCTATATAGTCAGCTTAAAAGCCAAGGTATTTTGCCAGCAAACAGTGAGATACGCTCGGCATATCGCAGCCCTGGACTAAATGACTGCGCGGGCGGCGCCAGTAGCAGTAAGCATGTAACGGCAGGCGCCATTGATATTTGGGTGCCAGAATACGAGGGTAACCCATGGCAGCTGAGTAGAATGCAAGACAGTCTATGTGAGTTTTGGCAATATCAGGGTCAGTCGCACAACTTTGGGCTAGGATTATACTCTACCGGTGCTATACATTTAGATACCGATGGTTATCGTAAATGGGGCTTTAACCATGTCAGTAGCAGCTCTGCCTGCCGCTATTGACGATAATTCTAAGATAAAAAAAGCTCAGCCCGTACATATTACTGGCTGAGCTTTTTTATAGCAGTATGAAACGTACTATAGTCAGGGAAAAGTAATATCGATACATCAAGTACTGCTGATATTAATTTTTCTTGCTTGCTGTGCCTATGCAGACAGAGGCTGCAAAAAATTTATACCAGCAGCACTGTAGCGTTTTTGAGATATTATAACTATATAGGTTATTTAGCGGTTTTCTCGTTCCATGGATTGTCTTGCCCAACGGTCACAATTAAGAAGTCATTAGGTTTTAGGGTATCACGCAGGGTTTGGTTGACCTCTGATAATTTGACTTGTTCAATGCGATTGACATAGTTGCTGAGATAGCTTGTTGGTAGCTGATAAAAATTCATCATGCCAAGCAAACCATTGATACCAGCGTTACTGGCAAAACCCATTGGGAAGCTGTTTTTTAGATTGTCTGTGGTCAACTTCATCTCAGTACTGGTGATACCGTTTTTTAACGTGTCATTTATGACGACTAAGCTGGCATCAATGGCAGCACGAGCCTTGTCATTGCGAGTCGAAAAACCTATCTGATAAGGTCCGCGTGCCAGCATCGGACTCATCGAGCCTGAAATACCATAAGTATAGCCAAGATTTTGTCTGATTTCGGTCATCAATCGCGCGTTAAAATCGCCACCTGCAAGCACTTCATTACCGACAGCAAAATTGGTTTGCTTTTGCTGCGCTTGCGGATCGGTTGCACGCTTATCGCCCAGTTGTCCCATCAGTACGGTCGTTTGAGTGCTAGGAAAGGGAATGTGAATATGCTGAGATTTTGTCAATGGTTTTGGTTCAGGCAGGATAGGTGCTGCTTGACCCGTGGGTAAACCCGTGGTGATATCTTCAGCCAGTTTTTTGGCTTGTACTAAAGTGAGGTTGCCTGTCATGGAAAGGGATGCATTAGCTGCGACCAAATAGCGGTTTTTAAAATCAATCAGTTGCTGTCTTGTGATACTCGGCACGGTTTCAAGCGTACCAACAGAAGGGTGAGCATAAGGATGGCTACCATAGAGTGCTTTATCAAAAGCAAGGCTGGCAAGGCTGTTTGGGTCTTGTTTTTGCTGCTGCAAACCGACCAATAGCCGTGCTTTATTACGGGCTAAAATGTGCTCATCAAAGCTTGGTTCGGTAAGCATTTGGGTCATCAAATCGATGGCAGGTAATAAATGTTTATCGTCAGATAGACTGCGTAATGAGACCGTAAACATATCCTTATAGGCACTGCTGCCTAGATTGATGCCTAAGGTTTCAACCGCGCGAGTAAATTCGTTTTCATCCAAACGTTTGGAGCCTTGTTCGAGCATGGTCGCCGTCATATTAGCGATACCGAAACCTGTACTGCTGATGCTACCATCACGCGCGCTACCAGCATTGAAACGCAAGTCAATATCGACAATAGGTAATGCCGTCGTCGGTACAAACAGTACAGGCACACCGGTTTTGGTCTTAAACTGTTGGATTTTTGGCACTATAACTTTTAAAGGCTTGGCATTATCAAGGCTCGTTAACTTAGACAAAGCAGCAATGGGCGCATTGACATCGACCGCAGATGCCTGAGTACGATCATCCTCACCAGTGGTAGCATCTGCCTGCGCGGTCATGTTAAAGGATGTCAATCCTAAAACTAAGCCAACGCTCAAATATAGAGGCTGCTTGAATTTTGGCTTTATTAACGACCCCAAAATGGTCTTTTTTTTGGCACGTAAAGTAGTATTTTGAATCATATCTTTCTTCTTATTAATAGCGTCTTTAATCATTGGCGTATTTAGTCATTGGCATTCTTAGTCATGATATTTGATAACTTTATCTGACAAAGTTATCTGATATTACATGAAGCTTATTTTTGCTTAGCCACTTTTTGCATAGCTACGTTTTTGCATAGCTACGTTTTTGACTGCCTCTTTAGGCGGAATAATATGCATGACGGTCAAATTGTCTTTGACTAAATATTTTTTACTCGCTGCTCGTATATCTGCAATCGTCACGCTATCAAGCTTGCTTGGCAGCTGAGCTAATAACCTATCATCGAGACCGATAGATTGTAGTGAGCCAATCATACGCGCTTGACCTTCCATGCTGTCTTGCGCGTACACCAGACTCGTGACCGTATTGGTTTTGGCGCGCTCGATTTCATCAGCGGCGATTGGATCGGTTTTTAGTTTTTCTATTTCAGAGATAATGGCTTGCTGTGCTTGTGCTAAGCTGACGCCTTCACGCGGGGTCGCTTGTATCAAAAATAGCCCATCGCCGCGATCTAATAGGTCATAAGACGTACCCACCGTAGTCAGGAGCCCTTGCTCACGTACCAATCGACTCTCAAGGCGTGCTGATAAACCCCCATCTAAGACGTCTTGCGCAAGCGATAGCGCATAGGCTTGTTTTTCATTGCTGGCATCTGCTGTCGTAAGGCTCGGTACGTTATAGCCCATCAATAAGACAGGCACTTGTACCGCTTGCTCAGACTCTACTTGCTGATAACCACGAAAGCCTTTTTGACTCACTTCAGGGCGTTTTGGCAGCTTGCTTGGTGTCAGCTCACCGAAGTAACGCTTTACTTGTGTTAAGACTTCGCTCGGCTGTACATCACCAACGATAACCAAGGTTGCGTTATTTGGTGCATACCATATTTTATACCAGTCTTTTAAGTCTGCGAGCGTAATCGATTTAAGCTCATTCATAGGTCCGATGACAGACTCGCCTTTGGGGCTATTTGGCAGGGCGAGCAAACGAAATGACTCATAAGCTTTGGCAAGTGGATTGTCATCGGTACGCTGACGGCGCTCTTCCATGACGACTTGATGCTCTTTGACAAATTCTTTTTCATCAAAGATCAAGTTTTTCATCCGATCCGCTTCAAGCTCTAATGCTAAAGGAAAGCGGTTGGCGGGGAACAGCTCGTAATAACCCGTATAATCATAGCTGGTAAAGGCGTTATTGACGCCGCCAAATTTGGCAATCAAGCGTTCATAGTCAGCGCTTGAAACGTCAGTAGTCCCTTTAAACATCATATGTTCGAGCACATGAGAGATACCACCTTTGTCCAGTGGCTCATCGGCTGACCCGACGCGATACCAAATCTGAGTCATGACAACGGGCGCACGGTGGTCTTCTTTAACGATTATTTTTAGACCATTTGCTAACTGATACTCATGGCGACCGGACATATCCATGGTCAGCGTCGACTGCTTAGCATCTTTAGCAACTGTATTCTGACCTACTTTATTTTGACCTAAAGGATTTTGAGACACTGAACTTTGAGGGACTGGACTTTTAACGGCAGACACAGCATTAGAATGAATGGCAGTAGTTTGACAAGCGGCAAGGGTAGTTGCCATGGCTAATGCGCAGGCAAGACGTAGAGAGAGAGCAGTTAGCGATAAAGGTGGTGACATGGTATGTTCTACTTATATAAAAGGGAAACTTGTAGACTGGCAGCTTATAAATAGTGGAGTGAATATCTAAATGGTGGTCATAATAATTAAATGATTATAAAGAGGTATGCGCACCAACCATGACACTAGCAGTCGGCTTGAATTCTTGCGTGGTACTACAGCCTGTTGCTGATAGCACAATCGTTGTTAGCAATAAAGCGGCGCTAATATGGGTGATTTTTTTATAATGATTGAATAAAGATAGCATAGGACATTCCTAATATAAGTAAATAAATAAGAAGCATAGAAATAAAGGCCATAAATAGGTATTTAATTAGCCTTGCTAAGAGTAGGCGAAGTTTGGCATCACAAAGGTCAGATTTTTGTGTCCAAACCTTAAGCGAAACTTGCTCGCTGAGCTATCTTATTTATCCTCTTTTTTATGTTAGAGGTTCAATATCGCTCTTGTATCACTGGATGATTTTTACCATTTTGAACCGCCCCGTGATTGTCGGAGACCTAATATTCTGAGAGAATACGACAATGAAAACACGAAATTACACTCCTGAGATTAAAGAACGCGCAGTTCGCATGCTGATTGAAGCAGCAGGCGACTA
>NZ_CAJGZK010000010.1 GCF_904846215.1 Psychrobacter glacincola | reverse complement strand
TGGGTAAGATGTGTATAGTGTGTCATAACGTTCTGATATGTAGGAGTTGAAGTTTGAAATGCAACACGGCACATCTTACTCTTCAACTCATTCTTTTAAAACGTTGCACTTCTTATTTGAATCTAGGTAGGTATTAAATAGAGTTAATGGGTAGCTAGTCGCTATTTCATACTCAACTTATAGCTTACCCATCTCTTTAAAGAAGTCCTTATAGGCAGCAACTTTTTTATCCAAGGCTAATGGATAGGCGCGTGAAGTTGAGGGTAGTCTATATAGCGTTAAGTCATTGACGTTCGCTTTTTGATTATTATCCACGCTATGCGCTTGATAAGGGTAGTCAATGCTTTGATTGGTCTTCGGGTATTTCGATTTAGCGGGTGGTGTATCCAACATATTAAGTAATACCTCAGTTGCCTTACCGCCAGTGGTAAATAATGCTTTAACCTTTGGTACTTGCGTTAATATATTGTCTAATGCCACTGGGGTGACGACCGTGAGATTTTTATCAGAGGCATTACCCGTTTCGCGAATCGCTTGTATAACGGTGGGACAGGACGCGATACCGCGCTCAAACATAAATTCTCGGATGCGCTCAGGATCAAAACGCTTCTCATCGCCTACTCTGAAATAATCTGCATCATCAAAGAATACCCGCCCATAAATACGCCACATATCATTGTAAAAGTTAGGATAATGAAACCTCATCGCCCACTTATCAGCGGTCGGTGGAAACGTTCCCATCATCATGACCGTCGCATCACGTGGCAAAACCGGCCCAAATGGATGCGTTTCAATATTATCCGAGTCTGTTTTTAAAGTTTGTGACCATGCAAAGTCGTTAACAGGTTTTGATGGCTCAGTGTGAGCGTTCGATGTTGGTTTGGTCATAAGATTCTTCATCAGAAAAGCGGTTTCTTTGGTATCATAGCAAGGTTAAACACTACTTCATTTGTCATAGAACAATACAGTCAAACATAGTTGGCTTAAATAAAAGCAGTCCCATTATCAAGGCGGTAAAGTCATGTGGCTAGTTTTATGACTGAAATAGTAATCTTACTACTTGTGTGCTCAATATAGGGTTAAAGTGGAGTAAGTGTTTGTATCTTTTATACTAATGGCAAACGCAGTCACTGCGCAAGTGTCAGACAAAAAACCAAGAGAGTACTTATGAGCGACTTAAAAATCACTGTAATCGATCATCCGTTAGTCCGTCATAAACTCAGCCTTATGCGTGAAAAAGACTGTAGTACTTATAAGTTTCGTACATTGACCAAAGAGCTTGCACGCTTGATGGCATATGAAGCGAGCCGCGATTTTGAAATTGAAACTTTCCCAATGGAAGGCTGGTGTGGTGAAATCACCGGTGAGCAAATTGTCGGTAAAACAGCAACGATCGTACCCATCTTACGTGCGGGTATTGGCATGTTGGACGGCGTGCTCGATTTGATTCCTACGGCAAAAATCTCTGTGGTAGGTCTACAACGTGATGAAGAAACCTTGGAGCCTGTGCCGTTCTTTGAAAAGTTCGTCAGCCATATGGACAAACGTCCTGCGCTGATCATTGACCCAATGCTAGCAACCGGCGGCTCAATGGTTGCGACCATCGAGATGCTCAAGAAAAATGGCTGCACCAATATTAAAGCGTTGGTTTTAGTGGCAGCACCTGAAGGCGTACGCTTGGTTAATGAAGCGCATCCTGATGTGACTATCTATACGGCAGCCCTTGATAGTCATTTAGATGAGCACGGTTATATCATTCCAGGTCTGGGTGATGCCGGTGATAAAATCTTTGGTAAGCAATTATCAAACCGATAACTATCACTCTAATGGTAGTTAAAATAGTTGCTATTAAGTCAAAATAGATAAACTAAGCCAAGCAGTCGTCATAATAGTTATGATAAAAAAATTATGTTAAAAATAATATGGTATCAACGATAAGGATAGACAATGAACGTATTGATTACAGGAGCAAGCGCGGGTTTTGGTAAAGCGCTGGCTGAGCGATTGGTTGCAAAAGGTCATCGTGTGATTGGTTGTGCCCGACGCATTGAAAAGCTCAATGCGCTAGCAGAAAATCTGGGTGAATTGTTTTTACCCGTCGTGATGGATGTCAGCGATACCGCTTCTATTCCGCAAATCATTGCTGACTTGCCAGATGATTTTAAGGAAATTGATGTCTTGGTGAACAATGCGGGGCTCGCTCTTGGTACAGAGCCGGCGCAAAAGACCAATCTTGATGACTGGATGCGCATGGTCGATACCAATATTAAAGGATTAATAGCATTGACGCATGCCGTCTTGCCGGCGATGGTCGCACGTGACAGTGGTTACATCATTAACTTAGGTTCTATCGCTGGCAATTGGCCGTACTATGGTGGCAATGTCTATGGTGGCACTAAAGCTTTTGTAAAACAATTTAGCTTAAACTTGCGAGCAGATCTGGTCGGCACTCAGGTGCGCGTCACCAATCTTGAACCCGGTAGCGTTGCAGGTACTGAGTTTTCAAACGTACGTTATCATGGTGATGATAATAAGGCGGCAGAAGTCTATGATTGTTTTAAGAACATGACGGGTGATGATATTGGCGATATCTTATTATGGTTGATAGAATCTCCCGCTCATATTAATGTCAATCGCTTGGAAGTCATGCCTGTCGCGCAAACTTATAATGGACTAACGATTGCTAAGCAAGACAAATAGACCGCCCTAACATTTTCAAATTGCTTATCAACATAGTTCATAATATCGAAGCAACATAGTATCCGCTGTGTTGCTTCTTTTTTTGGCTCTGACATTTATTTCATGGACCAAGCGTAAATCTTGAAAATCCAAAATTAGAACCTCATTGCGCGTGCGCTCACTGGTGCGCTTGTTGTGACGTATTGGAAATCCTAATACTTGCTTACCAATCACCGTAATCTGATTGATAATGGCGCTTGGACTATTCATCGAAGATTTTTTGTTCATCTTTTGCGCATTAATCACAGCAGTGGCTGGATTAACGGTTATGGTTAAAATCTTTGTCTGGCGCGCGCTTTTTGGCAAATCCCCTGCAAAAAACAAGACTTGCTCTAGCGGTAAATATTGCGCATGACGCATCAATTCCTGACGAAATAATGCAGGCATCTCTAGATTAAAGCTGTCTTCGGTTTGCTGATAAAACGCGGTAAAGTTACGATGTAAGTAGCGTCCAAAGACGCTGCTATTAATCCAGTCTTGATAAGTGTCGTTTGCCAGTAATTGCTTACTAAAAGCCTTGGCATCTGGCTCGATATTACCCATTAACATCGCTATCAATATACTGCGCGCATCAGTAAATGTCTGCCGCTCCCAAACTTGCGGGTAAAGGCTACTATCAAGTGATGCCAGTGTCGGTGTGCTCATAAAGCATCTCTCCCTTTATTCTTTTATTTCAGATTTAGGATAGTGGCTACTCTTCATTTTTTTTCATTACTGTTTTGATCGTACAGACTTAAATTGAATTTCCATTTTATGCTATGGTCAGCTTAGCTATCTTGTATCAAAACAGATGTATTAGCACCGATTTTACTATAACAAGCTCTCATCGATAAGATGCAGAATATTTAGTAGTGACTTTGATTAAGACTACATCTCATTAGGACGAAAAATAAAAGGCTATGATGACAAACTTACTCACCCTACCTACGCAATACCAATTACAGACGATGACTGTCGCGACCATGGACGGCGCGCTACTACCCGTCTCTGTCATAGGTGACGGCGAACCCGTCATGATGCTGCACGCCTACGGCATGGACGCACGTGAGTTTTTACCATTTATCTTACCTTTGACTAGCAAATATACCTTTTATCTACCGCACTTTAGAGGATTTGGCGCAGCAAAAGATATCAATCTTACTCAGTTTGATTTTGTGCGTCAGTATGCTGATGATGTGAATATAATGATTGAGCACGTTTGCCGCGATCGTAACGTAGAATCTTTACCAATCGCCGCCATCTCAATGGGTGCGCTAGTGATGTGGTCATATTTTGAGCGTTTTGGTATATCACGAGTCAGTCGCTATTTGAATATCGATCAAAGTCCTGTTATTCATAATCAATCGGACTGGCAAGGCGGACTGTTTGGCGCGCGACAACAAGAGTTGTTTGATATCTTTCATGAGGTGGTAGATTTGACGCTGCCATACTCTAATCTCGATATCTTCACTCATTTGCCTTTTGCACTCAAACGTCGTGTGACGGATGTCGAACGCTTGTTTTCTTTATTATCAGTCAATCGTCCACGCTCAAAGGCAATTGTGAAAATATTGACTCACCAAAACGATCATAAATTGGTCTTTTATGATCACATTACTTGGCAACATAAGATGCGTTGTCTACAAGCCTATTTGGCCATACCTTACGATTTTCGGCCAGCCATAGAAGACGTTACTATTCCGGTAATCAACCTCATCGGTGGTCGCTCCAAACTATACGACCCTAAATGGCAGCAGAAGATTACCCAGATGCTACCCAACGCTACTGAAGTTATTTTGCCACGCGCAGGTCATGCCATCCCTTTGGACGAGCCGACTGGGTTTTATCGAGTGTTGAAGGGGTTTTTGCAAGGTTAACTACCCCAGTATAAGCTCACAAAAAAACGCTATAACCCCCACTAGGACTGTACAAGATCTCATGGTAATGCTTCAAGACTCCTTTTATAATAAAGAGCTGACGTTAGCTGCATAAGCGCATTAACGTCATTAATAGAATATATTCCAATAATAATACAAAAGGACAAAACCATGCCTTACGTTACCGTTGCAACCCAAGACGATCAACCTGTCGAAATCTACTATGAAACTCAAGGAATAGGTAAGCCTGTGGTACTTATTCATGGCTGGCCATTGAGTGGCCGTGCATGGGAAGCACAAACGCTTGCGCTGGTAGAAGCGGGCTATCAAGTCGTTACTTATGATAGACGTGGCTTTGGAAAATCTTCCCAGCCATGGGAAGGCTATGATTACGATACCTTGGCACAAGATTTAAAAGCACTTATAGATAAGCTGGACTTAAACGATGCAACCCTTGTTGGATTCTCAATGGGCGGCGGTGAAGTGGCTCGCTATCTTAGCAAATTTGGCTCAGAGCGTATTAGCAAAGCGGTACTTGCCTCTGCTGTACCGCCTTATCTATTCAAAGCTGATGATAATCCTGAGGGTGCTCTAGCAGAAGCAGACATTCAAGGGTTTGTAGATGGCGTGACCAACGATCGAATCGCCTTCTTAAATGACTTTACCAAGAATTTCTTTACCCCAATGGACGGTAAGCTGTTAGTCAGCAAACCGATGCGCTTATATAACCTCGATATTGCCTCGTTTGCTTCGGCAAAAGCAACTTCGGATTGCGTTAAATCCTTTAGCTATACCGACTTCCGTGATGATCTTAAAAAATTCGATGTGCCTACCTTGGTGATTCATGGTGATGCTGATCAAATCGTCCCATTTGAAGCCAGTGGTCAGCGATCGCATGATATGATTGCTGACAGTCAATTGCATGTTGTAGAAGGCGGTCCACATGGTATTAATGTGACGCATGCTGAAGAATTTAATAAAGTATTGATTGATTTCTTGAACAGCTAATTGCATCTCCATGTATAAGACACAAAAAAGCGACCTTAACGGGTCGCTTTTTATTTGGGCAATGATTTTTAATACATTTTATTCATTAATCAGCCAACACTTTAACGAGTTCAAAGCGCGGTACTTCTTTATCATCAAACTCAACGGTTTCCACAAACATCGCAAGCGGACGTACCCAAACGTCATATTCTCCGTACAGACAACGATAAACAATCAACGTTTCTTCTGTTTCTGAATGCTGAGCAGTATGCAACACTTGGTAAAGACTGCCTTTGTAATGGCGGTAAATGCCTTGGGGAACTATTTTTTCTACCATAATAAGACCTTAATTTTTATACTGAGATTTTGATAAATTGACTACCCCACCGTCACTTTTGCATAAGCCTTTTTGCCTGCTTGGATAACAACGGTTTGCCCTGAGGTTAAGCTAAAACTGCTATCAACCACGTCGCCATCTACTTTTACCGCGCCACGTTTGATCATATCTTTGGCAGCGGAGCTATTTTTGGTAAGCCCAGCTTGGTTCAATATTTGGGTAATAAATAACGCCTCTTGACCTTCCAAGTCTAGCGTCACTTCAGGCAAATCTACTGGCAATTCACCATCAGCTAAGACGTTGCCCGCTGACTTATACGCATTGGCAGCGGCATCCGAATCATGAAAACGCTCGATTAACTCTTCAGCAAGAATACGTTTGATTTCTTGTGGATTACGACCATTTTCCATCTCACTCATTAAGCTCTCGACTTCTTCCATCGGTTTGAAACTTAAAAATTCAAAATAGCGACGAATTAGAGTATCGGGCATGGAAAGGATTTTTTGGTACATCGTGCCCGGTGCATCGTGGATAGCGACGTAGTTGTTTAAGGATTTAGACATTTTATTAACGCCGTCTAGTCCTTCCAAAATTGGTACGGTAATACAGACTTGCTGCTCTTGCCCATAACGACCTTGCAGCGTACGACCCATAAGCAAGTTAAAAGTCTGATCGGTACCACCAAGCTCGACGTCCGCTTTTAGAGCGATTGAATCATAACCTTGAACTAAAGGATAGAGAAATTCATGGATAGAGATAGGCGTTTGCGAGGCATAGCGTTTAGAGAAGTCATCACGCTCTAGCATACGTGAGACCGTCTGTTGGCTGGCAAGCTGAATCATATCCGCGGCTGACATATCTTTAAACCATTCAGAGTTAAACACCACGCGGGTCTTTTCTTTATCTAAGATTTTGAATACTTGTTCGGCATACGTTTGAGCATTAATTTTTATTTGCTCATCAGTCAATGGCGGACGGGTAGAGTTTTTGCCAGAAGGATCGCCAATCTTGGCAGTATAATCACCGATTAAAAAATAAATCTCATGACCCAAATCTTGAAAATGCTTAAGCTTATTAATCAATACCGTATGACCCAAATGCAGGTCAGGCGCGGTAGGGTCAAAGCCTGCCTTGATACGCAGCGGACGATTTAGTTTCAGTTTTTTAACCAAATCCTCTTCAGATAGGATTTCTTGAGTGCCGCGCTGGATAAGAGCAAGTTGTTCTTCTAGGGTGTAGGTTTGAGTGGTCATGATGATCTCTTTATTGTCTTTATTAAAGGGTTTGAGCATTTGGGCTATTTAGAATCTCGTCGCCATCAAAAAATGTTAGAATTTGGCAGATATACTAGCGTTTTTTAAGGTAAATTGCCATGAGTAACCCCGCATCGATTGCTGATAGTCAGCATAATAATTTTTCAGATATGCGTTTAGATAATGATTTTGATAGCCGTTTAGATAAGCGTCTAGATAATATGGACGATTTAAACCATGCCACTCTGACTGAAGTACTCGAACAAACAGTGTTCGAAAACTTCGACGATGGCTTATATATCGGCATGATGTCAGGCACAAGCTTAGATGGAATGGACGCTGTCCTTTGTCAATTTAGCAACCAGACTAATAGCTCGAATAGTGGTAATGATGACAATACACAGCAACCGATGCAACTGTTAGCGACTCATAGCCAAGATTTCCCGCCACGTTTACGTGAGGTGCTATTGGCATTGTGTCAACCCAATGGTATCCAAGCATTAACGCCAATCAAAGATGAGCCAAACAGCGAGCTGGACTGGTTTGGCTGGGCAAGTAAAGCATATGCTGAGTTTGCCAGCGATGTGATCAATAGCTTATTGCAACAGTCAAATACCGATGTAGAGTCGGTACTGGCGATTGGCTGTCACGGTCAAACAGTGCGTCATCGCCCGCAAATGGGTTTTAGCTTGCAATTGGTCGATGCCAATATCATCGCTGAACGTACAGGTATTAGCGTTGTTAGTGACTTTCGACGTCGTGATATGGCAGTCGGTGGTCAAGGGGCGCCTTTAGTTCCAGCTTTCCACCAAGCATTATTTGCCGTGCCTGATAGCACTCGCGTGTTACTCAATTTAGGCGGTATTGCTAATATCGCTGTGTTGCCAGCGATTGCTAATGGCCTTTCAGACGCTAATGAACATTCAGACCATCAGCCATCTGATAGCGTTAATAGTGTAGTTGGTTATGATACCGGTCCTGCCAATCTATTATTGGATGCATGGACGACATTACATACTGATAAAGATTATGATGCTGGCGGTACATGGGCGCAATCAGGTCAAGTCGTTGAGCCACTACTCAATCAGCTTTTAGAGCATCCATTTTTTCATAAAACGCATCCTAAAAGCACCGGGCGTGAAGATTTCAACTTAGCATGGCTGCAGGATGAGCTACAAAAATTCGATCAGGCCTCTGCTGATATTCGCTATTCATCCGCTGATGTGCAAGCGACGCTGACTGAGCTGACCGCCATCACTGCCAGCGCCCAAATTAATCTCTTTATCAACACTGATGAAAACAGTGCCGTATATGTCTGCGGCGGCGGTGCGCTGAATGATTATTTAATGGATCGCTTACAAGTACATCTACCGCGCTGCAAAGTAGAAACCACCGCCAGTTTGGGTCTTGAGCCAACGTGGGTAGAAGCCGTCGCCTTTGCATGGTTGGCAAGACAAACACTCATGGGTGAAACAGGTAATTTGCCTGCCGTGACGGGCGCCAGTAAAGGCGTGATATTGGGACAAGTCTGTTTTGCCTGATTGGTCGAATTTTAGTTTACATGCGTACACCTATGTGTTTTATAATGGTTTTAGAAATACTCTCCTTTTAGGATCTGTCAGTATAGGATATAGCGCATGAGCCAGCACAGCAGTTTACCCAACGACTCACTTATCGACCAAGCTACTACTAATAGTACTATTAATAGCCCTATTGGCAACATTCCTGCCACCGCCCAGAAAAAACAACGTCATAAGCTGCCACATTATGAGCGCACTGATGAGTTGCGTGTCGTCGTGACGGGTATGGGCGCGGTCACGCCATTGGGATTAGATGTCGAAAGCTCGTGGGCGAAACTACTCAAAGGTGAAAGCGGCATCACAGCTATCAGTCATTTTGATGCAACTGGTTATCGCGCGCAAATCGCAGGCGTGGTCAAAGACTTTGATGCCAAGCAATACATGAATGCCAAAGACGCGCGCCGCTATGATGAGTTTATGCATTATGCGGTTGCCGCCTCTTCTATGGCATTAAAAAATGCTGGTTTTATTGAAGAGGTAAGCGCTACTGACGCTCCGGTACAAGGCGTTGACCAAGAGCGATTTGGGGTAATTTTGGGGTCAGGGATTGGTGGTATTCAAAACATCGAAAACAGCCGTGATACTTTACGTGAAAAAGGCGCAAGCAAAGTTTCCCCCTTTATCATTCCAGGCTCTATTGTCAATATGGCCGCAGGGCTGGTAGCGATTAAACACTGTTTAAAAGGTCCAAATCTTGCAACGTCCACTGCTTGTACCACAGCAACTCACGCGATTGGTCTGGCAGCGCGTTTGATTGCTTATGGTGACGCCGATGTGATACTGGCAGGCGGTAGTGAAAAAGGCTCAAGCCCGCTTGGTATCTCAGGTTTTGGTGCTATGCATGCCCTCTCAACCCGCAATGATGAGCCGACCCGCGCCTCACGCCCGTTTGATAAAGACCGCGATGGTTTTGTGCTTGGTGATGGCGCAGGTGTCATGGTACTAGAAAGCCTTGCTCACGCCAAAGCGCGCGGTGCGACGATACTGGCTGAATTGGTTGGCTTTGGGATGAGTGATGATGCCAGTCATATCACTGCGCCGCCAGAAGATGGTCGTGGAGCGGCGCGCGCGATGCGTAATGCCTTAGAAGATGCGGGTATTGAGCCATCGGTCGTGGGCTATGTCAACGCCCATGGCACCAGCACGCCTGCCGGTGATGTCGCCGAATCTATCGCCATTGAAACGGTATTTGCGCCTGTAAAAGATAGCATCTTAGTCAGCTCAACCAAATCGATGACCGGCCATCTGCTTGGCGCGGCGGGCGGCGTTGAAGCTATCTTTACCGTGCTTGCTTTGCAACATCAGCAAGTACCGCCAACGATCAATTTAGAAAATATTGAAGACAACTGTAATCTGGATTATGTCGCCAATCAATCGCGTCAGGTAGACAATTTGCAGTATGCCGTATCTAATAGTTTCGGTTTTGGCGGCACCAATGGCTCATTAATATTTGCCCGCTGGCCAGTCAAGCCCTAAGGCGTCAAGCTGATGATTGAGACCTTGTAACCTTGGTCTCAGATTTACTACGTTTGTCTACTTGCAGCCCCTTATCATCCTTGCGTATGATAAGGGGTAATTTTTGCAACATTTATGGACGATACCATGTCAAGCTACTCATTTTCTCATCAGTTTTATCAGCGCTGGACGTGTGCGCCAGACTCTATACGCACCTCAATTATCCAAGAACTGACCGATATCACCACCTTGCTTAAAGCCGAAACACCCTTTGAAACCTTTGTATTTAGCACCCATGACTTAGATGCGCATCTTGATGATCTTTATGAGAATCATGAAGCTGAGCAAGCTATCGCCAAGGCAATCGCTGAAAAACAAGTAGCAGAACAGGCGATTGCTGAACAACAGCGTTTAGAAGAAGAACGAAAAATAAAAGCAGCAGCAGAAGCTAAGCGTCAAGAAGAAGCACGCTTAACAGAGGAAAGCAGGTTAAAAGAAGAAGCTCTTAAAGCAGAGAATAAGCGCAAACAAGCTGAAAACACTCAGAAAGAAGCAGAAAAAGAGACAAGATTGGCTGCTAATAAAAACCATTTAGAGGCGACTATAAAAGCAGAAACATCTGCTACTGATAAAACCAACACTGACAATAGTGTTCATGCCGTTATCAATAATGATTCTGATACTCAAAAAAATACTGTTGCCAGCAAAACTATTAGCGAACATGCCAATACTATTGTTGACGAAAGTATTAACAACGATAAAACTATTAAGAGCGATAACAGCATCAATGCCATCAATAATAAAGCCAGTGCAGCGATTAGCTTAGCTGTCAAAGATACCAAACTCAGTGTCACTCATAAAGAGCTGATTCATGAGCTTGAAATGCAAATTGACGATTATCTGAGTGATCAGATGATGCTGATGTCTGAAAACCTAAAATCTTGGCTGCGTGCTGAGATGACTCAACATTTAAGTGAGCAAGACAAGCCTAGTTCTAACGATAATCTTCCAAAAAATTAAACGCAGTGCCTGAACAGCAAAAAGCCCCATGAATATTTTACGGGGCTTTTTTATGCTTGCTTAAAAGTGAGCGATTCTTATATATAGTTAAAATATCTCAAAAACGCTACGGTGCTGCGGGTATAAATTTTTTACAGCCTCTGTCGGCTAGGCAAAGCAAGCAAGAAAAATTGATACTCGCAGTACATAATGTGTCGATATTACTTTTCACTGACTATATCGCTTGCGTACGCTCGCTTAGCCAGTCAAGCGCTGCGCCATCGACGCGGTCTTTTAGCTCAGCATAGACTTGGCTGTGATAGCTATTTAGCCAATCACTCTCTATTTGAGTTAACAAGGATGGCTCAATCAAACGCGTATCGATTGGGCAGTAAGTAATGGTCTCGAAGTTTAAGAAATCGCCAAACTCTGTCTCAGCAGGATTGCCAACTGGCATATTAACCACCAAGTTTTCGATACGAATACCCCATTTGCCTTCGCGGTATAGTCCAGGCTCATTGCTGGATATCATACCTTCTTTCATCGCGCGCTCTTTTGGCGTGCTGGCACTATAAGCAATGACTTGTGGGCCTTCATGGACGTTGAGGAAATAACCAACACCATGACCTGTACCATGACCATAATCCATCTGTGCTTGCCATAATGGCGCACGGCATATCGCATCGATTAACGGTGAGGCGATACCGTCAGGGAAATACGCACGCGCTAGCGCAATATGGGCTTTGAGTACCGTCGTAAAGTCGCGTTTATGGTCTGCGTTTACTTGACCGATACCGACCACCCGGGTGATATCTGTGGTGCCATTTTGATATTGAGCACCAGAGTCAATCAGTAATAGTCCGCCTTCACCTTCACTCACATCAAGGTAGCTAAACTTCTCAGGTGTTGCGCGGTAATGTGGCAAAGCACCGTTTTCATTAAAGCCTGCAATCGTTGGAAAGCTTGGCGATACATAATGCGGCTGACGACTACGCACGTCAATCAACATACTATCGACATCCAGCTCACTTAAACGCTCGCCAGCTCTTAGACGCTGCTCAAAGGTAGCAAAAAAATCACATAATGCGGCACCATCTTGACGCATCGCTTCACGCACATGGTCAATATCAGTATTTGATTTGACTGATTTGAGCAATGTACTGGGCGCCATTTGCTCAATAAAGCCAACATCGTCGCCCATTTTGGATAAGGTGCCAACAGCAACTTTACTTGGGTCTAGCAATAATAAATCATCCGCTGTCAGAGTACCCAATGCGTCCTGTACGGCGTCATAATCAGCAAGGGTAATGCCGCTATCTTTTAAACTTTGTGCTATCTCGCTACTGACTTTATTATTATCAATAAACAATGTCGCACTGTTTAAAGCCTCTGTGTCAGCATCGATCAGCATATGCGCCAAAAATACTGGATTGTAATCCACATCAGCACCGCGTAAGTTGGTCAGCCATGCAATGTCATCTAGACTGGAAAGCAAATGATGGGTCGCGCCTGCATCCGACATACCAGCGCGGACTGCCGCAAGTTTTGAGGCAGCAGACTGTGCGACAAATTGCGCATCATGTACATATAAACTGGCTGTTGGCAAAGCTGGACGATCTGTCCACACTTCTGTCAATACATCACGCTCAGTAATCAAAGTAATATCATTAGCATCAAAGGCATTTAGCAGTCGATCTTGCTCCGCGATAGACAGCACATTACCATCGACTGCCACACTATCCCCTTCCTGCAAATGCTCGGCTAACCAATCGATATGATTAGGCTGACCCGGTGCTAGTTTTTCTAAGCTAATGCCTGTATCCGCTAATTCATCAGCGGCATGTACCCAATAGCGACTGTCCGCCCATAAGCCTGCAAAGTCAGCGCTCACTACTAGAGTACCTGCAGAGCCAGTAAATCCTGATAGCCATTCACGAGTCTGCCAGTATTCTGGTAAATACTCAGACAAGTGCGGATCGGCTGTCGGTACGATAATCGCAGTCAGGTCTTGCGCCGCCAGCGTCTGACGCAAGCGTTCAATACGGTCGCGAATGACTTTTTTATTCATTAGGTAATTCCTTATGAGTGTTTAAAAAATTAGTATTTAAAAATCAGCGTTTAGAAAATAATATGAGGCGACTATGGATAGCCGTCTTATTTGATAAATAAATGCAGTCTTCAATGTAAATTAAGAGGTAGTAAAGATTGGGCAAACGATATTAGACAAAGTCGTTTAGCATAGCAATCCGACAATATCGATTAAGCGTAAGAATAAAAACAACACCTTTATAGTCAGGGAAAAGTAATATCGATACATCAAGTACTGCTGATATTCATTTTTCTTGCTTGCTGTAGCTAGCCGACAGAGGCTGCAAAAAATTTATACCAGCAGCACTGTAGCGTTTTTGAGATATTTTAACTATAGATGTTTAGGCAGACAGTCAGCTTTCAATAGGCTTAGGCGAATATTTCATCATGTAAAACAATAAAACGTGCTTCCAGTAATGGTAACACGTCTTATCGTTAATCACTGATTTGGACAACTCATCTGATTGATAACTGAGTATTTTAACTATATTCGGCTCAAAACCTCGATTACCAAGCTTGATCCATAAAATAGGTGTAATAGGCGCAATATTGTTTCACCTGCCCAAAACCAAGTAAAAAGAAAAATAGTCAAGAATCATACAAACAACCATAAAAAACCCGTTCTCAGTGATTGAGAACGGGTTTTTTATGGTTGTGCTGAGTCCTATTCATAGCAACAATAGCAATCTCTCTAAGTAGAGATTAAACCCTACATGTAGAGACTCAAGTGATCGCTTGCTCAGCGTTACACTTATATCACAATGTCTAGCGCAGTAAAATTACTGTGCAGCAGGCGCTTTTTCAGTGGTACCAGCTTCTAGGTCGCCATCGGCTTGCTCTGCTGTTAAATCAGCATCAGCAACTGCTGCTTGACTGACTGTCCCTTCAGCAGTGGCCGTACCCGCTTCTGCGGTAACAACAGCACTGTCAGCTTCAGCTGCAGGTGTCACTGTCGCATCGGCTGGCGTAGCAGTCGTCGCTACTTCCGACCCTGTTACTGGCGCAGTAGTGGCTGCTACGGGTGCAGCAACGGCGTCAGTGGCAGCCACTTCGGCTTCAACCGCTGGTGTGGCTTCAGCAGTAATATGCTCTCCCGCTGGACGCAAGAAACCAGAAATACCAATCAATAAGACAATAGCTAAAAATAAGCCAACACCGCCTAAAGCAAATAAGAACTCTTTTTTAGGGTTGTTTTCGACAATATGTTCTGACATACCTTATCCACCTTGCACAAAATATTTGAAATATTGACCTATTATATCGCAATTTATGTCGATTTGTTAAAACCCTCATCTATTTAAAGGTTTTATTATCGAAAAACATAATAGCGACTGTATATTTCCCATACAATTAATCGATCACACGTGTTCGAGGCGTTGCTCGTTTGCCAAGATAGCTCAATAATAGCAGCAGAGCAATCACGATTAAAATAGGATAATTACCAAAGCGCATAAAAGGGGTATTACCGACACGCGCCTGAATATTACCACGTAATACGGTGCGCTCAAACTGCGGGGCACGTTTTACGATGCGTCCTTTATGGTCAATGATTGCGGTCACGCCTGTATTGGTCGCGCGCATAAACCAGCGTCCGTTCTCTAGTGCGCGCATCTGTACCATTTGCAGATGTTGTAGCGGACCCGCTGAAGTGCCAAACCAGGCATCATTTGAGATGGTCAATAAAAATTCAGTATCGATAGCGTTTTTGCGCGTGGTATCAGGATAAGCGACTTCATAACATACTGCCGCGCCCAAATTATGCCCACGTACACGCAGCGGTGATTGGCTGTCACTACCACGGCTATAGCTCATGATATCTTGGCTGCCGGCAAGGTTCGGCAAGATATCTAGCATACCCTCAAAAGGAATATATTCGCCAAAGGGGACCAAACGCTGCTTTTTATACATCCCTTGCGCATCACTACCAAGCGCAATCACGCTATTATAAAACGGCGGATATTTATCCACTTTTGGGTCAAAGTTGGCTTGATCTCGATAAGGAATGCCTGTGATCCATGTGGTATCGGTTTCTTTAGCCATCTTTACCATTTCATTGATAAAACCAACCGCTTCATCTTGAAACATGGGAATAGAAGATTCCGGCCATACGACAATATCACGCCCCCACTCGGTACTGGTCAAAGTTGCATATATTTTTAGCGTCTCTACTTGATACTCAGTCAGCCACTTTAAGTCTTGCGGGATATTGCCCTGAATTAACGACACCGACAAATCAGGTGTGCCCTTTGGCTTCGTCCATTGCGGATTGATGAGCCATAAAGAAGTACTAATGATTAATAGCGC
This sequence comes from Psychrobacter glacincola, assembly GCF_904846215.1. Classification (GTDB taxonomy): domain Bacteria; phylum Pseudomonadota; class Gammaproteobacteria; order Pseudomonadales; family Moraxellaceae; genus Psychrobacter; species Psychrobacter glacincola. Next base: position 96,213 of record NZ_CAJGZK010000010.1, on the reverse strand, counting down.
AAATGTGGCAATCAGATAACCACCGCGACGGCGAAATTGCTCCACGATACTGGCTGCTAATAATACGGCCACAAACGATACGGCAAACACCCCCGCAACAGGTGCCAATGACGACAGCCAATACTGCTCAGTAAACGCATAACCGACAAACAGCCACGGAAAGCCTGTAAACAGCCAAGTCTTCATCCACTCTTGTAGTATCCATAGCGCGGCAAATGATAACGGCTGCTTGCCAACCAGCCGATTAAAAGTCAGCGCCAAAAAGCCATGGAATAACCCCATGCCCAGACCCATTAGCGCAATCATAATCAGCGCAAGCCATACTGGCGTATCACCATACACATGAATAGATGTATATAACCAAAACGCCCCCACACACCAAAGCCCTGTGCCATAAGCCTGACCGATAAAGAATGCTCGCTTACCACTCATCTGTGGCAATAATAACGCGTATAAAATCGCTGGAGAAACCAGAGCCACCGGCCAAAAACCATAAGGCGCGAGTGCAAAGATAAATATTGCGCCTGCCAGCCACGCAATCAATATCGTCAGCACCAATGGTAAGCCCTTTGGCTTCTCAGGGTTTAGACGTTTTTGCAAATCAACAGTAGACAGACGCATAGCAGTTATCCAAAACCTTATTATTCAGTAATTTCAAATCTTGATGATTCAATCGACGTTTAATATAAAAACAGGCATATTATGCTCAATACAGCCGTCAAAAATCAAACTTGCTCATGATACCAGTCTGTCCAAAATAATGGGTAAATTTGCGTGTTTTATCGACCAAAGAGTGATTACAAATGCTAAAAAACAAAAAACACGATCGCAATCGTGTTTTTTTATGCATATGACCCTTGTTAAGCGTCTTTTTAATAGCTCTAATCAATAAGCTTAACTTATTCAACAAAGTGTTTAATGGCTGCCAATCAAGATATGCTGATCAGGATTAATTTTGGTCAGCTCTAGATTTTGAATAAAACGCCCTTCGACATCAGTGATAGTGATTTGCCAATCGTCTATGACCACGCTCTCACCTTCTAGATCCCCAACATGACCAAGCGTCTGCATGACCAAGCCGCCCATGGTATCGACATCAGTATCATCAAAATGACAGCCAAGCTCATCATTACAATCTTCAATCACAGTAGACGCTTGCACACGCCAAGTATTGGGCTTTTCAGGGTCAGCGACGATATTATTAATATCACTGTCTTCATCAAAGTCATCATGCTCATCGACGATGTCACCGACGATTTCCTCAAGCAAATCCTCCATCGTGACCACGCCACCAAAATTGCCAAACTCATCGACGACAATCGCCATATGAACTTGGGTGCGCTGCAATGAGCGCAGCAAGGTATCAGAGCGCGCACTCTCGCTAATATAGAGCGGCTGGCGCACCAAATCTCTTAAGCGCTTGCTACCGATCTTATCTTCTTCATCGCGCACCATGTGCACCAACAGAGGAATCAAATCTTTTGCCAATAGGATACCGATCACCGCATCGTCATCTTGGCTATCAAAAACCGGATAGCGCGAATGGGTGGTTTCAAGGATGATATCCATGACTTCAGCAAGGCTGGCGCTTTCATGTAGCCCTACCACCTGCGGGCGCGGCGTCATGATTTCACGCACTTGTGTTGCCGGCAAATCAAGCACACCTTCTAACATATCCACGGTGTCAGGTTCTAGAAATTGGCGCGAGTCTTGCACCAAACGTATCAGTTCATCTCGGGTTTCGGGGGCGGTCGATAGCCAGCGTTTTAAGCCGCGCATCGACCAACTACTCGGGCTTGGAGCATCTTCAGACATGATGGTGTGAGTTAACCTCTTTAATTAATGTAATGGTAATTAGAATCATAAAAATGATAGATGGGGATAAAAAGGCCAAATAAAACAGTCAGCTTATCATTAACAGGATATTAAAGCATAAATCATCTATATTAATCAGGTTTACTTTATCGCAAGGCTTGGCGACATTCAACGTCAAATTCACTCAAATTGTATTGTCAGTGTGTTGCAATTTTTGCTATGGTCAAAGCCTGTTTCTTTCTTAATAAAAGCCAATACAAAGGCAAAATAAACCTTATGTCGCTACGTGCCTTTTTTTCTCGCCTATTTTCGTCGCACTCAACTGGTCATCGTTCAGACAATGGCTTAGGCAATCATCAGTTAAATAATGACAAGGCAAATAGCACATTGAATAAACCATCAAATCGTAATCCACTAAAAGCTAAGCTACTAAAATCTAAGCCGACTAAACCTAAGTGGCGATATTATTTGCTGCAATTTTTTATTGCGCTAATGCTTTTGCTGTCAGCGGTTTGGCTATTGCTAGCGATTTGGTATCAATTCGGTGGGCACTCAGTTATCACGTGGTTCACAACCATTACTGTTATTGGGCTACTGGCAGCACTGCTTGCTATTCGCTTGCGGACAAGCATGGCGGAAAAACTGATAAACAGGCTCACTGGCACAAGGAATATTAATACAAAAACTGTCGTTAAAAGCCTTATAGCCACTTATACGGCATTTTGGCTCATCGGTCTTGGCTGGTTTTTCTCTATTGAAGCAGAGCAATCACGTGACTGGATGCCAGAAGTTTCTGAAAGAGTCACTTATAGGCGCGATGCTAGCAATCCTGATCTGATTACGCTCACCAATGTACGAAATTTTGATTGGCATACCGACACAGAAGCGACAGAGCGCTGGGAGACGCGCACGATTGATATGTCCAAACTATCAGGTATCGATGTGAGTAATTCGTATTGGATGGGACCACTGATTGCTCATACTTTGGTGAGCTTTCGGTTTGAAGATGAGCGCCCGCTTGCCTTTTCATTTGAGATTCGTAAAGAGAATGGCGAATCGTTTTCGGCATTGGCAGGATTTTTTAGACGTTTTGAATTGAGCCTGATTGCCGCTGAAGAGCGCGATATTATCTACACACGTACTAACGCGCGCGGCGAGCAAGTCTATTTATTCCCCATTAGCCATTTGCAGCAGCATGAAGTCAAAGCATTGTTTGAGTCCTATTTGACAGCCGCTGATGAGCTTAATGCCAAGCCTGCGTGGTACAACACGTTGACCAGCAACTGTACCAATATTATCTTTTATATGGCGCGTCTGGTCAGTGATGATCGTCTGCCATGGGACTACCGGATCTGGGTCTCTGGTTGGTTGCCCAATTATCTTTATGATGCCGGTATGTTAGACGCCAATCCCGAAAATAGAGGACAACCTTGGTCGATGGATACCTGGTATGAGCGCACCCATATCAATCCAAAGGTTAAAGGATTTCAGAATAGCGGCGATATTCATGGCAGCGAATTTTCACGGCAAATTCGACAAAGCATTCCTATTCCGCCATTGGCTGATTCGCAAAATATTGCCGAAGCAAATGCTAAATCTGCCGCTCAAGCTTCACATTGATATCACTGCTACAAGAGATTAAAGCTTTCAACAATAAAAAGATCAGAGCTTATTAAGGCGTTACCCAATTTACCACGCGCGTTTCCATCTCTTCATCATCCATACCAATCTCAGTCACGCAGCGCCCTGCTACGCCGACATTGGCAGCGCGCATTTGTTGCTGAGTTGCCACCGTATCTTGGGTCAATAATAAATGCCAATTTGGCAAGCTTTGCCCTTTATATAAGCGTTTATAGGCACAGTGCGACGGTAGCCACATCATATTTGGCAGATTATCAATCGTCAGCTGAATGCAATCTGGCACATGCTCTTGGCGTGTCGCATAATGCCTGCAATAGCCGGTCGCACAGTCCATTAGCTGGCAAGTTACATCAGTATATTCAACCAAATCTTCATCAACATTGCCCTGCTCGTCCTCATCGATATATTTAATCAAGCAACAGCTACCGCAGCCATCACACAAGGCTTCCCATTCGCTAGGGTTTAATTCTGCTAGCGTATAGCGTGACCAAAACTGCGGGCGCAGTGATTCAGTCAAGCCACCTTCAAATAATAAAGGCATGTCAGTATCGACATTTAAATTGGATTTATCGGTATTTAACAAATTTAGGGTCATAAAACTGCCGTATCATTTTGACAAAGAGCGTTACAGTATTATAGCTGTTTTTGACTAAGTTGGGCGTTATGGTAGTAAAGGTCAGCAAATAGATCACTCAAAAAATACAGATATCTGATACTTATAACGTAAATTTCATTACCTAAAAAAGGACAACACTATGTCAATTAAGACTTTTGAATTGATCAGTACGACAGAAAATGGCGTTCAATTGATTAGCTATGTTGCGCTGCCAGAAAATGCGACAGATGATAATTCTGTCGCTGGTATTTTAGTGGCACCAGAATGGTGGGGCGTGGTCGAGCATCCAAAATCAGTCGTTGAGCGCTTAGCAGAAGCAGGCTACGCTGCAGTGGCGATGGATATATACGGTGAAGGTAAACTGACTTCTGATGCTGCACAAGCAAATATGTGGATGGAGCAAGTATTAGCTGATCAAGAGATGCTCATGGCACGCTGCCAGCTGATTCTTAATGACTTTAGCGATCAACTAGCCGTTGATAGCGATAACTTAGGTGCGATTGGCTTTTGCTTTGGTGGCAAAATTGTCCTCGATATGGCACGAGAAGGTATGCCCTTAAAAGCAGTGGCTACTTTCCACGGTAACCCATCACCCAAGCAGCCTGCCAATGAAAAGTTCACTGCTAAAGTATTGGTCGCTCATGGTCGCGATGATTCGATGGTATCCATGGATGCTATTGAAGGTCTCAAATCAGAGCTAGATGCGGCAAACGTTGATTACACCATTGATGTCTATGATGGTGCTAAACATGGCTTTACCAATCCACAAGCAGATGAGCGTGCTGCCAAAAATGATGTTGATCTTGGTTATAACGAAACGGCGGCTAAACAGAGCTGGGACAATATGCTGGCGTTTATGAAGAGTAACTTGGCATAGAGCTGGATAAAATCTTTCTATAAATGTGAGACAATGATAAGGGCAACTTACCAGATAAGCTGCCCTTATTTTTTCATTAAAACGATGACTATTGTGCTTATCGTTAAATAGCGTCATGATCACTCAATGGACAGGCAGATTGAGTGATAATGATGCTATATTTTTTGATGGATTCTTTAGGTTGGCTGGTTGTAATCACTTTAATAGTCATTATGATTGCCCTTTATATTAGGCTGCATCAGCAACTTGCAGAGTTGCGTCAAGATATGGCGCAATTAAAAAGCGAGCTTGCGCAGAAAAAGAATAGCACTGCTGTAAAAGGTACTGCTGTAAAAAGTACTGCTGTAAAAAGTATAGTTGATACCGAATCACCTAGTGATGATGCATTGTCATCAACAGAAAAATCAATGCCGCCGCCGTTACCGCCTAGTGCTTTATCCTCTAATTCTCTATCAAATAACTTTGTATCACCATCTGCAAGTCAATCATCAGTTTCCAATAGTCAGCCTTTGACCAATAAAGCCACTAATGCGCCAATAGAGCCTGACGAGCGCTCCTTTGCTATCGTCACCTCACTTCTTCATTCGATTCAAAACTGGTTTTTGGGTGGTAACCTAGTAGTACGTGTTGGGGTATTGGTTTTACTGGTTGGCGTGGTTTTACTGCTGCGCTTATTGAGCAACTATATCCAAGTACCTATTGGCATCAAGCTAACAGCCATTATTATCGTAGGATTAGGGCTGGCAGGATTAGGCTTAAAGCTGGCGGCAAAACGCTTTGCGTATGGTATCAGCTTACAAGGCACGGGTTTAGCCATCGCCTATTTGACCACATTTTTTGCTTATAGCGTTTATCAGGTGATTGGTAGTCTGCCAAGCTTTGTGGCTCTTGGTATATTATCTGCCATTACAATTGGCTTAGCGGTGCGCCAAAACGCCTTTCCTTTGGCATTATTAGCATTATCCGGTGGATTCTTTGCACCGATTTTGACCAGTCAAGACACTGGCAGCTTAACGGTACTATTTAGTTATTACTTGTTATTAAACGTGACCATTGCCGTTATCGCTTATTATCGCCCGTGGAAGGTGCTCAATTTATTTGGCGCAAGTGTGACCTTTGGCTTGGCATATTATTGGGGATTGACTGAAAATTTAGCGGTAGTTATAGAAAATCAGCGCTGGGCATTGGTCTTACTCGTAACGCTACATGTGTTGCTGTATTTATTCGTTGTAATTCGCTATGCACAGCACATCATTGCTTATAACGATAACATCTCTTATAACGATAGTGATGCCGCTACCGTTACGGCTACTGATACTGATACTGATACTGACCAAGCTGCTGATATTAAGAGTCAGCATGCCAGCTACGTGTTTCCTATTGATATTGGGCTGCTGTTCTCTGTGCCGCTATTAGCATTTGGTTTATTTTCAGCGTTATTACACGATATCCATCACGCTTTGACCATCACTAGCGCAATTTTAGCAGTTGTATACTTAGGGCTTGGCTGGACGTTTATTCAGCGCAGTCAGCGTTATGCATTGATTACGGAAGGAATGCTAGCACTGGGCTTTGGCTTTTTGGCCTTGGTGATTCCGCTGGCATTAAATGCAGAGTGGATTGCCTTTGGCTGGGCGGTGCAGGGCTTAGCGCTGGTATGGTTTGGCAGGCGTTCTCTTCGTGCATGGTCAGTATTATTCGGTTTATTATTGCAGCTAATTAGCGTTGTTATGCTATCTAATACCTTTGTGATTACTCTTAATTATTATCCGACGCTTGCATTAACGATTTCTGCCATCAGTGCCCTTGCCAGCGTCTTTATCTTACGTGCCAGCAATTCGCCTATTTCATTACCTATTTCATCACCTATGACAGCGACGCAAGGCTCAACGCAGCCTGTCCGCGATTTTGCAGAGCCGCTTGACGCTCGCCACACACTGTCGGAATACGGCAAAGCATTGGGGATTAGCGAGTCTGCTGCTCAGCAATGGCTTAACAGTATCAATAGCCAAAGTATGGCGTTTAAAATCATTTGGCAACGTCCAGCGTTAATACGCTTGTTGACGCTCACCGCGATGGGCTGGCTGCTCTATGTATTAGTCCTCGATTTTGATCAATGGTTTGCCAGCTGGGAGTTGGCAACATCGACACTTATTGCCTTAGCAAGCATCGTTAGCATGATTGTTTATTATGTCATCAATCAATATCGTCCGTGGCGAGCAATCAGACAATTTAGCCATGGTTTGCTGCTGTTATTTTATGCCATGCTGATATTACAATTGCCACAACAATATGAATTTGACTATCAATGGACAGCCTTTTATTGGTCGATATTTATAACGTTGTTCATCGGCTGGCTAGTGTTTGGGCAGTTATGGTTAAAAACATGGCATGACAATACCAATATCAATAAAGACCATCATAACAATGCAGAGTTAAAGGGCTACGATAGCGCCAGCTGGCTTGGTACTGGCATCATCATTTTGGCAGAAGCAGTACATTATGGTTTGCCCGATGCAAAAGGCGTGATGACTATCCTTGTGCCGATTGCCTTGATGCTGGCTGGACTCTGGTTGACGTACCGTCAGCAGAATAATAATCAGACGAAAAATCTAGTTTCACCGCTCTCTATGTATTGGTTTGACTGGCAAAAATCACTATTAAGCAGCGCCAAAATATTTGTGCCATTAACACTGTGCTGGGTCATTTTTACCAATTTCACCTATGATGGCGTGATTTGGGGACTGCCCTATTTCCCACTGTTTAACTTGTATGATGTGACGTTGTGGCTGGTGTTGTTTTACGGATTGGGCGTTTATTTATTGCGTCAACGTGGGGCGCACTCGCAAAATCTATTCACTGCTATTCGTAAGAGTGACACGTTACTGATTGTACTAGCGCTGATTAGTTTTTGGATACTCTCTAGTATGTTGGTCAGAACGATGCACACCTTTATTCATACACCGCTGTGGATAGCTGCCTCATACGATCATACTGGCGGCGCATGGCGTAGCGAGCAAGTACAGACAGGACTGACGATTTTATGGACACTGCTGGCATTGGTCGCCACCATTAGCGCCAGTCGCTACCTTCAGCGCGCGCTGTGGTTTATGGGCATTGGCTTATTGGGTATTGTGGTCTTAAAGTTGGTCTTGGTTGATTTGTCACAGACGGAAGCGATTTGGCGAGTGATATCTTTCCTTGGCGCGGGCAGTTTGATTTTACTGATTGGTTATTTGGCACCGCTGCCGCCAGCACGTGATGAGACGATAAAACAGGCCAAATTATAGTTTCTTATTAGAACGAATGGAAATTATAGTGTGAGCACTTTTTAGCATCATTACTTTTTAGCATCCGTAGGCGGCTTATGTAGTAAACTGAACACCATAAAAAGTAAATGACGATCGTCTTACTTTGAGCATTTTTTATAAAAGGTTAGTAAAGCAGATGGATAAGAGAGTAAGTATTCAGTGGTTCCCTGGGCATATGAACAAAGCCCGCAATGAAATCAAAGAAATCATGCCGCAGATGGATGTGGTTATCGAAGTGATTGACGCACGTATTCCTTATAGTAGTGAAAACCCGATGGTTGCGGCATTGCGCGGCGAAAAACCGGTTATCAAAATCTTAAATAAAGCTGATCTTGCCGATCCCGAATTGACCAAAGCGTGGATGGAATATCTTGAGCAGCAAAACGGTGTCAAAGCAATCGCTTGCGATACTGATAAAGCCAATGATGTCAAACGTATCATCGCAATCTGCAAACAACTTGTGCCCAATAAAGTCGGTACCGGTCGCCAAATCAAAGCCATGATTATGGGGATTCCAAACGTCGGTAAGTCGACTTTGATTAACACTTTGGCTGGGCGCGCCGTGGCAAGAACGGGCGACGAGCCAGCCGTCACCAAGTCGCAGCAGCTAATTAAACTTGACGATGACATCATGCTATATGACACGCCCGGCATGCTATGGCCAAAAGTTGAAAACGAAAACTCTGGCTATCGTCTGGCAGCAACCGGTGGCATTCGTGATACGGCATTTGATTTTGCAGATGTTGCCGGTTATACCGCTGAGTATTTATTAACCGCCTATCCTGAGCTATTAAAAGTTCGCTATAAAATTGAAGAACTGCCTAAGACAGATTGGGAGTTTTTTGAAATAGCGGGTCGCAATCGGGGCTGCGTGCGCGCGGGTAATAAAGTTGATACCTACCGGATGTCAGAAATCCTAGTCAATGAGCTGCGTAGCGGTAAGATTGGGCGTATCACTTTGGAGACGCCAGCTATGACTGAGGCCGAAGAAATCGTCGTCGCTGAGCAACGTATTGTCGCAGAAGAAAAAAGAATCGCTAAAGAAGAAGAGAAACGCCTGCGTCGCCTGAAAACGCGGAAGAATCGGAAGTAGGTTTTCAATTTAATTGCTTAGAGTCGCTTGAGACATTAGATATAAAAAAAGCCCTTATAAGGGCTTTTTTTATATCTAGCATTACTGATACTCAAACCATCAACTACTTCTGTTTGGGCATGACTTTTTCGATAGCTTTCAACGCACAACTTTCATCTTGAACTGCACCACCTGCGCCGCCCGCTGCAATCGCACCGATCACATCATTACCGACTTTTAACGGTACGCCACCACCGATCAGCAATAAATCATTTATTGTATTTAAGTTACTTGAGTCTGGATTAGCACGAGCATTATCTGCCAAAGTACGTGAAGGCGTTTTGGTCGATAAAGCCGTAAAGGCTTTGCGAATAGCAGCGTCTGTATTGTGTGGGCCAACGTTATCATCACGCTGTAGTGCGATGAGATTGCCGCCACGATCAACAACTGCTACAACAGCAGATTTACCCTCTGCATGACAAGCTGCCATCGTGGCATTGATTAATTGATTTGCCAACTCTAAAGAAACATTCGGCTGTTGTAATATCAGGTTTGGTTTGGCGGCCAAAACATTGGATGAACAACCAATGACTGCTAGCGCTAATAATGCTTTTGATAAATGGTTCGAAATTAACTTCATAAAGAGTCCTAAAACATTTCTCATATCGATGAGCGTTTGTTTAAAATGATGTTTGGTAAAATTTAATGAGCCTAGTTATTTAACGAGCCTAGTTATTTAATGAGCCTAGTTGATGCAGCTAGACAATGAGTTATGGTTAACTCAAAGCTTCTCTTGCAACTCTCATTAGAATAAGACTTATACTACTAAAAAGAAGCATAATAAGTTAAATTTTCTACAATATTGATTTTATTTTGTAAGATTTACTTTATAATTTTGCAACTCTACATTAAGTTTTCTGTTACATACTCTATTTTTTAACACTCATACTTAAAAGATGCTTACATCGTGATAATCTCAAGCAGCGCACAATAGCGATATCAACTCACTTCTCTCAAAAATCGGTTATAATTCATACACTAATATGCCAAAAAATTGATGATATGACTCAGCTTACTCCTCCTATAAACATTACAACGATAGAAAATAATTTTACTCAATCCTCTACTTCTCACGATTCCTTTGCCCCGCGCCTTCTCGCTTGGTTTGCCGATAATGGACGCCATGATTTACCGTGGCAGCAGCATCAAACTGATACGCCAAACCCTTATATCGTTTGGCTATCCGAAGTCATGCTACAGCAAACACAAGTGACCACTGTGCTGCCCTACTTTGCCCGCTTTATGGCATCATTTCCGGCGGTACAAGATTTGGCAGCAGCAGAATGGGATACGGTAGCAGAGCATTGGGCTGGGCTAGGTTACTATGCGCGCGCGCGTAATTTGCATAAAGGCGCGAAGCAGTTGGCTGAAGTTATCGATGAGATTGGCGAATATCCAACGACTCTAAAGGGTTGGGAAGCGATATCAGGTGTTGGTCCTTCAACCGCTGGGGCGATTATGGCAATGGGCTTACATCGTTATGGTGTCATCTGCGATGGTAATGTCAAACGGGTACTGACACGCTGGGCAGCCATTGATGGTGACATCACTAAGTCGGCGACGAATAAAGAGCTATGGGCATTGGCAGAGCGTCTAACGCCTAGAGAACAATCAGGATTATTCGCGCAAGCCATGATGGATATGGGTGCAACTTTGTGCACGCGTAGCAAACCTGCCTGTCTATTATGTCCGCTACAAGATGATTGCTTAGCACACGCGCAAGGTCGTGAGACAGATTATCCAGTGAAGGCTAAGAAACCGCCTAAACCGAGTAAATTTAGCAATGCGCTGCTTATTAAAAATGCAGATGATGAGATACTTTGGCTACAGCGCCCTGACAATGGTATTTGGGGCGGACTGTGGAGTTTGCCATTAGAGTTTATAGAAAAGATTAGCGGAAAAGTTGCCGTAAAGGATACTGACAAGAATACAAATAAGGAACCAATTGTAGCGACTGATAATCAGCTTTTAGAAGTAGCTAGTAATGAGAAAGTATACGAGACAGAATTTACTACTGCCGAGCAGATTATTCATGAGTGGTTAGACAAGAATAAATTGGTCACAAAATCAGTCAGCAACACACTGCTTGATGACGCACCGATTAAGCATTCACTGACCCATTTTCATTGGTATTTAACCCCGCAATCAGTCACTTTAAATGATAAACAGGCGACCGAGATAAGCGAAGCATTGCAATCTGCACAAATTAATATTAACTGGTTAAACGCTGATGATGCACAAGCAACGTTAGGATTGCCAAGAGCGATGGTGAAAATTTTAGAATAAGTATTTATGCTTATAGTAAAAACCCCTTAAAAACGTGACGATACTGCTGGTATAAGTTTTTTGCAGCCTCTGTCTGCGTAGGCACAGCAAGCAAGAAAAATTGATACCAGCAGTACAGGACTTATCGATATTACTTTTTGCTGACTATAAATACTGACTTAACACTCCATTAAAAAAGCGACTCAGCATTATCCTGAGTCGCTTTTTTCTTTATCAAAAGATAAAAAATTAAGATTTGGGTACACGCAAACGCATTAAGCCTTCTTGCTGTACCGTCGCGACCAACTTCCCATCTTGCCAAAACTGACCGTGATTGAGCCCCATCGCATTGGATGTCGTATCACTCCACATGTCGTATAACAGCCAATCGTTCAAGTCAAAGTGACGATGAAAATGCATGGAATGGTCGATACTAGCGGCTTGCAAGCCACTGGTCATAAAGCTGATACCGTGCGACATGAGTCCCGTGCCAACCAGATAAAAATCAGAGGAAAACGCCAATAATGCTTGCTGGATAGCGATTGGCTGATTACCCAATTCACGAATACGTAACCAGTTTGCTTGCTTAGGCTTCATTGGTTCCGGATGGATGGGGTCACGCGGCTTAACCGGTTTGATCTCGATATGACGACGGCGCATAAAGCGAGATTTTAATGCCTTTGGGACTTTACCGACATAGTCTTCTTTTAGATCCTGCTCCGCAAGTAAGTCTTCAGGCGGCGGATAAACAGGCATATCTTCTTGATACTCTAAGCCCTCTTCCATCGGCGAAAAAGAAGCAATCATTGAAAATATCACTTGCTCAACCGGCGGCTTACCACGTACTTGCTTATACTGAATCGCCGTCACTTCACGCGCTGACAGACTACGCCCATCACGTAAGCGCCGCACTTGATAAATCACCGGTTGATTGATATCACCGCCGCGCAAAAAATAGCCATGCAATGAGTGACAAGGCTTATCTTCATTAAGCGTATGCGCGGCTGCCATGATCGCTTGTGCAAGTACTTGCCCACCAAAGATACGGGCACCAACATAGTCATGGCTTTTACCTTCAAATACATCAGGGCTGACTTCGATGAGCGCGACGGTAGCCAATAGCTCATCTATCAGTTGTGAATAATCAGACATGACGATTACTTTCCTTATTTTTATCAGTAACGCCAAGCATCTATAGTCAGAGAAAAGTAATATCGATACATCAAGTACTGCTGATATTAATTTTTCTTGCTTGCTGTGCCTATGCAGACAGAGGCTGCAAAAAATTTATACCAGCAGCACTGTAGCGTTTTTAAGATATTTTAACTATAGATATAGGCGCCAAAGAATATCAAGACAATATGGCTTGAGCCAATATGGCGTTTTAATTTAAATAATACGAAATCAATAGCCGTAATATACAAGATAAATTTTTAGATGAGCAATAACCTAGAACGAGTAATAAGCATTATTATTACTCTGCCGAGCAATAAATGAATGATCGAAAACTCAGGATAAAAGCTCATAAATAAAAACGAGATGCTTAAATACACCTCGTTTTTACTATTGTATTGAATTTAGGGTTTTACTGCCACCAATACACGGATAGAATCGGGCACCAATGACAAGCCTGCCAATGCTTGCTCACCTTGCGATTTTAGCTGCTCTAAGCGCTCAATCTCTGCTGGACGCACGTTTGGATTGATGGTTTGTAAATGCTTAAGACGTTTGATCTCACGTGACCACTGCTGACTAAAGCGAGCGCTTGCTTGCTCACCAATCTCAGCCAACTGCTGACGGGCAATATCTTCCGCTTCATAGTAACGCTGCTCGATCACGTCGCCACGTGCCTTAATCACTTGGCGGGCACGGTTTTTATCCAAACGCTCAATGTGCGGCATGATCATATCGGCACTGATGCGCGCTGACAAATCACTGCCCTGCTCACTGATAAAGACGCGGATATTTTGCGTGCTCAAGGTTGCAGGCAAGTTAAGCAGTTTCGGTGCGATGGCTTCTACACGGAAATTCACTTCAAGCAGCACCATACCTTGTGGTACCGCAGCGCTTTTTAGCATTGCAACGGTGGTATTGCCAAAGGTGCTGGTACTTGCAAGCTCATAAATCGCCTGCATCAATGGATGCTCATGGGTAATAAAGGCGATATCTTCACGCTGCAGTGCTTGCTCACGATCAAAAGTCAAGGTCATACCATCTTCATCACCGAGTGGCAGACCATCGATATAATCGCTAATCTCAGTGCTATCAATCGGTGCAATCACCCACGAGCCATCACGTTGGATGTTATGCTCGATATTTGCTGATGCAAAAAAGCGCTCAATAAATTGTGGCAATAGATTGTGGCCATCAAAATCACGCATGGCATCAGCGATACGCCCAGCGACACGTGGACGGCATGAGTTATATTCTAGTAGACGGTCACGACCTGCTTGCAATTGTGCCTCAAGTCTCAAGCGTGTTTGTGCTGCTTCCTCGATCACATTTTTAAGGGTTGTACGATTTTCGCCCGTATCTGCACCCTCAAGCATCGGTTTCAGCTCTTGAATATACTGCTCTTGTACGCTTTGCGCCGTCGGTGAAATCTGATTAAACATATTTAGCGCACTGCTATACCAGTGATACAGGCGCTCTTGTGCTGTGCCTTGTACATAAGGCACATGCAACATGATTTGCTGCGTTTGCCCAATACGATCTAGGCGACCGATACGCTGCTCTAAGGTATCTGGGTTGGCAGGTAAATCCCACAATATCAGCTGGCTTGCAAACTGAAAATTACGACCTTCCGAGCCAATCTCTGAGCACAATAATATCTGTGCGCCTTCGCTATCGGCAAAGAACGCCGCTGCTTGGTCACGCTCAAGTAAGGTCATCTGCTCGGTAAAGATAGCCGTTTTGATACCAGCATGTAAGCGCAATACCGCCTCCAAGCTCTCAACCGTCGCGCCACTACGGGCAATCAATAATACCTTTTTATGCTTAAGCTCACCCTTTAAGATGTCAATCAACCAAGGCACACGTGGGTCGTCTTCTAGCCAGCCACCATCAGGTTGGTTTTCTTCGCCCCATAGCTGCTCACGCAATTTACCATTGGTTTGATAGCTATCGATCCATGCTTCAGGTAATGGCAGTGGATACGGCTGGCTGCTACGCCCATAGAAGCCTTTGACACTCTCACGAGTATTACGGAATAAGATACGTCCTGTACCATGGCGATCTAGCAGCTCATTGAGAGCATAAGTACGCAGTTTTTCGTCTTCATTAATCGTTGCTAATTCATCGACACTAATCGTCAGCAAGCTGCTTAACGCGGTGATTTGCCCATCACTTAAGGGCTTGTCTTCTATTAATAGGCTGGCGACAGCTGCCGTTTCTGCAAAGGCATCTTGACCATCAATAAACTCATCCAAGTCATCAAAGCGATCTGGGTCTAATAGACGCAAACGGGCAAAGTGACTTTGCGCGCCAAGCTGCTCAGGTGTCGCCGTCAATAGCATCACCCCTGCCGTCTCTTCGGCAAAATCTGCAATGAGGTCATACTTATCATTGCCACCTTGCGCTTCATCCCAATGCAGATGATGCGCCTCATCAACGACCAGTAAATCAAACCCTGCTTCCATTGCTTGGTCATATAAGTCAGGATGGTCAAGGAGCAAGTCCATACCAGCGATGACACATTGCTCAGTCGCAAAGACGTTTTGCTCAGGGTCATGCTCTTTAATCGCTGCGGTACGTACCAAGTCAAACAAGGCAAAATTCAGATTAAAGCGGCGGCGCAGCTCAATCATCCACTGATATTGCAGACTGTCTGGCACAAGTATGAGTACGCGCTCAGCTTTGCCCGTCAGCAGCTGCTGATGAATAATTAATCCCGCTTCGATAGTCTTACCCAAACCCACTTCATCAGCAAGCAACACACGCGGTGCAATACGTTTACCAACTTCATGAGCGATATAGAGCTGATGCTCAATGATATCGACGCGCGCGCCCATTAAACCTTTGAGTGGGTGACCGGCAAGCGCCGACTGCATACGCAAAATATCTTGACGCAAATCGTACCAATCACTGCGCTCAATACGACCGGCAAGCAGACGCTCAAGTGGTTTTGCTAGAGTGATATTAGCGGCCAGACGAGTTTCCATTATCCCTTTAGAAACAGCGCCTTTTTCATGCTCGTTTACACTGTATTTGAGCACGCCCATCACTTCTTCAACGGCGCTTACCGTATAGCTCTTACCTGCCTGATCAGAGATAGTATCGCCGACTTTAAACACTACGCGTGATAACGGCGCAGAGTTTTTTGCGTAAACGCGCGTCTCTTCACTTTGTGGAAATAAAATATGCACACATCGGTCGTCTACATCGATGACCACACCCAAGCCAAGCTCAGACTCCGTATCAGATAAATAGCGTTGACCAACGGCGAATTCGGTGCTGTGCAATGAAGCGATAGAGATAGTCATAGGGCGATGTCTTTTTGTACTCAGATGATAAGAAAATAGGTAGCTTACGATGCGAGCCATGCTTGCTGACTCAGTAACGCTGATAAGCTAGGTCAATCGATAAAGCAGACCATTATATAACGTTAGCGACTAGATGAGTGCGTTAAGTTAAGTTTTCAAGAGCAGATTCATGCAAGATTATGGCAAAGCTACACACAAGTTGATCATATAAAACAATAAGATAACGACTCGTAAGTAAGGAAAAAAAATTGCTCTCATATAATTGTTACTGTATTGTTAAAAAATGCAATTAAACGTTTTTTATTTGCAAGATTATTTGCTCAATCTGAATTATCTAGACACTTACTCCCTGTTACCTACATACACCTAATAGCTGTTATCAATTTTTATCAGCAGTTATAGGCAGAGTATTTCTTGTTGTAGTCTATTAAGTTATGGATTTCGTTTTTTATCATTATTTTAAGTTATGCAAATACTTTTTGTCGTTTATGTCCATTATCAGTTATTTGTAAACCATTTTAATTAAGCACAACCACATGAGCGATTGTGACCAATAAACCGTATTGGCATTCTTTTGTGTGACCCCTATTCCCAAGGACAAACCCCATCATGAGTGACTCCAAAAAAGTCGGCTTTTTCAATCAAGTCAGTACCCAAGTTACTACTATTCTATTTATTGCTTTTGCGGTCGTACTTGCGGTCGTTGTTTATGTTGTTGACAAAGAAGGTTATGAAAAAATTCGCCTTGAGTCAGCAAAACTGGTCGCTGAACGTGGTAATACGGCAGTTAATAGTATCTCTGCCGATATCAATCGGGTGATGCGTAGTGCGTTGCTGCTGCAACAAAGCGCGGAAACTTTGCCAACACAAGAGAATATTTTACAAGCCAGTACCGCCAATGCTTTTGATAAGCGCGATTATAATTTATTAGGTAGTGGCGGTATTTGGCCTGATAACGGTGCGCTTGGAGCGAATACCGCAACGCATCCGTTTTTGATGGTGCGCCAAAATGGTGAATATCAAGCAGTACTAAGCGATCCAAATCCTGCCAACCCTTACTATCAAGAAGATTGGTTTGGCGTCCTAAAACTGCTCAAACCTGACAGCTGTATCTGGAACCATGTACGCGCCAGCCAAACCAAAGGCGAGCTTGCGATGAGCTGCGGTGTCGCTATTGAACGTGACAATCAGTTTTGGGGTGCCAGTACGGTTAACTTTACTCTTAATCAGTTACAAGAAAACATCGTTAAGCTGAGTGAAAGCTCAGGCTCAGGTTATATTTTATTGCTGGATAACAGTGATAAGGTTATTGCCTCATCTAACCCTGAACGCTTAAGCTATATTGATGAAGAGACCGGCACGCCGCTTGATATCAAACAAGTCATCAACTCAGATCCAGCTTGGCAACCAGTGCTTGATTTCTTAGATGTGCAACGTCAAGAAACTATCGAGCAAGTCGCCGCCAGCGTCTCGCCGCAAGTACAGCAAGTACTTACCACGCTGGATAAAGCAGAAACAGGTACCGGTAAAGGTTACTATTTGGTGAACTACGCCGCTTACTTAAATAACGGTGAAAATAAGCAAAATGCCATGGACAGCCGCTTGTTGCAAAGCTTTGAGCTGACCAATGATAACTTCTATAACGGCAGTCAAGCGTATGTCTTTGAGATTCCTGAGACTTATTGGAAGCTTATCGTCGTACAGCCTGATGCTGAGATTAACGCCATTGCGGATAATTTGAGTGAAAACCTGATTAACTGGATTGCTTTAGCGCTATTATTCACGGCTGGGGTTATTTACTTTATGCTAACCTTCTTAGCATTCAAACCTCTAAAAGAAACCACTGATAAAATTTCTCTGGCAGAAAATATCATTAACAACAAGCAATATAATAAATTGGGCTCAGTTAAATTCAAGGAAGGTCGCAATGAGATTGGGCTGGTAAACGGCTCTATTAATGACCTATTAAATCGAATTCAATCTAACGAAGGTAAGCTTGCCAATATCAATCAACAGCTAGAGATTAAAGTAGAAGAACGTACCGCTGAGCTGCAAGATACGCTAAAAGAGCTGAAAAACTCACAGCTGCAATTGATACGTTCAGAAAAAATGGCGACTCTCGGTCAAATGGTGGCAGGCGTCGCGCATGAAGTAAATACGCCATTGTCTTATGTACAAAACAACCTTGAAATTATCGGACAGTTAACTGAGCAATACGAAGAGCTGATTGAGCTGGTACAAGGCTTAAAAGGTATCAAATCTGACGCAGCATCTGATGGCAAGATTGACAAGCTATTGGCTGATATCGTCCGTGCGTCTGATGAAATCCAAGAAGATGATTTGTCAGCTGAGCTCAAAGAGCTGATTAAAGACTCACTCTTTGGCGTTGAGCAAATCACTGAGATGGTGCTAAACTTACGCAATTTTGCCCGTCTTGATGAGTCAAAAGTGAAGACCATTGATGTGCGCGAATGTATTGAAGCCTCACTTAAAATCGCTGGTAACTCTATCAGACATCAAGAGATTATCACTGATTTTGCGCCGACACCTGAAGTGAAATGCTCACCGTCACAAATCAACCAAGTATTGGTCAACTTGTTAAACAATGCCTCGCAAGCCATGGGAGAAAAACCTGATGGCAAAATCGAAGTAAGAACGCGCGCCGATGATAGCAATGTCTATATTGATGTGATTGATAACGGTAAAGGCATGAGCCCTGACGTGCTTGGTCAAATATTTGAGCCGTTCTTTACCACCAAAGCCGCAGGTGAAGGTACTGGTCTCGGTATGGCTATCAGTCAGCAGATTATGGAGCAGCATAATGGTGACATTAAAGCCGTATCAACTGAAGGCGTTGGTAGCACCTTTACCTTAACGTTACCGATTAATAGTGATTTAACAGAAAAAAGCCTAGCAGCATAATCGCTATAGTGAGTTTACTACAAAAGTGTTATAGCGCTATTGGTATGAATTTTGCGCAGCCTCTGGGAACGCAGCACGCCAGTAAAACTTATACCGATAGCGCGTTGAAATTTTCATAACATTTTTATTTTCATCTGACTATAGGTTCTATTGTTATTTCAATGGGTATTTTAATTGTTATATAAAGCTATATCACTGTTATTCATCATAAGGATATCATCATGAATGAATTAGAAAATGACATCAGTAATAACATCAGTGCCGCCGATTTAGGCGCTGAATCTAAACCAAAGCTGGCATTTATTGACGATGAACAACGCATTTTACGTTCTATGAAACTGCTGTTTCGTAAAACGCATGACGTTTTTATCACAACTGACCCGACTGAATATATTGACTATATCAGAAACAATCATGTACACGTCGCGGTCAGTGACCAGCGTATGCCTGAGCGTGTTGGCGTTGATATCTTGCGCGAGGTAAAAGAAGTCTCGCCGTCTACCATGCGGATTTTATTGACCGGTTATGCCGATCTAAACGCGATTATTGGCTCTATTAATGATGGTGAGATTTATCGTTATTTGACCAAGCCGTGCAAATCTGAAGAGCTACTCGCCGTCGTTGGCCGCGCTACCGAAATCGCCTTGACGTATAACCCAGACGAAGACGCCGAGCAGTTTGATAGCTCAGGCAATAAGCAGACTTTATTGGTCATCGATGAGACCAACGAGCTGATTGAGCAAATACGCAAGCAGTTCTCTAACAACTATAAAGTACTGCACGCTAAAGGCTTAGAAGAGGCGTATGATTATTTGGCGAACGAAGATATCGGTGTTTGTATTACCGACATCAATGTCAGTGGTGAGAATATCGCACCGATTATCTTTACCTTAAAGCAAGATGCGCCGCATTTAGTCGTATTGGTACAGACCGAATTCCAAGATGCTGGTTTGCTCATTGATTTAATTAATAAAGGTCAAGTTTATCGCTGCTTACCGAAGCCAATGCGCGCAAGCCTCCTTGAAATCAGTGTCAACCGTGCTTTTCAGCATCATGCAAAACTAAAGGCCAGCCCTGATTTGGTCAAACGTTATGAAGTAGAGCACGATCCTGAAAATGATGTGCGTATTGACTTGAGCAGTCGTGTACGTAGTCTTATCGGTAAATTGCGTAAGCGTTTTTCTTTATAAGCACAAAAAAATAAGTAAGCGCAATAAACTGGTGTCTCAATAAATAAAACCTCTATTTCAACTTGAAGTAGAGGTTTTTTGCTTTGTGCTTTTTGATATGCTTTTTGACTAAATGCCGCAACGTGCTACATTAAGTCAATAATTATAGTCAAAATACTCTAAAAACGCTACGGTGCTGCGGGTATAAATTTTTTGTAGCCTCTGTCTGCGTAGGCACAGCAAGCAAGAAAAATTGATACCCGTAGTACATAATGTGTCGATATTACTTTTCACTGACTATATCAAAGCTCATTTAAAATAACAACGAGATAAGGAATCATCATGCAAGCGGTTTTTTTAGATAAAGGCACTTTTTCTGACAATGTCGACTTGCCAGCACCGACTGGCGTTACTGATTACATTACTTATAATGATACACCTCGAGCGCTGATTATTGAGCGCTGTCAAAATGCGGATATTATCATTACCAATAAAGTGCAAATCAGTGCTGAAGTGATTGCTAACCTACCCAATCTGAAGCTCATTCAACTGACCGCTACGGGTATGAATAACGTTGACCAAGAGGCTTGTGCTGCTCATAACGTCACTTTATATAACGTCGCTGGTTACGCGGTGAAAAGCGTGCCTGAGCATACCTTTATGCTGATGTTAAATGCCATGCGTGCCGGTCTGCATTATCATAATGAAGTCATCGACGGCACGTGGGTAGAGAATGGTAATTTTTGCTTACTTGATATACCACTAATTGATTTAGAAGATAAAACGCTGGGTATTATTGGCATTGGTACCATTGGTAAACGTGTCACTGATATTGCTCGTGCTTTTGGCATGACAGTATTGTGGGCGGAGCACCAAGGTCGTACGCCACGTAATGATGACTATACCGCCTTTGATGAGGTGCTCGCTTGTGCTGATGTGATTAGCTTACATTGCCCTTTAAACGATGCCACCAAGCATCTGATTAATAAAGACACACTGGCAAAAATGACTAAGAAACCACTGCTTATTAATGTTGCGCGCGGTGGTATTGTCGATAGCCAAGCGCTCACTGATGCTATACATAGTGAGCAAATCCTTGGTTACGGTAGTGATGTGTTTGAGCAGGAGCCAATCGCCGAGGATGACCCCCTATTGAGCCTTGGTGAGCATCCTCGCGTAATATTTAGCCCGCACAATGCTTGGGGCAGTAAAAGCGCGCAAGAAACCTTATGGAAAATGCTAAGTAAACAAGTCAGCGACTTTATCAATCAAGCTCAGTAAGACTAATAATTAGGCTAAAATAGACCTTAGCAATTAGCAAATTTTAATGACTAAACTGTAGCCATTCGTCTTTGATTTTACGGTATTTGAGCATGATGCGATCGGTAACATAATTATTATTAACGTGCCACGGATAGCGGTCGCCTTGTTTCGGCAATTCATCTTTAGCACGGCTGACATAACCTGCCGATAGTGCGCCAAGTACCGTATCTGGCTGCATTACTACTTGTCTAGTTACTTGCTCTTGCTCACTCTCAGCCTGCGGACATACTGTTTTATAGCCTTCTTTATGCATATAATTCAGTAAACGCAGCACATACTGACAGGCCATATCAATCTTTAGTGTCCATGACGCATTGGTATAGCCGAACATGATTGCCATATTGGGTACACCCTCAAGCAGTACCGCTTTATAAGTCATCCGTGCGCCTACATCCACTGGCTGACCGTCAACATATAAATCAGCGCCGCCGAGCATCTGTAATTTAAGACCCGTTGCCGTCACAATGATATCAGCCTCTAAATGCTTGCCTGATGTCAGGGCAATACCCGTCTCGGTAAAATGACTGATGGTATCAGTGACTACCTCCGCACGCTTACTATGCAACGCTTGAAACAAATCGCTGTCAGGTACTGCACATAAGCGCTCTTCCCACGGATTATACGCCGGCTTAAAATGGGCAACATCCACGCCGCTGCCTTTGAGTTCTTTTTTGACTCTATGGTTTAACAGCGCTTTTATGACTTTAGGCGCATACATCGCTGTGCGATAAACCCCCTGCTGAAACATCACATTGCGTGTGCGTAGCAAGGTATAGGCCTGTGCCTTTGATAAAGGTGAGAATTTACCTGATAGCAAGTCAAGCGCATGATCATCGCCCGGTACACTTGCCACATAAGTCGGTGAGCGTTGTAACATCGTTACATGCTGGGCACGTTGTTCGCTACTTTCATCAACCAATGCTGGTATAAGCGTCATCGCTGTCGCCCCGCTACCGATGACAACCACTTTTTTATCGTCGTATTGTGTGTCTTGCCAATGCTGCGGATGGACGATTTCACCTGTGAAGTGCTCTTCATCTTTAAAATGTGGTCTATAACCGCTCTCATAGTCATAATAACCGGTCGCCCCAACGACAAAATTCGCGGTTAAGGTGAATACTTCACCGCTGGCATAATTTTTAATCATCGCCGTCCATTGTTGACTGCTACTTGACCATGATAATTGCTGTAGCTCATGTTGATAGCGAATGTGTTCTATCACCTTAAACTCGCGTGCCGTGTCAGCGATATAGCTTTTAATGTCTGCGCCTTTTGCAAGCATTTTATGGTCTAGCCATGGCCGGAAGCTATAGCCAAACGTTAACGCATCAGAGTCAGAACGAATACCCGGATAAGTAAACAAATCCCATGTACCGCCCAAGTCCTCGCGTTTCTCTACGATTAGAAACCGATGGCTGTTATTTACTTTAGCGTGTTTTTTTTGCTTAGCACTTTTACCATTAAAAAAACCTTGATGACGCTTTTGCGAGCTCTGCTGCTGCAAATGACACGCCATACTAATACCCGCAATACCAGCACCGATAATCAGCACCTCGTAATCTGCAGGGGTGTCTGATGAATAGAGTTTGGCTTTAAAACGATTCTTAACCGCCTGCCTGGCAGTAGTAAAATCAAGCATAATACGATCCTTGTTTTTGCATAATGAATTTCATGTTCAGAGTACAGAAGTACTCTAAAATATTATATTCTCATATTACTGGATTTTAGTTGGTTTTGAAACAGCAGAAACTATAATTTAGCGCTTTTATAAAATAGCATCTAAGCTTATAGTCAGTGAAAAGTAATATCGACACATGATGTGCTGCTGGTATCAATTTTTCTTGCTTGCTGTGCCCATGCAGACAGAGGCTGCAAAAAATTTGTACCAGCAGTACCGTAGCGTTTTTAGAGTATTTTGACTATAGATAGAAAAAATTGCTTAAAAAGGCGTTAGGCTTTCCCAGTCCATCCACGCCCCAAGCGTTGGATGCTTCAGACGCAGCTGCTGTGCATGTAGATTCAGTCTTGGCGCAATATCTAAGGCAATACCTTCTGCATAAATCGGATCACCAATCATCACATGTCCGACATGTACCATATGGACGCGCAGCTGATGACTACGGCCAGTGACAGGCTTTAGCATCACTCGCGTGACCGTTTGCCCATTGCATTCTTCATGCGCCAATACTTTATATAAAGTCAGCGCATGTTTTGACCACTCATGGTCAACGATATGGCGCGGCTTGGTGCTTGGCTCATAGCGCACGGGTACCGATATCTTACCAGTAGCGCCAACGCTTTCCCATTGACCAAAAACCCGTGCCTGATAGCTTTTTTGAGGCAAACGATCAATAAACTGCTTACTGATATTGGTTTGTGCCGCAGGATTTTTGGCAAAAATAAGCAGCCCAGAGGTATCCATATCAAGGCGATGAATCAATTTGACTGCTGGATTGGCACGCTCAAGGCGAGCAAGCAAACTGATCTTTAATGTCTTACCATTAACACTCAATAATCCTGCTGGCTTATCAACTACCCAGATATCATCGTCTTCATAGACGGTAACCTGTTGCGCGAATGCTTGAAAAAACTCAGGCGGGCGGGCTTTTTCTTCAGCATTAAAAGCGTCAATTTCTTTATCTGTAAAAGGCATAAATGTGAGCTACTTATAATAATGGGTTGGCTAAGGGAGGTATATTAATAGGCGGAAAGGTATAAAATTTAATAAAAATAACAAAATCTTAAGATATATTTGAACTACTTTGAAACAGAAAAGCACTGCTGACGTATTAAGATCTATTTTTTAAATGAAGTAAGCGAGAGCCATTAATACTGAGTAAAAGGTGACGACCGTTAAAGCAAGTAACGGATAGACCATAAGCTGTAGTGTTATGTGTCGATTTATTGTGCTAATCGTAATTGTCAAACAATTTAATCAGCGTACGTCTGTCAACTTTGGGCAAACATGTTAATATAATGGCAGATTTCTACCCCTTCTTAACATTCCTTAGCCATTCATCCGTTTAATATGAAACCCATATTTATTGATGGTTGGTGATAGAAATAATAAAACAAGAGAGAAAAACTATGTCAGACCTTATTGTTAATACCACCGATGCCAACTTTGACCAAGACGTCCTACAATCTGATGTGCCTGTTTTAGTCGATTTTTGGGCAACGTGGTGTGGTCCTTGTAAAGCTATTGCGCCTATTTTAGAAGATTTAGCGACTGAGTACCAAGGTAAAGTTAAAATCGTTAAAGTTGACGTTGATAACAACCCACAAGCAGCAAGCCGTTTTGGTATCCGTAACATTCCTACCCTATTCGTCTTTAAAGATGGCGAAAAAGTAGATTCAGTGATGGGCTTACAGCCAAAAGCTGAATTGGCAAAAGTGTTAGATAAGCATTTGTAAATCAACACCTGCTTGTTTTGATCACTTTTAACGAGTGCGTTAGATGCAGCATAAATATTAAAGCCATTATCGGATACAGATAATGGCTTTTTTGTTGATTTTATAAGCAAAAAACTGCATTACCTGACTTTTTTGGCAAAAATTATTGACAATACTATCTTTAAGCCCGTATAGTCTGCTGATAAGAGAACACTAATGGTTTTCCTAAATATCTTGTCGCTACTCTCCTCGTGTTTATCAACAAAAACACCATCGTCATTATTAAATACCACTACTGACCGAATGACTAAACACAATGACTGATATTGAGTTTTTGACGCAGACTCTTATGTAGACTTCTTTACCTTTTATAACTTGTCTGCCTCTCTTGCGACAAGCTCATAAATTGATACATAAAATCAAACCTACATAAATTTCAACTCTTTATATACCCTCTATCGCCCTAATACCATTGTTTTAATCACCGTCGTGATTTGTGAATAATGGCATCTCTCATCTTATCAACTGCTAACGACCTATCTATGAATCTTACTGAATTAAAGAAAAAAACAATCGCTGAGCTACTGGCCATCGCCAAAGAGATGGGTCTTGATAATATGGCACGTAGCCGTAAACAAGACATTATCTTTGCCATTCTAAAAACCCATGCCCGTAACGGAGAGGCCATCTATGGTGATGGCGTGCTCGAAGTACTCCCGGACGGTTTTGGTTTTTTGCGCTCATCAGAAGGCTCGTATTTAGCAGGTCCTGATGATATCTATGTCAGCCCAAGCCAAATTCGCCGCTTTAGCCTAAAAACTGGCGACAGTATCGCAGGTACGATTCGTCCACCAAAAGATTCTGAGCGTTATTTTGCGCTACTCAAAGTCGGTGAGATCAACTTTGATACGCCAGACCGCTCACGTCATAAGCTTATCTTTGAAAACTTAACGCCATTGTTTCCAACTGAGCAGTTAAAGCTTGAGCTCGGTAACGGCACCACTGAGGACTTGACCGGTCGTATTATTGATTTGATTGCACCGATTGGTAAAGGTCAGCGTTCTATCATCGTTGCACCGCCCAAAGCCGGTAAAACGATGCTGCTGCAGACGATAGCGCAATCGATTACCCGTAATAATCCTGAATGCTACCTGATTGTATTGCTAATTGATGAGCGTCCAGAAGAAGTCACCGAGATGGAACGTACCGTACGCGGTGAAGTGGTAGCCTCAACCTTCGATGAGCCACCACAGCGCCACGTACAGGTTGCAGAGATGGTCATCGAAAAAGCCAAGCGCTTGGTTGAACATAAGCAAGATGTGGTCATTTTGCTTGATTCGATTACCCGTCTTGCCCGTGCCTATAACACCGTGATTCCGTCATCAGGTAAAGTGTTGACCGGTGGTCTGGATGCCAATGCCCTTGAGCGCCCAAAACGTTTCTTTGGTGCGGCTCGTAACATTGAAGAAGGTGGCAGCTTGACCATTATTGCCAGTGCGCTTATCGATACGGGTAGTAAAATGGACAGTGTTATCTTTGAAGAATTTAAGGGCACTGGTAACCAAGAAATTACCCTTGAGCGTGATTTGGCTGAAAAACGCGTCTTCCCAGCCATTAACATCAAAAAATCTGGTACGCGCCGTGAAGAGCGTCTGCTTGATGAAGATAAACTGCGTAAGGTTTGGATACTGCGCAAATTGCTACAGCCGATGGACGGTGTACAAGCCACTGAATTCTTATTGGATCGCTTAAAAGAAGCAAAAACTAATGACGAGTTCTTTGAGCAGATGAAGCGTAAATCACAAAATTGATTTTAAATCTTTTACTACAATAAAGTTTCAAAAATAGTGAATGTTTCACTCATAAAGGCTGCCTACAAGGCAGTCTTTTTGTTTTTCTTACTATTGGCTATATTATTAGCAACCATTCCCTCCAAAAACAGTTAGCTTACTATGATCAGTGAAAGGTAACATTGATACATTAAGTACTGCGTTTTTAGGATATTTTGCCTATATCATTATAAATACAATAACCCTAAGCAAAGGCACCATCAATGACACAGTGAGGCAACATAATTTACAGCCTACTTGCAAAGATTAGCGTTTCTACTACGACCGGATGCACAGATAAGGGCTATTATAAGTGTTAAGAACATATTAAAATATATACTGTACTTAGCACTTTAAACTTAACGACTTATATAGGTGATATTATGAAACTTGCTAAAACTATCGCAATGACAGCTCTTACTAGCTCTGCTCTTATCATGGGTGGCTGTGCTACTAACGGATACAACAGTGGTTTGAGTAATACGGCAAAAGCTGCCACTGCAGGCGCTGCTGCTGGTGCACTTATCAGAAGTAAAGGCGATAGCAAAGACATCGCTCGTGGCGCACTCGCTGGTGCTGCTATTGGCGGCGCTGGTGGTTATATCTATGACCAAACTAGATAATCAGATTTTGGCAGAAATATTCTGACTAAAGATATTCTCTAGCCCAATAGCTGACAAAAAAGCCTGCAATCAATTGCAGGCTTTTTTGTGTCTAACCATTACTATATAAATTTTTATTGTACCAATCAATATAGCTTTTTTTATGATCAGTAGACTTATATGTAGTTAAAATATCTCAAAAACGCTACAGTACTGCTGGTATAAATTTTTTGCAGCCTCTGTCTGCGTAGGCACAGCAAGCAAGAAAAATTAATATCAGCAGTACTTGATGTATCGATATTACTTTTCCCTGACTATAGAGCACCGCTAAACGTATCACAACTTTGCACATTGCCACTCTCTAAACCGCGCGTAAACCACTCTACACGCTGTTGGCTGGTACCATGAGTAAAGTTATCAGGTGCTACTGCCCCGCCGCCTGCACGTGCTAAGCGGTCATCACCAATTTGACCTGCCGCATTGATGGCTTCGTCGATATCACCTGCCTCTAAAAACTGTACGCGCTCTTGATTGCGCTGCGCCCAAACACCAGCAAAGCAGTCGGCTTGTAGCTCTTGCAGTACAGACAATTTATTTGCTTGTGTACGAGTCACTTGATGGCTGGCTTCACTTACTTGCTGAGTAATACCAAGCAGTGTCTGCACATGGTGACCTACTTCATGCGAGATCACATAAGCTTGGGCAAAATCGCCAGCTTTATTTTGATTGTCACTATCCCCTGAGTTTTGGATATCACCAGAGATACCAAGCTTTTGACGCATTTCTACAAAAAACGACGTATCCAAATAGACTGTTTGATCGCCTGGGCAATAAAAAGGACCGGTCGCTGAGCTGGCACTACCACAGGCAGAACTGACTTGCCCATTAAATAAAATCAGTGACGGCTCTTTATACGTACTACCGCCCTCATTGAATATCTGATGCCAAACCTCTTCAGTATCCGCCAAGACAACTTTGACAAACTGTGTATCCCGATCGTCACTGGTAGCTGGTTCAGTAGATGTATTACCACCGCCTGCGACTTCTTGACCTGTCTGTAATGCGGTCATGGGATTTACCCCAAACACCAGCCATAAAATACCGGCAATAATGATACCGCCGATACCGCCGCCCATGAGCTTACCGCCACCACTACTGGTGCGAACGTTGGTACTACCGCGTCTGCCTTGCCATTTCATACTCTTACTCCCCAAAAATACGATATCTTATGCCACTCATATCGATTATTATTCATGTTATGTAGTTTTTAGCTCAATCCTTTGATTGCCTATCTTTA
This sequence comes from Psychrobacter glacincola, assembly GCF_904846215.1. GTDB lineage: Bacteria > Pseudomonadota > Gammaproteobacteria > Pseudomonadales > Moraxellaceae > Psychrobacter > Psychrobacter glacincola. The sequence goes on along the minus strand of NZ_CAJGZK010000010.1, from coordinate 67,540 downwards.
CAGCCTGCTATTATGACTATCACTTGGCATCATTTATTCAGCCGCTATGTTATTTATTATGCTGTCATAAATGATAAATGGCGCAAACAGATACAAAGTACCAGACATAAGAAATTTCTCTGTAATAAGCAGATGTCGTTGATTATACGTCGATTAATTTGACTTTTTGTATGGATAATTATGTTAGATAGGTAAAATAAAAGCCTATTTACAATTTTATTGTAACTTAATTGTACAACCCCTTTCTATCCAGAAAGAAATCATATAGAATGCGTGAAAGCTGAGTAGCTGTGACTAAGACTAGTTGAATATCCGAGATATCTTGGATGTTCAACCTTTTTTGCTGCTACTGCTCATTTAATTATCCCGGAGAAAACCTTATGAACTTAAAATTACTTGCTCTAGCTGGTATCATGACTGCAACTATGGGCTTAACTGCCTGTGATAGCAACAAAGAAAACGCTGCTGAAGATTTATCTGACGCGCAAGAAGAAGTAACTGACGCTTCTGAGCAATTAGACGAAGCTGCTGTTGCTGGCGAAGCTGTTCCTGCTGAAGCAGAAGCTGCTGTAGCCGGTGCTGAAGCTGACATCGCTGACGCTCAAATGGCTACTGCTACTGACGAAATCGATGCTGAAGTACCTGTAGATGGTACTACTACTAGCGTTGACGTAGCTAGCGAAACTCCAGCTGTAGACGCAGCTGACGAAGTTGTAGTTGAAGAACCAGCTCAGTAATTTTTATTTTCGTAATAAAAATACTGCACTAAAAAAAAGAGAGCCTATGCTCTCTTTTTTTATGCCCATTATTTATAACTTGTAGCGTATAGTTTACGGCTTTTAGCAATAACCTATAGTCAGTGAAAGTAATATCGACAGATTAAGTACTGCTGGTATCAATTTTTCTTGCTTGCTGTGCCGATGCAGACAGAGGCTACAAAAAATTTGTACCAGCAGTACCGTAACGTTTTTAGAGTATTTTGACTATAGCATACCTGCCCTGCCTGTCAGTTAAATTTGCTCACACTATCCGTCATATATAACCATGTCGCATAAAAAATGATGGCTATGACAGTCGATTTAACAGACAACTGCGATAACCATCATTTTGAACCACTACCTATTACCATTATTAATCAAACAGTCGCTCATCGACCTGTTGACGGAATTTTTGTCCTGTCTTAAAGGTCACAACGCGGCGTGCCGATACCGAAACAGGCTCCCCTGTCTTAGGGTTACGACCTGGGCGGCTATTTTTGTCTTTAAGCTCAAAGTTGCCAAAGCCTGAAAGCTTGACCTCTTTGCCATCAATCAAACTCTCTGATAATTCATCAAAAAAATTCTCCACCAAACAGCGACCTTCTTGGCGTGTTAGGTTTAGATGACTCATCAAATGCTCAATCATGTCAGATTTGGTTAAGGTGCTCACAGTACGACTCCTATGCTATGTCGTGATGTCGAATATCATGGTTTAGCGGTATGAGAATTAATGATAGCTATTATAAAGGTTTTTTGCCTTCATTTTAATAAATGACGGTATTAAAATCCTTTGTTAATAACTACTTAACTTACTCTACGAAGAAAATCTTCTATTAGCCACTAATTTTTATAACTATAGTCAGTCCTAAATAAAAGAAATACAAATGTTATAAATCGCTACTGGGGTTAATTTTTCTTGCTTGCTGTAGCTAGCAGACAGAGGCTGCGAATCATTAACCCCAGTAGTGTTGTGCTCTTTTAAAAGTGGATCAACTGTAGCGAAACTTTATAGCCCCATTTTTATTGAGGCTATAGAGTATCTGTCTTTTATGATTAGAGGTCAGCTGTCGCGCAGCTGTGCTGAATGCTCAAGCGTCAATGCTTGTACCACTTTATCAGTGGCCGTTTTTACGGCGTCATCCGACAAGGTTTGCGTTTTATCTTGCCATATTAATGCAAAGGCCAATGAACGTTGACCTGCTGGCACTTTTTCGCCTTGATAGACATCAAACAACCAAAGATCAGTCAAGAGTGCACCTGACGCTTTGCGTATGGTTGACTCTAAAGTTTGAAGGCTGATGTCGCTGTCTATCAATATGGCGATATCGCGGCGGACTTGCGGGAACTTACTTGGGGTGATGATTGAATGTTGTTCACGAGCAAGCGTTAGTAATGGTGCCAGTGACAACTGTGCAACCCAAGTGGTGGTCAGATCTAATTGTTTGGCAGTATTCGGATGTAATTGTCCTAACCAGCCAACATATTGATCGTCAATATAAAGCTTGGCGCTTTGACCAGGATGCAAGAAAGCTAGCTCACTACGCTCATAGCGGATACGTGCACTATCTACTTGCGCGGGTAGTAGCTGCTCAATATCATGCTTCAAATCATAAAAGTCTAACGCGCGATTTTGATAAGCCTGCTCATCCCAAATATCGCCAACTGCTACCAAAGCAATACTTGGGGTCTGTACCAGATTACTGATACTTTGACCGACGAAACTTAGACCCGTTTCAAAGAAACGCACACGTGATTGCTGGCGATTCAGGTTATATTGTACACAAGGCAATAAGCTTGATAGCAAGGTACGGCGCATCACCGCCAAATCGCTAGAGATAGGATTGGCCAGTGCCAACACTTCGCCCAAAGCTTTATCATCAAGCAAGGCTTCTAGTTTGGCATCACTAAAGCTAAAGCTAATCGCTTCCATATAGCCATTATCGACCAATGCCAGCTTCATTTGATGACTCAAGTCTGCGGTATCGTCGTAATCCATGCTGACTTGCAGGTGCGGCAAGATGCTTGGAATATTGTCATAGCCATAGATACGAGCAATCTCTTCAATCAAATCCTCGCGGATACTCATATCAAAGCGATACGATGGCGGCGTGCAAATAAGGCTATCCGCTTGCTGTTCTACTTTAAAGCCTAATTGAGTCAAGATACGTACCATCACTGTAGGCTCAATCTCAATACCGATGACATCACCAACCTTTGTCATTGGCAAGCTAATAGGCGCACGATTAGGTAAGTGATTGCTACTTTCAACTTTTACGATTTGTCCTGCTTGGCTACCTGTAACGCTAGTCATCAAATCAACGGCACGCGCTAAAGCAAGCGCTGGCAACTCAAAATCGACACCGCGCTCAAAACGTTGTGAGGCATCAGTATGCAGACCAAAACGGCGTGCGCGTGCAGCGATAGCCAATGGATTAAAGAAGGCACTCTCTAACAAAATATTAGTCGTGCTATCAGTAACACTACTGCGTTGACCGCCCATGATACCCGCTAGAGCAAGTGCGCCTTTATCATCAGCAATAACTAATTCATCACCCATCAAAGTAATGAGTTGCTCATTCAGCAAAGTAATGGTTTCTTCAGGACGTGCCAAACGCACAACGATATCGCCCTCGATGGTATCAGCATCGAACGCATGTAGTGGCTGACCCAATTCCATCAATACATAGTTGGTCACATCAACCAAAAAGTTGTGCGAGCGAAGTCCTGACTGCACTAGCGCATCTTGCATCCATTTTGGCGTCTCAATGCTACGATCAATATTGCTAATCGATTGTAATAAATAACGCGGGCAAGCTGCAATAGCATCAACTGTCACAGATGGCATCTTTTCGTTATCAGTAGTAACGCTTTCAGGAATATTTGGCATCTGTAAAGGCAAATCATTAATCACTGAGATCTCGCGCGCAATACCACGTACGCTAAAGCAATCACCGCGGTTTGGGGTGATAGAAATATCTAGGATTTGATTGTCTAAGCCCAAATACTCACGAATATCCATGCCGATTAGTGCGTCAGCAGGTAGCTCAAGCAAACCATCAATACTATCGGTTAAATCAATCTCAGATGCGCCGCATAACATACCATTAGAAGCCACACCGCGTAGATTGCCATTCTTAATTTGAAAGCCGGCCTTACCATTACTGACATCATCACTGGGCAAAACAGCACCGACGGTGGCAACGGGCACTTTCATACCGACAGTGACATTGGGCGCGCCGCAAACGATTTGTAACGGCTCAGCTGAACCAATATTAACCTGCGTCACACGCAATTTATCCGCATCTGGATGTTGCTCGACGCTGATAACTTCACCGACAACCACACCACTAAAGGCACGGGCAACCGCATAGCGATCATCAATCTCAAGCCCAGCCATCGTTAGTTGGTCTGCCAATTGTTCACTGTTATTATTGGGATTCACCCATTGACGTAGCCATTGTTCGCTAATTTTCATAAGTATCTCGGATCAGAATTTTATAATAAATATTTTGAATTAAAGGTTGGCGTATTAACCTGTCATATTAACAGGGAGCACTTTTTATATAAACAAAGAGCACTCTAGCCAAACTGCTTTAAGAAGCGTACGTCATTTTGGAAAAATAAACGCAAATCATCGATACCGTAATACAGCATCGCAAAGCGCTCAATGCCCATACCAAAGGCAAAGCCGGTATACTTTTCGGCATCAATACCGCAATTGGTCAGCACTTGTGGATGCACCATGCCGCAGCCCATGACTTCAAGCCATTTACCATTACCATCTAAGATATCTACTTCAGCTGATGGCTCAGTAAACGGGAAAAATGACGGACGGAAACGAATCGTCAACTCTTTTCCAAAAAAAACTTCTAGGAATTCGTTAATGAGTCCTTTTAGCTCAGCAAAGGTAGATCGCTCTGTAACCATTAAACCTTCTAACTGATGAAACATCGGCGAATGGGTTTGGTCTGAATCATTACGATAGACGCGACCGGGGCAAATAATACGAATCGGTGGCTCGTTCTTTTCCATAGTATGTATTTGCACGTTACTAGTCTGCGTACGTAATAGATAATGTGCATCAAAATAGAAGGTATCGTGCATCGCCCGTGCTGGGTGGTGTTCAGGGATGTTGAGTGCTTCAAAGTTATAATAATCACTCTCAACTTCAGGACCAGTTGCGACGTTAAAACCCGCTTGTATAAAATACTGCTGCATACGCTGGGTAATCATGGTCACTGGATGCAAATGACCTTTTTGAGCACCGCGAGCCGGCAAGGTGATATCAATGCTTTCGCTTGCAAGTTTGGCATTGAGCGCTGTCATTTCTAGCTGTTGCTGATGTGCTGTCAATGCTTCTTGAATACGGCTACGTACTTCATGCAGCCAGCCACCGTAAGTTTTTTTATCATCACTACTAAGTTTACCCATCTGCTTTGACCAGCCAGTTAAAGGGCTCTTTTTACCAGTCAGTTGCACACGCAAATCTTGTAATAAGCGTACATCATTGACTTGTAGGATTAAAGCCTCGGCAGCATTGGCAAATTCAATTAACTGGGCTTCATTAAGCTCATTGAGCTCTGAGGACAAGGTCGGTAGCGCCGACAAATCGTTGTTAGCAGCAGGGTTAGTCATAAGACGCATCATTCCTGATTTAGACGAACTGTTAATGGTAGGGATTTGACCAAATATTACAAACCATTTACCCATTCATGTGACGACGATACTATTAATATGAATGGCTTGAATATTTAGACGATGATAAAAACTATTTCATAAAAACGTATTTTACTCTGGCGCTAAAAATCAGCTGTCAGACAATGTGATATAAAAAAAGCCACCGACCAGCGGTAGCTTTTATTAATATCGACCTATTAATCAATATTATTCCTATCCATGTAGATAACTACTTGTCAATAACGACTTAAAAAGTAGCCTACCTAAAGGAAGGTTAATATTTATGCCAGTTCCGCTTTAGCTTTTTCGACCAACGCTGTGAAAGTCGCTGCATCATGCATAGCGATGTCAGCAAGTACGCGACGATCGATTGAGATGTTAGCTTTTTTCATACCATTGATAAAGCGGCTATAACTTAAGCCGTTTAAGCGTGCACCAGCATTGATACGTGCAATCCAAAGACGACGGAAAGTACGTTTTTTGTTGCGACGGTCACGATAAGCATATTGACCAGCTTTGGTTACTGCTTGTACCGCTACGCGGTAAACACGTGAACGGGCACCGTAGTAGCCTTTTGCACGCTTTAAGATTTTTTTGTGACGACGATTCGCCTGTACACCACGTTTTACACGGGCCATAAATTACTCCAAGATATTTTTAATCATTATTAAACGAATCACGATGTCATCGGATAATAGACATCGTTATCAAATTGCAAAGTCAGTTATTTTTAATTCAGTAGCTATTCATTAAACAGCGCTTAATTAAAGATAAATGACGATAGCCTATTAAATGTATGGGCACATACGACGAACTGCTGCTTCGTCAGACTTGTGCACCAACTTAAGACCACGCAACTGGCGAATACGCTTAGGTGATTTCTTGGTCAAAATATGGCTTTTGAATGCTTGCTTACGCTTAAAACCGTTCGCTGTTTTTTTGAAGCGTTTAGCGGCACCGCTTCTGGTTTTCATCTTATTTTTCATGATGATTTGCCTCTTTGTCTTTGATAGAACCTGGTCGTCAAATAGTCAATAATGATTGGTAGCTGTAAAAACAGGCACCAAACCTCTATTTGCCTCGAGGTGGGAGGCGCTATTTTAACAGATAGGTCGCTGTTTTGACAAGGAAAGTTTTGCCTCATACTCTTACTGACCCTTCTTATTCAAAATGAATAACGTTTAACCCATGTTTGTCTTCAAATATTTTATAAATAAAAGTTTGGGAAGTAGAGTGTGAGTTTTCACAAATCTATTGTGACTAATTGACAATTATTGGTCTATCAAAATGCAGCTCAGGTATAATTGTTCATCATTTGCTGATTTAACATATTGAATGTCAGTCGAAGCTGTGTTTAAGTAGAGACTGCGTGTTGATGAAACGCTCGCATAAATGACAGATAGGCTGAATCACTATTATTTAGCGAATACTTAGCGGATTTTTATTATTTTCTACTTATAAGATGACAACAAGATTATGACTTCACCTGCTTGGCTGACCGCCGTAAACTTTAATACTGATGGTTTGATTCCTGCAATTGCGCAAGATCATAAGTCAGGACGTATTCTGATGATGGCGTGGATGAATGCTGAATCGCTACAATTGACTGCCGAAACGCAAACGGCGGTGTATTTTTCGCGCTCACGTGCCAAGTTATGGCATAAAGGCGAATCATCAGGGCATACTCAGCGTGTACATGATATTCGTCTCGATTGTGATGCCGATGTGATTGTGCTTAGCGTCACTCAAGTAGGTGGTATCGCTTGTCATACCGGGCGCGAGTCTTGTTTTTATCAGCGTTTGGATTTGTCCGGGCAAACGCCTGAATGGCAAACGGTGGATAAAGTACTAAAAGACCCTGCAGATATTTATCATTCGCATGAAGCAGCTAATCATACACAAACCAACGATACGACAGCCAATAACATTGTCAGCTCCGATATTGATCAAGCCAAAGCAGGTAGAACCTCGATTTTACAACAGCTTGATAAAGTATTAGTAGAACGCAAACAAGCAGATGCTGGCAGCTCGTATGTGGCCAGCCTATACGCCAAAGGTCTCAATAAAATACTAGAAAAAGTGGGCGAAGAGAGCACAGAAAGCATCATTGCTGCCAAAGATTTTGCTCATTGCGATGAAAATATCAATAAAGCGCAGTATGATGACGCCCGTCATGAGCTTATCTATGAAGTGGCAGATGTCTGGTTTCATACCTTAGTTGGACTGGCATGGTTCGATATCGAATCAGATGCGGTATTACACGAGCTAGGTCGACGTTTTGGTTTATCAGGGATTGATGAAAAAGCGGCACGATAGTTTTGATAATCTAGATTGCGGACCTGTTTGATTATTGTTGCTTTCACCTTTCTGTCACAAGTGCAGGGTATAATATTACTCTGTTTCAATTGGCATTGTATGTCGAGACTTTTTATTAAATATGTTGATACTTGATAAACTCAAAGTTGGCACATAAAGACTGAAAACCAAAACACAAGGATACCTTTATGGGCAGTTTTTCTATTACGCATTGGCTGATATTATTGGTGGTAGTGGTCGTCATATTTGGCACCTCTAAGCTAAGAAATGCTGGCAAAGATTTGGGCGGCGCTGTCAAAGGCTTCAAAGAAGCAGTCAAAGACGAAAATACCGAGCATGCCAAAAAGCAAGTGGTGCTCGATCATGATGGCAATGCACACACTGAAGAGCTCCCAACCACTAAGGTTGATGACAAGCATAATGTATAGCATTTAGACAGTGACATCGGAACATTATGTTTGATATCGGGTTTTCTGAACTACTCCTCTTTGGCGTTATTGCCCTAATCGTCTTGGGTCCTGAAAAGCTACCGCAAGCTGCGCGTACTGCTGGGCAATGGTATGCCAAAATTCGCCGTACGGTTTCTACCTTGCAGTCCGAGATTGAAGCGGAGCTTGATTTGGCTGAAACCCGTCAGCTCATGCAAAAAGAGCTGGCTAAAATTCGCAAAACTGAAGCAGAAATGCGCCGTGAAATGGCAGAGATGCGCGGCAGTATGAAAGAATTTGAATATTCACAGAGTCAAAACCTCAAAACCTCAGACAAGACTGACTCACCTGCCAATCAGACAAATAATAATAAAGCTATGCAAAATAAGGATGAGCCAGCGACGGTTTCTTATCCTGATGGGCAAGATGACAGCCTAACCGACGGTCAACCATCATCAAATCAAGATATGACGAGCATTCCTAGTGATGCAGCAATAGATTCTTCTACTATTAAGCAGCCTGTTCAACCTTTAACAACCAAGCCGTGGGAAAACATGTGGTTTCGCCTTGGCGCTTATGACAAAGCACGTCGCTTGCCTGCGCCGCCCTACTTACCTAACTATAAAGCCGATATTTTATTAAATAGTGGCTTAGATAGTCTTTTAGACAGCCCTTTAAATACACAGGCTTCTGTAAATCGACAGGAGAATGAGTGATGGGTTTATTTAAACGGCAAAAAAGCCGCCTAGAAAAGGTAGCGGACTCAGCCATTGAAGGCGAGACAGAGTCGGAAAACAGCAATAATTCGGGTGATATATTAGGTACGTTGGCCGATATGCCTATCACTGAGCATTTAATTGAACTGCGTCGTCATCTGATTAAGATATGCGTGGCAGTATTGGTGATATTTTTAGCGTTGGTCGGCTTTTCACGCGAGTTGTATGATTTTTTATCGGATCCATTGGTTGCCCAGTTACCTGCCAACTCGACGATGATTGCCACAGACATCACTTCAAATTTTATGGCACCAATACGCTTGACAATATTTGTCGCCGCATTTTTTGCCATGCCTTATATCTTGTATCAAATCTGGTCGTTTGTGGCGCCAGGCCTATATAAAAAAGAGAAAAAAGTCGCTATTCCAGTATTGCTGTCCTCTATATTTTTATTTTATTCTGGGGTGGCTTTTGCTTATTTTATTGTACTCAAAGGTGTTCTAAAATTCTTTATTATGTTCGCGCCGCAGAATGTCTTGCCGATGACAGATATCGACAGTTATCTGAGCTTTGCGCTCAAGCTGTTTATGGTATTTGGGATAACATTTGAGATTCCAGTCGTCACCTTGCTGTTGATATTGGTCGGCATTGTCTCCATTCAGAGCTTACAAGATAAACGCCGTTATATTATTGTCGGCTGTTTTGCAGTTGCCGCCGTTGTCACACCGCCCGATGGGGTGTCGATGTTGATGCTTGCCATTCCAATGTGGTTGTTGTTTGAGTTGGGATTGTTTTTGGCAAGGATTTTAATCAAAGAAGATCGTGACCCTGCTTAAGCCGTAAATAAATACGGAATAACGCATTGTTATTCTTGTCAGCGATATATACACAAAAGCAGCCATTGTCTATGCAGTGGCTTTTTTTACTCCTCTTATTTTTTATCCTCTTTTAGTCTTTTAGGTAGCTTTGCTATGTCCGCATCTATGCCAGCTTATATGAGCGATCCCACTGACGAGCAGCTCAGCGCCCTCAATATGGCGATGGATCACAAGTCTTTTAAAGTGGTCGCTTATGCCGGTGCCGGTAAAACAACCACGCTAAAATTGATTGGCGAGCGTTTGCGCGGACGCGGCTTGTACTTAGCCTTTAACAAAGCCATTGCCAATGACGCGCGCGCAAAATTCCCGCCACATGTAGAATGCCGTACCTTTCACTCGCTTGCCTATCGCCATGTTGCCCGTGATATCACTGCAAAACTGTCGTTACCGCGCTTTTCGCCCAAGCGTTTGGGCGATGACTTGGGTTTGCAACCTGTGCAAGTACGCAGGCAGATGGATGGCGTTAATAAATATATTACGCTCACGCCAGCACGATTATCACGCTTCGTCAGCGATGCTATCAGCAATTTTTGTAGTACGCATGCCAGCTATCCTGCGCCAAGACATATCTTATTTCCAAGCTGGCTTGATGGATCAGATGCTGAACAGCTGCGTGAGATGCTCTATCCTGCCGTTGAGCAGCGCTGGCTACAGTCGATTGATGCGCGCCACCCTGCTGGTATCGGGCATGATATTTACCTAAAACTTTGGGCATTGTCTAAGCCCAGTATCCCAGCAGATTTTATTTTATTCGATGAAGCGCAAGATGCTGACCCACTGATGATGGGAATTTTGACTCAGCAACCACGGCAAGTCATCTACGTCGGGGACGCGCATCAGCAGATTTATGAATGGCGCGGTGCCGTCAATGCGATGAAAAAACTGCCATTGCCACAAACTTTATTGACCCAGTCTTTTCGCTTTGGCGAGCCGATTGCTGAGATTGCCAATACGCTATTAAAGGCCCTGCAAGAAGAGGTACCCCTTAAAGGTAATCCAAATAAGCAATCTTCCACCGACAAAGGTATGGTACATAGTAAAAAAGATGCCATTCTGTGCCGTACCAATGCTGCGGCAATGTCTCAGCTGTTGACGGGTCTAAAGCTTGGGCATAAAGTGGCGCTCCAAGCCGATACCGAGCGCATGCTAAAATTCTGTCAGGCAGCCGAACACTTAAAAAATGGTAAATCGGCGTATGGTGTCCCTGAGCTGGCGTATTTTTATAATTGGTCGGACGTACAAGAGTATTCTGAAACCAATGAAGGCAGTGATCTAAAAACACTGGTCAAATTGGTTGATGATCATGGCACCAATGTCTTAAGCCAAGCGGTCAATAGCTTATCAAGCATTGAGAATGCCGACTATGTCATCTCAACCGCTCATAAAGCCAAAGGGCTTGAATGGGGGAAAGTACAGCTAGATGACGACTTTTATTATGATATCAACACCAATGCGGTCAAGATAAGCCCAGAAGAATTGCGCTTGCTTTATGTGGCTTGTACACGTGCCCAAAGCAACTTAGACATTCATAATATCAAAGATTTGATATCGGGATTGCAGACGGGCAAAAAGGTGATTTTTGGCAATTCTTAACCTTTTATCAGCCATTAGAAATCTTCCATGATGCTAATTTATAACGACTTTATATTAATAAGCAATAAGCCATGAACCACCAACAACCTGATATGTCGTCTCACGCTTTATCTCAAGCAATGCAACAGCGTCAAACAACCCTACAGCAATTATTTGCGAGTCCAGTTCGTCTCCTTGCCCCTATGGAAGGCTTAACCGATCCATTGATGCGGCAAATTCTAACGCAAATTGCGACAGACTTGGGTCGCCCTTACGACTGGTCGGTCAGTGAATTTATCCGTGTGACTCAGCATGTATTGCCCGCTCATGTGTTTTATAAATATGTGCCTGAGCTACATCACGATGCCAAGACCGCATCTGGTACGCCGATTCATATTCAACTACTGGGTAGTGAAGCGCAACTCATGGCAGAAAATGCCGCTTATGCTTGTGAGCTTGGTGCGCCGGCGATTGATATTAACTTTGGCTGCCCTGCCAAGACGGTCAATAGCCACCGTGGTGGTTCGGTATTATTGGATGAACCCGAAACCATGTATCAGATTATCAGCGCGGTGCGGCAAGCTGTGCCTGCTCATATTCCTGTATCAGCAAAGATTCGTTTGGGCTATACCGATACCAGTCGCATGGATGAAATCAAAGCTGCTATTGCTGCGAGCGGTGCTGATTGGCTAACCATTCACGCGCGGACAAAAACCCAAGGCTATAAGCCGCCAGCCTATTGGGATAAGATTCAAAGCTTTAATACCCTTGATATACCAGTAATTGCCAATGGTGAAATATGGAATAGTGAGCACGCACAAAAATGTATGGCGCAGGCAAGGACAAGGCACTTGATGTTAGGACGCGGGGCTGTTACCCGTCCTGATTTGGTTGCGCAAATTGATAGAGAACATAGTCAGATTTCAAATGATCAGACGACATTGTTATGGCAAGCGCTGATTGCTCATCAGATTAAATTTTTGCAAGGCGAGGCAAAAAGCGATATCGTATTGGTCGGTCGTTATAAACAGTGGTTAGCGATGCTCACCAAAGGCTATAGCGAGGCGAAGATATTATGGGATAGTATTAAAAGAGAAAAAAACAAAGCAGCTATCATTAGTGCACTACAGATGAGCGAACAATAACGTTAACTGCTTGTATTTTAGAATAAATATCATCATTACTTAGATACTGCTAGGTACTGATTCGAATCGCTAAGTAAAAGAGCATGAGGCAGCAGGCAATCGATAGCCCCCAAAGAATCGAGCGGAACATCGCCAAATTAGTGATGTAAGCAACACAAAAACCGATACGAATCAGCACATATAGCCACGCCAATGTATTCACAATGATCTGTGGCACAAAAAACAGCATCGCTACCAACACCGCTGCCAAAAAAACCGGCAATGTCTCATAGCTATTTTGCTGCGCGGCATTAGCACGTGCAGCAGGGCCCGTCGTGCCCTGTAAAAAATCTCGCGGATGGGCGTTATCAGCCAGATTAAAACCGCCAATAGCTTTTGCAGTCAATGCCATCGTTAATGGCAACAGACTTGCCACCACCATTGCCCAAATGGCCGATGCTGCGGTATCAGAGACCAATCCTAAGAATAAATTCATCAATATACTCGCCTTTATTCTGCGATAACTTCAAAATCATGGGTAATATTCACCCCCCCTTGTACCAACATTCGACTGGCTGAGCAGTATTTTTCTGCAGATAATTTGATGGCTTTTTCTACTTGGCTTTCTTTGACATCTTGTCCCGTCACCACAAAATGCATATGGATATCAGTATAGACAGCCGGTACGGTTTCAGCACGTTGAGCGGTCAAATCGCAACGCACGTCAGTTACTTCTTGACGCGACTTTTGTAAAATTGCCACTACATCATAGCTGGCACAACCGCCCAATCCCAATAAGATAAGCTCCATAGGGCTTGCGCCTTTTTCTTTATCGGCATCGATTTGTACATTATGACCTGATGGCGATATACCCATAAAAGCCTTGTTTTCTTGCCACGTAACGCTTGCTTTAGATTCTGACATTTTTTATTGATCCTTGTTTTAATTGGTCACAGCTAGATGATAAATCGCTGATGCATTTTTATTAGCCCATTTTTCTTGATGTAATATTATCGGCTCAATGTATAAGAACAGCTTTATCAACTTGTTACTTTATGATTGATTGAGATAAGCAGAATACGACTAGTGTAGCATAAGCCAAAATGAGATTTTATAAATCAAAAACTTGTGTCATTACTTGTATTATTAAGTAAGCGCTCATAGCCTTTAGCCTTTAAAGCACTAGCTTTGATAACGAAATAATTTTGCTAAAAATCATACAAAAGTTTGCTTGTAAATAGCAACATAACATCTTGATTTTAAATCATTAATGCTATGAAACATTTTATAGCAAAATACTGTTACACATTTTGCTTGTTTCTTGGTTTAATGACGGTAATGAATCTTATTTTACCAAAGTATCGATAACAGCCACCCTATAATAATTATGATTGCTGTTACTGTACTGTGTTGAAATAAGCTATTTTTACACAAATTAAAAGGTTAGGTCATGATAGATGCAGACGGCTTTCGCGCCAATGTCGGTATCATCTTGGCCAATACACAAGGGCAAGTTCTGTGGGCAAAACGTATTGGTCACAACGCTTGGCAGTTCCCTCAAGGTGGTATCGACCGCGGGGAGACGCCGATGGATGCGATGTATCGCGAGCTCTGGGAAGAGGTCGGTCTACATCCGCGTCATGTCGATTTGCTGGCGGTTACGCAAGATTGGTTGCGCTACCGTCTGCCAAAACGCTATGTTCGTCATGGGCAGTACCCCTTGTGTATTGGGCAAAAACAGAAATGGTTTTTGCTACGCTTAGATGAGCCGAATACCCAACACATCCGCTTTGATGAGGGGAAACCAGAGTTTGATAACTGGCAATGGGTCAGCTACTGGTATCCACTTGGACAAGTGATTCACTTTAAACGCGGGGTATACCGCCGCGCCTTGCAAGAATTGGTGCCCGAACTACCGCTCCAACAGGGACTTATTATTCCAGAACAAAACAATCATTTGTTGATGGAATAAAGTCGCTGATTTTGCCGGCGTTCATGTAATAACGAATACCTCTAATGATATTTGACCATCACTAGAGGTATTTTTTTGTCGAAGGCTTTGGTTTTATCAGTCGCTAATGAGTACATTCACGGCTGACAATTTCAGCTTGAATACCTGTATCCGAGCCAGTATTTTTGCGTAAGGTTAATATACTTTGTGTGCGTGTGCCATAGCTTGGCATGGCATTATTGGCATTAGCAACTCCTAACAAATTTACCCCTCCAATATAAATAGATGACAGCGCTTGCTCTACTTTTATATCGACACCAGTATCTGGTAAATTTTCTGCAGGTGCTTGAGTCATATCGGACAATACCTCTAGAGCAGCGGTTTGCCAGTATCTTGCATCACTATTTTCGCTAATCAATGGCAATATTTCTTGGCGTAACCTGCCACGCAAACGCTCTGTCTTAAACCAACTCTCTTCTGGCTGTCCATTAGAGAATACGTGCAAGCCTGCATATAGTGGCGTGGGTGCATGACCACGGTTATTAACGACAACCGCCTGTTTGCTATCACCGATAATAAGATTAAACCCAGCATATTTTTGCAGACTGATTTTCCGTGCAAATTCCATCGGGTTTAAGTGATTGGTCAAGAAATCGGTAACCAATTCACCACGTGAGCGCTCATCATTACTTGCTTGCACACCATCGCGAAAGTTCAATACTGCCGCCCAGCGACCGTTTCTTTGATAAGTAGCTGATTGTGCTTGCTGTGTTTCTGACATCGTTGCTTGATGAATACCCAGCCAAGTACCCCCACTTTGCGCATCGCGTCCTGCAAAAATAGGCTTATCTTCCCATTGATGTAGTGGCTCTGTCGGACGCTCTAGAAACTCATCGCGATTAGATAATAAAACCAAAGGCAGCTCATCAAATAACTGCCAAGCAATAGCGACAATACACATAGAATTCCTTGATATTAATACTCGTACTAATACTGGTATAAGTTTTTAGTTAGTGTTTAGTTTTTTATCGGCAGGATAGCTAATTTGATAGATCGACTGCACAACCTGTGATTGTTTACTCGGTAAATCAAACTCCCACGCTACAATGCCTTTATTATCGTTCCAATCTTTTTTGCTAATCCCTGGTGTATGCGTTGCAGTTACTTTAATACTGTCGTCGCTACTCACAGGTTCTGCGCCCAACACTTGCAGACGCACACTACGATTATGCTGATTGGTGAATTGATAAGCTTGGGTGATGGTTTTGGTTTGTTGACGGTTAAATACGCCTTTATCACCTTTTTTGTCTGCATCAATCAGCTGTTTCACAAGCAGGCTCGGATCAACACCAAAACCAATGCCCTGCTCTTTTAGACTTCGGTAATCATAGCGCGACTGACCAACATAATTATCGTCGCGATACAGTTGCAACGAGCCATCCGCCCAAGCTGGCGTCAAAAACGGCGCAGACGCATACCAGTAAGCGGCAGCTTCAACGCTCGGTGTACTACGTAGCCAAAGCGTGCTGCTGCCAGATTGTTCATCTATCACTGTGCGTACGCGCCTGCCATCACTAGGGATACTCACGCGCTGCGGCAAGCGATACTCAGTGATACCATTTTTATTTTGACTGCTAACGGTAAAGCTCGGTAGCGGCGCCATGTTTTCGGCACCGCCATAACTGTCGCTAGCAGAAACGACCAACACTGGTGCGCCTTCCATCATTGGTTGTGCAAACCTAGTCATTTTAGCTTGCTCTTCTTCATATAAGGACAAGCGCTCGACTCTCGGTAGCTGGCTGGTCGTTGTTTGATTTGGATTGACTGTACTTAAGATAACCGGCACATTATTCCAATTTTCACCCGTTTGTTGGGCGATGATGGCAGAGGCGGTGATATTGAGTTGTTTATTATCAGTATTTAAACGCGCTTGATAAGTCGGCTCCCAGCTGGCGCCGCGTACTTGATAATGTAATTTAACGCTACTAGCAGAACGGCTAGCGGTACGTACAGTGACTTGGGTAACAGTATTTTGTACCGAGGTCGTACTGCCAGCGACCAGCTGATTTAAATCATCATTGGCGCGGGCTTCTCGTTTTTGCAGCTCTACTATTTTTTTATTGATACTGGCTGCTTGCGTTTCTAAATCGCGTGCATTATTAGCAAGGGTACCAGCAGTAGTGATTTGCGTGACTTTAGTGAGATTTTGCAAATAGGCTTTGGTCAGGCGTGCAGCTTCCAATTCAGCACTGATATCCGCTAGATTATTCTGCTGACTCTGTACGTTAGCGGCACCTTGATACTGGCACTGCGCTGCTTGCTCGCCACTCAAGGTTTGGATACTGACTTCACCGATATTGACATTACCCAGTGCTTGCACACTAATACTATCGGCTTCGATCGCAGGCGAAAGACAGGAAAAAATCAGTGTCTGCTCTCCTGTACCACTGATGGGTAATGCACGAGTCACACTGGCTAAGCCTTGATAAATGGTAATTTGTTCGATACTACTGGTTGCTGCTTGCACCATCACTGGCACAAAAAAACTTAAGCCTGATGCGACTGTACATAATAAGGATAAGGGTAATCTGTTTGGCTTAAAGTTTGGCGCTTGCACATCAACCTTGGTAACGAATTTTTTATCGTGCAAAAGTGATCGTGATGATACATTGGGGTGCATGACGTTTCCTTAGAAGTTAATGCGCTTTTGTTCATCTTATCGGTTTTTTTGGGGCTTTGCTATTCATTCACTTACCTGGTTCGATAATTTACTTCAATAAATATGGTAGCGATTAGCTTTAGAAGGAGTGCCATGACGTTGGGATATAGACACTGTAAGTGCCATGGCTGCTGCAATCGTTAACATTCTTTTATTTTGCACAGACACTAGTGTTCGCAAAGGTCAAATCTTGCTATTATAAACAGCATTTATTACCAATAATTATGGCGCCTTTATGATAATTCATCCTCAGTATAATCCTGTAGCGCTATCCTTGGGTCCAGTAGACGTGCACTGGTATGGCTTGATGTATTTGCTGGCATTCGCTGCCGCTTTTGGTCTGGCTTGGTATCGCAGCAGCAAACGCGACAATTGGACCACCGATATGGTGTCTGATTTGGTCTTTTATGGTGCGCTTGGTGTGATTTTGGGCGGTCGTATTGGCTATGTACTGTTTTATCAGTTTGGTGAGCTATTACAAAACCCTGCTTATCTATTAAAAGTTTGGGAAGGCGGCATGTCTTTCCACGGCGGTTTTATCGGCGTCATGGTAGGTATGTGGTTCTTTGCTCGTAAATATAAGAAAACCGCCTTCCAAGTATTCGATTTTATCGTACCTTGCGTACCAACAGGCTTATTATTTGGGCGCATTGGCAACTATATCAATGGTGAGTTATGGGGACGCGTATCAGACGGTGGCTATAACTGGCTGACCTACTTTCCGCAAGCCGCTGCCTTTGATATGGAGCAATTACAAAGCAATCCACAACTGCAAGAGTTGATGATTGAGGTCAATGGGCAGTATGTGTTACCGCGTCACCCATCGCAGTTATACGAAGCCTTTGCAGAAGGGCTGCTATTGTTTATTTTCTTATGGTGGTATTCATCGAAGCCGCGTCCACGCATGGCTGCAACCGCTGTATTCTTACTAGGCTATGGTATCAGCCGCTTCATCATTGAGTTCTTCCGCCAACCAGACGCTGATCAAGGGTTTGTGTTATTAGGCTGGATGACTAAAGGACAAATATTAAGTGCGCCAATGATTATTCTTGGCTTTATCCTACTAATTTATGCTTACAAACGCGGTATCTATGACTGGGGTAAGCAAGCCGCTTATTAAGGTGCCAAACAATGATTGAGCCAATAGAATATTATGCTGTGTTAACACGATATATGCCCTTTATTAAGCTAATTTCTATGTTAGAAGAAGGCTTATTTATTCCTAAAGCAAACCTTTTTAGCGACAAATGGGAAGACGGTTTACACTTATTTGATGGTACAGAAGATCCATTTTTAACAAAAGAAGAACTTACAACTGCCAAAGATTGGATTTACGTAAGTTGCTGGTATGCAGATGAACCAGAGACGCATGCCATGTGGAACTCTTACGGAAACTCAGACAACGCTGTAGCGATACAGACAACGCAACATGATTTCAAAGCTGCTTATCATGGCTCAAAAATAGATCCAATGTGTTCTTATGTTGGTAAAGTTAAATATCATATGCCCGCTAACGCTCAAGAGCTTTATGACAATCAAACTATTCGACCTTGGCTTGGAAACAATAATGATGATTCGAAAGATCCAAAAACTACATATCCTCGATTCTATTTATTTCATAAGCATCACGCTTTTTCTTTTGAAAAAGAAGCAAGATTTTTATTGGTCGACAATGATGCTACAGTGGCAAAAAGGAATGACAGGCTTGGCATTCATCTTTCGGCTAAGTATAGTAGAGAAATGATTAAGAAAATTATATTGCATCCTAACTGTTCGGACTGGTTCGAAAATACCATTCGAAAGCTTGTTAAAGACACATACAAACTAGATATTCCAATTTACAAATCATCGTTAGTTGGTCATAAAAATTAATATAGCTAAATTTTAAAATCTCTTAAATATTTATTGAAGTTGAAAAATATGATTACCAATAAAAACGAGCAAGCCTACTTAGATTTGCTACATTTAGTTCTAAACGAAGGCACGGAAAAAGGTGACCGCACTGGAACTGGTACGCTTAGCCATTTTGGCGCACAGCTGCGTTTTAACTTAGCCGATGGTTTTCCATTACTAACCACCAAAAAAGTCCATTTTAAATCTATCGTTTATGAATTACTTTGGTTTTTAAGTGGAAGCACTCACGTCAATTACTTGCAAGAGAACGGTGTGCGTATTTGGAATGAGTGGGCGACGGCAGAGCAAACAGCGCGCTTTAATCGTCCTGCTGGCGACTTGGGGCCAGTTTACGGTCATCAGTGGCGTAATTATGGTGCTAGTAAAAGCGAAGATGGCAGCGACAACCGTGTTTATAATGACGATGGCGTCGATCAAATCAGCCAAGTGATTGAGCAAATAAAAACCAATCCTAACTCGCGGCGCTTGATAGTTTCTGGCTGGAATCCGAGTGAAGCAGAGCAAGTTGCCTTGCCACCTTGTCATACGATGTTCCAGTTTTTTGTCGCGGACAATAAACTCTCTTGCCAGCTCTATCAGCGTTCAGCAGATTTATTTTTAGGTGTACCCTTTAATATTGCCAGCTATGCACTCTTGACTCATATGGTGGCGCAAGTATGCGAACTAGAAGTGGGCGAATTTATCTGGACCGGTGGCGATTGCCATATTTATCAAAACCACCGCGAGCAAGTTGAATTACAGTTGACCCGTTCGTTATATACGCTGCCAACGTTGACGCTCAATCCTAATGTAAAAGATATTTTTGCTTTTAACTATGAAGATATTAGCGTTGAGGGGTATGAATCGCATCCCGCTATCAAAGCGAAGGTTGCCGTATAGCATTTGTCTGATTGAAAATTTTAAATAAAAGTCGTATTTTAAAAGAAAATAAAAAGGATATGTTATGAGTTATGCTAACACCGAAGTTGCCCAAATCGCGGCTATCAGTAGCAATCGCTGTATTGGTAAAAACAATGAGCTACCGTGGCATATCTCAGCAGATTTGCAGCATTTTAAAAGTATGACGACTAAAGCAAATGATGGCGCGATTCAAGGTATCGTCATTATGGGTCGTAAGACGTTTGAATCAATGGGCAGCCGACCTTTGCCAAAACGCGTGAGCTTTATCATCAGCAGCCAGTTAGATTATGCTGAGCAAAAAGGCCTTGTTGGTAAAAGTAACGCTTATGTCGTGCACAATTTAGATGATGCGTTAACGCAAGCGGCCAGTCTCGCGCACGGTGCGCATCTTGATACGATTTGGGTGATTGGCGGTGAGCGCGTGTTTAAAGAGGCGATGATGTATACCGACCGCATTGAGCTGACTCATGTAGACACCGAGATCACTGATGGCGATGCTTTTTATCCTAACATACCAGATGATTTTATAGTGTCAGAAGAGTCTGAGCAGATGCATGATGATAAAAGTGGCTTAGATTTCAAATTTATGACTTATAAAATAAAAGCGGCTGAATAATAAAGTGTTATCGTTAAAAAACTGGGGTTGTTCTAATATTATTTAGAACAGCCCGAGTTTTTTATTGTCAGAAACCTAAATTTATTTAAGATTAGACAAATCTACTCATGCAAAACCTTATAAACCGTTTTGGCTAATATTGGCCCAATTCCTTGCACACCAGCCAATTCTTGCTGCGACGCCCCAAGTAATTGCTGCAGTCCGCCAAAATGATTGAGTAAGTCACGACGACGCTTTTCACCAAGTCCCGGAATCACTTCTAGCACTGACGATGAACGGCGCTTATCGCGTTTCTTACGGTGTGCAGTAATCGCAAACCGATGCGCTTCATCGCGAATATGCATTAATAAATGCAGTGCCTTACTATCCATGGGCAAATCAAGCGGCTCATGGTCAATGAAATGTAGTACTTCAAGCCCAGCCTTACGCCCCTCGCCTTTTGCCACACTAATCAGCAAGGTATCACCAAGAATACCCAACTCGGTCAATACTTCTTTGGCGATACCTAGCTGACCTTTACCGCCATCGATAAGTAGTAAATCAGGCAGTGGCTGCTTCTTATAACGGCGCGTTAGCACTTGCTTCATCGCGGCATAATCATCGCCGCCGACAATATCATGTATCGCATATTGGCGATAATCACGGCGACGCGAGCCACCTTGGTCAAACACCACACAGCTGCCGATGGTCGCCTCACCCATCGTATGCGAGATATCAAAACACTCAATGCGATCAATGGTTCGATCGGTCACTTCGGTCAAGACGTCTTTGAGTGCGCCAAAGCGCGCATGCAGCTCTAAATAATCGCCAAGTTTGGTTTTTAGCGCATTATTGGTATTCAGCTTTGCCAAATCTAACCATTCGGCGCGGTGCTCACGGACGCTGGTTTTGATAACAACCTTGCTACCAAAATGCGTTGCCAATGCTTCACTGACCGCAAGCTGATCCGGTAACTCATGACTAAGGATAATTTCGGGTGGCAAATCATCTGTTACTTGAAAATAAAACGAGGTGATAAAAGCGGATAAATTATCAGCAAGTGGCTCACTACTATCGACATCAGGGAAATAGTTTTTACCACCAAGTACACGGCCGCCACGTACGGTCAATACGTTGACACAAGTCATGCCTGCTTGACTGGCAATGGCTATCACGTCTGCCTCACCTTGCACAGTATAGACGGCTTGCTTCGCTTGTACTTCACGCAGCATAGACAGCTGATCACGATAAAAAACCGCTTTTTCAAAATCTAGCTCTTCCGCAGAAGCTTCCATTTTTTCAATCAAAGCACTATGAATATCACTAGAATCACCCTTTAGGAATCGGATGGTATTATTGACGTCTTCTGCGTAATCTTCGGATGATACTAAGCCCACACAGGGTGCACGGCAACGTTTAATCTGATACTCAAGACAAGGACGCTTACGTTGCTTAAAAAAGGTATTGGTACATTGGCGCATTTGAAACATTTTTTGCATCAGCACTAACGTCTCTTTTGCCGCATGCGCAGAGGGAAAAGGACCAAAAAATCGTCCTTTTTGATGATTGCCCTTGCCGCGTCCATAAGCCAGACGCGGATACGGCTTATCTGCTGAAATAAACACATAAAGATAAGATTTATCATCTCGCAATAACACGTTGTAAGGCGGACGATGTTCTTTAATCAGATTTTGCTCGAGCAGCAATGCCTCGGTTTCACTACGAGTAATAATAGTTTCGATATTATGAATACGCGCGACCAATGCACGCGTCTTTGGATGGTCAATCGTCTTAGCAAAGTAACTATTGACGCGACTTTTTAGCGATTTTGCCTTGCCGACATATAAGATATCACCATTTTTACCCAACATTTTATAAACCCCTGGCAAATTTGGCAGGCGCTGAATTAAATGCTTAAGACGGGCTTTTTTATCGTCGACGGGACTCGATGCTAAGACATTGACCATAGAATTTATTGCTCTTAAAATGCTGATATACAGATGTTTATGGGGCGATAGTGAGCGTTTTGCAAGAATACTTATCAGCTTAGCAATAACCACAAAAAAGGCCAGCACCAAGGCTGAATTTTTGCAAAAATAATAATAACGCCAGTGGCGAAAATTTGGCAGTAATGCCAGAATATCCGGTAACATAGCGACGATAGCCATGACGCCGGTTAATATCAAGCATGGACAAAAACAAAGCACTAAGATTTGAATGAAGTTACGCTTTAGCTCTAGCGCCTTCATGGGTTTTTCACTATGATAAATACCTTTTTACCCATAACGATTGAATAATAGCAGTCTAAAAATCAAGAAGTACCCTAGGATAAGTTTATGAGTTTACTACCCAAAAATCTTGAGACGCTAAAACGTAACGCTAAAAAAAATATTATGCCATTGCTCACGCCTTATCTGCTCAAGTTGCGTATCAACACTTATGCCCCTTATATCGGTGCCGGTATCAAGATTGAGCACATCAACCTTGACCAAGGCTTATGCGTGGTTAGCATGGGACTCAATAGCCTGAATAAGAATATTGTAGGGACACAGTTTGGCGGCAGCTTATATTCAATGGTTGACCCGTTTTATATGTTGATGCTTATGCACCAGTTAGGGAACAGCTATGTCGTTTGGGATAAAAGCTCACAGATTGAATTTATCGCGCCGGGCAATAGCAAAGTCACTGCTCGCATGAAAATTCCCAGTAATGAAATCACCACCATCCAAGAACTGGCAAAAGAAGGCGAACCCGTGTTTCGTGAATACCAAGTAGATATCGTCGACGATCAACAAAAGACCATCGCTATCGTCACGAAAAAACTATACATACGCCTGCGCAAGTACAGCAAATCTAAAGACCAAAGTAGCCGTATCGAAAATCTGGATGATTGAAGTTAACTTTCAAAACTGTGATTTGATTTTAAAACGGTCAGTTAAATTTTTGATTTAAAGTATGTTACTTAAAACGCCTTAATTAAAGCGACAGAAACAAAAACCCCAATCTGGCTTACGCACAGATTGGGGTTTTGTCTTTTTTGGTACTACCCGCTTATTTATATGATAAACCTATGAATAAGGGCTTGTATCTGCTTTTTCTTTATTGCCAAGTCGCATAATAGACGACTCAGCAATAAAGCAATCTTAAGCACAATGCTTAAAAGCAGATACTGGATATAATCTAAGCGTCAGCTTTTGGCTTAACAACTTTAGGGGCACGCGGAGCAAGCTTCTCGCGGATACGTGCTGATTTACCAGAGCGCTCACGTAAGTAGTATAGTTTCGCACGGCGAACTGCGCCACGGCGTTTCACTTCGATGCTCTCAATGATTGGTGAATGCAATTGGAATGCACGTTCAACACCAACACCGCTTGAGATTTTACGTACGGTAAACGCTGAGTTTAAACCGCGGTTACGCTTAGCAATTACAACGCCTTCAAAAGCCTGTAAACGCTCACGCTCACCTTCACGTACTTTTACTTGAACCACAACGGTATCGCCGGGTGCAAAGCTTGGGCGCTCAATCAATTGAGCATTTTCGATGACCTGAACCAATGGATGCTTGTTGCTCATGAGAGTTATCTCCTCACATTAGATAATAGAGGCTTGACGCATATCACCTGTTTGTAATAATTAATTATATCTTTTTAATAAGACACAACGTAAGTGGGTTATGACAAACGGCCATTATGCTATGACTCGTTTTATTGTTGCGCAAGATTTTATTACTTAACTGTTTATCTTTATAGCCGCTATCAACGCTGTTTTTTATCTGCTTTTACCAATGCTTTTAGCCACTTTGTTTGCTCTAGCGTTGGGGTAAACGCTTGCCATAAGTCTGGACGACGCGTTTGCGTACGTTCAACTTGCTGACGAAAGCGCCACTCGGCAATATTGGCATGGTGTCCTGAAAGTAACACTTCAGGTACTGCCATACCGGCAAATTCATGTGGCTTAGTATAATGTGGACAATCAAGCAAGCCATCGACGAACGAGTCTTGCTCAGCTGACTTATCATCGCCCATAATATCTGGCAGACGACGTATCACACTATCCATCAGCACCATTGCAGGTAGCTCACCACCGGTCAGCACGTAATCACCCAGTGACACTTCCATATCGACATATTGCGACAGTAAGCGCTCATCAATACCTTCGTAACGACCACATAATATAATCATGCCGTCATACTCAGTCATATCGACCACACTACTTTCACTCAGCGTCTGTCCTTGTGGCGACATATAAATCACCGGACAATGCGCTTTGTCGACACGGCAGCCGTGCTGAGCCGCTCGCAGGCGCGCATCCTCAATCGCTTGGGATAATGGCTCAGCCATCATCACCATGCCAGGACCGCCACCATAGGGACGCTCATCAATACGGCGATAGTTATCACTGGTAAAATCACGCGGGTTAATGCATTCAATCGTTACTTGCTGCTGAGTGACTGCGCGCCCCGTGATTCCAAACTCACGAATCGTGGCAAACATCTCAGGAAAAATACTAATAACGGCAAAATACATCAGATGTCTACTTGCGCAGTGGCTAATATTGGCTAAACAAATCGGTATGACTATGAACAATCTTAAGCGATAAAGTTAAAGCTTATACCACTAAAGCTTGTTTTAATAATTGCATATTAACCATTACTGATTAATAATCACTTATTAATAGTTGCTTATTAATAGTCACTTGGCCATGCCACTAGCACTGTTTTTTCAGTCAGACTGACCTGCACTACAGTTTGCTTGTGCCATGGAATCAGGCGCTCCTCAGCATCCAAGCTGTCTGACGTTGCCGCAACCCGCATGATCGCGTGGGCGCCAGTCTCAAACATCTCAGTAATATCACCTAGATACTCATCCTGCTCGTTAATAACGCGCAGGCTGACCAAATCCGACCAATAGTATTCATCTTCAGCAGGTTCTGGCAAGATGTCTTGCTCGACCCAAAGAGTTACCCCATTCATGGTCTCAGCAACATTGCGATCAGGAATCTGCTCAAACTGAGCCACAATTCCTGTCCCTTGCTCACGCCAAGCCTTTACTGTCAAAGGTTTCATACCGGTAGCGGTTTTCATCCACCAAGGCTTGATATCAAATATCGCCGTACGATTATCTGTTTCACTAAATACCCAAAGCCAGCCTTTGATGCCATAAGGCTTTTTGAGCTGACCAATTTTCATAAGGGCACTAGCGTTTGGAGCAGACGACATAACGGCTAACCTAACAATGATAAAAACAGCGATGATAAACAAAAAAGCCATTAAAAACGATAAACGTCGTCAAAAGCGATAAACAGTTAATGGCGTACCCTGGTTAGACCAGTTACGCTAGGTGTTCTTAAGCCAACTGATGGATGCATAAATGCACTATCAGTGTAGTTACTTAAACTTAAGCAGTGGCTTCAGTTTGAGCAGCAGACTTATTATAAGCTTTTGCTAATGAAGCAACGCGATCAGAAGGTTGTGCACCTTTTGCGACCCACGCATTATACGCTTCCATGTTCAAGCGCACTGCTTCTTCAGAATCTTTAGCGAGTGGGTTAAAAAAGCCGATGTTTTCAATGTAGCGACCGTCACGCGCGCGGCGTTGATCAGCAACAACTACTTGATAAAATGGGCGTTTCTTGGCACCGCCCCGTGCTAAACGAATAACAACCATGTGAATTCTCTCTTTCGCAGGTATACCAAAAAGGGCATAATTATACCACAGTCTTATTTTATTGAAAACATAAACTGTGCTTATTTAATTATTTATTAACAATAGCTTAAATCGTTATCGCTGTAAATAACATTCATAAATCGTACTCATAACTATAGTTAATCTACTTTTAAAGGAGTACAGCACTACTGGGATTAATCATTCGCAGCCTTTGTCTGCATAGGCACAGCAAGTAAGAAAAATTATCCCCAGTAGTACTTTATAACATTTGTACTTCTTTTATTTAGGACTGACTATATAAGTGATGTTCATGTCGTCTGCTCTCATTTTTTTATCTTGAACGGCGTGTCTCATGATAGTGAGTGATGAAAGCTGGCAGCGCTATTACTGGTTTATGCTATTCTAGCAATAGCATCTGTCACTGCCTCATCATCATTTGGATTCCTATGACCACGCCAAACCTACCATTGACTCATAAAAGCTGGTTACCCCGCTCTTACTCTAACAGTCTGCTGACCACTTTGATGGTGGCTTTTATTGTACTCATCAGCGTTGGGGTGTCGATTTTATTTTTTTGGCGCAGTCTGTATTTACCAGAGCTCAAAAGCCATGCGCGCTATTTGACCAGTGAGCTTCGGCTGATTAACAGTGCCAATCGAGACTGGAAGGATAACCCTGAAGTGCGGCAGTGGATTTATCAGCACTCGCATGTGGTGGTGGTCGATAATCCGAGTGACTTTCCAGAAGTTGCCGACAAAGCCTTTGTCAGCGTTTTTACCGATGTGTTGCAGCGCGAAATCGGTGCGCAACTAGGGCGACCAGTTGAGGTATATTTTAAGTTCAAACCGACTCCTCAGCTTTGGGTACAAGACAGTCGCGATAGCAGTTTTTGGATACGCGAGCCAGTGGTTTATTATTCGCAGTACAGCCCAGCTTTACTGATATTGTTTTTGTTTGGGCTACCGATTTTGACACTGTTGACGATTATTTTATTGGCTCGTCAATTAAATCGTCCCCTTCGTTATTTACAGCGGGCAGCCACCAACTATATTCAGTTGGGTCATGCGACAACGCTACCGACGCGTTATGGCCCTACCGAAATTCGCCAAGTAAATATGGCTTTCAACCGTCTGTTTACCACCCTTAATCAAGCGCAAAAAGAGCGCACGATTATGCTAGCAGGCATCTCCCACGATCTGCGCACCCCGCTGACTCGTATGCGTCTAACCGCTGAGATGCTGCCCGATGATTTTTTTCGTGAAGGGTTGATTTACGATATCGAAGATATGGATGCTATCTTGGAGCAATTTATCTCGTTTATGAAAGACGGCTCGGATGAGCCTGTCCGCCTCACCAATTTAGATACCATATTTAATGAGATTATGGTGCAATTTGCGCCGCTAGCGTTTATTTATCAGTCAGAATGCAGCAAGCTTGTGCCCGTACGCCCTATGTCAATTAAGCGCCTGATTATCAATCTGGTGAATAATGCCAAGCGTTATGGTGAGCCGCCTATTTATCTGTCCGCTGTTGTCATGCCAACCTTTGTAGAAAAGGAAGTGATAGAGTACAGCGATGTCGTGACTGAGAACACCGTTAATAAAGAAGCAAAAGAGCAGTTGATTATCTGTGTGCGAGACTGCGGCGGCGGGGTGGCAGAAGACCAACTTGAGCGTGTCATGCAGCCGTTTGAGCGTGGCGAATCAGCGCGTACCACCCAAGGGAGCGGTTTAGGCTTGGCGATTGTTGACCGTATCGCGCGCTTACATCATGGAACAGTTGAGGCTATTAATCATCCAGATGGTGGTTTGCAAGTCTGTATTCGCATCCCTCTCATCTCGGAAGTTGCCGGAGAACAGCCTTTGGATATCAATCCCGATAAAAACCCTGTCATGGATAATATCGCAAATTAATAACGCTAAAAAACAACGACTGGCTATCGTGGTTTGTCTTTAAAGATAAAAAGTGCGACGGTTATAAAACTTATTGCTTGCTACCGATGACAGGTGGAATATATTCAGCGCTGTTGGTAAACGCTAAAGGCTGGATAATCTCATCCTGCGCCGCTTTTAGCGTCTGAGTGGTGCTTGGCTGCTGTAAGAATAAATAATATCCTAGCGTCACAGCATTTAATACAACCAAACCCCCAAATAAATACGGCATCCTTTGCCCTCCTCCGTTAAAGAATAAATGACAGCAATAAATAATTTATTACGCTATTTATAAACAGTTAAAAACAGCGTATTGATAGTCGATTCAATTTAAAAACCTACGATGCTACTCTGTTTTAGAAATACCTTAAGCATCGAAGTCGCGCTCGCTCTTTTCTTGGGTTAATTCATCGGCAGCTAGGATTTGTGTCAGTGGCTTGATAGGCCATATCATCACAAAACGTGCGCCACCAAGATCGCGGCTCTCATCAACTTTCATACGACCATTAAACCAAAAAGCAATACGTGACACGATAGACAAGCCCAAACCGTAGCCACCTGAGGCACGTGTCCTGCTGTCGTCCAAGCGCGAAAATGGGATAAAAACCTTTTCACGATCCGCTTCTGGAATACCGTGACCATCATCTTCAACACTGACAAAGGCATTGCCCTTTTTCACCCCTGCACTGATGATAATTGTAGTCTCTGCATAACGCAAAGCATTACCAGCCAAATTCTGAATCACGCGGTGTAAGTAACGTCTATCTGCTATTGCCTCTACTTTAGCATTTGGCAGCTTGGTGACAATTTTAATAGGCTTGCCTAAAGCATTGGTTTCACGCTCAATTTGTTCAAGCAGCTCTCGAAGATTAACTGGTTCCAAATCTAGTTTGGGCGAGCCTTCTTCAAGTTTGGCATAAGTTAACATCTCATCAATCAAACCATTAAGCGATTCGATATCTTCATCAATAAAATCACGCTGCATAAAACGTGAGTCTTCATCCTCAGTATCTGCCAGCATATCGACCGCAAAGCGAATACGAGCCACTGGCGTGCGCAATTCATGCGATACCGCGCGCGTCAGCTCTCGCTGCGACTCAATCAAACGCTTTATATGAGAGGTCATAGCGTTAAAGGTTGCCGCCAAACGGGCAATTTCGTCTTGACCGATAACCTGTACCTGAATCTCAAGATTGCCTTTACTGACTTCACTGACCCCGACTTGAATCAATTGCAACTTACGCTCGAGTGGGAAAATCAGTGCATATACACCCAAACTGATCAAAAACATACTGATCAAAATCATACTGACGATCAAGTTTAGTGGAAACCAATTAAACAAAGGTACTGGACCGATCAAAATCGCCATATCACTGATTTCAGACGGCACAATCACTTTGATAGATGAGTTACTTTTACTGGTATTGGTATCTTGCAATAAGATAACCACTTCATCACGGCGCAAGCGCGCCATCTGATCAGAATCCAAATCGAGCGCCGTTACCGCTTTAAATGCTAAAGGGAATGAAAACTTTTCTTCTAGCTGTGCCAAACGGGTACGTTTATCAGACAAGGTAATATAATAGGACAAATCATCGAGCAAAAATACGGCGATAGCTCTGACTTGCTGTTCAGTCACTTGTGAGATACGCGCAGTCAAAACACCTTGATTGTCTGGTAGGCGATAATAGACATCGGCAGAGGTCAGTTGACTCACATAGCGCACGACCGTGTTTTCTTTCTCAAAACGGCGCAGCTCACTGGCATTAAAATCCACCTCATCAATGGGCACAATCTTAAATTCTGAACCAAACCAGCTGCTGGCATCAGATAACCAATAATCACGCTGCGTCTCGTTTTCTTGATGAGCCAAGCCCTCGCTCACGATATAAAACGCCCCAGTCGCCATGTCTTCACGATAAGATTGTACGCGCTCTTTATTGATGGTATCCATTAATAGCTGGGCAAACAGTGCCACACACAAGCAGACTATCAAGAGCCCTGCATAAATACGAACAAAAATACTGTGTTTGAGAGAAGAGACTAATGACATACGTGCCGTGACCAACCTAATGAATACGTGTTATGAATAGAAGCATACCTATCATAAATAATATAGGATAATATTTGCTGTGATATAGTCAGTGAAAAGTAATATCGACACATTATATACTGCTGGTATCAATTTTTCTTGCTTGCTGTGCCCATGCAGACAGAGGCTGCAAAAAATTTGTACCAGCAGTACTGTAGCGTTTTTAGAGTATTTTGACTATATGTATTAAATGATGATTAAACTGACATATAAAATTATCGCTTAATTAAACCACATAATGCAGCAATTAAGGTTAAAAACTTAATATTTAAACCCTAAAAAACCAGCTTCACGCTGGTTTTTTATTACATAGGGATGAACAATCAAAACTCATAGCAAAAATAGGTGATTAGTTGCCTTCTTTCACGAATAAATAGCCTTTACTACGTACGGTTTTAATACGTTTTGGATTTTCTGGATCATCACCGATTTTTGGACGAATACGCGAAATACGTACGTCAATAGAGCGGTCTTGACCATCATACTCAATACCACGTAGGCGCTCAAAAATATCTTCACGCGATAAAATACGTCCAGCATTAGAAGCAAGTAGCCATAATAAGTCATATTCAGCACTGGTAAAGTCTACCAACTCATCGCCTAGGTTCACTGAACGACCACCATTATCGATGACCAATTCGCCAAACTCTAAACGCTGCGGCACATCTTCAGAGGGTGCATTTTCTGAGCGGCGTAATAACGCACGAATACGTGCTAATAAAACACGTGGCTGAGCCGGCTTGGCAACATAGTCGTCCGCGCCCATCTCAAGACCCAATACTTGATCCATATCTTCTGTGCGTGCCGTCAGCATTAAGATTGGGTTTTGGTAATGTGGACGTACTTCGCGGCAGACCGTCAAACCATCGCTACCTGGAAGCATAACATCAAGTACGACCAAATCTGGCTGCTCACTGACAATACGACGAATGGCGCGATTACCATCCGTTTCAATCGCCACCTCTAGACCATTCTTAACCAAGTAATCTTGGGTCAACATAGCCAGACGCTCATCATCCTCAACAATCAAAATTCGGGGGGTGTTGTCATCATCATTCGTTGTCATTGTTATATCCTCTAATACATCTCATTTAAAAGTAGTCAAAATAAGAGCAGTAAAATGAATAGCACTACAAAATAGTGCAACTGCTGTTGATATAGCTGTTACAAACTTGGCAGCACAGTATACTATTAAACCTACAGCTTCCTATACTATAGCTTATAGTCGTTAACAAAACCTATAAACTACGACCATTAAAATTTTAGTTTACGTCCAAAAATCATACTATTTATCGCAATCAAAAAGTATCAAATAACTTTTATTTGATACTAACCGTTTTGTTATGTTTAAACCTTTCAACCGTAAGCCAGATCATTAAGTAAAGCAGGTAAAACAGCTTAACCATATAACTTAGCAAACTATTTTTCAACCCTTAATATAACCATATATCACCATTGTTGCTAGTGGCTTTTCGACTAAAAGCTAAAAAGTACTGTTGGTGGATATAAAACCATCAGCCATAAAAAAACAGCCCCTATAGGACTGTTTTTTTATTATTGCTTACAAGAGTAAATAATCACCCTTGCAAAAAAAATTAAGCACGGTTTTTGTACTTACGGATGGTCTGTAGCTGAGCGA
Source organism: Psychrobacter glacincola (assembly GCF_904846215.1). Taxonomy (GTDB): domain Bacteria; phylum Pseudomonadota; class Gammaproteobacteria; order Pseudomonadales; family Moraxellaceae; genus Psychrobacter; species Psychrobacter glacincola. The sequence goes on along the minus strand of NZ_CAJGZK010000010.1, from coordinate 35,664 downwards.
CAGATTCTGCCAATGATGCCAAAGCTGCATTGGTTTGTACGGTATCAGATTGATTAACCAGCATTTGCTCTGCCTTTTTACGCGCTTCAACGATTTTACTTTCGTCAAGATTGTGTGCACGCATAGCAGTATCAGCAAGTACGGTGACCATTTTTGGCTGTACTTCTAGTACGCCACCTGACACATAAATCACTTCTTCTTCGCCATTTGGCGTTTGGATGCGCATTGCGCCAGGCTTGAGCAAAGTAATAAGCGGGGTGTGACCTGGCAATATACCAATCTCGCCTTCGGTACCACTAGCTATTAACATGCTAATTTCGCCTGAATACAACTCTTCACGAGCACTTACGACGCGACATTGTAACGTTGCCATACTTAATTCCTTACTATCAAAGCGCGATCAAAAAACAGTAAAAACTGCAATGCGTTACTGAGGAGTAGATATAAGATTTATATTATACCTACTCATTAGCCAATACTCATACTACTTACGCTGCAGAAGACTTCATTTTTTCAGCTTTAGCAACGACTTCGTCAATGCCGCCAGCCATGTAGAAGGCTTGCTCTGGTAAGCTGTCATATTCACCAGCGATGATTGCTTTAAAGCTAGCAATGGTATCGCGTAGTGGTACATATTTACCAGGTGCGCCAGTGAAGACTTCGGCGACGTGGAATGGCTGTGACAAGAAGCGCTGGATCTTACGAGCACGATAAACGACTAATTTATCTTCTTCTGATAACTCATCCATCCCCAAAATTGCGATGATGTCTTTAAGCTCTTTATAGCGCTGTAAAACTTCCTGAACACCACGAGCAACGTTGTAATGCTCTTCACCAATAACCAATGGATCAAGCTGACGTGACGTTGAATCTAGTGGATCAACCGCAGGGTAGATACCTTGTGAGGCGATATCACGGCTCAGTACCACAGTTGCATCTAAGTGAGCAAAAGTAGTCGCTGGTGATGGATCCGTTAAATCATCTGCAGGTACATATACTGCTTGTACAGAAGTAATAGAGCCTGATTGCGTAGAAGTAATGCGCTCTTGTAGCTGACCCATCTCTTCAGCGAGTGTTGGCTGATAACCAACCGCTGATGGCATACGACCAAGCAGTGCTGATACTTCAGTACCGGCTAGTGTATAACGGTAAATGTTATCAACGAATAGCAATACGTCACGACCTTTGCCAGTGGCAGGATCTTTGGTATCACGGAAGTATTCAGCCATGGTCAAACCAGACAGTGCAACACGTAAACGGTTACCCGGTGGCTCATTCATCTGACCGTATACCATCGCCACTTTGGACTTACTGAAGTCTTCAGTATTAACAACGCCAGCTTCTTGCATTTCGTGATAGAAGTCATTCCCTTCACGAGTACGTTCACCAACGCCAGCAAATACTGATAAACCTTCGTGTTTAAGCGCGATGTTGTTGATCAATTCCATCATGTTGACGGTCTTACCAACACCAGCACCACCAAACAGACCAACTTTACCACCTTTAGCAAACGGGCAAAGTAAATCGATGACTTTAATACCAGTCTCTAGCAACTCAGTACTGTTTGACTGTTCTGCATAGCTTGGCGCTTCACGGTGAATTGACCAGCGCTCATCTGCTTGTACTGGACCTTCTTCATCGATAGGACGACCAAGAACATCCATGATGCGACCTAGCGTACCAATACCTACTGGCACAGAAATCGGACCACCAGTATTGGTAACCGGTAGGTTGCGCTTTAGTCCTTCAGTAGAACCCATCGCAATAGTACGTACGATGCCATCACCTAGCTGTTGCTGTACTTCTAGGGTGGTTTCAGTACCGTCTACTTGTAAGGCATCATAAATCTGAGGAACTTCGTTACGGTTGAACTCAACGTCAAGAACCGCGCCAATAATCTGTACAATACGACCGCTACTCATTGCGTTCTCCTTGAAATTCTGTATATAGTGGGTTTTATAAAGGGTTTCAATTATGAAACAGCAGCAGCACCGCCAACGATTTCCGAGATTTCTCGGGTAATCGCCGCTTGACGCAGCTTGTTATAAACCAACTGTAAATCGTTAATTAGGTCACCAGCATTATCTGTCGCCGCTTTCATCGCAACCATACGTGAGGACTGCTCAGAGGCAATGTTTTCCATTACCGCTTGATAGACAATCGACTCAATATAACGGCCAAGCAATTCGTCAATCAATGTTTTGATATCAGGCTCGTAGATATAATCCCAGCTCAGTTCTGTTTGAATGCCGCTTTCTTCTTCACCAAAAGCACTCTCTGGTAAAGGTACCAACTGATTAACCGTTGGCTTTTGGGTCATTGCATTGACAAATTTATTATAAACCACATAAATGCGATCTATTTTACCGTTCGTATAATCGTCAAGCATCGCTTGAACCGGTGCGTTTATCTGCTCAAAGGTAGGTTTATCACCATAATCAGTGACGGCTGAGGTGACTTTACCACCAAAGCTTTTAAAAAAGCTGACACCCTTGGCACCAATAACGGCAAATTCAGCCTGTACAGACTGAGCTTGATATTGCTGGATGCTTTTTGTTAATGCTTTGAACAAGTTGATATTCAAACCACCAGCAAGACCACGGTCAGAGGTAATGACGATATAGCCAACTCTATTGACTGGACGGCTTACCATATACGGATGTTTATAATCTGATGAGGCGTGCACCAAATGCGAAATAACCCGGCGCATACTATCAGCATACGGGCGACCCACGCTCATGCGCTCTTGGGCACGGCGCATTTTACTTGCAGCCACCATTTGCATGGCACGAGTAATTTTTTGGGTGCTTTGAATACTGGTGACTTTGGCACGTATTTCTTTTAAGTTTGCCATAATGATTCCAATATAAGAGGGTTAAAAAGCATTGGCGCATGCAACAATATTTTAATATAAAACGGGGTTCTTATTAACAATGTAGCACTGCCAGATTGTAGCATTGCATCATTGTTTTAATGTTTCAATATCTTGTGGCATGACGCAACCATATACCGTGAGTTGTGACTAAAGTGGCGCTGCTGTCTTAATAAAAAGCTTATCAGACAACGCGCCACTCAATAAGCTCTAACACTAAAGCCACAACAAATCTGGCTTAACCCGATAACTTAGTATTTATTAACTTAGTCGTTAGTAAACTTAGTCGTTAGCAAACTAGTAACTGTGATTTTGTTTAAAAGTCTCTAAAGCTGACTTTAAACGACCTGCGATATCATCATTATAGTTCGCAGTATCATCAATCTCTTTCATTAAGTCGGCTTGCTCATCATGCATATAACGTAAGTAAGCTTCTTCAAAAGAACCGATTTTTTCAACAGGAACGTCAGCTAAGAAACCTTCGTTTGACGCATAGATAACAGCGGCTTGCTCAGAGATAGACATTGGCTGATATTGCTTCTGTTTCATCAATTCAGTCACGCGCTCACCATGGTCAAGCTGTTCACGCGTTACGTCATCAAGGTCTGATGCAAACTGTGCAAATGCAGCAAGTTCACGATACTGAGCTAGCGCAGTACGGATACCACCAGAGAGTTTTTTGATAATCTTAGTCTGAGCAGCACCACCAACACGTGATACCGAAATACCAGCGTTCACAGCCGGACGGATACCTGAGTTAAATAGGCTTGATTCTAAGAAAATCTGACCATCAGTGATTGAAATCACGTTGGTTGGTACGAATGCAGAGACGTCACCAGCTTGAGTTTCAATAATCGGTAGTGCGGTTAAAGAACCTGTTTTACCAACTACTTCACCATTGGTGAATTTTTCTACGTACGCGGCGTTTACACGTGATGCACGCTCAAGTAAACGTGAATGTAAATAGAAGACGTCCCCTGGATACGCTTCACGACCTGGCGGACGGCGTAATAGGAGTGAAATCTGACGATAAGCAACAGCTTGCTTTGATAAATCATCAAATACAATCAGAGCATCTTCGCCGCGGTCACGGAAGTATTCGCCCATTGTACAACCTGAGTACGGTGCGATATATTGTAGTGCTGCTGGCTCTGATGCTGACGCTACGACAACGATCGTATATTCAAGGGCACCCGTTTGCTCAAGCTTACGTACCACGTTGGCAATGGTCGAGCGTTTCTGACCGATTGCGACGTATACACACTTAATACCAGATGATTTCTGGGCAATGATCGCATCGATAGCCATCGCGGTTTTACCCGTCTGACGGTCACCAATGATAAGCTCACGCTGACCACGACCAATTGGAATCATAGTATCAACAGATTTATAACCTGTCATGACTGGCTGATCAACTGACTGACGATCGATAACGCCTGGGGCGATTTTTTCGACTTTGTCGGTCATTTTGGCATTAATAGGACCTTTGCCATCAATAGGGTTACCTAAAGCATCAACAACGCGGCCAAGCAACTCAGGACCTACCGGAACTTCAAGGATACGACCAGTACAATAGGCTTTTTGACCTTCTTGTAGTTTTAGGAAGTCACCCAGTACTACTGCGCCAACAGAATCACGCTCTAAGTTAAGCGCCATTCCATAGACTTCACCTTCAAACTCAATCATTTCGCCGTACATGGCATCTTCAAGACCATGAATCTGCACGATACCGTCAGATACTTTGACAATCGTGCCTTCATTCTTTGCAGTTGCACCCGCATCAAGGTCTTGAATGCGCTGCTTAATCAGGTTACTGATTTCCGCTGGATTCAATTGTTGCATTGCCTTGTTTCCTTTAATTTATGATAACCCGCCACTGACGTAAATGCTCTTATATCACGCATGCTTACTTAAGCTACGTTAATGATTGGCATTAGGCCGTTAGCTGTGTTTTTAACTGTTGTAACTTGCCGCGCATCGAATCATCAATGACTTTGTCACCGACTTTGATCGTAACGCCTGCCAAAAGACTGGCATCCACCGATTCATGAATCACCACGCTAGCATTTAGCGACGCAGCAAGACGTGCTTGCAGCATATCACGCTGATCATCGGTTAATGGATAAGCAGAGGTCACATAAGCGTCAAGCTGCTTTAAGCTTACTGCCTTGTGACGGCGATAATGCTCATAAACTTCAGGAAGCAGCGCCAGACGCTCTTGTTCTGATAACTGTTTAACGAAGTTACTAAATGCTACTGATACTTTTGGATAGCTGGCGTTGCTGTCAGGGCGAACCCCTTTATTTGCCTCTAATAACTGCTTAAAAGCAGAATCATTAGCGCTAGCTACTTGCGTATCATAAAGATCGACCAAAGCAGCTGACTTATGCTCAGCAGAAACAGCTGGATTGTCTAGCCAAGTACTGAACGACTTGTCTTTGACAACGGTGGCGGCAACAAATAGGAAGTCTTCCCATTCATTTACTGCCCCGTTTTCATTGGCATAGTCAAACGCGGCTTTAGCGTACGGTCGTGCTAAGGTTGATAAGTCAGCCATTATATCCTCACAATTACAGCTTCGCCGCCAGTTGGTCTAACATACTGGCATGTTTTTGCACATCGACTTTGTCTTGCAAAATCTTTTCTGCACCAAGTACCGCCAATTCAGCAACTTGGGCACGTAATGACTCACGCGCTTGATTGATTTCTTGGTCGATTGCCGCTTGTGCTTGTTGGCGAATGCGCTCGCCTTCCACTTGGGCTTGCGATTTTGCATCTTCAACAAGTTGATTGGCGCTTTTGTTTGCTTGCTCGATCAGAGCAGCAGCTTTAGTCTTTGCAAGATCAAGCTCCTGCTGTACATCTCGCTCCGCGGTCGCCAAATCTGCTTTTGCTTTTTCTGCGGCATTTAAGCCTTCAGCAATTTTACGCTGACGGTCGTTAATTGCGCCGATAAGTGGTGGCCACACGAATTTCATGCAGAACATCACAAAGATTGCAAAAGCAATGGCTTGACCGATGAGGGTAGAATTGATATTCACGTGATCACCTCTTTGTTAATGAAAAATCAGTTTCATTGATCATATTTGATAGCCAAACTTTGGCTATGGTTAAGATACAAATTTTGACTACCAAACATTTACAACTGAGCTTTCTGATTAACCTGCTAGAGGGTTAGCGAACAACAATAGCATAGCAATACCAACACCGATCATCGGAATAGCATCAAGAAGACCTGCTACGATGAACATACGAGTTTGCAATTGTGAACCAAGTTCTGGCTGACGCGCAACGCCTTCTAGGAATTTACCGCCTAGAATAGCAAAACCAATACCTGTACCTAGTGCACCTAAACCGATAAGTAGTGCTACTGCGATAACTGTGTAACCACCTAATACTGGATCCATGGATGTATCCTCATTTACCTATTGAATGTCTAATTAATGTTCAGTTGATGATGCAAGTGACATATAAACTATCGTCAGCATCATAAATACGAACGCTTGAAGGGTAATAATTAAGATGTGGAAAATAGCCCACGGTACTGATAACGCCCATTGAATCCAAAACGGCATGAGAGCAATCAGTATGAAAATCAACTCACCGGCATACATGTTACCGAATAATCGCAGACCTAAAGAGATAGGCTTGGCTATCAAAGTAACAAACTCTAAGATAAAGTTGATGGGTATTAAAATAATTTGTACGATAGGATTTTTGGCACTAAACGGATGCAGTGTCAGCTCGCCAACAAAGCCGCCCAGACCTTTTTCTTTAATACTATAGAAAAGAATAAGTATAAAGACAGAAAAAGACATGCCAAGGGTGATATTAGGATCTGTGGTTGGAACGATCTTAAAGAACACATGATGCGGATCATGTCCCATCATGGCGCCGATTTGTCCGGCAAGGCCTGGAACAAAATCAACGGGTAGTAAATCCATCAAGTTCATTAAGAATATCCACACAAAGATGGTCAACGCCAAAGGCGCAATCAGCTTTGAGGTACCACTATAAGAGTCGCGCACGTTGTTATCAACGAACTCAACGATCATCTCAACAGCGGCCTGTAATTTACCCGGCACCCCTGAAGTGACTTTTCTAGCGACCATCCAAAAGATAGCGCAGAAAACAATGCCCAAACCAATTGACCAAAGCATGGAATCAAGGTGGATAGCTTTAAAGCCCATTGCACTAGCTTCTTCAGCAGTATAGGCAACTTTCCAACCTTCGCCCGGCAGATAGCCGTAAGTCCAGTTCGTTAAGTGGTGAGAGATATACTCTGTTGTCGTTTGCTCGCCTGCCATAATATAAGCTTCTTATTAGTCAACGATTTATCAACTACCAAAAAATACGGTTGTCATCTGATGAGGTTTTTAGCGCTTGCAGCTGCATCGTTTCAATGCAGATAAACAAACGATTCTAAAGCGCCTCTGTAAACAATAACATCCAACCCATAGTTCTGTTACTCATACTAAATTTGCTAGCTGATGATAAATTTTAGCTATCAAAAAAGGGCTTATCATTATTCATTAATGGCCCTTTAATGTGTACGGAAAATATCATATATTGTTAGCTTCGTTCGTTTTGACACGATAAACGCTTAATACAGCGATCGTAAGCAAGATATTTAGGCGCCTATATTAATGCAGCGTTGTATTCGTGTAAAGTCAATTATGACTTTTTTATCTACTGTATGAATAAGTTAAGGGCGTCCACGTTTGTTAACATGGCTTTGCGTCACTAATTAAATTGTAAGAATTTAATTATAAAGAGCAATAAACGCTCTCCTACCCGCAAATAACTGCCTATATTTTTATATCGAAAACTTATATCACCATTATCGCTGCTATTTTAAGACAATGCTTATATTTTGACTTACTAAATAGTCATAGAGAAGTTGGACAGCAGGGTGACCGGCTCAGTGCATTCAATAAGGCAACTATAAAATAGCTATCCTTTATCTACACTAGCGTATATGCCACAACATCCAACTGTGACTAATTTGCATTACCATAAAACCGATAAACAGCGCAGGCGCTGATAGGGGTTGTACGGTAATAAAAATTAGTGCGAAACCAAACACAGTCAATAGCCATTTGGCCATCTGACCCCGATAAAGCTGGCTAACAATATGTAAGCGCGCGCGATAACCGGTATACCAAAAGATAAAAAAAGCAAAGACCGCTTGTGTGGCAAAACTCAGCAATGCACCAATAGCGGTGCTTTTTGCAACAGTTAGCGCACTGTGCAGCCACATCGTATCTACAAGCCAAGCAGTAATAATAAGGATAAATAGTATCCATGCTTGACGTTTGATATAAATGCCAATTTTATCTTTTTGTGTGCGTTTGGCAGGCTTGGTCATGGTATTTCTATAGCCTTAAACATTTGGATTGTATAGCTATCTAACATCATCGCGACACTATTATCCGTGAATGGCTTACTCTATAGATGTTACCTTTTAACCAAAATTAAACGCAACTTATTATAGGGAGCGAGCCATTTTTAAGCAAGTAAAATATACCTTTTATCAGTCATCTATCTCAATCATCAACAATTCCGGTACTTATATGTAGATAACCGGTCTTTTATCGAAGCTATATCGAAGCCATGTCGCAGTCTTTAGCGACGCTTGATTAATGATTTCAATCACTAATTTTAATGCTTCTATTATGATATACATTGGCGAATTTGCTGCGCCATCATCTGCCAACCATTGACAAAGTCTTTACTGTTGCTCATATCTTCTGATTGTACCGTGCTATTCACTGGTCGTAGTTTGGCAAGCAAGCCTTTAGCCGGTTCACTTTGCGTCACTATACACATGGTTTTGGACGGACGGTTCTCGTTGACCCAGCGCAACTGACTGGCTTTGGGCGCTATATCTTCATCAACACTCAAACTACCTGCAAATTGTAACTGAGTAGCGCGCTCTAGGTATTGATAAGCATCGTGATAGGCCCAGTAAGGATGCTTTCGTAAAATGCTATTTTGTGCGCTTTGCTGTTGTATAGAGGCAACTGCTGCATCCATACGCTCAGCAAATTTCTTTGCGTTGGCATGATAGAGCTTTTTATATTGCGGATTGGCATGACTATGAATCACCGCTAACGCACGAGTAATAGCTTTGGCGTTTTCAGGATCAAGCCAGATATGAGGATCTAACGTGCCAGCAATAGGAACTCCTTGTACGTCACGTAGTGGATGCCGATTAAAAGCATCGAAAGCATATAGTGAGATGGCATTAGGCGCTTTATCTAAACTGGTGGCTAAGTTGTGCTCTAGTGATGCGCCAAACCACACCACAAACTTACTGTCTTGAATCGCTTTGATATCGCCGGGACTGATACTGCCGTGATGACCGACTTCACTTGGGTCCAATATTTGCTCAGCTGATGGCGCGCCTTTGGTCACCGCCTCACTTAATAAGAATAGCGGATAATTACTTACACTGACGGTAGCGGCTTGTGCACTCATTGCCAGTGAACTTAGTATCATAAGTGCCGCGATCAGCAGACGTTGTGGCTGTAACAGTGCGCGCCAACATTTATTAAAAGATGACGTGTTAAAGGAAGTGATAGTATGTAAGAGATTATTTATAGCATTATCGGCATTGTGACGGTGAGCGGTCATGTTCAGGCAATCCTGTTAATCGAATAAATGAAAATAATAGAAGATACGTTCTTTCTAATTTTCATTATGTTATACTATAACAATTAAAAGTGCTAATTTATTTTTCGGAGCTTGTACGATGTCCACTATTTCATCAGCCTGTCAGTCATCGGCCAGTGGCCCTGTAGACGATAATTGCCCACACGGCAGACAGTTGTATGACAGTCATGTTCACGAGGTGCAAGACTTTACGCAACATGACGTGGCCGAGCGGCTGGCAGCAGCCAAAGAGCAGTGTCGTACACATGGCGTACGTTTTACGCCCTTACGTGAACAGATATATATGCTGGTATTACAAGCCAATAAGCCTGTTGGCGCTTATGATCTCATCACTCAATTACAGCAAGCACGTTTATTAGACAGTGATAATGAGATTGATGGCGCAAAAAATGTGGCGCCGCCGACCGTTTATCGCAGTTTAGAGTTCTTGTTAAGCGAAGGCCTGATTCATCAGCTGACCTCTATTAATGCCTATGTTCCTTGTTGTCACCCACGGGCTCAGCATACGGCGGCGTTCTTAATTTGTGATCAATGCCAGCGCGTACAAGAATGTAGCAGTTTACCGGTCCAAGAGATGATCAGTTTTGCTGAAAAAGACATTGGTTTTACGGTTGCCCGTAGTGTCATTGAGCTTAGAGGGCGCTGCCAAGCTTGCCGATAAAGCGCTGCGAAATATTCTTCTATTCATTAATTTTTAAACTATTAGCTGCCAACTCATGAACCAATTAGTATCACCCTCTACTCGACCACCCTCTAAGCAAAGAGTCAGCACAGACAATGGAAAGCCATTACTGACTTTGAGCGATGTCAGTTACCATATTGGCCAACAACGTTTGGTATCGCATATTAATATCGATATGGCGATTAATGAAACCGTAAGTCTCATTGGCCCTAATGGTGCGGGCAAGTCAACGTTGGTGAAGCTTATTTTGGGGCTTATTACCCCTACTGAGGGTCAAATTACTGCTCATGGACCGTTGCAACTTGGTTATGTCCCGCAGCGTTTTGCCGTGCCACCAATCTTGCCATTACGAGTCTGCGATTTATTGGCGCAAGCTGACAAACGACGCTTGAATGATGAGCAGCGGCAATTCATTTTTGATAACTTGTCTTTAAACCACTTATTACCGCGGCAAATGTTGCATTTATCCGGCGGTGAGACTCAGCGGGTACTGTTGGCACGCGCCTTGTTAGACAAACCTAACTTACTAATTTTAGATGAACCGATGCAAGGCTTGGATCCTGATACGGAGCTTTGGCTATATCAGTTCATTGATGAATTACCAGACTTTTTACGCTGCGCCATGTTAGTCGTGTCGCATGACTTGCATTGGGTGATGAAAGGCAGTCGACGGGTGATTTGTCTCAATAAGCATATTTGCTGTGAGGGTCAACCGAGCGAGCTTGCGATTAGCAGTGAATTTCAAAAGCTATTCGGCCATCATTATGAGCAGCCTTATGTTCATCAGCCACACGCCTGTGAACATCACGCAGTAAGCGATCTATATAGGTAAATACTTGAACATTCATATGAGCCTGACATTTTATAATATGTTTGTTACTCACTGTACCCTCCCTAAAATTTTCAACGGATATCTGTTATGACCGCTTGGTTAGCTATCATTGCCCCTGCTTGGATTGCTGGCAGTATTTTGTCCCTGCTATCTGCGCCCTTAGGTTGTCTTGTACTGTGGCGACGCATGGCATTTTTTTCGGATGCTCTGGCACATGGGACGCTACTTGGCGTCGCCTTAGCGGTCTGGTGGCAGTTGCCAATGGGCATTGGTATCGCTTTGGTTAGCATCATAGTGGTGTTTGGACTGGTACTCATTGATGATGAACGGCTTCCTGCCGATGCGGTACTGGCAGTGGTTGCGGTATCCTTGCTGTGTTTGGGACTATTAGCATTGACTCAGCTTACCAATCAGCAAGCCAATGTATTAGGATTCTTATTTGGTAACTTACTTGAGCTTGGGTGGGCAGATTTACCGTTATTGGCGGGTAGTGTGCTGATCGGGTTAGGATTATTGGCCTATATTTGGCCCGCGCAAATTAAACTGGCGACGCATGAAGCGTTAGCCCGTATTCAAGGCATTAATCCCACACGCCAACGACTGTTTTTTATGGGCGTATTGGCAGGATTCTGTGCGATTGCCTTGCAAGCAGTGGGTAGCTTATTGATCAGTGGCTTGCTGGTATTACCGGCACTCACGGCACGTCTATATTCAACGTCGCCAAAACGAATGGTCATCATCGCGCTGATCGTTGCTCAACTCGGTGTGACACTTGGTGTATGGGGCAGTGTCTGGCTAGATATACAAACAGGACTCTCTATCGTCTTAATCTTAGCCAGTTTATTTTTTATTGCCTTAATTATCTCAAAATTGACCACATCGAAATCCATATTGGCAAAGTTTTGGGCGTCACGTCGTTAGAAGGCAGACAATTTTCCATAACACGTTATAGCTATCAGTAATATGATGGCTATTTTTCTCTCCCTTATAGAACTTTATTTCATTAAAATTGCTAGAGCTTTCATACGCTTAATGTTGTAAAATTTCACTAGTGCTATCAATAGTATAGTTAAACATCTCTAAAAATATACCAATTATATCTAACAGCGCTTTATGCAGGAGGGGATGCCCCTCTTATTAGTCTAAGGCGCCCTCTACAAAAACGACGCTGGAAAGTCAGGTGAGCTGTAATTGCTGACCTGTCATGACGCATTTAATCATCTTGATATCTCAAAAACGTTCATTGTTTTTCTGCGATAGAGGACAAAATTCAATGCCTAGCTATCCTGTGAGTACCGTCAGCACGCCAGACGGACAGGTAAATATATTACAAATCACTGATTTGCATTTATCATCACATGTGCCAGCTTCTGCTGATGAAATCAGTAGCGAAGTCGCCGTTTGCCAATACAGTTTTGAGGCGATTATCAAGCAAGCATTAAGCAAAGAGATACGGTGTGATTTGATTATTGTGACAGGCGATTTGGTTAATAAAGTAGAGCCTGCTATCTATGACCATATTTTTACAGTATTGCAGAAGACGGGCATTGCTTTTGTCTGTATCGCTGGCAATCATGATGTGACGGATGAGACGGATGAGGATTTACCTTTTTACCAACGGACACTGATTGCTCGCGCTGCTGACCCACGTCTGCTTAGTTGTCATCTGATTGAATCTGAGCATTGGCAGATGCTTCTACTCGACTCATCGATTACTGGCAAGGTAGAAGGCAAGATTACGGCGACCGACATTGATTGGGTATGTGCACAGCTAGCATCTTGTGCTAAGCCGGCGCTCATTGCACTTCATCATCATATATTGCCCGTAGATTCTGAATGGATTGATAACCACATGGCAGAAAATGCAGAGGAATTTTGGCAGCACATTGCGCCCTTCGCTCATCTGAGCGTGATTATCAATGGGCATACTCATCAAGAGCAAACACGCCATCATCAAGGCGTTACTGTGTATAGCACCCCTTCTACTTGCTATCAATTCAAGCCATTTGAAGACAATTTTGCCTATGATAAAAAATTGCGACCAGGATATCGTTGGTTGCAATTAGCCAACAATGGAAAGGTTGCAAGCTGGGTTGAAAGACTAGATACTTGATGACCAGTTTTATTGACTAGAATCAGTTACTTATTTGGCTATGATGTTACTTTGAGCTTGGCGGTTATATTACTCACTGATTTTGCTTGATTCATTCTAGAATGGCTGGCACAGTACAGGTTTATATCATTATAACCAATCGCATCTTTGTCTTGAGAGCCGTGTTTTAAAGACAGTATTACACACGACAAATAGTGATAAAAATGACAACAGTCTAATATATAATTAGGCCATATTATAAAAGCTAGGATGGCTACATCGACCACAGTTTAAGTGTTCACAGTCAGTGATTTATTATTTTATTTTGGCATGACCATTTAAATAAAAACATTTATGACAATATACTTGACCATTGACATATCAATATCGGCATATCAAGATAACCATCCTAATCAGATCAGCTGTATTACTGAGTGGTAAAATGTTTTATAAAGGGAAAATTTATAGCGTTTGGTAAATTGATAACGTCTGGTCTTTTGACAGTGCGTTTTATTGAATTAATTTGAAAAAGTAGGATACCCATATGAGCACCCTGACCACGAATCCAAGTGATGTTAAGTTTACGCCTTATGTACCTGCCAAAGACGAAGAATATATGTCTGATGAGCAGTTAGCGCACTTTAAGGCGATGTTATTAGACTGGAAGCATCAGCTTATCGGTGAAGCCGATCGCACCAAGACTTATATTCAAGATGAGTCGAGCGCTATGCCAGATATCAATGATCGGGCGACCCAAGAAGAAGAGTTTGCTTTGACTTTGCGTACGCGTGATCGCGAACGCAAGCTTATTCGCAAAATCGACAAGTCTATTTCAGAAATCGAAAATGATGATTATGGTTTTTGCGAGACTTGTGGCGTAGAGATTGGCTTGCGTCGTCTCGAAGCACGCCCAACGGCGACCCAGTGCATCGACTGCAAAACCTTGTCTGAGATTAAAGAGCGCCAAAATCAAGGTCATACCTAAACGCGCTTAGGTTTGATAAATGAACGCCTATAGCGAACTCAATCCCTCTTAAACGATTATGAGAATAAATGCGAGCGACCATTGATTGGTCGCTCTTTTCGTTTCATCAATAGGCTGTGCGCGGGTTGATAAGTGACCAACAAAATATGTGCATATGTTAAATATCTTTTTATAATGAGATTGTTTATTCTATTTGTCTCTCTGGTCATTTTACAATAGCTGGCTATTTTGAAAACATCTAACCCCTCTAAATCAGAAAAACCTATGCCAATAAATACGACATTGCCCAAGCCTATTGGTCGTTTTGCGCCTTCACCCACAGGTGAGCTTCATCTTGGCTCATTAACGACAGCGCTTGCCAGCTTTTGTCATATTAAATCCATCGGTGGCAAATGGTTATTACGTATCGAAGATACGGACACCGAACGTTGCGACAGACAGTTCACTGAGCAAATTTTGATAGATTTAGAGGCGCTCGGTCTCAACTGGGATGACGATGTTATTTTTCAGTCTGAGCGCATTGATATTTATAATGATTATGTCTCTTCAATCTTAAGTCCCTTGACTTATGGCTGTCAGTGCTCACGTAAGCGTTTAGAGCATTATTGGACACAGCAAGAGCAGACAGCGCTTAATGATGCAAACATATCAACTGACTTTTCCATTAACGATGATAAAAAAGTGGATAGCGACCTACAACCTAATAGGCAGCGCTACCCACGTTTTTGTATTGAGGCGGATTTAAGTCCGACGCAACATAAGCTGCGTATTCAGCTGCCAGATTATTGTATTGGATTTAATGATGGTATTCAGGGCATACAGTGGGATAATCCGCAACAAACCTTAGGGGACATGGTGGCTCGGCGTCAAGATGGTATGATTAATTATATTTTGGCGGCAAGTCTTGATGACGGACTACAACACGTCACTCATATCATGCGTGGTTTGGACATCTTACCGATGACGACGGCTCAAATCAGTATCATGCAAGCGGCACGCTTACCGACTATCGATCATTGGTATCATCTGCCCTTGATATGTAATCAAGATGGTCAAAAACTCTCTAAGCAAAATCTTGCCCAGCCTATCGACACTCGCCACCCAAGTAAATTACTTGCCTATGCATTACAGCTATTAGGGCAATTGCCAGTCGAGCATGACTCGCCGGATCGTATGCTCAATCAAGCGATTGCCCAATGGGATAACGCGCCATTACAAGGTAAACAGTCTTTAAATATGCCTACTGTAGAATAAAACCACATAACAAAAAAACGCCGCTACGAGCGACGCTTTGCTCAATCAAAAATGCCACTTAATAATAACGACACTGGCTTTTTTCAATCTCAGGACTTTCTTTATAAATCTTTAGTAGCACCGCCACCATCACTAGGCTAATCAGCATTGATGAGCCGCCATAACTAAAGAAAGGCATCGTCAAACCTTTGGTCGGAATTGCGCCCATATTCATCGCGGCATTGATAATGGTCTGCGCAATAAACACCACCGCAATACCAAAAGCGGTATAGCTCATGCGCATCTGCCGACGTTTTAGAGCGTTATAACTGATACGCATTGCACTACCAATAATCAACGCCTCAAGTATCAGAATCATCGTGACCCCAACGAAACCCAACTCTTCACCCGTAATAGCCAATAAAAAATCGGTATGCGCTTCTGGTAAATGGGACAGTTTCTGCACACTTTCACCGTAACCAACGCCAGTAAACTGACCTCGACCAAAGGCAATTAAACTGCGCGCCAGCTGATAATCGGTATCTTGCACATCATCAAAAGGGTCCAGAAACGACATTACCCGTACCAACCGGTACTGTACCGTCGCAACCATCAATACGGCGCCGCCGACAGCGACCGCACCCAAGGCGATAAACTGTTTGTAGGGCGCCCCAGCAATATAGAAAATCGCAAACACCATGCCGATAATAACCACAAAGGAGCCAAAATCTGGCTGTGCTAAGAGTAGGAAGGTTATCATTCCAACCACCAACGCAATCCTTAAAAAGCCATCCCAACCGTTACGAACCTCAAATGAGCGGCGTACCACAAAATCTGAGACAAATATAATCATCACCAGCTTAGCCAATTCTGCTACTTGGAAATTAAAACCTCCCAAGCTCAGCCAACGCTTAGAGCCATTAATCGGCGTGCTAAATAAGGTTGCAAACAGCAAAGCTCCCGTAATAGCTAAGAGTATAAATTGGGTTTCGGTTTTATATAAGGTTTTTAAGGACACAACCCGATAAGAAATGGCAGCGACAGCCAAACCAATACTCATATAAAGCAGCTGATTATAAAAAAAATGCAGTTCTGTCATGCCGCGGCTGAGCGCAAAAGGAATAGAAGCCGAAGCCACCATTAATAGACTCAGTACCAACATACAGCCAACGCTTGATAACAAGATCGCACGCGCAGATGGCATAGACAAAACGCCATCTGAACCATTAGGTTGCCGAGGTTGAGAAGAAGAACGAGAGAGAGAAGAGAGCGCCATAATTTTATATACACTAGCAAACGAAAAAACACGGCGTTTATGCAACGCCACCGTTTAAAAACTAAAAAATAGATTTGATGAGACAGACCTTGCTTTGACAGTAGCAGCAATTTATAGGCAAAACAATCATTTATCCAGAAAACGCTTGCCGTTTTACGATTATAAGGCGCAGGTCACATAATGTTGTAACAAGGCGCTTTATACGACTGAATATGACGACATAGACGCTTAGGTTTTGCCGCTTATGATATAGTCAGTCCTAAATAAAAGAAATACAAATAGTATCAAGCACTACTGGGGTTAATTTTCTTGCTTGCTGTGCCTACGCAGACAGAGGCTGCGAATAATTAACCCCAGTAGTGCTGTACTCCTTTAAAAGTGGACCAACTATAGTGCCTATTGAGACACAGCATCTAACTGCTTGACGAGCTGGCTAAAATGCTCGCCGCGAGCGACAAACCCATTAAACTGATCGAAGCTGGCACAAGCAGGCGACAATAATACCGCCTGTACTTGCGACAAACTACTTGCCGTTACTTGCTCAATCATCGCAAAAGCTCCTTCCAATGTCTGACATTGATGCAGGCTGACCTCATCACTGAGACCTGCGGCGCGTAAATGCTGTTCAATCTGCTGACTGTCTTCACCAATAAACAGCACTTGGCTGACATATTGATTGATAAAAGGTGAGAGTTCACCAAACTGCTGACCTTTACCTTGACCGCCCAATATTAATAGCAGCTTACCGTCTTTTGGCGCATAAACGGCACCTAAACCTTCAACAGCCGCCATGGTTGAGCCAATATTGGTGCCCTTAGAATCATTAAAGTAATCGATGCCAGCGACTGTAGCGACATATTGGCAACGATGCTCAAGCCCTGCAAACTGCTGCAAAGTGTTAAGCATACTCTCAAGCGGCAAACCAGCAAGCTCACCCAATGCCAACGCGGCTTGGGCATTAAGCAGGTTATGACGTCCCTTTATCTTTAATTTGTCTGCTGATATGAGATGCTCTGTACCACGTGCCAAATAAGTCTGCCCTGCTGCATCCGTAATAAGCCCATAATGCCCTTTATTAGGCGCATGAATACCGGTGCTCAGTCGCGGCAAACTGTCTGAAACCAACGGTCGGGTCAAGGCATCTTCACGATTAATCACCACCGATTTGGCACCTTGAAAGATACGATGCTTGGCTTGGTGATAGCCGAGCATATCGCCATGACGGTCTAAGTGATCAGGCGACATATTGAGGACTGTTGCGACCTGCGCCCCTAAGTTGGTGACCGTTTCTAACTGAAAACTGGATAACTCTAAAACCACCAGCTCCATTTTATCATTACTCAAAAGGCTCAGCGCTGGCACGCCAATATTGCCGCCTACGCCAACATTGATACCTGCATCTGCCGCCATTTGTCCAACCAGAGTGGTCACGGTACTCTTGGCATTTGAGCCCGTAATCGCAATGATTGGGACGGTACAGGCCTCACAAAATAGCTGAATATCACTGACCACTGGAATATTTGCCGCACGCGCCGCGGCAATCGCAGCATTATCTAGAGAGATACCAGGGCTGATAATAATTCGTGCTGCTTGTTGTAATAACTCTGCATCTATCGCGCCAAACTGCCTGATATCGATAGTAGCAGGTAGTTTATCTGCTAACGCGGGATTTTCCTGATTGTCAGTGATGGCAACTTGGTAGCCTTGCTCAGCCAAATAATGCGCGACCGATAACCCCGACTGCCCCAAACCGACCACGACTTGTAAACCACTGCCTTTATGAAGTAAGGTTGTTGCTGCGGTGCTAGCGGTCATGGCTTTTCCTTTTATGAGACGAACAAATAAACGAACAAAATGCTATCAAGAAAACAGGCAATTGACATACTGCACATATCGCCTGAACAACCTGCTTAAAATGAATAGCATGATAACGGTATCAACCACATTTCGGTACTGATTTTTCAATACTTTATACTATGAGACGGCGGTTTTTATATTGAGTGGCTAATGCTATAATAGCGACCGTAGAAAGAATCACTATATTGACGACCAGTTCAGCCTAGCGTTTTAGTTTATCATGTTGTCACACTTATCGTGCGACTGTCGCCTCTCATTAGTAATGTTTCATATTATACTAATGCCATGACGGCCATACGCTCCCATATTTTTTATCATATATATTTTTATAATATTTCTGACAGCTTATCTGTCCTCTTCTACCGCAAACCATGATTGCGGACACAGTTTTATCATTCTAGATACGTTCATCACAATGCAATCATTCTATCACTGAATAATGATTGCTTTTTTTGTCTTCAACCATATGCAGTTTACTTATGACATCTTTTTTTGGTAATTTACGTGAAGAGTGGTTTTCCAATATTCGTGGCGATACCTTATCAGGTTTGGTTGTTGCTCTGGCATTGATTCCAGAGGCCATTGCCTTTTCTATCATCGCCGGTGTCGACCCAAAAGTTGGTTTATATGCCTCATTTTGCATCGCGGTAGTCATCAGTTTTGTTGGTGGACGTCCGGGTATGATTTCGGCAGCTACGGGCGCCATGGCACTGGTCATGGTTGATTTGGTTGCCGACCACGGTCTGCAATACCTGCTTGCGGCAACCTTATTGTGCGGTGGTATTCAAATCGTGATGGGTATCTTAAAACTCGGTAATCTGATTCGTTTTGTATCGCGCTCAGTGGTCATTGGTTTTGTCAATGCGTTGGCAATCTTAATATTTGCCGCGCAGCTGCCCGAGCTTAATCCTGCCACTGAACGCGTCGGCATGATGGTGTATATTATGACTGCCGCAGGTTTGGCGATTATTTACCTATTTCCCCTCATTCCTAAAATTGGTCGCGTTATTCCATCGCCACTGGTTTGTATTGTGGGTTTGACAGCTGTTGCCATGTATATGAATCTTGATATTCGTAACGTCGGTAGCATGGGCGACTTGCCAGATTCATTACCGATGTTTTTGCTTCCTGATATCCCGTTAAACTTGACCACTTTACTTATTATTGCGCCTTATTCTATCGCGCTTGCCATCGTAGGGTTGTTGGAATCTATGATGACAGCAACCATTGTCGATGAGCTGACCGATACGCCAAGCGACAAAAACCGCGAATGCCGTGGTCAAGGTATTGCTAATGTAGTCTCAGGGTTCTTCGGCGGCATGGCTGGCTGTGCGATGATTGGCCAGTCAATGATTAACGTAAAATCTGGTGGACGCACGCGACTATCCACGCTCATCGCCGGTGTGGTACTGCTGATTATGGTGGTGTTTTTAAGTGATTGGGTCAGCTTGATACCGATGGCGGCACTGGTAGCTGTGATGATTATGGTGTCTATAGGCACCTTTAACTGGCAGTCTATTCGTGAATTTAAGACCCATCCTATGTCATTTAACATCGTCATGCTAGCGACCGTTTTGACTACCGTCTTTACTCATAACTTAGCCTATGGCGTTGGCGTTGGCGTACTGTTATCTGCTTTGGCTTTTGCCAATAAAATCGGTCAATTCTTGACCGTATTTAGCGAATATGATGACAGTAGCAATACGCGTTATTATTACGTTCAAGGGCAAGTGTTCTTTGCTTCAACGACGCAATTTTTGCAAAGCTTTGATACCAAAGAGGCGTTAGACAATGTACACATCGATGTTAGCCAAGCGCATTTTTGGGATATCAGCGCGGTAGATACCTTAGATAAGCTGGTCATACGCTTGCAGCGCGAAGGGATTGATGTCAAAGTCGTTGGACTCAATAGTGCCAGCCGCACGCTTATTGATCGTTTTTCTATTCATGATCGCCGAGATATTGGCTTATTAGATTAGAGCTGTATATGTGTTATCAAACTGATATAGACGCTTTGTTTATTGATCAGTAATGATATTGGTATATAAAATCAGCTTGGGCAGTTGAGCGCAATATCTCGACTGCCCAGCTTGCATTTTAGTTATTGAGATGATGTGATGCCTTTATGAGTAATTTGAAACCAGATAGCGTAATTGCCTGTTTAGACTGCCCAAACCATGTGCAAGCGGTATTAGAAGCAAGTATGTGGGCGTCTATCCGCTTGCAAGCCCCGATTGGACTGCTCTATTCAGTACCAAGCTTACAGCAAAAAGCAGCCGTTGATTATTCAGGCTGCCTCAATATTGATGATGAAAACACCTTACTTGATCAATTCACGTCAAAAGAGCACTTAAGTAATTGCGAGTTAAAAGCGCAAGGTAAGCTGCTTTTACATCAAGCCAGCAGTTATTGCGAGCAGCAACGTCACAAAATCAAAACCTACACCCTTCATCGGCATGAAAAGCTCGATGACAGCATTAATTATGTCGATGACCAAGCCCAACTAATCGTGATTGGTCATCATGTTACCTGTAAGTCGACTTTAAGCCAGCTTATCCGCTCCAGTCTCTGCCCTATTTTGGTGACTCATGCACCATTTTTGCCCCCTAGCAGTGCTTTATTTGCGTTTGATAATAGCCCCACTTCGCACAAAATGCTGAATTGGCTATGTAAAACACCACTGGTGCGTGCATTGATGATTCATATCGTCATGGTCGGTAAAGAGAACTCTGAAAACTGCGATGCGTTACGTGAAGCCTATGCGCGTCTTAAACAAGCTGGCATTAAATGCAAAAAAACCTTGCTCGATTGCCGCGATGTTACCGCAGCGCTAACCTACTACCAACGTGATAACGATATCGGTCTACTGATGACAGGCGCTTTTGCCCAACCGCGCTTAATTGAGCTGTTAAAAGGCAGCGCCACTAAAAAGCTATTGGGGAGCATCACTACCCCGTACTTATTGTTCCCTAAGGCCTAAAGCCACGCCCTTTTTGTATTTCTTTTGACACTAAGGCTAATTTTTTATCGATATAGAGACCACTCTTTATATTGATAAAAAATTAGCCTCTGTCTTTTCTAGCTGTTTTTATATCCTACAATCTTTTAGCAAATCATCACAGGAAATAAAGGCATATCTTCCCCAAGTGCTTAAAAAGTTGGTTATAATAAAGTTTGCATTCATGTAACGTTACAGGTTAATCGTTTGTTTATACAGATTAAAACAAGGGTTATACTTACTGTATAAAGCCTATTTTTTGTCATTGTGCTAATGATTTTGAGTAAATGTGCCCTATTCTACCTTCCCCCTTGAGTAGGTTTGGCACAATTCTTGAAGCACTTAATACAAGCATGATCATAATATGTTGCATCAAATGGCATCTATTAACCTGCGATATCACCCATATAAGGATTTTTTTATGAAGCTAATCACTGCGATCTTAAAACCGTTTAAGCTCGATGATGTGCGTGAAGCGCTTTCTGACATTGGTGCAAAAGGTGTTACCGTCACTGAGGTAAAAGGCTTTGGTCGTCAAAAAGGCCATACTGAGCTCTATCGCGGCGCCGAGTACGTGGTGGACTTTTTACCTAAAGTAAAAATTGAAGTGGCGGTGATGGACGAGATGCTTGAGCCAGCTATTGAAGCCATCACGCGCATCGCTAGCACCGGTAAAATCGGTGACGGCAAGATATTCGTGACCAATCTTGAGCAAGTCATTCGTATCCGTACGGGTGAGACAGGTCCTGACGCTATCTAGGCGCAAGACCTACCTATAAATATCAATTTATAGGTTATCTCGATCTCTGCATTGCATATATTCAAGGGGGAATTAACATGCAAAATCAAATCTTTGAGCTCCAGTACGCGTTAGATACGTTTTACTTCTTAATGTGTGGTGCGCTTGTCATGTGGATGGCAGCGGGTTTCACAATGTTAGAGGCAGGATTGGTACGCTCAAAAAACACGGTCGAAATTCTAACCAAAAATATCGCACTTTTTGCGACTGCCTGTATCATGTACATGATATGCGGTTATGCCATCATGTATGACGGCAATCTGTTTTTGAGTGGGATTGCAGGTACCGAAAGCTTGGTCACTGATGCGTTAGCGGCTTCAGCTGAAAATGGCTTTAATGGCGATGCCGTTTACTCCAGTGCGTCCGACTTTTTCTTCCAAGTAGTCTTTGTTGCCACTTGTATGTCTATTGTCTCAGGCGCGGTCGCTGAGCGTATGAAGCTATGGTCATTCTTACTGTTTGCCGTGGTGATGACAGGAGTTATTTATCCGTTAGAAGGCAGTTGGACGTGGGGTGGCAAGGAGGTTTTTGGTCTATATAGTTTGGGCGACTTGGGCTTCTCTGATTTTGCAGGCTCTGGCATCGTACATTTAGCAGGTGCTGCAGCGGCGTTATCAGGTGTACTACTCTTAGGAGCGCGCCTCGGTAAATACGGTTCTAAAGGTGAGATACGCGCTATTCCTGGGGCAAATTTGCCAATGGCAGCACTTGGTACCTTAATCTTATGGATGGGCTGGTTTGGCTTTAACGGTGGTTCAGTATTAAAACTGGGTGATATCGCTAGTGCCAATTCCGTCGCTATTGTATTTTTGAATACCAATGCTGCCGCTGCTGGCGGAGCAATTGGTGCCTTGCTTATTGGACGCCTTATCTTTGGCAAAGCAGATCTTACCATGCTCTTAAATGGTGCACTGGCAGGTTTGGTTGCTATTACTGCAGAACCTTTAACGCCCTCTGCGCTACAGGCTACCCTATTTGGTATGACCGCAGGTGTCATTGTCGTCTTATCGATTCTGCTCCTAGACAAAATGAAAATCGACGATCCTGTAGGCGCTATTTCTGTCCATGGTGTGGTGGGCTTATTTGGTCTATTGATTGTACCACTGACCAATCCGGCAGCGTCATTAGTCGGTCAATTAGCCGGTGCCGCTACTATTTTTATATGGGTATTTGTAAGCAGTTTAATCGTTTGGAGTATTATTAAACTTGTCATCGGTCTGCGTCTCTCTGAAGAAGAAGAATATCAAGGTGCCGATATTGCCGAGTGTGGTATGGAAGCCTATCCGGAATTTATAAGATAGCTGATTAGCAAACATACTGTAACAAGAACACCATGTTGCTAGGATGACTTTTTCGAAGCTTGTGAAGCCTATTTGCGCAGCAAGTGGCAACATTTATCCTAGCAAAGCACTGTTTAACTTGTACTTCTATCATTTTAGAATGACTATATATGGTCAAAATATTCTAAAAACATTACGGTACTGCTGGTATGAATGCTTCTTGCTTGCCGTGCCTACGTAGCTAGAGACTGCAAAAAATTCATACCGGCAGTATATAATGTATCGATATTGCTTTTTACTGACTATATTTTCAGTGTCTTGAATTTGCAGTGATTTCAAACCTAAAAAGTAGATACCACTAAAAATAGATACAACTAAAAATCCCGCCAAACCTTTCGGTAATGCGGGATTTTTTATTCTTTATCAAAACTTAGCTTAATAAAGAGAATTACATTAACTTAGATTTATTTCTTTTTCCACGTTTGGCTACGTGAGAATGGACCTAAGTGACCTTTTAGGTTAAGGCTGCTGCCGCTTAAGTTAGCAGTCAATTTATAAGTCTTGTTTTTTTCAGGATCAGTGATTTTACCACCACTGTATTTGCCATTACCGTCTGCTTTTAAACCAGAAATAATAGTCATACCAACGTGCTTCTTACCTTTCTCTGAAACGGTGCTGATAAGCTTACCAGTTAAAACACCATTTGACTCAGTGATTTTGATCACGCCTTTAGGCTGGCCTTCGTCAAAAGTTTGCCAAGTGGTATTAGCTAGTGGGTCAGCGGCGAATGCCATGCTTGCTAAACTGATACCAGCGATTGCCAACGTAGTTTTTGCGAATAGTTTCATAAATAGACTCCCTTCATTTAATGATTACTAGAAACGATATGTTTCTGTCGTCCTCAGCTTATCCTTTGCCAACAATTTTTTATTATAGTCAATGGTACTATATTCAGTTTTCGCTCGTTAGTGCGGCAAATACAGAATGACCAATTCACCTTTTATAAAAAATCTGAACAGCATAAGCGTTGTCTTGACCCATTATAAGCAATTTTTAGAATTTGCCTAGTAATTTTTTTATAGTTTATTATTTCTATAAAATCAAAATTATATCAATAAGTTACAGGAATGGATTGTCTATAATTTTGCCCGATTGGTCATCTTTTTCTTTTGACTTAGCTTCATCATTATTATAGAGACTGCTATTTTCAAAGGCGAGTAAAATCTTACTACTCAGCTCATGCAACTGCTTTGCCTGCTCATATCCAATGTCATTTAAGAGCAGATTAATGTCGCCATAAATAATAATTTTGTCTTCTTGATTTTCAATAACCAGCTCACCAATCTGCATGCTTTGGTGATTATTAGCAAATGGGTCAATCATCTAATCCTCCTTTTTTCATAAATAGTACATTACACGATGTAGCAAAATCCCATAGTTCCAGTAATAATTGAACGATTTATGTTTGTAATTGTGTCATGACCCACTCAAAGATTGCTACCACAAATAATATCCAAGTGGGCTCTTCTACCTTTTTTTCTGGTATATCCATAGCTTCACCAGCTTTTAACGGCAAATCCAAGGCTTGCGCTTTGGTCTTTGCATCAAGTACCGGCAGAACATCAATACCAATTTTAGCAGTCAGCTCATCAATACTAATGATTTCGATACGCTCAGATTCATCGTTTGGCGCATAGTAAACACCTGCTTGGTTGCTTACGGGGATATAAACGGCTTTAAAAAAATGGCTGGGTACCAGTACGCGTCCCGCTAATTGTTTGGCTTTTTTGTCCGTAAATGCCACGCCTGTGACGGTATAAACCTCACCGTATTGCTGGGTTAAGTAGCGGGTAGCCGATTCAATATTGCGCCAAATATAGCGGTTATTTCGCGGTGATTGCGGGGCGATATTGGCAAGGCTAAAGCTATCATACTGCTGACTGCGATTGGCCATGTCACCATTCGGTGCCAGATGTCCGCGGTCATAGCCTGATCCTGAATAGTCAGAAAGTTGCGCTCGCATGGACTGTGGTAATTGGCTTTCTTCATGAAAGCTGTCTTCACGGTCGATTTGTTTGGCCTGCTGCAAACGCTTACGCGTTAAATATTCTGCTGACCATAATGGCGTACGTGATACACCTGAATACATGACAGCAAAACCGTCCATGCACAGTGCTTGGGTATTATTACTCAGCTTAGTATTGCTGAATTCAGGATAGACACCGCCATAAAATGATTGGCTACACTGTGTAAAGTCATCAGCGTATGCCGATGATATGCTCAGAACGACGGCGATAATGAACATTACTGCGTCATTCTTCAGATTAAATCTATGCTTAAAAACACTTATCATGCAATTTTCAACCATTTATACTTATTATCATGTATGCACTATCCTAGCAGGCGCCTAAGAATAAAGAAAGAATGATGCTGCGCAAACCGTGACATTTTGAATGCGATCCGCTATACTAAGGCCTGCAAAAAATCAGCGCCTGTCTGTTCTATACAGGATTTCAAAGCCTAAGTACTAAAACAAGCCTATGCTCATTTTATAATGAATGGTTTTTTTAGTATTCAAGTTAGCGCGACTAAAAACGGTGAAGTGGGTGAGTGGCTGAAACCGCACGCCTGGAAAGTGTGTATACGTTAATCGCGTATCGAGGGTTCGAATCCCTCCTTCACCGCCAATCTTAGTTATTCCCTGTTTTCCCAATCTGTCCCATACTATCCTAAATATCCCTTAAAACCTTTAATAGTAAGACTTTCAGTCTATACTTATTATCTATTACTGTCCGAAACATTCCCGTCCAACCCTATGTATCCCACGTGTTGTGTTGGCCTATCCGTTGGTCTATTATTCATATACACCTCAATTAGACCAATATTCGATCTCAATCTACATGTCTTAGACCAACATAATCGTCTCTAGGCCTTAAACATATAGCTTGTAGGTATAAGGAATAGACCAGCATGTTAAGTGATGCCAAAATTCGTAAGCTTAAGCCAACTGATAAATGCACCCCTTCTCGTCCAGACAAATATAGTGATCACCAAGGTTTACAATTACTGGTACGCAGCTCAGGAACGCGAACATGGATAAGTGCATATCGCTTTGATAATAAACAGCAGAAAACCACTTTAGGTACATATCCACAGATGGGCTTGGCAGAAGCAAGAATAGCTAACGCTGATATTAAAGCTTTATTAGCTAATGGAATCAATCCAAAGAATAAAAAACGTCAAGACAAGCTTGCGAATGAGCAAGCTAAAATGTTCAATGATTATGCGCTTGAATGGCTAGAGGAGCGTGAGCGCAACGTAAAGCCTCGCACCTATCAGCAGGATTATAATCGCATGTATAAAGACGTTATACCTAGCTTTAAGGGCATCGCTTTAAAAGATGTGACGTTCGAAGATTGTAAATTAATGGCAGATGACATTGAAAGTAGGACTAATAATGAAGGGGCCTCACCACGAGAAGTAACCAGACGCACTATTGATCTCGTTGGGAATATTCTTAGAAGAGCCATGAGAGAGCGCCTAATCGAGGTAAATCATACAGATGGGCTTAAAGAGCTATATCCGAAAGCGAAGACTAAGCACATGAAACATGTTGAGCTTAGTGATTTACCTAAGCTTTTACAAGACATTGAAGCCTATCATGGTCATGATCAAACTCGATTAGGTATGAAGTTTCTAGCATATTCTTTCTGTCGTACTATCGAGCTCAGGATGATGAAATGGGAGCATATCGACTTCCCGAACCGTCTATGGCGTGTCGATATTGATAATCTTAAAATTGCGCGTAAGCATGTCGTACCATTATCAGATCAAATGCTGGCAGTGCTAGAGGAAATGAAATGTATTACAGGTCAATATGAATACGTGTTTTATCATACTGGCATGCATCAGCCTTATAGTGAAGAGTTTATCAATAACGCACTCGATATCTTAGGTTATGGTGGAAAACAGACAGGTCACGGCTTTCGTCACATTGCCTCAACCAATTTAAACGAGCTTGGCTACATGGGTGATGCTATTGAAAAGCAGATGGCACATGACAAAAAAAGTAGCATCAGAGCAGTTTATAACCACGCGCAGCACTTAGAAGAGCGCCGTAAGATAATGCAAGTTTGGGCTGATTTTTTAGATTTGCTTAGAGACAAAGGCGAAGTTGTTGACTTCCAGACAGCTCGGCAGCAGATTGAAAGGGCATTGACAGCGCAGAATCAAGCATCACTATCAGACATAGATAGTGATGCTTTAATACAGGCTTTGAAAGATAAAGGCTTAAGCATCGATGACATACACTCAATGTTAATTCAAAAATAGAGCTACTGCTAACGTGTAATTACCCTATTTTAATAGGACCACTGCCCGTTACTCTAGCCGTGGGTGTTAATTTACTCTTGAGTATGCTACGCCTTTTAGTTGATTCAAAACCACTTTCATGAGGATTCACTTTTTTGGATTCACAACTAGGTTTGGTAACATTATCACTAGAAAGTGGTTCACTAGAGATTGACTCCAATTCTACGTTAGGCTCTTCGCTCTTATCCTCATTAGAATCTTTAATATTTGGTACCGATTCTAGCGACTCAATCTGATGGTTTATATCTTTAGTCTCCTCGCTATCACTATCTACCAATATAGTCTCAGAGCTAGCCTGTTTAGCTTTCAGGCTTTGCTGCGTTTCAAATGTGTCTGTATATGGTTTTCCATAGTCGCCCGTTATATAAGTACCAGCAGCTCTAGTAGTCTTAGGTACTTCGGAGAAAAAAGTTTGGTTGTAGCTGGCAATGATATCGTTAAGCATTTGCGCTCGAGTTTTACCTTGTCTTTTAGCAATAAGACTGAGGGTTTTCTTGTTTGCACTGGTAAGTACTAGACCTTTTTCTTT
Source organism: Psychrobacter glacincola (assembly GCF_904846215.1). GTDB lineage: Bacteria > Pseudomonadota > Gammaproteobacteria > Pseudomonadales > Moraxellaceae > Psychrobacter > Psychrobacter glacincola. Next base: position 7,183 of record NZ_CAJGZK010000010.1, on the reverse strand, counting down.
CATGTTTTTATCGCGATCACGTTTGGCTTTTGATAGCCAAGCCTCATACATGTTGTCTATAAACGTACTTCTATTATTTACCTTACCTTCGTCTACCGCAATACCCTCCCAATAGTCCAACGAAGCTAGCATATGGTGCAGTCTACTAGCCGTATCTGTCTCTCTAAATCTGATCGTGTCTGCGAAAATCAAAGCTTGTCTATGCCCGGTTTTATCTTTATTTGATATCGATTTTTTATTGTGATTTTTGCTCTCTTTATTGGCTTTCAAGTTATCAATATCATGGAGCTTTTGCATATATGCATACAAATGATTGATTTGAATATCATTATCATAGTCTAGCCACTTAGTTTCTTTAGGTTCAACTGAACTACGGAGATAAATATTTTTTAAAACATCCAAACCCTTCTTTTTATTTATTATCCACCTTTCGTAGTAAGTATCAGGTACTTCACAAAGCTCTTCTTCTCCAATGGCAAATTTTCTATTAAAAATAACGTCATGGACAAAAATTGCAATATCAGATTCTATACCTATAGGATCACTAATAATATTGAGTTTCTTTAAAGCCATATGCATCCATAAGGCTGCTCTTGCGTCCTCATAAAACCATTTAACATAAGACAACGGTATGCTGTTTCTTGCGCTTGTCTGTAGAAATCTATCTATATCTTTCTTTGTACAAGAGTGGTCTTTGAGAATGCTGATGATGCTTAATTTACTGCCGGCGTCATCTTTTAAAATATATGACTGTGGAATTTTATGTTGCGATCGCAACATAAAAAGACACCAATAGGTATCATATATGCTAAGCCTATCAATCTTCTTTTCAATGTATTCATCATTTGATATATATTTTTTTGATCGGTTAGATCCATTCTGAACGCCATTACCATTCACAATAAACTCTCCATAGTTTTTTGAAACTGATTCAAAAGCCAAGATAATACTGTAATTATAACATCATAAAAACATCATAAAAACATGATTAAATCATTTAATATTCGTCATTAAAACGTAGGCATATTTTCGGTCAATATAACGAAAAATATAGGTTGCAGCCTAATTATTTGTTTATAATTAAGGGTTAACTTAACATGCTAACTCCATTTCAATCATTCACCTGTAGCATAAAGCAATTTGACGTTGCTCAGCATTCGGCTCTTCAACGCTAGCTAGGATAAAGCTACATTCGGGCAGCTCATGCTTAGTGGGTTATCTATATTATTAATAACTCAGTAACTGATTATCCTAATGCTGAGAGCTGATCTCTCAGCAGCCAACATTATAAAAATACGGACTGACCTGACCCTATGAACATTAATTTAATAGGATCAAAATCATGCCGTATTCAAACTTCAACCAACCTCAAGTTGTCGCTAACGTCCATAGTCTGGTTACAGACATATTGGCAAACGCCATTAGCTTTAACGAGACCATAAATAAACTGAAATGGTTGTATTGCCCGTTCATGACACACTTAAATACTGAGCTATTTTATTCACAGCCAGTTTTCGCATTTATTTATAGCACCAACGCTATTGTTGGAAATGACTATCCAGAAAACGTGATTTGGGATCATGATAAAACCCAGCGACTTATCACTACGTTGTCCTATTATAAAAATGATATTGAGAATGAACGTCATGCGTTCATTTATCAAGAATCTCAAAACAAAAGAAAATTAGAGCTCTATGTTAATAATCTGATTAACCATTATTCAAGACTGCTATTTATTCGTATTGATTTAAAATACGCACAGAAGACGAGCAATCATGTATCTATCGAGAACTTTGATGATCACATGAGTAAACTACGGGATCTTATCGGTAATAAGAAAACTTGTTTTAAGCATTTGCAGGGTAATGCTTGGGCTATTGAGCAAGGGGGAATCAACGGTGGATTACACTGTCATTTACTGCTTATCTATGATGGCTCAGAGCGACAAAGTGACTGGCACGTTGCTAAAGAGGTCGGCGAGAAATGGAAAACTATAACTGGTGGTCTAGGTGAATATTATAGCTATCACGATCCAGAGATTAAGCAGAAGTACCAACAACATGGAAAACTAGGTATCGGAATGATTCATCGTGATAACCCTCAGGAAGTCGAAAACGCTATAGCTTCAGCTTTATACTTAACGAAGCCAAGTAAAGATGAGCAGCAACTTAAACTGTGGCTACCAAACATGCGCACCTTTGGTCATGGTATTTATAGAACCTCTAAACGTAGAGGATTGCCTAAATAATATCGTTAACTCAATCTAATTGTCATTATGCTAATAAAAAACAGGGAGCCAATAGCTCCCTGTTCTGTAAAATTATAAAAACACGACACCCCCCAACCCTATGAACCACTAACCTCATAGGAGCACTACCATGTTAAACTTACTAAAAAATCAACTTGCACTTATACATAGTGTTAATAACCTTATCGAAAATGTATTAAGTGATAATTTCGATATCAGCAATCTCAGTATAGAGCTGACGATTCTATACTCACCCCTGATGTTCAATTACGAACGTAACCCTTTTTGCCTATCGAGCATTGATTTATTTGCTATTAGCGTAAATCAGGTCACAGATCAAAAGTATTTTAAAAATATGGTTTGGGATGACTACGATACTCAAAAGTTTATTGATGCACTACTTGATATAACCGATCATTTTGATAAAAGCCAACGTTATGCCCATCAAGGAGATATCTATTAAGAAAACTGATACTGGTATAAAGTTTTCTTGCATCCGGTTTAACAAAACTGAACTTTAAAATGGATTGGCTATAGTAAAATAATTTTAGGTATATATTACTACTGTGAGATAAGACAAAGAGCCCTCGCGCTCTTATCTATTAACCCCAATCCACCATCACCAAAGGTCTGCTTAATCGCAGGCCTTTTTTTATGCGCTTAATTTAAGGAGCTTATATGCAAACGATCTGTCCTTACTGTCACTCATCAAGGGTGACGAGCAATACGGATATAGATAGTCCCTTTACTATCTTTGAGCAGCTATTTACGCCAACAGCGTTATCTAGTCTTGGTGTGAGCATCTGTAGGTATTACAAAATAAATTCCGCTATCGGTGTGGTGGTAGGTACTGCGCTTGCCTCTGCGATCAGCTTGGCTAAAGACAAGCTACAACAGCCACCCTTGCTCATTTTAGTATCAAAGCCCCGTTATACCTGCAATACCTGCTCAAAAAATTTCACTATTTAATATATCTAATAACCAACTCACTTAATCGATAACAAAAGGAATATTCTCATGGCACATTTATTAGAGACAATAGCGTACGTCGGTGACACCCCTTGGCACGGACTAGGCAATGAGCTTGCACCTAAGCAGCCGCTTGAGGTCTGGGCAAAGCAAGCGGGTATGGATTGGCGTATAGAATCATCGGACGTCAGTTACATGGCGAACAACGACAAAGGGCATAACCTGATTCTGCCTTTTGCTGAGCAGAAGGTGCTGTTCAGAAGTGACAATCTAGAACCACTTAGCGTAGTGAGCCAACGCTATCAAGAAGTACAGCCGCGTGAAATTTTAGAATTCTATCGTGATCTTACCGAGCAATCCGACTTTGAGCTTGAAACGGCAGGCATCTTAAAGGGCGGTCGTAAGATGTGGGCATTGGCTCGTACAGGCCAGTCAGCAACACTTAAGGGCAAAGATGTCAGTAATGGCTATTTACTTCTTGCAACCGCTTGTGATGGCACGCTAGCGACTACTGCACAGTTCACATCGATCCGTGTGGTGTGCAATAACACCTTGGCGATTAGCTTGGCTAATGGAGGCGGTAATGTAGTGAAAGTACCGCATAGTACCTCCTTTGATGGCGACAGAGTCAAGCAGCAATTAGGCGTATCGGTTAAGCAATGGAATCAGCACAGCTATGAGATGAAGCAGCTATCAGAGCGCCGCGTTACCCAAGCGGAAGCGGCTAACTATCTAAGCCGTGTATTCAATGATCAGGACAATGACATCATTCTTTTCAATAGCGCTAAGAAAGAGAAAGATGCGGTGCCTAATGCTAAAGCGATGAATCAAGTGATGCAGATGTTTAACGGTCAAGGACGTGGAGCTGATCTCGACGCCGCTCGTGATACGGCTTACGGTTTGCTGTGCAGCATTACGGAGTACGTTGATCATGAAAGACGTGCGATGAATACCGATAACCGTCTCAATTCCGCATGGTTCGGTGCAGGCGCTAAGCTGAAGCAAAAGGGCTTGGAAGAATCGCTGCTGATGCTTGCCTAATTATCGACATTTAAAACCTAATAACACAACCAACCACGCCTTTAAGCGTGGTTTTTTTATGCCGTTTATTTGACCAATAACAAACCTAACGAAGGAATTATCATGAACACAATCGCATTGAATCATATCGCTCAGCTAAAACAAACCAAGCGTGCAACCGTTAAGGTAAAAGCGCCTATAACCACCGCTCAATCAACCACCGCTAAGCGTTTGGTCAATACCAAAGACTTAAGTCATGAAAAATGGCTTGAGGTACGCAAACAAGGTATTGGCAGCTCTGACTCTGCTGCTGCCTGTGGTATTCATCCGTATTTGTCGATGCTTGAGTTATGGATGATCAAGACGGGTCGCCTGCATTCACATCTAGATGATGACATTGATGGCTACTCACCACTCTACTGGGGCAATACCTTGGAGCCTATGGTGGCTAAGTATTATCAACAGCACACAGGCAATAAAGTTCGCCGTGTTAATGCCATCTTGCAACATCCTGATCCTGGTAATCACTTTATGCTGGCTAACTTAGACTACGCCATTACAGGCAATGATGAGGTGCAGATACTCGAGTGTAAAACGGCAGGAGAACATGGGGCTAAGCTGTGGAAGCATGGCGTTCCCTTATACGTGACGTGCCAAGTACAGCATCAACTGGCGGTCACTGGCAAACAGGCTGCGCATATCTGTGTGTTAATCTGCGGACATGAAGCCAAGATATTTAAGGTTGAGCGTGATGAGCGCTTGATTGCGTCCATCATCGAGCATGAGCGGTTATTCTGGCAATATGTGCAGACAGACACACCACCAACGCCTGATCATTCAGAATCCGCAGCGCGTGCCTTAAAGCTGCTTTATCCAACCCCTGAGCCGTCAAGCAAAGTTGATCTACGGGAAGATGACGGAGCCAATAAGTTATTTGAGCAGCTGGTTAGCTACCGTAACGACATGCAAGAATTAGAGCAGCGTCATGACCAGGTAAAGCATCAGCTGCAAAGCTTAATTGCCGACAATGAGATTGCGGTATTTTCGATGGGCGCGATTTCATGGAAGCGCTCGAAAGACAGTATCAGTCTGGATAGCAAAGCGCTCACCAAAGCGCACCCTGAATTGCTTGAACAGTTTGGTAAAACCCGCCCGGGCAGTCGTCGCTTTGTCATTCTTAATGATAACTGAGCCAAGTCTCAGCCATCAATCATAATCAATAAATTACGCCACTCACTCAAATTAGTGCATAACAGCCCACCCGTCATAGGTGGGCTTTTTTATGGCTAAACAAAACCTATCAAACACAAAAGGAATATCACCATGATTAAAGGTCTAACCATTACTCCGCCAGTTTTAGGTCGTATCAGCATTGGGCGTGTGATTCAAAAGGATGGCAAGCGTTTACCTGCGAAAGACGATCAATTTACCATTACTAGCCAAGTGCAGAATAAGGATGGCTGGATCAACCACCCACTTGATGAAAAGCTACGTGCAAATAATCAAGGCAAGCTCAGACAAATACCGGTTCGTATGTTGTTTAACGATCCTGAGCTTAATTTGCGAGCTGAATACACCTTATTTGATAGGCAGACCGGACGCCCACTATGCGTGGGTGACGGTGAGCAATGTCAGAGGCGCACTAATAAAGGCGTTGAAAGCCATCCTTGCCCATCGCCTGATCGCTGTCCACTGGCGCAAGGTGGCGCTTGCAAACCGTATGGCAGGTTGTATGTGAATCTGTCTGAGGACGATGAGCTAGGCACCTTTATCTTTCGCACCACAGGCTTTAATAGTATTCGTACGCTGGCAGCAAGGCTGAGCTACTTTGCAGCAGTATCAGGCAATAAGCTGTCCTGTCTGCCTCTGCAACTCACCTTGAGAGGTAAAAGCACGACGCAAAGCTATCGGACACCAATCTACTTTGTGGATTTAACGCTGCGAGAGGGTGTAACGCTAAAACAAGCAGTACAGGATGCGCAAGCGATAGATGCAGAGCTTAGCGAGCATGGCTTTGATCAAGCGGCATTAGAGGCAGCCGCTAAACAAGGATACGTGAATTCATGCTTTGAGGTCGATGGCGATGATTTAGTGGAAGTCGCTGAGGAGTTTTATCCGATGGAAACAGATGACATTAGCGATAGTCAGCAGGGCAATTATCAGAACGGGTTAGCCACTCGTAACGTGACTAGCATTGAGCAAGGGCTACGGCAAAGTGTGACAGCGGTAAGCTAAAGCAATCAACTCATTTATACGGCATAAATTAGTTAGGCTGAAACAAGCGACCTAGAGTCGCTTGTTTTCCTCCTTATCGGTTTATTTCTAGTGGCTTATTACCTAGATTAAGTCTTACAATGTGCTAGTTCTTCATAACGGTATATTAAAAACAGATTATTACTGTTCAACGTAAGGGTAGCTAAAATGGACTTTGAGAAGGAAATAGCTTTAGATGTTTCGAAAAAGCTATCTAAAAAAATATGTGAGAAAATTACAAGACAGACCATAAAAAAGTTACAGCTAATAGACTCGAAACTACCAGAGATAAAGACTCTCAAAAACGTCTGGGACGACGTTTGTTATCAGCATCAAAAAGAAATGTCTAATGACTGGAGGCATTATGATCAAAAAGTAGCATCACTCGTTTTGCTGCTAGTGAAAGACTTAGAAAGTTACGAATTAAATGCCATTTTGTTACAGAGCCAAGATTTGAAAGACCGTGCAATCCATACGGTAACAAATAAAGTAGCAACAATTAGTAAATATCAATCTATGGATTTTTCTGAATACGAACATTATGTAGCTAGGTATATAGTTAAAGAGTAAGCATCCGACCATCCCCTATTGCGGTGGCACCCAGCGATGAGGCAACAACTCATCCAGATCATCTTGAATAGGCAGGCGTCTTAGCACGTCTGTCAAATAGGCAGACACATCCAAGCCGTTTAA
>NZ_CAJGZK010000009.1 GCF_904846215.1 Psychrobacter glacincola | reverse complement strand
TAGGCTTAGATGTGTATAGTTCATGGTTGCAATCTCACTTTGGCGGTGGATATAAACTTTGATGCTAGCGCATCTAGGTCTTTTTTTCACCTCGCATTTGGTATTGCACTTCATGTGTTAATCTAAGATATAAAAGAGACAATGAGAGTAACAAATCGCAGCGAGGACGCCAATGATATTCCTGTAAGGATATCAGTTGGTAATAGTTTGCCTTTACATTTTAGATATAACCTCAACAAAGGTCATATTCTCTAATGTCATAAAATACCACTATAAAACAAAAATAAATAATATCAAACCATTTCAATTTTAGCTCAAAACATCGACAATACGGCTTGTGATAAAGATGACGTCTTTAGTGCGCAATAATTGAAATGAAAATCGCCATAATGTAAGGACAACTTATGCCCATTGCCTCTTCACGCTCCGCTGTTACTGGATTGGTCATTGGCTGCGTGATCTTTGGTTTGGGTAGCTTAATCGTCGCTCATGTAGACATCGGTGGTTGGGCGATGGCGTTTTGGCGCTTGGCTATCTCAGGCGTGGTCTTTGCGGTATTAGCAAAAATGACAGGGCAACGGCTGCCACGCTCAAAGCGGGCGATTTTTTATGGCTTATTATCGGGTGCATTTTTGGGTTTGGATTTGGCGCTGTGGCATGAGAGTATCTATGCGGTAGGTCCTGGTATCTCAACCTTACTCAATAGCTTGCAGATTTTCTTTTTGGCAGCCATCGGTTTTTTATATTTTAATGAGCGCCAATCTGTCTTACAGCTGATCAGCTTAGTATTGGCAATGTTGGGTGTGGCAATGATTGGTAGCCCTGAATTTGCCCAAAACAAGGCTGCTACTTGGGGATTTATTACCGGTATCGTGTCAGGAGCCATGCTCGCGGCATCAATGACCTTTATCCGTAAAACCCATGATACTGAGCCGACGCCGATATTTATGCTGATGCAGCTAGTGAGTATTGGCGGCGGATTGGCAATGATTGTGCCGATGTTTGTCTTTGATATGGGTAACATGCTGCCCAATACGTGGTCTGATATTGGCTGGATATTGATTTATGGTACGGTAATGCAGTGCCTAGCGTGGGGTCTTATCGCCTACTCTATTCCCAAGCTCTCTTTGGCATTAACTGGATTATTATTATTGACCGAACCCGTTGCGGCATTGGTGATTGACTATACTTGGCTTGATAAACCTATCAATACCCTACAATGGAGCGGCGCGCTATTGACTATGTTTGCCATCTATTTGGGTTCGCTAAAACCTAAACCGCGTGCCCTACGACGTTATCGATTTTTTGCCAAATTTTATAAACATCCCTATAAATAAAAGCGCTTATAAATAACTATCAATTTATAAGCGCGGCTGTATTAGCATTAACGATTTTTAAGTATTAAGTTCATTTCCTAAAATCAAGCTCTGAAATCAGTTTTTGAGGGTTAATCTTTTTGACGGTTAAACAAAGCGTTAAGCACAATTGCCGTCAAGGTAGCGGTACCAATACCGCCCAAATCAAAGCCGCCTAAATGTAAGCTAAAGTTACCGGTACCCATGATGACGGTAACAGCTGCAATGATAAGATTGCTATTTTTACTAAAATCGATATGACTGTCTATCCAAATTTTCGCACCAGCGATGGCAATCAAACCAAAGACAACGATAGAAGCACCGCCTAATAACGCTGGCGGAATGGTTTGAATAATCGCACCAAATTTTGGTGACAATCCCAGTATGATAGCCACAATACCTGCGATAACAAAAATAGTCGTGCTATATACTTTGGTCACAGCCATCACGCCGATATTTTCTGCATAAGTGGTGACACCTGTACCGCCAAAACCTGCTGAAAATGTCGTTGCTAACCCATCAGCAAAGAACGCACGCCCCATATAAGGGGTCACGCGCGCCTTAGTCATCCCTTCTACCGCTTTAAAATGACCAAGGTTTTCGGCAATCAAAATAAAAGCAACAGGCGCAATTAAAATAATCGCACTTAGCTCAAATTTTGGTGTATGAACACTTGGCAGACCAAACCAAGCAGCGGTAGATACGCCACTAAAATCAATGGGAACACCATAACCCATGATATTAGTCATAACATAATAAGCAACATAAGACAGTATTAAGCCAACCAACAATAATAAACGTCGTAGCATACCGCGCGTAAATACCGCGACGCCACTGATTAAGAGTACAGTTAATGCGGCCATCCAAGCATCAAACTGATTGGTTGACACCCCTTGAATGGTCACAGGTGCTAAATTTAGACCGATAATCATCACAATAGCACCAGTGACAATCGGTGGCATCAAGCGCTCAATCCAACCTGTGCCAGTTTTCATCACTAGCAAACCAACCAGCGCATAAATGATACCGCAGGCCATGATACCGCCCAAAGCAACATTCAAATTTGCATTGAATCCTACGCCAGCATACGCCGTTACGGCAATGACAGGACCGATAAAAGCAAAGCTTGAGCCCAAATAGCTTGGCATACGCCCGCCGGTAATCATAAAAAACATCACCGTACAAATACCGGACATCAAAATAGCCAAGTTTGGATCAAAACCCATTAATAAAGGCGCAAGTACGGTTGAGCCAAACATCGCAAAGGTATGCTGCACGCCGAGTAGCACGCTTTTTGATGGCGGTAAGTACTCATTAATACCGACTGGCGTACGATCCAAATCCCCTTTAAAGGGTCGCCATGTCGGAAACCAGCGTCCGTTTTCAAAGTCTGGATTGTGCGGTAAACTCATGGTCGCCGAACCCATTGCGGCATCAATACCTGCTGCCTCTAGTGCATTTGGCATTGATGGATCTTTTCGGCTATGCTGCATTGATTCAGGCGAATTCTCTGGAGGGGTAACCATGCGCGATTGTCCTATGGGATTAGACTAATACTAGTTCGGATAAACAAGAAATAATAACTAACGGTGTTTGCAATACAATGTTATAAACAGCGCTCATTATAATAGATAGATAGCGTTCAATATAATAAAAAATAACTCAAACCAATGCATGCGAGCTATAAACTTTCATATTATGCAAGACCTAACTGTTAGATTTTGAGGAGCTCGTGCTTTTTACTCAAGCACAATATACAACAACCATAGCTCTTATATGAGTACGCTTTTCTACAATATTCTACTATTTCCAATCAGCTGTTTGGAGATATGCCAATAATAGGAATTATTTTATAGAATCCCTATATTTTTCTAGTTGTATTGACTAATATAGTGTTTACTAAACTTATTTTTTTGATATTTATAACTTATATTTTATAACGATCGCTAGCTTACAGGATGTTACATGATCATTGATGCCGAGCATCATAATGGAATTTAATAATAAACAACAGCTATTATTCACCCGTCACTCGAACGACCACGTTCCCATAGGCAATGCTCTAAATTCATCGATGAACGATGCTTATTATCTATTGTTGCCTATTATAATTTATATGGGCGCGGTGGTCTTTGCTATACGGTTTTTCTGACTCTCCTTTACTTTTTTTGGTAATTTATTATGATTAGTGTCTTTGATTTATTTAAAATCGGCGTTGGCCCATCAAGCTCTCATACTGTTGGTCCCATGATAGCGGCTAATTTGTTTGTACAGTCACTCCTAAAACAGACCAATCTGAGCAACATCCAGTCTTTAGAGATTGAATTATATGGCTCGCTTGCGGCAACGGGTAAAGGACATGCAACCGATACCGCCATATTACTTGGCTTACTAGGTCATGCTCCTAGCAGCATCGACACGCGTTTGACCAGTCAATATCTGGCATCAATCTTTTCAGACAATCAGCTCAACATCGCAGGCGAGCATGTTATTAGCTTTGATACAGAGCGTGATATTCATTGGTATGATGAAACGGTTCTGCCCTATCATCCTAATGCCATGACTATCCGTGTATCTTTGTCAGATGGCAGCCATTATCAGCAGACCTATTACTCTGTGGGTGGCGGCTTTGTTATCAATGAAGAAGATGCGACCAACCCTGATGAAGACAATGCCACACCGACTATCGATGTGATTCCTTATCCTTTTGATAGCGCCGCAGAGCTTTTAGAGCAATGCCGTGAGCACCAATTAAGCGTGAGCGAACTGGTACTGGCAAATGAATGCCATTACCGCGAGCAAGCCGAAATATTTGCCTATTTAGACTCTATTTGGGAGTCGATGCAAGATTGTGTGACCCGTGGCTGCCAAAATAGCGGTATCTTACCGGGCGGTCTCGATGTAAAACGCCGTGCTCAAACGTTATATCTGCAACTGTGCGCTGAAAAAGATCAGCCGATTGCAAAAAATGATAAGCTGGTTGCGATGGATTGGATTGATTTATATGCATTGGCAGTCAATGAAGAAAATGCCAATGGCGGCAATGTCGTCACAGCCCCTACCAACGGTGCGGCAGGTATTATCCCTGCAGTAATGCATTATTATCGCGATTTTTTATCAAACTATAGCATTGATGGCGCGCGCAAATTTTTGTTAAATGCCACAGCTATCGGTAGCTTAATCAAACAAAACGCCTCAATCTCGGGTGCCGAAGTAGGCTGTCAAGGCGAAGTGGGTTCAGCTTGCGCCATGGCGGCATCGGCGTTGGCGGAAATTCTAGGCGCTGACCCTGCCAAGTGCCTGAACGCCGCTGAAATTGGCATCGAGCATAACTTAGGTTTAACTTGCGATCCTGTTGGCGGCTTAGTGCAAGTACCTTGTATCGAGCGCAATGCTATGGGCGCAGTCAAAGCCGTCAATGCGGCACGACTTGCCTGTCGTGGTAATGGTCAGCATTTTGTCTCTTTAGATAAAGTGATTGAAACCATGAAAGTCACTGGCGCTGATATGTTGGACAAATACAAAGAAACCTCGCGAGGTGGACTGGCAGTTTATGCCGATAATCGCATACCAACCGCCACTCATGGGGTCAGTGTAAAATACAGCCAATGTTGATGATTGGGCAATATAGTCGATTCATTTTAAAAACGATACAGTGCTATTGGCTATAAATTTTTTGCAGCCTCTGTCACTCCTGTGAACAGCAAGCAAGAAAAATTATAGTAATAGCACGTTATTACAATCGTATCGCTTTTATTTTGAACTGACTATATATAAATGCATAAAATCTATAAAACTCTTCACAAAAAAAAGACCTCTAATCATTAGAGGTCTTTTTTTAATTTAATTATTAATTTAGATGCAATCGCTACTCAATAAGCATTTATTCCGCTTTCTTTGATACCACTTCATTGAGTATCCAAACTGGCTTGACGGCATTGGTTACTTCGTCCATCACTGCTTCTTGACGAACGTTCAGGACATAACGATAATTTGGCTCATAGGTAAAGCCTTGGATATTACCATTTAAAGGCGTGTAGTTTTTTTGATACGTTTGGCGATATTGCAAGCACTCTGATTCAACCATGGCACCATTAGAAGCTTGTAGCTCACAGACTGCTTTAAGCGGTGCTATCTCTATGTTAAAACTTGGAATATTAATGACTTTGACAACTGCGCGCTCTCCTTCAACTACCATGGTACGTGTATCGTCTGTCGCCATGGTTGAACAACCTGATAAAACAAACGTTGCCATCACTGCTGCTAGTGCTAATTTTTTCATTATAAAACCCTCAATGCATTCATAGTTATTGTGTTTTAAAATTTACTGCATGTATTTTAAAATAAATGTATTTTTCTATACTCGTTATCATTTACTAAATCAGTATAGGTCGCAAAGTAACGACTCCTCTATGACTGCTTTGTAACGTAACGTCAGCTTTTGCAACCGCTGTTAATGAATAGTAATGGTGAACAATTAAGAAAAACAAAAGTTAGAGAAATAAAAAACGTTCAGAACTATTATGATCCTGAACGTTTGCCCTAAAGAAATTTCGCTATTGGCGATTACTAATACGCCTTAGCTGCGGTAATCGGCATTTATTTTCACATAGTCATAAGATAAATCACAGGTATAAACCGTGTCACTAGCATCACCACGTGCAAGATCAATATGAATAGTAATCTCAGGGCGACTCATCACCGTCTTGCCCGCCTCTTCGGTATAGCTTGGCGCAACTCCACCGTTTTGACAAATCATAACTTCGTCCAAATAGACATCGACTTGCTCGGCATCAAGGTTTTCAACCCCTGCATAACCGACGGCTGCTAATATACGTCCCCAGTTGGCATCACTGGCAAAAAATGCTGTTTTGACTAACGGTGAATGGGCAACCGCATATGCCACATCACAACACTCTTGCGTGGTTTTGCCGCCCGTGACTTTGACGGTCATAAATTTAGTAGCGCCTTCGCCATCACGTACAATCAATTGTGCCAGACGTATAAAGACTTCAGCTAACGCATCAAACATTGGCTGATAATGCGGATGCTCAGGGCTATCAATGACATCTGAGCTCGCAGCGCCTGTCGCTATCAATACGCAGCAATCATTGGTCGAGGTATCACCATCGACCGTAATACGGTTAAAAGATTGCTCATTGATGGCGCTTAGCATCTCTTGCAATAAGCCAGCAGCGATATTGGCATCGGTTGCGACATAGCCAAGCATGGTTGCCATATTGGGGCGTATCATGCCTGAGCCTTTTGACATACCAGTAATATGATAACAACTACCCGCAACATCAACCTTTTTGCTGGCGAGCTTTGGAATGGTATCTGTTGTACGAATACCATTCGCTGCTGCCAACCAATTATCAGGCGCAAGATTTGCTAATGCAGTGTCTAATCCAGCGATAATCGCCTCACTGTTTAGCGGCTCACCGATGACCCCAGTCGAAAACGGCAACACAGAATCACTATCAACGCCAATTTTAGCTGCCAATGCGGCACAAATATCTATCGCGCGGCGCTTACCATCGGCGCCCGTGCCAGCATTTGCATTACCAGTATTGGTCACCAAATAACGCGGAGAAGCCTTAGCAAAATGTTCACGCAATACGCGCACAGGCGCGGCGCAAAATGCATTTTTGGTCGTTACTACTGCAGTAGCTGCATCAGCCGCAATTTCGATAACCACCAAATCATCGCGATCTTTATAACGTACGCCTGCTGCGGTAGCGCTTAACTTGATGCCTTCAATAGGATAAATCGTTTCAGGTACTGCAACATTGCCAACCGCCATCACTTACTCCTTAGTTATTCATATTTGACTATTTTTATTGATTGTAAAATCTTGGTCATGATGCCAGAAATATTATACTTTATTTAAATCAAACGCTGTCCAAATAGGTGCATGATCCGACGGTTTTTCCATAGCGCGCAGCTCATAGCTGATGCCCGCATCAACACAATATTCAACAAGATCAGGTGTACATAAAATATGATCGATACGCAATCCGCGCTTAGGGTCATCATCAAAACCGCGACTGCGATAATCAAACCAGCTGTATAATTCGGTGCTTTCTGGATAATGTAAACGATAGGTATCGGTCAACTCACGTGACATAAGATCGCTATACCACTCACGCTCCTCTGGCAAAAATGAGGTTTTTCGATTTTTCAACCAGCGCTTAGCATTAACCTCACCAATCCCAATGTCGATGTCTTTTGGAGCAATATTCATATCACCCATAATTACCAGCGAGCGACCTTCTGCTTTTAGTATATCAATATACGCCATTAGATCAGCATAATAAGCGCGTTTCATCGGGAATTTGGTCGGATGATCTTGGCTCTCGCCTTGTGGAAAATACCCATTGAGCACATCAATCTCTCGCCCATCGAACTCATAACGTGCATGAATAAAACGTTTTTGCGCCTCTTCATCTTCGCCAGGGAAACCTTTTTGCACAAAAATAGGCGCAACTTTCGATAATAATGCCACACCGTAATGTGCCTTTTGTCCAAAATACTCGACGTGATAGCCCAAGCTTTCTACATTTTCAAGAGGAAACTGCTCATCATGCACCTTGGTTTCTTGCAGACCCATAACATCAGGATCAATGATATCTCGTACCGCCTCTAACTGATGTTGACGGGCGCGGATACCATTGATATTAAAACAAACAAAACGGGTCATAAATTATCCTAGTCTAATAAATGAAAGCACACTGCTGCTATGAATCAGTGCTTTGATAAATAAAAGCGGCTATAAAATGTGATTATAATCAGTAGATATCGCCAATTTAAAATAAAACAAATAGGGTTATGATAACAGACATAGACCGCGCTAGCTGTTGCGCCCTTTTATATCTTGAGTTAGAGTGGTTATTTAGCCTATTTATGTGGCTATTTGCCGTATCATGTTATCAAACCATGCTAGCAATCCACGCTTATTGACTTCGCTACGATTTATTATTGTTTTTATTGAACGATGTTTATCGAGCAGTGGCGTTTAGTGAATTCATGACGACATACTATTAAAAATATATTGAGCATTATTATGACAAAAGCGACTAATAAGAACCCAACCACCGTAACCAACCCTGAACGAACAGCAACACCTTTATTTACTACCAACTATCATGTCTATATCAATCACACCGATGCTGGTGGTATAGTCTATCATGCCAATCACTTAGTATTCTTTGAAAACTGCCGCCGTGATTGGTTTACCCAGTTGGGCTTAAATGGGTATTTTTTGCAGGCTGATGACGGTCAGATTCAACATTTCGTCGTTACTCAGGCGGACTTACAATATAAACGCGCTATTTTATTAGATGATGTCATTAATGTACGTATTGATAACGTTGAGATAAAATCTGCCAGCATTGTATTTTATCAAAGCATTTATCGTCAGCAATCTCAAAATAAAGCGGTTGGCGATGCCACAGCGGGCTTACTAAGCAGTACCAAAATCGTTGTTGCTTGCGTACAAAATCAAATCACCTCAAATTCTATAGACAATAATGAGTCGAATAAAACAGCCCCTATGCGCCCTATCCGGGTGCCACAAAAATTACGTGATGCCATTGAACAAGCGATTGGAGAACACAATAAGTAACGTCTTAAGTCTTTCTATAACCACTTGTGTTTTCCATGACCATTGTCCGTAATCCTATCTTTTTTATAGGTTGAATATTCACATATAAGGATATTAGTTGTACTGAGCAGTACGCTCATGCTCATGGTGTTTTAGCCTAGATTCATGCTAACGTATTGCTTAAATGTATCATTATTTATTTTATATATTGTTTTTTTGTGGTAGATAATTGGTAAAAAACTGAATTCAGTTAATTTTTTAAGAGTAAATGGATTCTTAATTGAACATTCACCTTATTGTCGTTCGTTGATGCCGAATAACCCAATAAAACAAGTAGCCCGTCAATAGATAAGGATATTATCAAACTCAGTGACAATTTTTACGTCAGCGCTGTTGTTTTATTGACACGGATCTGGCTGCTTAGCAAGTAACATTTAACCTCTATCATATTTCAAGGACGCTGACTATGACGCCAAATAAACCTTGGCTTGCAAATTATCCTACTGGTGTGCCAAAGACGATTGATCCAGATAAATATAGCAGTATCATGGAGCTATATGAGGAGTGCTTCGATCGCTTCCGCCTGCACCCTATGACCATCTGTATGGGCGTCACTCATACGTACGATGATGTCGATAGAACCTCTGTCGCGGTTGCTGCATGGTTACAGGCAAAAGGTCTACCTCAAGGTAGCGTGGTTGCTCTTATGATGCCAAACGTACCGCAATATTTGCCAACGATGCTTGGTATTTTGCGCGCCGGCTACATCTGCACACCTGTAAACCCTCTATATACTGGTCGCGAGCTACGCCATCAATTAAATGATTCTGGCGCTCAGGTTATCTTTGTCGTCGATAACTTTGCTCAAGCACTTGAGCAGGTGATTGAAGAGACCAATATCAAACACATTGTCCTCTCAAAAATGGGCGATATGATGGGTCTAAAGGGTATTTTGGTCAATACCATTATCCGTCAGGTCAAACGTTTGGTACCCAAGTATAATTTGAATGATCCCAAATACGACGTCACTAAGTTCCCTGATGTGCTCAAAAAAGGCAGGAACCTACCGTTCCAAAAGCCAAAACTGTCTTTGAGTCAAACGGCGTTTTTACAATATACAGGTGGTACAACGGGTCTGTCTAAAGGCGCTATTTTATCTCAGCGTAATATTGTCGCAGGCGCGATGCAGTCAGAAGCATGGACTCGCCCTATTACCTCAGAGATTAATGAGGTATATATCAATATGGTGATGGCGTTGCCGCTGTATCATATTTTCGCCTTTATGCTAAGCTCACTGGGTATGCGTGCAGGCTATACCTTTATATTGATTCCTAACCCGCGTGATATACCCGGCTTTGTTAAAACGTTATCAAAGCAGCCGTTCCATATTTTCCCTGCCGTCAACACCTTGTTTAAAGGCTTACTTGACAATCCTAACTTTAAAAACTTGGATTTTAGCTCGCTACGCATCTCACAAGCAGGCGGCATGGCAGCAACTGAGCAAACGGCAAGACGTTGGCTTGAGACGACAGGCTGCGCCATGATTGAAGGTTGGGGAATGACGGAAGGGGTTGCTGTAGGTACTGCCAACGTCATCACTGATCGCAAGTTTAATGGTACGATTGGCGTACCTGTACCTAGTGTTGATGTCATTATTATCGATGATGAGGGCAACCCTGTCGGTGTCAATCAAGCGGGCGAGATGTGTGTTAAAGGACCTAACGTCACCTCAGGTTACCTAAATAGAGACAGTAGTGATGACTTTACTAAAGACGGCTACTTCCGCACTGGCGATATCGTCAGCATGGATGAGAAAGGCTATTTTAGACTACTAGATCGTAAAAAGGACATGATTTTGGTGTCTGGGTTTAACGTTTTTCCAAACGAGATTGAGTCGGTCATGCTCGATTGCGAAGGCATTATTGATTGTGCTGTGATTGGCATTCCTGATGAAAATCAAGGCGAAGCGGTCAAGATCTACGTCATCCCTGCCGATAATAATGTCACCAAAGACTCTATTAAAGAATTTGCTTTAGATAACATGACTGGTTATAAATGTCCGCGTCATATCGAGTTTATTACTGAGCTACCAAAAAGTAACGTTGGCAAAGTATTACGTCAAAAGCTCCGCGAAAAACATATGATAGACAATCCACAATTATAATTAAAGCAGACTTTTAATTAGCAAAAGCGCCTTGCATCTACTGCAAGGCGCTTTTTTATTATCGGTAGCATCGATGATATATTGAGCATTTACGAGCGTTTTTAGCACGGCATCTTGTCTCTATAACCGTTCATCTATTTTTACTCAAAACATAGATTTTTAAATTTATCAAGCATAACAATAAACTCTTAAGTTCTTTTATATCAATAACTCGTTCAATTACAGTTATGTTAATGTATTGCCAAAATATGTTACGCTATTATTCTTAAGACTGAATCAATAGTAGGTTCAACTGAGGTCAATTGATCGACCTTATACAGAATGTCACTTTTCAAAAATGATTACAAACCAGCCGTTTAATCTACTCAGATGATTTTTCTGCGTGGTTAAATAAATTTTTAATTCAATAACCTTGTATAAAGGCCGCCGTATTTTAGCAGTTTGTGAATAGATGGGATAGCACTCGACAATCCATCGCTTAGCTGGCGATGACTGGTATTGTTGACATGGATGTGACTACTTTTGTATAGAGCCTTAATTGATCGCAAATTTAAGGACACTCAGTATGACAACAGACAAACCTTGGCTTGCTCAATATCCAGCAAACGTACCCAAGACTATTAATCCTGATCAGTATGAAAGCCTCATTGAGTTGTACGAAGAGTGTTTTGACCGCTTCCGTATGCATCCTATAACCATATGTATGGGCGTCACTCATACTTATGGCGACGTAGACAAAGCTTCTCTTGCTATCGCTGCTTGGTTACAAGCGCAAGACATCCCCAAAGGTAGCGTAGTAGCAGTCATGATGCCAAACGTGCCGCAATACTTGCCAACCATGATTGGTATCCTGCGCGCCGGCTATGTTTGCACCCCTATCAATCCTCTATATACGGGTCGCGAGCTGCGCCATCAACTGAATGATTCAGGCGCTCAGGTTATCTTTGTGGTAGATAACTTTGCTCAAGCCCTTGAGCAAGTCATAGAAGAGACGAACATCAAACGTATTGTCCTATCGAAAATGGGCGATATGATGGGATTAAAAGGGATTTTGGTGAATACCGTCATCCGTCAAGTCAAGCGCTTAGTCCCTAAGTACAATCTTAATGACCCTAAGTATAATGTTACCAAATTCCCTGATGTGCTAAAAAAAGGCAAAAGCCTACCATTCCAAGCACCAAAAACGGCTTTGCAACATAAAGCGATTTTGCAATATACCGGTGGTACAACAGGGCTGTCTAAAGGCGCGGTATTAACTCAGCGTAATGTCGTCGCTGCTGCCATGCAGGTAGAAGCATGGTTTCGTCCGGTCACGTCTGAGATCAATGAAGTGTATATCAATATGGTCATGGCGCTGCCGCTGTATCATATTTTTGCTTTTATGCTGAGCTTACTTGGCATGCGTTCTGGTTACACTTTTATTTTGGTACCAAATCCGCGTGATATGCCTGGATTTATCAAAACTTTATCCAAACAGCCGTTCCATATTTTCCCAGCGGTTAATACTTTGTTTAAAGGCTTGCTTGATCAGCCAAACTTTAAAGACCTAGATTTTAGCTCACTTCGTCTCTCGCAGGCAGGTGGTATGGCGGCAACCGAACAAACAGCGGCGCGTTGGTTAGAAGTGACAGGCTGTCCGATGATTGAAGGTTGGGGTATGACTGAATGTGTAGCAGTCGGCACCAACAATATCGTCATTGATCGTAAATTTAATGGTACGATTGGCACGCCTGGTCCAAGCGTTGATATTATTGTTATCGATGAAGATGGCAAAGAAGTAGGCGTTAATCAGGCAGGCGAGCTGTGCATCAAAGGTCCAAATGTCATGTCGGGCTACTTTAATAAAGACAGTAGTAGCGACTTTACTGAAGATGGTTATTTCCGTACGGGTGATATCGTCAGTATGGATGAAAAAGGTTACTTTAGATTATTAGATCGCAAAAAAGATATGATTTTGGTCTCAGGCTTTAACGTCTTCCCAAATGAAATCGAGTCGGTTATGCTTGACTGTAAAGGCATTATTGAGTGTGCAGTCATCGGTGTTCCTGATGAACACCAAGGCGAAGCGGTGAAAATCTATATCGTCCCTGCCGACAACAATGTAACTAAAGAAGATATCAAAGAGTTCGCTATCGATAACTTGACCGGTTATAAATGCCCGCGTCATATCGAGTTTGTGAGCGAGTTGCCAAAGAGTAATGTCGGCAAAATATTGCGCCAAAAACTGCGTGAAAAACATATGTCAGACAATCCTCAAACCCTGTAGCTTCCAATCGTTTTAATTTTCAAAAGTTATAAGCTTTAAAAACGATAATCTACAAAAATGATTGAAAAAGCCCTTCACATTATAATGTGAAGGGCTTTTTATTGTCTTGCTTCTGTCTTGCTTCTGCCTTGATAGATACCAATCTCAAAGCAAGTGCTGCTAACTTACTTTATTAACTATTTGTAATGGCAAGTGCTTCATTGCTTGACCGACAATAGACCACGGTAGGCTCGGCACGCAAGCTTCATCCACGCCAGCCTCAATCGCTGCAATAATGGCTTTGGTGCCGGTATCTGCATCCACTTCAAACGGTAATGGCTTGGCATTTTCATTGATTTCAGTACGGATATAACCTGGATAAATAGTAGAGACTTTGATCGGCAGTTTGGTCAATAGCATATCAGCACGGATACCCTCTGCCAAATGCGCCAAGCCTGCTTTACTCGCCCCATATGCAGTCAAGTGCTTAGGTAATCCGCGCATCGCTGACATACTAGATATCACCACCAGATGACCGCTATTTTGTGCGCGAAAAATATTCATCGCAGCTTCACACTGCGCGAGCGCTGATATAAAGTTAATCTCAACCGTACGGCGATTGGTATCAAAACGCCCTTTACCAATACGGCGGCTATCGCCAATGCCCGCGTTAACCACGACACGATCAATATGACCGAAGTCAGCCGCGAACGCATCAAACACTTTAAAAATCGCATCATAATCACTGACATCTAGCATGCGATACTCGATACGAATATCAGGATATTGTGCCATAAGCTCTGTTTTCAGGCTCTCTAAACGATCTGTACGACGTGCACAAATAGCCAAATTATAGCCAAGCTTAGCAAACAATTTTGCCATGCCTTCGCCCAATCCTGAGCTGGCACCCGTGATTAATACCGTTTTGCCACCACCAATCTTCTGCTTACTTAAACCTTTTAGATAACGTGCTGGCTGAATCGCGCTAAAGAGATGATTTTTACTTTGTTTGACGCTTTTGGTGACTAAGCTGATCAATTTATTTTGCATGGAACATCCTGTTTACATCAATATTATATGAAGTTGACAGTCTATAATATCGCAAATTTATAGAAGGGGCCTGTCTGTTATAAAAATAAACAAAAAGTATGCAACAATTATAATGGCGGATTTTAACGACGTAAAGGTAGCTACGTGTGTAGAATAGGCATTTTATCCTGATGTTACTCCTACTTTCATCCTACTTTCATCATAGCCTTAATGTCTCACCGCTATCACATGCTATTTTATCGCCACGTCACAAAGCGTTTGCCATCAGCAAATAAATGACTGTATTCATTTAAAGACAATAATCGCGCATTCTGCTTTTTTAAAGTAATAGACGTCACACCCGTATTAACCAAGCTTTTATTAAGCTGATAAGCCGTCTGACTGCCTTGTTGCAGTAGCTGCGAGGTAATAGCAGCAATAATGCCGCCCGAGGTAAACACCAACACCGTACTATCACTATTCAAATTTAGCGTGTTTATTTTTAAGCGTATCTGCTCAAGTGCTTGCTCAGCTCGTTCATTAAACTGCGACCAGCTTTCGATATAGTCATGATCATCATCACCAGCATGCCAGCGCTGCATCGCTTTATCAAACAGCTCAGCCAAACGGCCCATCGGTGCCTCTGCTTTAGCAATCTCAGCGGCAATGGCTCCTTGACTGCTAAAAGCAGGATCAGATTTTATAAATACATCTTTGTGATTAAATTCATCAAACTGCGGCAAGATATAGCTATCAGGATTGTCTATATTAATGGCAAGCAATATAGGCGCTTCATTATCGTTATTGCTATTTATAGACGATTGATAATGCTCCCAAAAATGGCGGGCAGAGTCTTGTTGCCTGACCAAGCTTCCTGTAAAAATAGCATCGATTCGGCGCTGCGTAGCCCCATAATGCTGACCCAGCATTTGCGCTTGAATAACACCCAGCTCTGAGAGCTGATCATAATTTTCTTGTCCAAACGACGCCTGACCATGACGTGCCAGAAGAATGGTTGTCATAAACTACTACCTTTTGTCATATTTTTGATATACCGATTTGTAATGTTTTACTTGCTAGACAACTACTCGTCAGGTGATTGTGGCGATTTAGCAAAATAACCTTTTGGTAAAACACCTTTAATAACGGCTTGTAAAGGACTTGGTAGCTGCTCAATCATAGCAGCATCGACGCCCATATCTTGCAAGTGCGGCTGTACATGACTGGTAAATAGCGCCTCGCCTTCATACTGAGCAATGAGTTTAAGACATTTGGCATGTAGTACATGGACGATAATCCAAAAGTTCTTAAAGGCTGGATTGGTCGTTTGTTTATGATAGTAGCGATAGTAAATTTGCTGGACGATACCCGCCAAACGGAACAGACCAAACACTTCATAAAACGTCCAATTGTCTATCTCTAAACCGGTCTGTTCAAGATAATAAGCAACCACTTCATCACGCGTCATCATGCCCTTTAAGTGCGTTGGCTGACGACGTGACTGCTGCATAATAATATTGTCATCTGCTTCAATCCAGTAAGCTAAAGCACTTCCTAAATCCATCAAAGGATCACCTAAGGTTGCCATTTCCCAATCAAGTACGCCAATAACTTTGGTTGGATCTGCGGCATCTAAAATGACGTTGTCAAAACGCCAGTCATTATGAATCAGGCAAGTCTTACTATCAGCCGGTGTATGTTTACCAAGCCACTGTCGTACTAAGGCAAAGCTAGGGACATTTGGCGTTTTGGCTTTGACATAACGTTTATCCCAGCCACTGACTTGGCGTTCGCAATAGCCATCACCGCGACCAAGACTGACCAAATCAGGATGTTCTTTATAATCTACTTGATGCAATTCGACCAAAGCGTCGATAACATTGGTACACAATGCACGCGTCTGCTCTACATCTAAATCGACGCCTTTTGGTAAATTGGCACGAGGGATAATACCTTCCATGCGCTCCATCACATAAAAATCGGCACCGATCACATCTTCATCGGTACACAGCGCGACCATTTTTGGTACATAAGGATAAGCATCGTTTAGGGCTTTTTGCACGGTATATTCACGCACCATATCGTGCGCTGATTTGGCCTTGGTGCCTTTTGGCGGACGACGCAAGATTAAATCTTGGCTCGCACCTTCACCTTCATATTGCAGGCGATAGGTCCAGTTTGAAGCGCCTCCTGAAAACTGAGTGACCGTTGGCTCACCTTTTATATCGACCCCTTGAGCACGTAGCCAGTTGCTAACTGCTTTAGCATCGAGTTCTTCACCTTCGCGGACATCGCCGCCTTTATCCAGTACTTTATTTGGTGATTGATCGTCAGTATCAGTATTTTTGCCATGATTAACAGTTGCCATAAGACAGTCCTTATCGTGTGGTCAGTTATTTTTATGAATGTTTTCAGTGATGAAAAATTCACTATTAAATCATTAATAGTGAATTTTTAGTTAGCATTATTATTAACCTAATTCTGAGTACTTCTAAGCGATCATATTTTGAGTAATCAAAGCCAGTGATAATAAAGCCAATGATAATAAAGCCAGTAACGATTAAAACTATGCTTTGGTAGGTTTAGTCGAACGGCTAAAACCTTGACGCTTCAACTCTAACTTAGCAATCATGGTTTTGTGCACTTCATCAGGACCATCGGCTAAGCGTAATGCTCGGGCTTGAGCAAAGAAGCTTGGCAACATCGTATCTTGGCAAACGCCCATACCGCCATGAATCTGAATCGCCATATCGACCACTTCTTGTAGCACGGTTGGCGCGACCACTTTAATGGCAGAGATTTCAGTCAATGCTGCTTTAGTGCCTTGCGCGTCCATTTTTTGCGCAGCATATAAAGTCAGCAAGCGTGCTTGATCAATCTTAATACGTGCCTCAGCGATACGCTCAAAGTTACCGCCCAGTTGTAGCAACGGCTTACCAAAAGCGCTACGCTCCATGCCACGTTTGACCGCCAGCTCTAAAGACTTCTCAGCAGCACCAATACAGCGCATGCAATGATGAATACGACCTGGCCCTAAGCGACCTTGCGCAATCTCAAAGCCCATACCTGGTCCACCGATAAAGTGACTGACTGGCACACGTACATTATCAAAGCTAACTTCGCCATGCCCGTGCGGCGCATCATAATCACCAAATACTTTGAGCATACGCTCGATATTGACGCCCGCTGTTTTTGCTGGAACTAATACCATCGAATGCTGGTGATGACGGTCTTTAGTTTCATCAGGGGTATATGCCATGACAATCAAAATATCGACCGCAGGGTCGCCAAGACCAGATGACCACCATTTACTACCATTGATAATAATCTCATCACTATCGACAACAGCTGTGGCTTGCATATTGGTTGCATCACTGGATGCAACATCTGGTTCAGTCATACAAAACACCGAACGCGTTTTACCTTCCAAGATTGGCGTGAGCCACTTGTCTTGCTGCTCTTGTGTGCCATAGCGCCATAACAGCTCCATATTGCCGCTATCAGGGGCATTGCAGTTAAAGACATAAGGCGCCAGTAAACTGCGACCAGTCAGCTCTGCAATCGGTGCATAATCAGTGACCGAAAGCCCAGCACCTAGCGTATCATCCGGAAGAAACAGATTCCATAAACCGGCTTCACGCGCTTGCTTACGTAAGCTTTCGTACTTTTCTGGCCACTGCCAATTTTTCCAATTACCATCAGGGTTTTGCTGATGACAATCTGCCCAAAACTGCGCTTCGATCGGCTCAATATGGGTTTCGATAAATGCTTTGACTTGGGCATGCATGGCTTGACCATGTTCTGTTGCCGTAAACATCAATGTATTGTTAGACATAGCTGACATCCTTTTCTTTATTGACTATTTTCATCAAGCTTTGATTAAAAACTTAATGACATTTTTGTAGTGTACGTACGTAGACTATTTTCTGTGTCCACCATTTATAACACAGCGATTATTTTTAAACAGCAAAAAGGCGCGACCCGCTAGGACACGCCCTTTACAAAACACAAACAATGTATAAATTACAGTCAAAACCCTAAAGTATTTCTCTCTAATAGCACTATGGTTTTTGTAGTTACTATTTTATAGTTACTATAATGCAATCACTTTAAAATAGTTACTTTCAGACAATTACTTTAAGACAGTTACTTTAAGATAACCTCTTTAAAGGACTGACCTAGAAAGCTACTTTAAAATATTTAAACGACTGTTGAAATCAAAACGTGCCAAGGCATCTGGTAATTTATCAATTGCCATGCTAAGTGTTGCTTCTGCCGCTTGTGACAGACCTAACTTTTCTGCAATTGTTGGCTTTTGGCGTGAATGCAGTGCATACACTTCATTGTCTTTCATACGCTCCAACAGATAACTGTCTGATGTTTGTAATTTGTCCACCAAGTTCAAATGCAGCGCATCTTCACCATACCAATGCTCGCCTGTCGCGACTTTATCCACATCCAGCATACCGCGATAACGATTGACAAAGTGCTTAAACAACTCGTGCGTTTGCTCTAGCTCTTCTTGATATTTGGCACGATCTTCGTCGTCATTTTCACCAAATACGGTCACAGTACGTTTGTAGTCACCAGCGGTGAACATCTCATAATCGACATCATGATTTTTGAGCCATTTATGGAAATTGGGCAATTGTGATACCACCCCAATTGAACCGATAATGGCAAATGGTGCCGCCACAATATTATCCGCCACACAAGCCATCATATAGCCGCCACTGGCTGCGACTTTATCGACACAGACGGTTAATCTAAGACCAGCATCTTTTAAACGTGCCAACTGCGCCGCTGCCAGTCCATAGCTATGGACCAAACCGCCGCCTGATTCCAGACGTACCACAACTTCATCGCCTTTATTCGCCGTACTAATAAGCGTGCTAATCTCTTCACGCAGATTTTTGACAGCAGTTGCTTTGATATCGCCATCAAAGTCGAGTACAAAAACTTGTTGCGTGCTATCGCTAGGTTTTTTCTTATTTTTGCTTTTCGTTTTTAGGGCTTGCTTGGCTTTTTTAGCCAGCGTTTTTCTGAATTGTTTTAGGGCAGCTTTACCTTGGGTCGCTTCCATCAGATCTTCACGGCGTTGCTCTTGGTTTTTATTCAGATGGATAACTCTTAGCTCAACAGGGTTTTTAGAGGGATAAAAAAGCATGAATACAATTCCTTAAATGATTAAGACAGTCTTGGTATGATTTTATAAGTTAGGATGATATGTGCACGCTCGCTTAACTTTTCAAGCAAAGGAACAATATTTAACCTAATGCAATTGTTACGGCATAAATACGGCTTATGCTCATCTTCACTGAGCTTTGATTGGACTGATTCAGTTGTATAACAAAGGCAGATTAGGCATAATATGCCTTTACATCAAATTTTCTGTAGCCAACGTGAGGACTATTTGTCTTAATCGCGTTGTTTGCGCTTCTTTTAGCGAATAACTGATTTGGCTAAAAGAAGCGCAACGATGGCTGCATTATTGTATTTCGAATTGGGCTGACAACTGGATAACCTTATTATGACGCAAAGCATTATGACGCATAGCGAATACCGAGACGAATATTGCGGAGCCGTAACCGAAAGCTTCATTGAGCAAACCATTAGTGTCGTAGGCTGGGTACATCGTCGTCGCGATCACGGTGGCGTGATTTTCTTAGACATGCGTGACCGCGCTGGTATCTTGCAGGTCGTTGTCGATCCTGATACGCCAGAAGCCTTTGCTACTGCTGATGCCGTACGTCCTGAATATGTACTAAAAATCACCGGTCGCGTCCGTCAACGCTACGCGGGCACTGAAAACAATAATATGACCAGTGGTCAGATTGAGCTGTTGGCTAAAGAAATAGAAGTGCTGGCAAAGTCTGAAACGCCGCCGTTCCCATTAAATGATGAGAAAAGCACAGTATCAGAAGATCTGCGTCTCAAATATCGCTACCTTGATATGCGCCGTCCACAAATGCAAGATCGCATGGTTTTCCGCGCCAAAGCCACCTCAGCGATTCGTCGTTATTTAGATGACCATGGCTTTTTAGACGTAGAAACCCCTATCTTGACTCGTGCAACGCCAGAAGGCGCGCGTGATTATCTGGTGCCTTCTCGTACACGTCCGGGTAACTTCTTTGCCTTGCCACAGTCGCCACAACTATTTAAGCAATTATTGATGGTGGCAGGTTTCGATCGCTATTATCAAATCGCTAAATGCTTCCGTGATGAAGACTTACGTGCTGATCGTCAGCCTGAATTTACCCAAGTCGATATTGAGACTTCTTTCTTAAATGAAGAAGAAATCATGAATATCAACGAAGGTCTGATTAAGCATGTATTCAAAAGCATGATGGACGTTGAATTTGAACAATTCCCGCGTATGACTTATGCCGAAGCGATGCGTGATTATGCGTCAGATAAGCCTGATTTACGTATTCCATTAAAATTGGTCGACGTTGCAGACTTGATGAAAGACGTTGATTTTAAAGTATTCGCCGGTCCTGCCAACGATCCTAAAGGTCGCGTTGCTGCCCTACGCATACCAGGCGGCGCCTCATTAAGCCGTAAGCAAATTGATGCGTATACTAAGTTCGTTGGTATCTATGGTGCGCGCGGCTTGGCTTACATCAAAGTCAATGACGCAGCTAACATCAATAACGGCGTGAATAAAGAATCTGGTCTACAGTCTCCTATTATCAAGAATATGACTGATGATGTGTTGGTCAGCTTAATTGAGCGTACTGGGGCAGAAAGCAACGATATTATTTTCTTTGGTGCGGATAAAGCCAGTGTGGTCAATGATGCCATCGGCGCACTACGTCAAAAGATTGGTTTAGATTTAGAAATGACCACTTGTGAGTGGGCACCACTTTGGGTAACTGACTTCCCGATGTTTGAAGAAACTGAAGATGGTCGCTGGACCTCAATGCACCATCCGTTTACTAAGCCAAAAGGCTCAGTCGATGAGCTGAAAAACAACCCAGAATCTGCTCTATCTATTGCTTACGACATGGTATTAAATGGCACTGAAGTGGGCGGTGGTAGCTTACGTATCAATACGCTTGAGATGCAAACAGCCGTATTTGAAGCATTGGGTATTGATGATCAGGAAGCAGAAAACAAATTTGGCTTCTTGCTTGACGCGTTAAAATTTGGCGCGCCGCCGCATGGTGGTTTAGCCTTTGGTTTGGATCGCTTAATCATGCTTATGGTAGGCGCAAGCTCTATCCGTGACGTGATTGCCTTCCCAAAAACCAAAACTGCTGAATGTCCATTGACGCAAGCACCGGCTGAGGTAAATACCAAGCAGCTACGTGAGCTTGGTATCCGTGTCCGCGAAAAAGTACAAGCTGACACCAGTAAGTCTGCTGAATAAATAGTCTGATCATGCGACGCTATTTTTTACAGTGCCTGTTACCTGATTCATCTCCATGTGAATGGTTATGAATCCGTATCATATTTTTAAATTCGTGCCACTGTCTGTCTTGCAGATGCTGGCACGTTTTGTTGCGTGGATAATCTTAAGGATGCCAAGCGCTAGTATTATGCGCACGGTTAAAATCAACATGGCACTGATTGCGCCTAGGTTATCTCACCTGCAAAAACAAGCGTTAACCAAAGAGATTATCTATCATCAATGCTTAACCAGTATTGAGTCGATAAAAAGCTGGGCGATGCCACCTGATTGGAGTATTGCTCAAATTTGTGACGTCCATAATAAAGACATTTTGCTTGATGGACTTGCTAGTCCTAACGGCATGCTCGCAATCGTACCGCATTTGGGTACGTGGGAGATGATGAATGCTTGGCTCAATCAATTTGGCTCGCCAACCATCATGTATAAACCTGTCAAAAGTATGATGGCCAATGATTTTATATTGCAAGGTCGTGCCCGCCTCAATGCGACATTAGTACCGACGGATGGTAGCGGTGTAAAGGCGATATTTAAAACCCTAAAACAAGGGGGTTTTAGCATTGTACTGCCTGACCATGTCCCCGATCCATCAGGCGGTGTCGTCGTACCTTTTTTTGGCATTGAAACGTTGACCAGTACCCTCGCCTCCAAACTTGCTAGCAAAACAAAATGTGCATTGGTCGGATTGGCATGTATTCGCCGCGACGACGGGCATGGCTTTGATATTTATTGCTATAAACTCGATGACCCAGCCTTATATGATCGCAATGCTGAAACGGCCGCTTATGCGCTCAATCTAGCAATGCAACGTATGATCGAAGATAACTATAGTCATTACATGTGGGGTTATCGACGCTTTAAGCTTATCCCTACGATAAATAACCCTTATAGCGTTGATGACGCTGATTTAGCAGCATTGATTCGTACCTATCACGCTAGTGTCGATAGTAAGTAAAATCGCTACAGTGAGATTCGTACGCTACTGATAGACTCGCAATTCTATTATTCTTTATCAATTTTTAAGAGTTAGTCCCTTATTTATATAAATATGAGTGTACTATGGCAACTGACGTGAATCAAAATTTACCAACCAAGCAAACGCAAACAGACAGTGAAAATTCTGATCAGCGTTATATCATTTGTATGAAATGGGGTAATAAATATGGTGCTGAATATGTCAACCGCCTCTATAACATGGTGCGTCGTAATCTGACTTTAGATTTTCAGATGGTCTGCTTAACCGATGACAGTACTGGTATTGACCCTGCTGTTATCTGCCACCCTATCCCTGAGCTCAATCTACCTGCAGGACCTGAGCGTGGCTGGAAAAAGCTCACGACCTTTAAGCCTGAGCTTTATGATCTCAAAGGCGTGGCGTTATTTTTAGATATTGATATCGTGATCGTTGACAATATCGATGGCTTTTTTACTTATGAAGCTGAGCATGAAGACAGTGTCGTCATCATTCGTGACTGGAAAAAACCGTGGCGTATGATTGGCAATAGCTCGGTATACCGCTTCAATATCGGTATGAATACTTATCCTGATTTGCTGGCAAACTTTGAACGAAACTTTGAAACGATTCGTACTCAAGTGCGTCACGAGCAAGCATATTTATCGAATTACTTGCGTGAGTATCATCACTTAGAGTATTGGGATAAAACGTGGTGCGTTAGCTTCAAATACCAATGTATCGCGCCCATTCCCTTTAATCTAGTGCGCACGCCTACTTTGCCAGAGGGTGCAAAAATCGTTATCTTTCATGGTGAGATTAATCCGCCAGACGCGATAGCAGGGGGTGGCGGTAAATGGTATCGTCATGTCAAACCAAGCCCTTGGCTCAAAGAATATTGGGTATAATTTAGTTATCAAACCATCATTACTTTAAAATATCTGGAGTTGAAATTGGGATTACCTCCTATGATTGAGTTTGAGGTTGGTAATCAGCCTTTCTCTATTTACGCATTTGACGCGCAAGAAATCCAACAAAACCTTGACCGGCAAGCGGTGAATGTCATTGCTTCGGGTCCCTCCATTGCTGACGTAGATTTTACAGCTTTATTAGATACAGCCACGATTTTTATTAACGGTAGTATTAGTCTCACGGCTCAGCATACATTTACCAATGTCGTCGGTTATGTCATTAGTGATGCACGTTTTATCTTCCATCAGCCCGATATATTAAATAAATACTATACCGGTCAGCCTCTATATGCCACCTTGGCGGTATTAGAAGCATTGGTCAGTGCCCATCCTGAAATCATAAAAAAATATCATCATAAGATGCGTATTATCTATCCTGTCGACAGACCATGGGGCGTTAAAGGAAATAATTCAGAATTTAGTCACTTACTATTAAAAGAAGACTCACAATACCAAGCGCTCAATAGAAAAACACCGCTATTAGCATTTGCTCCACATCCTAAATTCGTTATCGAGAGCCATCATCAGCCAGCACCTATTGGACTTTCTTTAGATATCACTCACGGCTTTGTAGAAGCTGGAACAGTAGCTTATGTAGCCACGCAACTGGCGTTCTCTCGTGATGCAGGCACTTTGCACTTATACGGTATTGATTTGCTCAATAATGACAAGCCACGGTTTTATGAAAACAATGAACGTAGTGCACCCACTACTCTGAACAATGTCATGACTAATACCATTGTGCCCTCGTTTAATTTATTGGCTAAAACCTATCAGCAGCTTGGCGTGAATATTGTCAACCACTCTCCGATTTCTCAATCACTGTTTAACTTTAACTAACATCCTTATCCATACTGTTTTTTCTTAATTTTTTCACTAACTATCGTTTACTAGTTTTTTTGTTAATAACATAAAATCTAAATACTGCTGTGCAATCTGTGTTGGTAATAGCTGCTGGTTTAACGGCGTTATAAACGGTTCAGTATTATCCAGCGCCTTATTTATAAGGGCTGCCAAGCCTTGGATATCACCGACGGCAATTAGGTTTTTCTGAGGTAACAACTCTTTTGGACCAAAGGGGCAATCCGTACTAATCACCGGCACGCCCAACGCTTGTGCCTCGACAATAACATAACCAAAACCCTCATACTTAGATGTCATGACGAGCAGTGCAGCGTTAGCAATTAACGGATAAGGATTGGCATAAAAGCCGACAAAGTACACTTTATGCTCAATTCTTAACTCAATCGCCAACTGTTTTATTTCATCTTCAAGTCGACCTTTACCGACCAAAACTAATGGTAACTTGCGCTCTGTTTTGGCATACGCTTGCAATAACTCGCGATGACCTTTCATGGCGTCAAAGGAAGCAACATGAATGATATAACCTTTATCATTCAAGCCAAACCTTTGAATAGAAAAAGGCTCATTGGCTAACTGTTGAATTTGACTGACATCGCATGGATTATAAATCGTCGTCGTCTTATTCACATTGCCTATTAATGCCAATAAATCCTGTCGTGCACCATCACTGACACAGCTACACGGATGAGCGCCATAGACCATTTTTAAATGAGCCATGGTTTGAGCAGGCATGGTTGCTAGCTTTTCTTGAAACTGTCTGGACACTGCCGTATGCAATACGTTAACTATATTTGGTAGATTGCTATAAGCCATAATCCAATTAACCTTGTAAATGTTAGCTAAGATTAATTCAGGCGCTCCTACATGACTCAGCACATAATCATCAATACGGGCGGCAACCTTTTTATAAGCAGCGGCTTGCTCAATTTCTGTCTCAAGTAAAGGCTGATTATAAGCCACGACGTGATAATGTACGCGAGAATCTAGGCGCATATCCCTGGTACTCTCTAGACAGAGAACATGAACGCTATACTCTATCTCTAGGTAAGCTGCTGCCAAGGTAGTGACCATACGTTCCGCACCGCGCCCTTCAAGTGCTTTTAATATCAGTAAAATAATGGGTTTGTTCATAGATTTTTTAATGTTGTTTTGTAAATCTAGTGACTATATGCAGGTGTAAATTTATGATACTGAATAATTTATTAGTGAAGAAGCACTTAGTAAATTATTAAATCTACTGTTAACAGTGGCAAAGAGTCTAGTTATGTTAAACAAGACTCTTTGCTACATGTTACGGGCAATAATAATAGACCTCTTGCAAAAGTCATAGATTGAGCTCGAAATTAACCAACCCTGCGAACAGCTTTATTCTCAAATCATAACGCTGACCACGATTGCGGTAACGTTCAGCAACGATTTTGAACAGCTTAACCAGATCTATTTTGTGCTCAACCACAATACGACACTTGGCTAAATACTAATTCACTTGTTTACAGCAGTCTAATAACTCACTGCCTTTTGGTTTTTTAAAAGGTATAGAGGTTTGATCATGAAGCTTGGCGATACCTTGATAGCCACTGTCTGCTTGGTAGCTGGCATTTACAGGTAGCCAGCCAGGACAGGTTTTTTTATAAAGCTTAAAGTCATGCACAGACCCTTTGGTCGTTTGTACGTCGAGTATCAGACCCGTCTGCCAATGCACGATAACTTGCACTTTTAAGGTGGGTTGTTTTCTTTTTCCGCTGTAGTAGTCGCTTTGGTTTTTTTGGACGCTCAACTGGGGCTTCAATGGCATCGATGATGACCGCTGACCAGTTAATATCATCGACATTGCCTCGAGGCAGTTTTTTAGGTAAGTCAAACTGACCGGATTTAATAAGAACATATTCTACTTCATGGACGATATGACTGGCAGAAGATTCATAAATGCCAAAGTCAATACCAATATGATAAAGCGTTCGATATTCACACCAATAGGTCATTGCTAGCAGTATCTGCGCCTCTAAGCTCGCTTGGACGACCTGATTCGGTCTTGGCTGCTTCATATTTTTGCATAGCTTCTAACATGGCGTTAAAGGTGGTTGTATGAATACCAGTGTAGCGCTTAAACTGCGTCGTTTTGCGCAAGTAGTTTGTTTATATCGGGCATGACAATTATCTGATTGAAAGTGATGCGGTTATTCTAAATTATGAGGCTACTTTTGTAAGAGGTCTAATATCGAATATTTTTTAAGTGTACATTTCTTTCTTAAAGAAACCATAGTAAGTGAGATTACCAAAAAAATCTTTTTCTTTAAGCTCTTCATGTAAGCTAAGCTTATGTAAAGATGCATGTTTTACAATATATTGATAATTTTTTTCATTAAATTTTTTATTCATTTTAGTTTGTAATAAATGTGGCAGCGTATCATCTGCTACTGGAAAATTAAATTCAACTACGTTCATCGCTTTTAGTTCATTTGTCATTATTTGAAAGAAAAAGTAATGTGGAATAATCTCCTCATTTTCCCAAAAATATAGCAATAGATCTAGTAAAACAGAAGATAGCTCACTTTTTTTATGACCATAAATAATACTATTCAGATGTTTAACTTTGAACTCCTCTCGCCAGCTAAAATAAAAATGCTGGTCGCCTTTACCCCAGTGCTTATTTATAGAGTCAGAATCTCTTGAAAACATAAAAAACTCATAATCTTCGTACTCATTAGGAATTTCAGCCGTTAGCAGTATTGATGCATCTAACCATACCCCCCCGTAAACATTGATTAGAGCGAGTCTTAACACGTCAGAAAAAAACACAGCACGAAAATCAGGGTTAATCCTTTTTTCTTTTACAAACTCTGGTAACTCCAGATACTCATCTATATTGTCATCTGTGATACGTATAACTTCGTAGTCGCCTTTATATTTGTCTACAGAAGCAAAACAAAGTTTGGCAGTATCTTTAGCATTTTCTATTCCTTGGGCCCAGTACTGCCATATAATCTTTTTGTTTTGTAAGTCTTTCTTGGGGCGAATATCGTATTTTTTAATTTCGCCTTTGAAATAGGCATTTATGATACGGCGCCAATATATCGCTACTTCAGTTTGTATAGGAATTTCAGAATAACGAAACCCCCATTCTTTTCGTTTACTTCTAGGTACAAGACCATTATAAAATATCTTAAAAGGCTTCTTACTAACAACGTGAAATATTTTTTCCATTTTTATATTCCTGTTATTTTTAAAATATTTTTAATTTTTAATTTTTTAATACTAAGTATTATTTTTTTATGTAATGGCATATCTACAATTACATCTGAATAAAGATCGGAAAAATATTTATCGTATTTATCATAAGTATATTTTAATAGCTCTTTCTTGTTGTTCCTATCTATTTTTTCTAACAATCCTATATAACGCTTATAAACCTTATAAATTAAATAACTATAACCATCTTGACGATCAACTATTTTATAATTATCCAATCGATAAGTAAAAGCAGTCAAATAATCATCTACATATTTTTCATTAAGATTTTTTATAATAGATCCTTCACGTTCTCGGTATTTAATAACCGGTTTTTCAAGATAGCTATATTTAAAATCAATCAGTGAAACATCTGTTATGAATAAAATATCTTCAAAATTTAGACCTTCTTTAAATCTTATATCTTGTATAATTTTTCTTCTAAAAACTTTACTCCAAACGTGGTTGCTGTTATTTTTAATAATATTATCTAAAAAGCTATTTCTCTTATTGGTATAATTTTTATTAGCCTTGCCTATAAAAGCTTTTTTTCTTACCTCTTTTTTGCCTCGTAACGACACATAATCAGCACACAAAATATCCGAATTCAGTTTTTCTAACTGATGCATTACTGATGAATAAGCGTTTTCATACAGCAAATCGTCTGAATCAATGAACCATACATACTCCGTTTGAGCAATATCAAAGAGAGCATTACGCGTTGCTGACAAGCCTCTATTATGAGGTGCATTAAAAACTTCTATTTTAGGATGACTCTTATAGCGCTCTAAGATCATTGCACTATTGTCTGTAGCAGCATCATTCATAATTAAGATTGATGCTCTGGTATCGATTTGGGCAAGTATTGACTCTATACAATCCTCTACATACTCTTCTACATTATAAACAGGTATCAAAATACTAATCGTTATGTCTTCTTTTTTCATATTGAGTCCGTATTAGAAAACTATTTGATTACTAACTATTGGTTAATAAGTTCTGAAATAATTTATAATATGCTTGAGTTACTTGTTTTTTATCATAGTGACTTAGCGATTTTTTTCTGGCAGCTACTGCAAGTTTTTGATAGGCCAATGGTGCAGATAAAATGGTATCAATAATACTTGCTAGCTCTACAGCATCTCCAATGGGGAATAAGAAACCATCTTCACTATCTTCGATTAACTCTTCAACACCAACAGCTCGGCTCCCAACAACCACACAACCGCTTGCCATCGCTTCCAAGACAGCTAGGTTTAGCCCCTCAAACCTGCTAGACATCACAAAAACTTTATGTTGTAACAGTAGTTTATCGACCTCACTGCTGTACTCAATAAAATCCACTTGATTTTGTAATTCGTAACGTCTTACCAGTTCATGCACTTCTTTTTTATACCGCTTACGGCCACTACCTACTAGAGTAAGATTGGGTCTGATGCCTTTTTGTTTAAGCTGATCTAACGCTTTAATCAAAGTAACATGATCTTTACTTTTAGCATATCTACCTATCATAATTAGGTCTTGCGGCCTTTTATTTATAGGTAGCAGGTTTGAACCGCCAAATAGAGTGGTATCAATACCATTTGGAATGGTTTGAATAGGCGCTTTAAGACCCTGCTTAGATAAAACCTTCGCGACACCTTCTGAAACAGCAATAACTCTGTCTGTAGACTTACTTAGCTTACGTGTTTGATAAAGCTTCCACGGTGTATAACGTTCTTTAGAATTATGCTCTACCTGTATTAAATGAGGAACTTTAGCCAACAACCCAGCGTGCCTGCCTAAAAGATGCTCTGGAAACCCATGAGTGACTAGGATATCAGGTTGCCATTGATCGCATAATTTTTTCAGCTGATAGATAGTTGCAAGATGTGTTATACCGGTTATTACCTGATAATTTATTTTTTTGCGTTCTAGTTCTTCGAGTTTTTCGGTTGTGGTTGTTTTTTTACAGCGTAACACCAACAAGCTCTCATTCGCTTCGATTTGATTATGGGCAGCTATTAGATCCACAGCAACTTTGGTCGCCCCTGAAAAACCACCCGTTACAAAATGTAATACTCTCAATTATTTCACCGTTAACTTGATGTTTTTTATAGACCAGTAGTAACATTGCTGTTGACTATGGAGTTAATTTTTTAGACCTGTCTCTATTAGTAATCAGCCTCGTAAACGATTACAATGCGCGTGTTTAGCAAAGATTGCTCAGAGCAATAGCTGAAACAGAAACCACGCTTATGATACAACATTCATAATATATGTGCGAATTTATCCATATCACTCCATAACTCCAATTTTACTCAAGGCCACTTTAAAAACTGGTATCTATTTTTTATTCTGTTAAGCTTATGTTTTATCAAATGAGGTATATTAGAAATATTGCTCAGGTAAACCCTATTACCTTAATGAACCCTCTAAATATTCAAAAAAATGAAGCTTGTCTGGAACCTCCGATATCTATCAACTATTTAAAAAAAGAAAGTGGTGTCAAGAATTTTTTAGCCAGTTTGCAAGAAGACTCAATAAAATATGGATGTATACGAAGTTTAGATCTACTGGATTCGAACTCGTATCAAAAAGCCAGCAACGCTATGACTCAAAAACTTTCAGCACATCTGCCGTCATCTTTATTGTCAAATGTAAGGCCATAAAACCAGACTTAGATTAATAGACAAAGCACACCTTCAGTTCATATTAAAGCATACCTCGTCAGGCTTCTTGTATTCGTATTATAGTGGATTAATTACATCAAATTTTTGGACTCAATTTATGAAAATAGCAGTAGCAGGCACAGGCTACGTCGGCTTATCAAACGCCATGTTGCTTGCTCAGCACCATGAAGTCGTTGCTGTCGATGTTATTCCAGAAAAGATTGCCTTACTCAATTCTAAAAAGTCCCCTATCAAAGACAAGGATATTGAGGATTTCTTATTGAACAAAGAACTTAACTTCACAGCAACGCTAGAGGCTAAAGCTGCTTATGAAAGCGCTGATTTTGTCATTATCGCAACCCCTACCGATTACGATTCAAAAACCAACTACTTTAATACTGAAAGTGTAGAAAACGTTATTGAACAAGTACTCTCAGTGAATCAGAAAGCCGTGATAATTATAAAATCAACGGTGCCCGTTGGATATACTGTGGAAATCAGGAAACAGTACTCAACTGATAATATTATTTTTTCTCCTGAGTTTCTACGGGAAGGCAAAGCGTTATATGACAATCTCTATCCTTCGAGAATAATAGTAGGTGAGCAGTCCGAACGCGCTCAATTATTTGCGGATTTATTACTTGAAGGCGCTATAAAAAAGGATGTCCCTCAGCTTTTTACAGATCCTACAGAAGCCGAAGCCATTAAATTATTCTCAAATACCTATCTAGCGATGCGGGTGGCGTATTTTAATGAGCTAGATACTTATGCGCAGACATTTGGACTCAAAACCAAACAAATCATTGAAGGTGTTGGTTTAGATCCGCGTATCGGTAC
Source organism: Psychrobacter glacincola (assembly GCF_904846215.1). Taxonomy (GTDB): domain Bacteria; phylum Pseudomonadota; class Gammaproteobacteria; order Pseudomonadales; family Moraxellaceae; genus Psychrobacter; species Psychrobacter glacincola. The sequence continues at coordinate 86,214 of NZ_CAJGZK010000009.1, read as the reverse complement.
TCATTATAACAACCCATCATTTGGCTATGGGGGCTACTGCTTACCTAAAGATACCAAACAACTGCTAGCAAATTATGATGAGGTACCAAGCAACCTTATTAGAGCCATTGTCGATTCTAACAGAACTCGTAAAGACTTTATTGCTGATAAAATCATCGAAAGAAAACCAAAAATAGTGGGTATGCATCGACTGGTTATGAAAAATGGTTCAGATAACTTTAGAGCCTCTGCTATCCAAGGCATCATGAAGCGTATCAAAGCAAAAGGTATTGAGGTTATTGTCTATGAACCTGCGCTAAAAGAAGATGAGTTTTTTAACTCACGTGTGATTCAAGATCTAGAAGTATTTAAATCAATGAGTGATGTTATCGTAGCCAACCGTTTGTCTGTCGATATACAAGACGTCTCTCATAAAGTGTTTACTCGAGACTTATTTGGAAGCGATTAATGAATATTCAGTGGTGTATATAAAAGGATACTGGCACTAGACATAGCCACAAGTGATATAAAAGAACACCAGATTGAACGTCTTAAAGTGATTGTCGAGTTTCTTAGAAAAAATACAGGTCTTTCTAAAATCTCGTTTCAATCGGTGTCTTAAATGGCAGTTAATGCCTTCAATACCAAAGGTATACCTTTCACCAATCTGTTTAGAGTCTGCTTTAAATGCAGTTTTAAAGCTATTCTAGTGATCCATGCTGATTGAGCCATAGCAAACCTTGAGATTTTTAAGTTGAACTCGCAGCTTTTTAGGGGTTCTTAAGTCACACTTTCCCCAAGCATGGGCGACAATCTCATTGGTAGTTTTGCTTACCATAACTTTTTATACCATTCTTCTTCAAACTGGAACTGCGACAGTCGGGGCAATTAATATTCATTTGTGTCTTCATAACCTCAAATATATCGTCTTGCTGCGGCTGTCATCCTTTCTTTACTTACTAAACATACTTTTTGAAATACCGCCGCTTAGCTATATATTTATATTTATTCCTTCCAGTATTTTTCTACCCAGTTTACTGGCAAGATAAAATGACGCAAATGACGTAGTGGACTTTTTAAGTTTTTGGGTTCTTTTATTTTTTTTAAGTGATCTTTTATATTATCAGCGGCGTTAGGGTGGTATCGTCCACTAATGGCATCAGTCGGATTCAAATCACCAGGAAATATAATGATACTTGCTCCTTTAGGGATTTTTGGCGTTTTGAAATAATTGAGTGGAAATGGTTGACGGCATTTGCGCCTAAAGTGTGCTACCCATGCCTTTGGAAAGAGCTTTACGCCACCTGGGGCATTACGAGTGACGAAGCGTTGCTCAAAACGGTACTTATCAGCGATACCTTGTGGATCTGCCTTAAATTTTTCTTGTAGCGAGGTCAATGATCCTACCTGAAATCTAAAGCATGAGGTCTGCCCCAGACGCTCTAAGGGATTGCTGGGATTGTAAGACAAAACAGTATCATCCGGCTTGCCATATTCAAAGAAAGGGTCAAGGCTGTCTACCACGATCACATCCAAGTCTAGGAACAAGACGTTACCAGTCAAATCTCCAAGCTTCTCGCCCCAAAGTCGTGACTTTGGCCATTTACCCATTGTGTTGGTTGGCATTGTAATGTCTAAAGGTGGCAGTTCTTGACACTCAATCTCTGAACGTACGTCTGTTGTATCATCGGTAAAACAGACAAAACGAAACGGAGGGGTAATATTGCGAGAGACCATACCGTACAGTTTATTGGCATAATCAGCACCGTACTTAGCACCCCATTTGATACAAATAATTTGTTTGATATTTTCGTTGTCGGTTGTTTTAGAATCTATTGGCATTGGAACTGCTCACTTTAATCGTGTGGGTAAATAATATGACGAATATATTAGCATAAAAAAAGCTGAACGATTGCGTTCAGCCTCTTCAATCTGTTCAAATGACTCTGTTATTAATCAATAAAGCTTAACCAATCCATATACTGCTCATTACGACCATGAACCACATCAAAGTACAAGGTTTGCAGTTTTTCCGTCAAGGGTCCACGACCACCATTACCAATAGTACGGTCATCGTATTCACGAATAGGCGTGACTTCAGCAGCGGTGCCAGTCATAAATATTTCATCTGCTAAGTAAAACTCATCACGAGTAATACGGCGTTCAATGACTTTGATGCCCAAATCATCAGCAAATTGGATGATAGTACGACGCGTGATACCGTCAAGTGCCCCGCCGGCTAAGTCTGGCGTATGCAGCACGCCATCTTTTACTAAGAATAAGTTTTCGCCTGCGCCTTGGCAGACATAGCCTTGTGGATCCATCAAGATGGCTTCGTCATAGCCGTTACGGGTCACTTCTTGGTTCGCCATGATAGATACTGGATAGTTGCTTGAGGCTTTTGCCTTACACATGGTCACGTTTGGCAAGTGATGGGTGAATGACGACGTTTTTACACGAATGCCATTTTTGATACCTTCTTCACCAAGGTATGCGCCCCAATGCCACGCAGCTACCATGGCATTGATACTGTTATCGCGTGAAGACAGACCTAATTTTTCGGCACCGACCCAAATAAGCGGGCGAATATACGCTTCTGCTAGATTGTTTTGCTTGACCACATCTTTGTGTGCTTGCTCAAGTGTTGCTGCATCAAAAGGCACCTCCATCTGAAAAATCTTCGCCGAACCCAATAGACGCTCAGTATGTTCTTTTAGACGAAAAATTGCAGTACGGTTATCGGCTGTTTGATAAGCACGGACGCCTTCAAAGACTGCCATACCATAATGCAGGCTATGCGTAAGCACATGAACCTTGGCATCTGGCTGTTCAATCATCGTGCCATTCATCCAAAGCTTGCCTTCGTCTGTTGCCATATTCATTTAATAATCCTTATGTTAGCGCTGATGTCTAACTTTTTTGTTGAGTGTTAAGTGGATACTTTAATTAAAATTTTATGCGGATACTGAGCGCCTATTTTTCAGATCAAATTTTTCAAGTACAAATATAATGCGCAAATGATTATATCACCGGCACGCTAGGCAAATACAATATTTTAGTTTATCACTGCATGGCTTTTATTCATATACGAGCGAACGCAACCCGCCTCATCGTTTTAATAAGGTTATTCTGGCGATTCCACACCCATCAGATGCTGCCACTGCGCCTGTACCAGCGCGCGGGTTTGGGTCCAAAGCGACTCATCAACCAGCAGCGACTGCTCAGATAGCGCTAATTGATGCGTTGCGGCGCGGATGCGCAAATAAGCATCGGTCAAATCTTGACAAACCTCCGCCTGCCAAATACCTAGTATCGCCATTTCTTCAAAAATACGGACGTTATCACTCCATTGGGTCAATGTTGGATGCTCGTGCGAATACGCCAATACGGCAAATTGCGCCAAAAACTCGATATCAACAATGCCGCCAGCATCCTGCTTGAGATGAAACCTGCCTGCCTGCTGTTGCCATTGGCTGGTTCCTAGATGTTTTTGCATTTTAATGCGCATACTCGTCACTTCGATACGTACTTCCTCAATCGTGCGCGGTAACGCTAAGACCGTACGGCGAATATCACAAAATCGCGCTGTGACGCGTTTATCACCGCAGATAGCCCGTGCCCGTACCAGCGCTTGATGCTCCCATGACCAAGCTTTCTCCAGCTGATAGGTTTCAAACGCATGACAAGACACCACCATCATCCCAGCGTTGCCTGAGGGGCGCAGACGCATGTCCACCTCATAAGCACGGCCATCACGGGTTTGGGTATTCAGATAGGTCATGAGCTTTTGCGCCAAGCGTGCCGCAAATTTCATGCCACTGACCGAACTTTCACCCGTGGTCATGCCCTGCTCTTTTATTTTATGCAAAAACACCAAATCTAAATCTGATGAATAAGACAACTCAAGACCACCAAGCTTACCGTAGCCTATGATAGCAAAGCCGTAATCCGCTTCGGTAACCGGATCACCATCTTGACCAATAGGATACCCATAACGTTTAACAATTTCAGCAAAAGCACGCTCAAGCGCCGCTTCTAGCACCACCTCAGCAATATAGGTTAAAGAATCCGATACTTTCATGATTGGACGTTCAGCCAACACATCACTGGCGGCGACAGCCAATATTTGGTTCTTTTTAAATAACCGTAAGACACTAAGCAGCTTTTCTTCATCATTGGGCTCCACCCGCAATAACTGCTGACGCAAGATATCACGCAGCTCAAGCTTGTCTGGTAAATGCCGATAGCGCTGCTGTAAAAAAGTATCCAATAATACCGGATACTGTGCCAATTCTTTGGCAATCCAAGGACTAGCCGACAGCATCGGTATGAGCTCAACCGTGGCATTTGGATTTTCTGCAATCATAACCAAATAAATAGAACGACGACAAATCGCTTCAAGCAAGGCAATCAAGCGAGGCAACGCGGTGTTGGCCAATTGCTGTTGATCTTGATGTGCCAGTAGCGCATGCACTATCACCGGATACGCGTCATCTAAACGTTCACGCGCTTCATCACTTAAATTAGCAACCATTTTCGATTGCCAAAAATTTTGCAATTTAGTGTGGTTCTCTTGCGTCAACACGTCATTTAGACGGGCAACTTGCTCATCCAAATTAGCAGGTTCTAGCTCATCATCGTGAGTTGGTACTTGCCTTTCCGTAACCATACGCTCAAACGGCACATTGACATGACATCGATGATTATTGAGTGTATTTAGCAATCCATCCCAGTCTTCAAACCCAAGGGTGAGCGCAAGATTGTGCTGCCAATGCACATCATGAGGAAGGCGCTGAGTCTGTTGGTCATTAATCGCTTGAATACCATGCTCAAGCCGGCGTAAAAATCGATAAGCGCTTTGCAGTTCTTGATATATGGTCTGCTCTAAATACTTGAGCTCACACAGCGCTTGCATTGCTTTTAAACAAGACTTTACCTGTAGCTGTGGATGTCGTCCGCCATAAATCAGTTGGAAGGCTTGGACAATAAACTCAATATCTCGAATACCACCAGCGCCAAGCTTGATATTATCCAAATCTTCACGCTGCGCGACTTGATTTTGAATCAGAGACTTCATTTCTCTGAGTGCCGAAAAAGCGCTGTAATCGACGTAATAACGAAAAACAAACGGTTTGATCAGCGCTTGAATATCATCATAGAATGGCTGGTCTATGTGTCCAACCACGCGAGCTTTTAGCCAAGCAAATCGCTCCCATGCTCGCCCATGCTGAGAAAAATACTTCTGTAATGCTGACAGATGAATGGCCAAATCACTGCCATCACCCCATGGGCGCAGGCGCATATCCACCCGAAATACAAAACCATCAGCCGTATTGTTATCGAGCAGCTTGATAATACCTTGACCGAGGCGAGTCATAAAACGCTTATTATCAATACTGCGAGCGTCTTTGGCTTTATCGCCGTCGGTTTCACCGCGGGCCTGATGGATAAAAATAAGGTCGATATCACTCGATAAATTCAGCTCATGAGCGCCAAGCTTACCCATCGCCATAATCGCCATATCATCGACTTGCACATTGCCTTGAGCATTAATAAAGGTTGGCTGACCATATTTAGTCACCAGCTGCTGATAAGTATAGTCTTTCGCAAATAAAATACAGCCATCAGCGAATTCAGACAGCTCATCAGTCAATTGCTCTAGGGCAATCATGCCTAGTGCATCTTGCCAAATCCAGCGCATCATCATTAGCATACGCAAATTGCGCAAGCCACTCATGACTTTAGCTTCATGAGCGAGCTGGTAGTTTTCATCTAAGATATAATCTTGTATCAGGTCATCAATCTGTTGGCGTGTTAAGGTTGTCTCTAAAGGATAGCTGCGTAAAAACGTCTGACAGGCGCCCGTGCGACTTTGCCAAATTTGATAAGCAAACTCACTGGCCGTTTGTAGCACTTGCAGCTGTTCTGATGTGGGCTGATAGCCGTTACCATTGGGGGTGGTAGATAGCATAACGATAACAATTCCTTGCAGCATGGACCACTAAGACTACGTGAACTTTGCCCCTAAGTTCATTGTTTTTTTCTTACGGGACGGTCATAGTATCAAGCAGCTATCTTGCCCATGTCAATACTTGGTAAAAAACTGAGCGCGGCGGTGAGGGCTAAACCTATATATTGCTATAGGTTTTATGATACCTAAACTGTTATCTCAACTCAAATCAGAGTCACGCCCGTGACACCAAAAGGACCCTCAGAATGTATGAGGGTCTTTCTCAAATTGTTAGCGCTCAATCAATGCACAAGAAAGCATGCCCAACGTTACGGGTCAAGCAAGTTACCTTCTGTCGTAATCACCGTTTTATGAGAATACTCACTTCGTTCTGGACGCTCGATGACGCCTACTTTTTCGACGTAATCGATAAACGACTGAGTATAGAGCAGCTTGGTATCTTCTACCTTGGTTTTATCAGCAAAAATCGGACCCAGCGTCGTATAACCATCACGCCCTTCAGCAATATAATCATTGGTCACCATAGTATAGACTTGGTTTAGATCAATTGGCGACCAAATACCAGTTGTACGGTCACGTACCTCGACCGCTTTTACACGCCTGCCTTTGGCTTGCGTCATATCTAAATCCCAGCGTAAACCAGCAGCATAGGGATGCGATCCTGACGAACCTTCATTATCCTTATGATTGGCGATAGCATCTTCTAACGTGTCGATGACTTGTTTACCTGAGATATCCAGATTGACCAAAGTATTACCGAATGGCAGCAGCGTATAAGCGTCATTATAGCTTATGTCGCCAGCCTCGATAGTGGTGCGCACACCGCCTGCATTTTGTAAAGCGAAGTCTGCACGTAATGCACCATCTAAAAAGGCGCTGGCAACTATTTGTGCAATATCACTACCCCGAGCCGAACTTGCTGTATTTTCACACCCTGCAATGTCTTGCGCGCGCGTGGTGCCAGGCACACGCACCAAGCATAACGACTCCGCGGCACGTCCAAGATTTTTAGACAAATTATCATCTAGCAAATCAGTATAGCTGCGCAGTACTGCCGCAGATTTGGGATCTTCCATATAAGGAATGATTAAATCTTTACTGAGTAAGTCAGACTTACCTGCCAATAGTTTTTGTAATACAAGCTGATTTCCCTCATCACTTAGCGCGTGAAAGGCCGCAGTAGTTTCATCATACGTCTCAAATTTTTGTGACACAGGAATAACAGCCGACCCGCTACAATTTGTCACATCACCGTGTTTGTCGAAGCCAATGTCCATAAGCCCAATCGCCTTAGTGTATTCCCATGCTTGACCCACACAAACCGTCTTACCGTCCTTATTTTTTAGTACTGTCGGGTAGCTTCCTTGTGCACCAAAAGTGTCATCCGCCGTCTTGCCATAGCGGGTAAAATCACCCAGCAAGGTATGTGAGTCACCCCCAATAATGACATCGACACCTGAGAGCGTGGTGGCCAATTTCTTATCGTTTTCATAAGTATAATGCGTGAGCAATACAATATGCTCAATACCTTTATTTTTTAACTCATTGATGTAGTTTTGGGCAGTGGTTGTTTCATCCAAAAATTCTGTTGTAGACAAGGGCCGCGATGAATTTTGGGTTTTTCCTTTGATATCGATACCGATAATCCCAACCTGCACCCCCTCTTTTGTGGTCTTGATGGTATAAGGCTGAATATAGTCATCCACTTGGCTCATTGCCAATGGGGTACCAACTGCTGGCTTTACATTGGCGCTCAACACTGGCGTTTTGCACCCATCAGGGTTACCCTCTGTTCCGTGTAGTCTGTCTAAAAAACGCTTGAGCCCCTCATCGCTCTCGTCAAATTCATGATTACCTAAAGCAAAAGCATCAAAGCAGATCGTATTCATCATGTCTGCATCAGCCGCGCCTTTATAAAAACTAAAATAACGTGTGCCGGTAATGGCATCGCCTGCATGCAACTTTAAAAAGTTTTTATCACTATAAATGGACTCAAAATCATCAAAAGCCGTCTTTAGCCGGGCAAATCCACCGCGTTCAGCACGATAAGCAACCCCATCTAAAAAAAAACTTTGCTCACCTTCTGACTCTAGGTGAGAATGATGATCGTTAATATGAGCGATGGTAAGCGAGGTTGGGGCAAACGTGGATAAGCTGTCTGATGTATTGTTATCGTCGTCATTACAGCCAGCCACCAAAACCATAGCGGCAGAAATACCTGTCGCTAATACGGTTTTTGCAAAAAAATCATTCATCTCTTTATTCTCCAATTAATAGTCAATGACTGTCTCTTACTATTTCCTACCCTTAATAAACAACCGACACATTCAAAAACAGCAGGCTTTGGGCAATCAGCTGATGCAAATTGGTCATCCATAATGACAGCACGTAGCCGATGCCAGCACCCACCAAGACATCTGTTGGATAATGCAGACCAAGCACGATGCGAGACAATGCAACCAAGATGGCAAACGGCAACATAATCGGTAGCAGCTCTGGATAATAGCTGCCAAGCGTTGCCGTAAACAGTACCGCTTGTAACGTATGGCCTGATGGAAAACTAAAAACGTCCAATGGTCGCTCGCCCAGCACAATCACCTGATGCACTTGATAAGGCCTTGGGCGTACGGTTTTGAGCTTTAGTATTTTGTAAACGGCAAGGCCGGTTGCACTAAGCAGCATGGTCACCACCAGTGGTAGTATCGCTGAGGTGCCATGTGCAACCAAAGCAGTGAATAGCATCACATACCAAAACCACCCATCCCCTAATCGGCTGATACCTTTAAAAAAGGTGGCAATCATGTGATTTGTTGAATAACGATTGATGTGGATACATAAGCTGGTATCCCACACGATAAATTGGTTGAGGTAAATGGCCAACGTTGGGTTTTTAGGAAACAAAGCATTTGGCTTGATTGACGAATTGGTTTTCTTATTTGTTGATGGCTTGACACGATTACGTTTCATAGCTTATCCCCTCAAATCAGATCATGCCCGTTTATTCGTGAATACAACGGGCTTAGACAATGCATCTTGCGTTACCACTCCTGATTGCACACTGGTTATTAATCACTGGATTTATCGTTTGTTTGTGGATTTGGTCTCAATAATAGGTCTGTGACCAACTGCTGGCCTGTTAATTTGCTAGTTTATTATGCTGCTAGTCCAGTCTTTTTGCGCTAAGCGCCTGTAGCGGCGGCGCGCTTATCGATGGTGTGTTTATCGATGGTGTGTTTATCGATGGCGTGATAAAACATGGCGACCATCTGCTTGGCAGGGCGCTGCCACGAAAAGCCAGAAACACCGCTCACTGCCTGTTTGCCTTGCTGTTGTAATACCGCCAGCGAAGGCAAGTTTGCCACCATATCTATAAACGCTTGCTGCGCGCCTAATGTGGCAAGTTCTCCGTTATCTTTTGTCACCAACATGCCAGCTGCGGCATCATCAAACGCATAAACAGGTAAGCCACTGGCCATCGCCTCAACCACCACATTGCCAAAGGTTTCGACTTGACTGGCAAACACAAAAGCATTTGCACTGGCATAGTGGTGTGATAACGCCTGCCCTATTTGAGTACCTGCAAAAATAATATCCTCACCACCTTTTTTTGCCAGTGTCTCTAGCCTTGTGCGATCAGGCCCATCTCCGACGACCACTAGCTTTACCGCGCGTTTTGGCTGTGCGCGCTGTAGTGCGTAAAAACTTTGGATGACCAAATCGATGCCTTTTTCTGGAGACAACCGACTGACCACCATCAATACCGTATGCTGACGCTGTGCGCCCCACTGCTCTCTTAGCGTGGCGCTTTGGTGTGCGGGATTGAACTGTACCAAATCGACACCGCGGCCCACTTCATACAACCGATGAAAGCCGGTATCAGCTAAGTCGTTTAGGGTTTGTTTACTTGGCACACAAGTCGCCTGCGATGCATTATGAAACCAGCGTAGATAAGCCATCAGTGGTGTTGATAGCAAGCCTAAGCCAAAGTGTTTACTAAAATTATGAAACTGCGTGTGGTAGCCTGTTGTGACGGGGATGTTTAGGTGTTTGGCCGCCAGTAAAGCGGCAAAGCCAAGCGGTCCTTCTGTGGCCACATGAACGATATCAGGCGTCAGCGCTCGGCACGCTTTTTTAATCTGAAAATAACAGGGCAGCCCAAACTGTAGGCTTGAATACTGAGGAATAGACATACCGCCAACCTGAAGCTCATTTGTCACCAATGCGGGTACCCTAGCAAAGTTGTCTGCTTTTGACAGCTGAGCTGGCAGCGGGTTTGGTGCGTGCGGCGTGGTCATAGATTGATAGGTGAGCTGTTTTGGTTTGGGTCGAACCAAGCTGATTTTATGACCCATCTGCACCATTTGCATCATAAGGCGCTGCAAGCTCATGGCCACACCGTTGACATCAGGCCACCACGTTTCCGTTACCAATAAAACGTGCAGCGTATCAGATCGGCTATGGTTTGATGCCTGCCATGACGTTGGCTCATCGATGATTGAAGGCTTATCAAATTCGGTTAAATCACGGTCGATGAAAGCACGATCGGTTAAATCTACACCGCCATCCGCTGCTGCAGAGGGTGCGTTAACATACGCTTTTGTCGCCATATCATCAAACATCATCATGAGTATTGACTCGTAATTACAAATTTTTGTAGGGTTTATACCACTACCCTACGTGAGTCATTTGACAATTTGATGACAGACAAATATCAATGACGCCATACATCAGCGCGGCGCTTTGAGAGAAATGAGCTTTGAGAGAAATGAGCGTCGCCCTAATGTAAGCGGCAGCTGGATGATGATTACCAGCATACCGCTTGCCTCGATAGGCAAGTCAAGGTAGCATACCACTCTAGCACCCTGATCGATAAGACCTTCTATGACAACCTCAACGCCACTCCTTCTCATCACCGCTGACCCAAGCCATCCGCTTGCTCATTTGGCATTACGCTATGCGCGTGCCTATCTGCAAAACGCCTCTATAGATACAAATAGCGAAGCAGATAATAACTCTGCTATCAAAAAACCCGTATTAAATATTTTCTTCTATGCAGAGGCGGCACATACTGCCAATCGTTTACGCTGGCAGTCTGCTGATCAAACCAACTTGACACAGGAATGGCAGAATCTCGCTGCGCAATATCAGCTATCGCTACCCGTTTGCGTCAGTACCGCGCTTAGTCGCGGTATTAGTGATACGGACAATAGCGCGCGCCATCAGCTCAATGGCGACAATTTGGCCGCAGGGTTCCATTTGGTGGGATTGAGCGAGCTTGCTATGATGATGCAAGGCGACTGTCGCTTATTACAATTCTAATAAAAAATATGGCTTAAATAAAAGCTAGCACTTAGAACAAACAGCCAACTCAATATTCATAGACAGCGACAAACAAGATTAGGAATACCTCATGAAACTACTCATTCGGCTGCATACGCCTACTGAAATGGCAAGCTATGAAGGCTGTGCGCTGGCTTTGACTTTAGCGACCTTTGGACATGAGGTACAGCTATATTTGGATGCGCCGGTATTTGGGTTTTTAATGCAGCCAAACTCGCGTTTGCAAGGCATGATTCAAGCGCTTGAGCTTTATGATATGCCGCCAGCTTGGCTGCCTGATGATGTGTTTAGTGGCTGGATAGCAGGTATGCTGCCGACAGACTTAGCAACGCAGTTGGTCTTGATTCCAGAAGACGTAAATTTACAAGTATTTGAGCAAATTCTCACTTTTTAATCTTAAAGCTATAAATAGCAAAGCTGATGTAAAATTTTATTGTTTCAAACCTATAGCAAGCAATCGGACACGAGTATGGCAACTTTATATCAATTACATAGCAGCATGGATACACTCAGACGCAGTACAGAACAGATGGCATTGTCGTGGCAGGCGGGCGATAACCTCCTTTTATTGGGTACGACCGTCGCGTATATAGATTGGCTCAATGCCTATTTGGGTGATATCGAGAATATGGAGATAGAAACCATTGCCGGTATTTACGCGCTTGCCGATGATGTAGCACAGCTGCACAAAAACACCGCAGTGAAGCTGAATCTAGCGACAAAGCTCACTGGTATTTTAAGTGATACTGAATGGGTAACGATGACCCAAGACAGCCGCTTTGATAAAGTGGTTACGATAGCTTTATGAGTATTACTGAAGCTCATGCGTCTTCACTGAGCGCAATCAATGTGGCATTAGACCAAGATGGGCATCTATGCGATCACACCCTCTGGACGCCCCTTATTGCACAGCAGCTTGCCAATACGTTGGCGGTAGATATAGATACTGAGCGCTTGGCTGTATTGCAACAAGTACGAGCGTTTTTTGTAAAATTTAATCACGCACCAGCCACGCGCCCGTTGATTAAATGGCTGCAACAAACCTTGCCTGATTATGATATCAGTAATCAAAAATTACAGCAGCTATTTAATACCGGTTTGGTCGCTCGCCATGTCAATCGTCTTGCTGGATTACCCAAACCGCCTAACTGCTTATAAATGCCCATAAAAAAGGCAAATAAATTATTTTATTTATATGCCTTTTTTAATTTTTCATAATAAAATAAAAACTACTCTTTAGAGTCGTAGACAGTGAGCGTCTCATAGCCGATACTGCGACCTTCGTCACCACCAAAGCCTTGCTGTCGCCATACTTCATACAGACATATTGCCACGCTATTAGAGAGATTCAAACTGCGCGAATCTGCCAGCATCGGCAGTCGCAGCCAGTTATCAGCGCCAATATCTTCACGAATATCATCTGCCAATCCTGCTGTTTCTGAGCCAAAAACCATGGCGATGTTTTTGTCGGCAAACTCACTGTCTGACTCTGTAGTCTCTTGCCCGCCAAAATCATAGTCATAAAACGGCTTACTTAACTTAGTCGTCAATGCCGTGATAGTATGACAACTAGCATCTTGCAGTGCTTGCTTTGCCATTGACCAATCATCGTGTACTTGCAAATGGGCATATTCATGATAATCCAACCCTGCACGGCGCAATTTTTTATCATCTAGCTCAAACCCTAACGGTTTGACCAAATGCAGCTGCGCCCCACTATTGGCACATAGACGAATGATATTACCCGTATTACTGGGCATTTTTGGCGCTACCAGCACGATATGAATGGTCATACTCTCTCCGTAATTAGTGCTAAGTTTATGTTTGAGCTTATATATCAAAGGTAATCAAAAGTTACAGTTTACTGCCAATAATTACATTTTGATACTGGGCACTGATTTCAACTTTGATTATGATGACTGTAACGGACAAGGGAATAATATAAAAAAATTGTCATTGTCTGTTATCATCTTGCAGTGAAAATTAGGTTCAACATTGGGTTTCACTGTTACTATACTACTTATATCGATCTGTCTTTTATCGATCTGTGTTTTTTGAGGAACATACTATGAAAAAATTGGTTATCGCATCTTTGGCTGCTATGTTTGTACTAACTGGTTGCAACACTTTTAAAGGTCTAGGTCAAGACGTATCTGGCGCTGGCGAAGCTGTAAGTGGTACTGCACAAGAAGTTCAAAACAAAATCTAAGCTTTAAAAGTTTAGGTTATTTAAAGGGCTTATCATCTATGTGATAAGCCCTTTTTTTAATCGGTTTAATTTTGTATTCTAGACCCTTAATCAATCTATCATGCTATAAAAAGGCTCTTAATATTTGATTAAGATACCTTTTACCAAGCTCTGTTGGTTGTAGCTGTTCAGGACTATCCATCAGTAGACCTTGCTCGATTAATTTAGTGACTTGTATCTCAATGCTGTCATAACTTAGCCCAGTACGCGTCTCAAATAACGACCATGCTACGCCACCGTGCAGACGTAAGGCATTAAGCATAAACTCACTAACCAACTCCTCCTCATCAATGGCTTGCCAGCCAACCATTTTTGGCGCTTGTGTTGACACCCCATCTTGATGACGAGCTTGTTGATACTCCATATAGTCTTTTGGCATACGAGATTTACTAAAGCGATAGATACCTGCTTGATGGTTCTCTTCATTACTACTGAATACATCAGTAGTCACATCATTGCTAACTTTTTTATCAATAACCCGTTCGCCAACCGTTACTTTGCCGTGAGCACCCGCCCCGATTGCCAAATAGTCACCAAACTGCCAGTAGTTGACGTTATGTCGACAAGGCTTATCCGCTGCCCCAGACCATGCGGATACCTCATAATTGTGATAGCCTAAATCCTGTAATAATGTCTGACCTGCTTGTTCGATGTCTGCCAAACGATCCTCATCGGGTAAAATTGGCTGACTGCGATAAAAGACGGTATTTGGTTCAATGGTCAGCTGATACCACGAGATATGTGTCGCACCAGCATCGTGTGCCATTTGAATATCGTCTAACGCCTCGCTCATGGTTTGCTCTGGCAACCCGTGCATCAAATCCACGTTTACGCGCTCAAAGCCAGCAGTGCGAGCAGCTTTAATCGCAGATAGGGCTTGTTTAGGATTGTGAATACGTCCAAGCGTGGTTAATTGTTCAGCACTAAAGCTCTGTACACCAATCGACAGACGATTGATGCCTACTGCTAAATACTCAGCAAACGGCGCATGCTCAAGGGTACCTGGATTGGCCTCCATAGTGATTTCAATGCCACTAGCAAATTGATAAAAATGACGTAAGCCATCAAACAAGCGCTGGTACTGTGCAATGGGCAACAACGACGGCGTGCCACCTCCGATAAATATAGAGCCAATCTTACGCCCTTGGGTCAATATCTGCTGCATCGCCGCATCTTGCAACAGCGCATCTACGTACTCAGCATACATAGACATCTGACTGTCTACTGGTAGCTCATGTGAATTGAAATCACAATAAGGACATTTTTTGACACACCACGGGATATGGATATATAGCGCCAATGGAATATCTGTCACCTCTATCGCATTAGAATGAGCATTATCAAGAGAGTCTGGTTGCTGAGACAGGTGATTAGGTTTGATATTTGACATAAGCGGACTTATCTATAAATAGGTAACTGCCATCAATAGCAGAAAATACCGCTAGGATAACGGCTAAATGCGGTAAAAAAAAGCCTAACTTCAAGAAAAATCTATCAATAACAAAACCGATGACAAAGGCTCATGTTAAATATTCTTAGTTATAGGCAAAGTAACTGACACTGACAATCACCATTATTATATAAAATTCCTATAAATAACCAACTATTATAAAAAGGATAAAGACAATGGCATATTGGCTCATAAAGTCCAATCCAAGCTGTTTTAGTATCAATGATTTAGAATGTGCAGGAACAGAGATGTGGGATGGCGTACGTAACTACCGCGCCCGCAACTTTATGCGCGATGATATGCAAGCAGGTGATAAGGCATTTTTTTACCACTCTAGTGCTAAGCCCTCTGGTATTGCCGGTATCGTGACCATTACTAAAGCTGGCTATCCTGATACCACCCAATTTCATCCTGAACATCGGCATTACGACCCAAAAGCCACGGCAGAAAATCCACGTTGGTATATGGTGGATGTGACCTTTAATCAAGCTTTTGGTGATATCTTACCACTGTCAGAGCTTAAATTCCTGCCCGCGCTTGAAGACTCTTTATTACTCAGAAAAGGCTGTGAGCAATTAACCATCATTCCGCTTGAGCCCAAACACTGGTATGCAATCATGGATATGACAGAGGCACTTAATCTAATATCAGGTGAGCACGGGTCTATTGAATAAATATATTGGTTTATCAGTAGCAAAATTGATATTCAATTCTACCATTAAAGGCTTAGTACACCTATAAATGTGGTCTTTATCAAATCTTTCTAAAACATTGACATCATAGCTTAGCTTCTTTACCATTCTATTAACTTATGACCTGTCATTTCATCCCTTGAATTGACGGGTTATTTTTATTTTAGTGTCATCGATTTTACTTTTATACTCTGCCTGCCTATTCTTATTAAGATCGGTCTTGCTCATATTATTTATCGGAGTATTATCGTCACACACCTCCTATTTTACTGTCTCGCTATGGATTTATTGATGGCAGTATTTGCTCATCAATAATATTTGCTTATCAATAATAATTATCGCAAAGAAGAAAAGTTGCTCATTATGTTTTTCCCATTGTCTTTTGTAGATTTCAAAAGCTACAGCTTACGCTTAGGTATACTCGCCCTTCCCATTTTAATCACCCAATTTTGTCAAGCAGCGCTTGGTGTTGTCGATGCCATTATGGCAGGTCAAGTTTCGGCGCTTGATTTGGCTGCCGTCGCTGTCGGTTCTGGTATTTGGCTACCGTTGTTTTTATTAGCGACAGGTATTTTGATTGCGACCACGCCTCTGATTGGTGAAGCCATCGGTCAAAACCAACTTGATAAAGTACCGCATATCACCCAGCAGTCGTTATGGACAGCTGGCGTCATTGGCATCCTTGGTTTTATCATTGTCAATCTGGCACCCAATGTACTTGCTTTGATGGGTGTGCCTGAAAATATCCAACCGATAGCGACGCAGTATTTGCATGGTGTGTCATTTGGTTTTCCTGCGATTGCCGTTTATGCGGTGCTACGTAGTTACTGTGAAGCGCTTGGTCGACCTGAGCCGGTGACCGTTATTAGCATCATAGGGCTGCTTGCAGATATCCCACTTAACTATATTTTTATCCACGGCTTGTTTGGTATGCCTGAGATGGGCGGCGCAGGTTGCGGTGTGGCAACTGCCATCGTTTTGTGGATTAATGTCTTATTATTAGCAGTTTATACCAGCCTTACTAAACGTCATCAATTTGCCAGTACACGCTTTTTTTATGCCTTTGCCAGCCCAAATCGGGCACAGATAAAAAAACTGCTAAAGCTTGGTATTCCTATCGGCGTTTCTATCTTTTTTGAAGCCAGTTTATTTAGTTTAGGTGCACTGGTCATCAGTCCACTCGGTGAGCTGGCAACCGCATCGCACCAAGTCGCCCTATCAGTGACCTCACAGCTGTTTATGATTCCTATCTCAGTCGCGATGGCGCTGACTATTATGGTGTCCAATCGCTTTGGTGAAAAAAACCTGATGGCACTACGTCAAGTGCAAGCAACTGGTCTTATATGGACGGTACTTATTGCAATGGCTTGTATGATTGGGGTTTGGCTATTTAGACCACAACTGGCAGCGGCATTCACTGACAATCCTGTGGTACGAGCTCAAGCCATGCATTTGCTCATCTTTGCGCTTGCTTATCAGTTGTTTGATGGCTGGCAAGTCAATGTCGCAGGGATATTACGCGGTATGCAAGACACCACGATACCCATGTGGGTAACCCTATTTTGCTATTGGATAGTGGCGCTGCCGCTTGGTATTTATCTGGTGCGCTTTACTGACCTTGGCGCACAAGGTTTTTGGATGGCTTTGATAACCGGGCTGTTTTTATCGTCCATCTTACTGACTATACGCCTGCGCTATCAACAAAAGCGATTGCTAGCAAGGTGGGGTTAAGAGCCTCAGGTTTATCTAAAGCGTGTTGCCAATAATCATCACTGGCGCTCACAGGTCACATAGACTATGATAAATCCTTGAGCATTTCTTACTCAAACGAGTGCTTACGTCATAATATGTAAAAAAACTCAGTTAACAACTGTACATCGATTGCTCATTGCCGTGAATATAGGTATCATTAGCAATTATCTGTACAATATTTAGTTACACTATTTTCTCGAATTTGTTACAAGGCAAAAATACAATTATGGATATTGAAAAAATACGCACCCTTATTGCGCTCATGGAAGAAAGCGAACTGGTTAATTTAGAAATCAGCTCAGACGACGAGCATATCAGTTTGACTCGTCACTATGATGCCCCTGTTCCAACCATGATGGCAGCCCCTGCTGCTGGCGCTGCACCTGTTGCTGCCGAAGCACAGCCTGCGATGCAAACGGGTATTGTTGAGACGTCTCCTATGGTTGGCGTTTATTACTCAGCCCCTAGCCCTAACGATCCACCATTTGTGAAGGTTGGACAAAAAGTACAGGCTGGTGATACGCTTGGCATTATCGAAGCGATGAAAATCATGAACCCTCTTGAAGCGACGCAAAGCGGTGTCATTGACGAGATATTGGTCACTAATTCTGAAGTGGTACAGTTTGGTCAGCCTATCGTACGCTACAAAGCGTAACCAGATTTGCCAACCTTTACTTCGTTATGATGGAGAGCATGCTATCTATTAGATGATATTATTTTATGCTAATACTTAGGCTATTTAAAGTAGCTCTAGCTTAATTTATTAATATTAGCGCTTAAAGATATCAAAGTTGGATGATTATTAGGCTTGATAATAAAGTTTGATATTGCCAAATGTAGCAACTTCATCAAAAAACGCCCTTCAACAAGGATGACCCCATGATAAAAAAACTGCTCATCGCCAATAGAGGTGAGATTGCCCTACGTGTTGTTCGCGCTTGCAAAGCCCTTGGTATTGAAACCGTCGGTGTTTACTCTACAGCTGATGCCAATTTGATGCACTTACGCTTTGTTGATGAAGCCATCTGTATCGGCAAGCCCAATGCCAATCAAAGCTATCTTAATATCAATACTATTTTGACCGCTGCTGAAATCACTGGCGCTGATGCCATCCACCCCGGTTATGGTTTTTTGGCTGAAAATGCTGAATTTGCTGAACGTATTGAAGAAGCTGGATTAACCTTTGTAGGTCCTACTGCAGATCATATTCGTCTGATGGGCAATAAGGTTTCTGCCATCAATGCCATGAAAAAAGCGGGTGTACCGACAGTACCTGGCTCAGTGGGGGCGGTGACGCTACACAATGCTGAAGAGCAAGCGCGCAATATTGGCTTTCCCTTGTTGATTAAAGCGGCATCGGGTGGCGGTGGTCGTGGTATGCGTGTGGTTGAGCGCTTTGAAGAAATTATCGGTCAAGTACAAGCGGCTAAGCAAGAAGCTGAGCTATGGTTTGGTGATGACACGGTTTATATGGAACGTTATCTCCAGAACCCGCGACATGTAGAAATACAGGTGCTCGGCGACGGTAATGGCAATGCCATTCATCTATATGACAGAGATTGCTCGTTACAGCGCCGTCATCAAAAAGTTCTAGAAGAAGCCCCTGCCCCTGATATTCCTGACGATGTCCGTCAGCCTATCTTAGATGCGTGCGTGAATGCATGTAAGCTGGTCAAATACCGCGGCGCCGGTACTTTTGAGTTTTTATTTGAAAATAATGAATATTTCTTTATTGAGATGAACACTCGTGTGCAAGTTGAGCATACTATTACTGAGATGATTACAGGCATTGATGTGGTCGTTGAGCAATTAAAAATCGCAGCAGGTTATGGTTTATCTTATCGCCAAAGCGAGATTGAAATTCAAGGTCATGCGATCGAATGTCGTATCAATGCTGAAGATCCAGTGACGTTTATGCCGTCACCTGGTACGGTCACTCAGCTGTATTCACCTAGTGGAGCGGGTGTTCGCTTTGACTCACACCTTTATCCTGGCTATGAGATTCCAAGCTACTATGATTCCTTGATTGGTAAGCTTATCTGTCATGGTCAAACGCGTCAGCAAGCGATCTCTAAAACGCTACATGCACTTGATGAATTGGTTATCGAAGGTATCAAAACCAATATCCCGATGCATCGTGACGTGATTTTATCAGATGATAATTTTGTCCATGAAGCACAAAATATTCATTATCTCGAAAGAGAGCTGTTAACGGCTAATAAAGAAAAATCGAGCTTGTAAACTGACTAAATATTGGTATCAAATATCTTTATCATCAAGAGTCTGCCTCATTAAAAAACCGCTATCTGCACATTATAACTAGTGCAGATAGCGGTTTTTTAATGAGGATTGTAATGAAAGCTAAAGCAAAGTCACCGAAAACCATTGCTATGGCAGAATTCTATTAAAATTCATAAAGCACTCTGTCCCATCAGGATCAGCACACCACTGCATTTGATTGCCATCATGATTTAAAAACGCAATCAACGCCTCATTGCTCTGATCTATCTGGCTGCCTGAGCAATCCACCTCATTGTTATCGTAAACGGTTTTGATAGCAATGATAGGTAAACCCTCTTCACGGTGCGTGATCAAATAGCGTCCATAAGTCCACTCTTTACCACTGACCGACCACATCTCATTATCAGCAGCAAAATTGTAAAGCTCACGACACTGAGCGGATTTTTTTGATGATGCAGTGAGTTTTTTACTGGTATCTGGTTGAATATTAATGAGGCGTTTTTCGTTTTGTGTGAGTAGCCCTGCACCGGCGTCGATCTTGGGTTCGTTGCTTTTAAGCTGACTCTTATCTTTTAACGCCGCTTGACGAGCTTCAGCTTCTTTGGTCATCCTGATACTACTATTTAAATCAATCTCCCACTGTCCAGCAATCGCAGGACTAATGTGTGTGGTAATGGTCGGCTTACTAACTGCTTCGCCATTTGCTGGCAATGATGCCAAAATAGCTGCTAATGAAAATGAAGCAAATGAGAGAGGTTCCATAGTTGACCTTGTTATTTATACTATTATAATAATAAATGCTATGTACATTAGCGTAAGTCTTAGTCACTAAAAACACAAGTAACATTATGCTATCAGGATTTAATCCCTCTGTAATAAACACTTCAATAAAATTCCCATCTTGATGTTAAACATGAAAAAAATAACGCCATGGCTCTAACTTGCTTATCGCAATGAGTCATGACGTTATCTTTATAGAACAGTAATCTTATATAGTCAAAATATCCTAAAAACGCTACGGTACTGTGGGTACAAATTTTTTGCAGCCTCTGTCTGCGTAGGCACAGCAAGCAAGAAAAATTGATACCAGCAGTACCTAATGTGTCGATATTACTTTTCATTGACTATATGTCTACATATTCAAATGCTTAAGCATTTGAATATGTATAGTGCTTGGATATTAAGCCGCGGCGGTATTCACCGCTTGAGCAAAGGCTGATAATGCGCCCTTTAGCATGGCTGATACGGTGCTGCTACAAGTGCCGATACCTGAATATACTTCACCATCTACATTTAACTGGATGTAAGCCGCCGCATTGGCATTGGTTTTATTATCAGTATTAGTGCCGTCGTCGATACCGTTGCCATCACTATTAACATCGCTATGCTGCGGATTGATTGCATGCTCAGCGTAGTTAATGACATGGATTGATTTGCCTGTATGCTGCGCCAATCCATCGATAAACGAAGACAATGGACCGTTACCAGTACCATCAATATTAATGGTATCGCCATTCATCTGCACTTGACCATTAAAGTAGACTTTGCCGCCTTTATTATTGACCGTATAGTCTAACAGCTCAAAACTGCCTTGCTGTAGATAAGTGTCTTCAAAGGTCTGCAAAATCTCATCATTTTGCAATTCACGAGCAGCCGTTTCAGCTTGTTTTTGTACCACACCACTAAAGTCAATCTGCATCCAACGCGGCAAGTTAAAGCCATAATTGCGCTGTAAGATATAAGCCACACCACCTTTGCCAGATTGACTATTGATACGTACCACATCTTGATAACTGCGACCGATATGCGCCGGATCAATCGGTAAATAAGCCACATCCCAAACGTTTTCTGTTTCCTCGATATGTTTTTCATTATAATCGAGGCATTTTTTGATCGCGTCTTGGTGCGAGCCGCTAAAGGCTGTAAATACTAGCTCACCAATATAAGGATGGCGTGGGTGAACTGGCAAGTTGTTACATTCGCTGACCACCTGCACAATCTCACTCATATTACTAAAATCAAGCTCTGGATCGATTCCTTGGCTAAATAAGTTCATCGCCATGACCATGATATCCATATTACCGGTACGCTCACCATTACCAAGTAAGGTGCCTTCAATACGATCAGCGCCCGCAAGTACACCAAGCTCAGCGGCAGCTACCGCGCAGCCACGGTCATTATGCGTATGCAAACTAATAGTCACATGCTCACGCTTGGCAAGGTTGCGACAAAAATACTCGACTTGATCAGCGAATACATTAGGCGTTGATGCCTCAACCGTCGCTGGTAAGTTCAAGATAACCTCTTGACCGTTTTCTGGCTGCCAAACATCACAAACGGCATCACAGACTTCAACCGCATATTCAGTCTCAGTTTGGCTAAAGCTCTCTGGTGAATACTGGAATACCCACTCTGTCTCAGGGTATTTTGCGGCATATTCCACCAATAATTTAGCACCAGTAATGGCAATCTCTTTAATCTCATCTTTATCTTTGCCGTATACTTTTTCGCGCTGAATGCGGCACGTTGAGTTATAAACGTGAACAATGGCACGCTTTGCGCCTTTTAAGGATTCAAAAGTACGAGCAATCAAATGCTCACGAGCCTGCACCAACACTTGCAAAGTCACGTCATCTGGCACATGATTTTCCTCGATCAATTTACGGGCAAAATCAAACTCTACTTGCGCCGCTGAGGGAAAACCTATTTCAATTTCTTTAAAACCCACCTCTACCAAGGTTTCAAAAAAACGCATTTTTTGCTCGATAGTCATCGGATCAATCAATGCCTGATTGCCATCACGCAGATCCACACTGGCCCATATCGGTGATTTCTCAAGCGTTTTGCTCGGCCATGTGCGATCTGGCAACAGCGGCGCAAATGCAAAAGGACGATATTTACGAAAATCGAAAGCGGCTTTTTTGGGTAGGCTCTTTGCAGCAGATGCTACAGGGCGTGTTGCTTGGTCAGACATAATCAATCCTTAGATGGCATTAGGTTGGTATTTTTAGTGAGGCAATCAATGCCAAAATCTTGCTTTATCATACGAGATAATATGAACGTATGCCATTATAATAACAAAGTTCATAAGGTGAATATCGGCTTTATGACAAGTATATTTGCATTATATTAGTGAAATACCACAAAATAACCGTTATAATTGATTTAATCCACTAATAAAAATACTTATTATGCAAAATACCCATTCTAATCATCCAATAGCTACAGATATTGATGACACTGATAAATGCTTATTGCGCTTATTGCAGACCGATGCACGTATGAGCATTACTGAGCTGGCTGAGCGCGTGAATCTCTCGGCAACCCCTTGCGCGCGCCGTATTAAGCGCTTAGAAGATAGCGGTATTATCACAGGCTACCATACCCAAACCGATGCCCAAAAACTTGGCTATCCCTTGGCAGTCTTTATTGCCATCAGTATGGACCGTCACACAGCTGACCGTTTTGAGCAGTTTGAGCGTAAAGTTAAAAGTTTTGATGAAGTCATCAGCTGCAGTATCGTCACTGGGCGCACAGAAGATTACCTGATTAAAGTACGCGTACGCGACATGGCCCACTATGAGGAGTTTTTATTACATCGCTTAAATCGTATCGAAGGCGTGGCACAAGTCCATACCAGCTTTGAGCTACGAGAAGTATTTAGCCGCAGTATGGTGTAATTATGTTGAGGTAATCCGCTTAAATGATTGTTTGTTGCAGCCGGTTCGTTTGACGCCAAAAAAAGAATACCAAAATCAGTCCAATCAGTAGTCCTATAGCCGCCACCAACAACCCGGCATTGAAATTATCATTCTCTCCTGCCAACGCCACCGTTACCAATGGTCCGATGAACTGTCCTATTGCATACGCTAATGTCGCAAGTCCTATCAACAAATTCGAATAAATGGGATTGATGTTTTTAATAATCGTCAAGGTCATAGAGACCATGCCAACAAAGGTCAATCCTAAAATCATGGCATTACCATATAAGCCAATAGCGCCATCAATCCCTATCGGCAAATACATGCCAAACGCTTGCAATAACGTCAAGCCCATTAAGGTTTTGACCTCACCAATACGCTTGGCAAGGGCACCCCAAATAGGATTTGAGAGCATGGCAAAAATGCCCACAACCAACCAAATAGACAGTCCAGCAGAATTTTGAGTGGTCAAGCGCTGAGCTGCCATGACTGGCAAAAAAGTCGCGGACGTGATATAGCCAAATCCTGCCAGCATATAACTGGTCAACAATAAAGCAACGGGCTTGCTATGACCTGCTAGCGCCTCATATAAAGAGCGCTTAAAATTAATGTAGGTTTGGTGAAGCGAAGATGTCTGATTATTATCAGGCTTTGAGACAATAGAATCTATCGGACGTATGGCATACAGCAGCCATAAAACGGGCAAACTTATCATTCCAGCGACCAGCCAAATCACATCGAAATGATAGCCAATGGTCAGTAACCACCACGTTAATATAGCAGAGGCACTGATACCGACGCCGATACCCGCATAATGTACCGCCGATAGCACCGAGCGGCGCTCAACACTAAAGCTTTGAATCACCAGAGATGAGCTTAAAATCATCGCTACACCGCTTGCGATACCTGATAGCAGCCGAATGACATACCATAGATTTAATGACATATTTGGCACGACCAACAGCATGGTAGTGATGACACTGACTATTGTCCATAATATTAGCATGTGCCAAGTCAAGCGCGGCGGCACAAACATCGCAATGAGCGCGCCAATAAAATAGCCGATATAGTTGATTGAAGCCAGCCAGCCAGCAATGGTCGTGGATAGCGATAATTGAATCATAATATCAGGTAGAGTTGCTGTAAATAAGAAGCGCCCAAACCCCATCACCACTGCCATACAATACATACCAATCAACGCAATCAACGTTTCATTGGTAATAACAATAGCAGCACGGCTTTTGAGAGCAGTCATCATGACAGAGCCATTTTGTGGCAATAAGCACACAACCCTTTGTGTTAAAACAGTCAACAGCAATTATAAACGATTGATTAAAAAAGCATTAAATACGGTTTTTTATCCTACGAGAAATTCAGCGTTGAACGATTTTCTTGATTGTTTTTCTCTGCTTTTCCTATCATCTGCACACGCTGATCACTAAACATATCCATATCAGGCGCAAGCGTACGCATAAAACGGTCAAAATAGAGCATCTGCTTGGTCAGCAAGGCAAAATCACGAGGGAAGTGAATACCATGGCGCTTGCCGACATCAACAATCTCAAGCATCATCGTATTCAGCTCATCCGCCTGCTCTTTACTATTAAAAGGGATACCGCTGGTAAAGGCTTTATCTTCTGCCATGATGGTTTTCATCATACGCTGTAAATCATTACCCAATGCCACCACATCGACCTGATTACCGCCATGAGTCATTTCCATATCTATCATATAGCGCGCCATCGCTTGATAATCATTGTCCTGCATCGCTTGCATCATACCCATACAGGCACGCCAGCTCTCAGCCTTTAGCTTACCGACGATACCGAAGTCTAAAAATCCGATACGTCCATCGGTCAATAGCATTAAATTACCCGCATGCAAGTCCGCATGGAAGCTATTACACAGCATAAGGCTTGCAAACCACGTATTCAGCGTATCTGCCATCACTTGCGCAGGATCAGTACAGTATTGACGCATCAAAGACTCATCTACCATAGAGACACCATACAAGCGGCTCATGGTCAACACACGCTTGGTAGTGTGTGCTTCATAAACCTTTGGTGCTACTACGCGTGTATTGCCTGATACTGCCAAAAACTGCTGAAAGTCGCGAATATTTTGTGCTTCAGCGATAAAGTCTGTCTCTGCAAGCATACGCAGGCGAATCTCATCGATAATTGGCGCAATGCTGGCGAATCGCATCGAAGGCATCAACAGCTCAACCAGCTTTGTCACGCCATGCAATACACCCAAATCCGTCTGCATGATGGTTTCGACACCAGGCTTCTGCACTTTTAAGACAACCTCATCGCCATTATGCAAACGCGCCGCATGGACTTGGGCAATAGAGGCTGACGCTAGTGGCTCTGAATCAATATACGCAAACGTCTCTTCAAGCGTAAGCCCATTAACGGCTAGCTCTTCTTTTAATACCTGCTCAATATAAGCATAAGACAATGGCGTGGTTTGATCCAAGCAGCTTTGGAATGCTTGCACGTACTCACGGGGAAATAATGACGGTGTGCTGGCAATAAACTGCCCTATTTTGATATAAGTCGCGCCCAATTGCTCAAAGGTTTCTTTTAGCAGCATGGCATCAGGTTTTTCGCCTTTTGCCACTCTAAGCGCTGATAAACCCGCGACACTTGCTGTTTGACGAACACGGTTAACGACATTAAAAGTATGTTTTAATAAATGCGGACGATGAATTTTCATAGAAAGACAACTGTGGTCATAAAAGGAATGTTTGAGAAGCCGTGATTATAACGGATAAAAGGACATTAATTGAAATTAGGAAAGGCTGTTACAGACAGGACATTCTGCCTCTTTTCGGTAGCCCATCAAGCGTTGCTGCATGCGACTACCATCCCATATCAGCAGTTTACTTGTCAGTGGATTTTTGGTTAATCCTAGATATTGCAAAGCAGCATTGGCTTGTAGATTGCCCATGATGGCTGTGGTGCTGGCAAGTACCCCTGAATTGGCACACGTACGTTCATCTGCTGCGTCATCAAGTACCACAGAACCAAACACGCAATGATAGCAGCCGGTATTTAGATGGGGCTCAAACAGTGCCAGCTGCCCTTGCATGGCAATCGCTGAAGCAGACAGTAGCGGTATCTGATAGCGTACGCTGATACGATTGATGATATCACGGGTCGCAAAATTATCGGTGCAGTCTAAGAGTAGGTCAGGCTTATCTGTTGCCATATCAAGTAACTCATAAGCATTGTCTTCACTCAATCTTGCAACCGTACCGCGAGCGGTAATTAAAGGATTGATCCTCTCTAACATTTGCGCGGCGGTCAGAGCCTTGGGCTTACCGATATCTTCAGGTAAAAACAGCGTTTGCCGTTGTAAATTACTGGCTTCAATGTCGTCGTCATCAATTAAGTGAATGCGCCCAAGTCCTGCTCTTACCAAGGTTTCAGAAGCCGGACAGCCTAGCCCACCTGCCCCTATCATGACGATACGTGAAGCCTTTAGTCGTAGCTGCGCATCAATATCCCAGCCATCAAGCAATATTTGCCGCGCATAACGCAGCAGCTCATCATCTAACAACATTTCTGTTTCTACATCACTCATATAGATTACCAGTACTCAATATTGCAGCTTATTTTTAGTAAACTCTCCAAGCGTTACCCTATCGTTATTACCAAAATCTTTAATCGTTCGTATATTATTGAAATGATTGTCCGAAAATAACTGGCGCACGGCAAGTCCTTGGTCATAACCATGCTCAATCGCCAGTAGCCCGCCTACTTTTAGGTACTGCGGTGCATGATGGACAATATGTTCAATATCAGCTAAGCCATAATTAGGGGCACTCAAAGCACTGATAGGCTCAGCCACCAAATGTACCAAATGCTCATCCGATTCATCAATATAAGGCGGATTTGAGACAATCACATCAAATAACGGCTCATCACTAGCAGGCAATTCGTCATACCAGCTACTATGCACAAACTCAACATCTACAGCATGACTGACGGCATTATGCTGCGCAACTTTTAGTGCTTCTAGCGAAAAATCAACTGCAACCACTTGCCAGCTTACTTGTTTTAACTTATTAGCCAGCTTTAACTCGTGAGCAAGACTAATGGCAATGCAACCAGAACCCGTGCCCAAATCTAACAAGCGCATTGGCTTTAACATTGGCTTTAACATTGGCGTTGTACTAAGTGGGTGATTTTTTATCCACTCTAGTACGGTTTCAACCAAAACTTCAGTATCGGGTCTGGGTATGAGCGTATGCTCATTAACGGTAAAATCTAGCGACCAAAACGCCTGTGTACCCGTCAAATAAGCGAGTGGTATACCCTGCTGCATTTTAGTGACACCAGCATTAAATCGCTCAGCCTCAACATCACTTAGCTGATAGCTATCATCCGTTATTAAAAATAGCGCTGGTTTATCGATAACATATAGTAGCCAATCCGTTATCCAAAATGGCGGAACAGATAGTTCTTCCGCCATTTGCATCGCTTGCTGCTTTATTTGCCAAACTGTCACATCTACTGCTTTTGGCGTTGGCATAAATGACTCTTAATAATTATATCTGCTTTAATTTTATAACTTGCAACCTAATCTGACGCGCGCGGTGGCTCATTGGTATTGGCTAAATTAGGATTGGCTTTGGTTAGCTCAACACCTTTATTACTGTCGTTATTATTGCCGTCATCACCATCACCATAGATATCGTCGTTATCACCAATGACGATATATTTATCAACATAATAAATCAGCGCAAGAATGGGAATACCAATTAAAAAGGTAAACATAAAGAAGAACGGATAACTGGTGCTATCAACGATGGTACCTGAATAACCACCGACCACTTTTGGTAATAATGTCATCAATGATGAAAATATCGAATACTGGACGGCAGTAAAGCGAATGGAGGTTAACGCAGATAAAAAGGCAATAAATACGGCACTGGCAAGACCAGCTGCAAGGTTATCAAGGATTACTGCCAAATACATATACGGCAAGCTACCTGGATGGTACGTCAACAGAATAAATAACAAGTTGGTCAAGCAGGCAAGGACTGCCCCAACCATCATTGCGCGCATGATACGCATTTTTTGAGCTAATAAACCACCTAAAAAACCACCGGCAATCGCCATGACAACGCCAACCAATTTAACAGCGTTGGCAATATCAACTTTAGTAAATGCCATGTCTTGATAAAAAACGTTGGAGATAACCCCTGCCACAATATCGGAGATACGATAAAGACCAATCAGTGCCAATAACAACAACGCCTTTTTACCGTAACGGCGGAAAAAGTCAGCAATAGGCTCAATCCATGTAGTCTTAGCAAACTCTTGCTCTACAAGGTTGGCTTTTACTAGACCGTAACCGATAATCAAAGCCGCTGCCAAGCTCGATAGCATACGCACTACTTCGATCAAGAAACCTGCGAACACACTTTCTGTCTCAGGTAAGACCAAGCCGGCATTAGCAAATACCACTACAAAACCTATGACTGATATGGCAAATACTAGCACCAGACGAGTATAGTCTGACGTTTTACGTTCAACGACCACTTGTTGTCTAATCGGCTCATGAATCACCAAGGTGGTAATAACCCCAATGCCCATCACTGCTGCCATAATCCAGTAAGTATTGCGCCACGCCTCATAGCTATAAAAGCTCTCGGTAGAACCAAAATAATCAGCTAAGTATAACGCCCCAGCACCAGCGACGATCATCCCGATACGGTAACCGGTCACATACATAGCAGACAAGACCGCCTGTAGGCTTGGTGGTGCCAGCTCAATACGATAGGCATCAATAACAATGTCTTGTGTCGCTGATGAAAAGCCAAGTAGTACTGCACCTACTGCCATCAGGACTAGACTGCCTTCATTCGCTGGATTGACACTCGCCATAATACAAATAGCTGCAATAATCATTATCTGCGAGACCAATATCCAGCTGCGCCTGCGACCTAAGAGCTTGGTTAATATCGGCAATGGCACCGCATCAATTAGCGGCGCCCAAATAAACTTAAAGGCATAACCAAGCGCCGCCCAGCTAAACATCGTTACTACGCTGCGATCAATCCCTGCTTCACGCAGCCATAATGATAAGCTAGAGAAAATTAGTAAGATAGGAATGCCAGCGACAAAGCCCAAGAACAGCATGATAAGCGAACGCCGATCAAGATAAGCCTGCAAAGATTCACCAAATGACTTCTTGGCAATAGGAGAATTGGGCGGAATAGGTTGGACAGCAGACATAACGACTCACCAAAAATTTAGACAAAAAATACGACAGTGCGCCATCTTTTATCCAAAAATCTTATCTACTGGCAGTATGACATTGAGACTATCAGGATAAAAAGGGACAAAAAATCGCCTAGCTCTGTACAAAGAAAATGACATTTGCTGCAAAATTGAATAATGGTACTTGAGAACGCTTAAATTGACTAGATGTTTTTGCATTAACTACTTGTTTTCCGGTAGGTACTGTATCCCATATTCCAACTTGGTAATCTCATGTGTCTTAACCTTTCTCAACTATAAACCATATTCTACTTTTTTTGCTTTATGCCTATTATATTTCTATTTGACGTATTATCTAAACGATTTATCTATATTCCATATATTTATAAACCGATACCTATTTATTATATACAAGAATAATAGCTTTGATTTACACTACAGCCTTGTTATGTTTTTTGAGCGTTTTAACTTTTATAAAGACGACTGACTCTTTATATGATGGGATTAACTTATGGCAATCGACGTAGTGGTCAATCAGCGGCATCTGCAAATTCAGCTTAAGCAGTTGGAGACAGTGTGGCATACAGTCATCAATGGCTATAATTTAAGTCAGGCGGCAACGGTACTGCACACCAGCCAATCAAGTCTATCAAAGCATATCGCGGCACTTGAGAATCAGCTTAAAACTGAAGTGTTTGTGCGCCAAGGCAAACGATTAACAGGGCTTACGACGATGGGCACCGCGCTCATGCCGCATATTGAGTCTATCTTTGCCGAAATTCGTACGATTGAAAACCTCAGCCTCGACTTTAACAATCCAAATGTGGGTACCTTGACGATTGCCACGACTCATACTCAGGCACGTTATGTCTTACCAGAAGTCGTGAAAGCCTTTAAAGAGCGTTTTCCCAAGGTCAATCTGATTTTGCAACAGGCAGATCCTGAAACCATCGCACAGATGGTGATACGTGGGCAGGCCGATATTGGCATTGCAACCGAGTCCTTACTACACAATAACTATCTGCGCTGCTACCGCTATTACGACTGGACGCATCGCGTCATCGTACCAAGTGATCACGAGCTTGCAGGATTAGAGTCTATCGACTTACCGACCCTTGCCAGTTATCCAATAGTGACTTACCATGGCGGCTTTACGGGGCGCGGCGCCATTGACAAAACCTTTAGCGACGCAGGTCTTGAGCCAGATATCGTACTGGCTGCCCTTGACGCCGATGTCATTAGTACTTATGTTGGCTTGGGTTTAGGTATTGGTATTATCGCAGAGATGGCATTCGAGCCAAGTCATTATCAAAATCTGACCGCCATTCCTGTTGACCATTTTGGACGTTTTACCAGTTGGATGGCAGTACGTGATGATGCAGAAATTCGTCAATACGGTCGGGCATTTATGGAGCTGTGTCAAAAGCAGTTTAGTCAATAACGACTTTTGTCTAATTAGCACATATAGTCAAATTTTTAATTACTGAGTCAATTTTATAAATCAAATATCAAAAGCACTCACAATTAAAAATACTCATTATTTAAAATACTAATAAAAGCATCGTTATCCATAGATAATGATGCTTTTTTCTTTTGGGCTATTCTGTCTTAGGCTGCGTAGGCACAGCAAGCAAGCAAAATTAACCCCTATCGTGATTGATAACATTTGTATTTCTTTTATTTAGGACTGACTATATTCTCTATACTTCATATGATTAAGATTTGTTATCAACATGAGTACTGACCTTTATATCTCGTTTAACCGCCCCATTATATAGAATGTAAAGCATTTAGGACTTGTATTATGATACTTATATCACTAGTTTAATAATGATTGGGCAAGCCAATGCTTTCATAAATTCATAATAAATAATACTGCCATTAATCGTATGGCATCTACAAACAGGTGATTTATGAGTAACCTTATTCCCTTATCTTTCTTAGATTTAGCCCCCGTCCCTGAGGGTAAGAGCATCGCTGAAGGTGTCGCCCAAACCGTTGAGACAGCGCAGCAAGCTGAAAAATCTGGCTTAAACCGTTACTGGATGGCAGAGCATCACAATATGCCCGGTATCGCTAGTGCAGCAACGTCGGTGCTACTGTCGCATATTGGTGCTCAGACCAAGCGTATACGCATTGGCGCAGGTGGCGTGATGTTGCCCAATCATGCGCCAATCGTTATTGCTGAGCAATTCGGTACCTTACAAGCATTATATGGCGACCGCGTAGATTTGGGATTGGGTCGAGCGCCCGGTACAGATGGTGCGACTTTTCAGGCATTACGTCGCCAAATGCAAGATGCCGATCGCTTTCCGCAAGATGTCCAAGAACTGATGTACTTTTTGGGCAATGGTACAGATGATAGCCCAGTACAGGCATTTCCGGGTGCAAAATCTAATGTCCCTATTTGGATATTAGGTTCTTCCCTTTTTGGTGCGACCTTAGCGGCGCATTTGGGATTACCGTATGTGTTTGCCTCGCACTTTGCCCCGCAAATGCTTGGACAAGCCATCACAGCTTATCGCGAACAATTTAGACCATCAGCTTATTTAGAGAAGCCTTATGTCATGCTAGCGGCAAATTTATTGCTTGCGGACGATGACGCGACGGCGCAGTATCACTTTACTTCAGCACAGCAGAGCTTTGTGCGCTTGCGCCGTGGTGAAACCGGTCAGATGCCAAAACCTACTCATGATATGGATAGTATCTGGAGTCCTGCTGAGAAAATGATGGTAGATAGTGCTTTGTCGGTGTCGTTTATCGGCTCTGTTGAAACGGTCAAGCCAAAGCTTACGGCGTTTCTTGCTACCTATCAGCCAGATGAGCTGATTGTCACTGCTAACGTCTATGATCAGGCAGCACGTTTGCGTTCGCTTGAACTTACAGCTCAGCTAAATTTGTTTACTTTACAATAAATCGTTACGCTCGCATAATTATAGATAAACTTTAATGAGATTACGGTCATGGAACCCTCTGCTGCTATTGGTTCATCAATATTTTTATATATCTTGGCTTTTATTGCAGTTATGATTGTTGCCGGCTATTTTACTTATAGTGTCAGTCCTCGCGGAAAAAAACGCCGTGAAGAGAAGCGTGATAATCGTCGTTAGTCAATATATTATCGTCCATTTAGTTTTTCATATAACCTTAAAAGCCTCCTATTCTTCAAGGATAGGAGGCTTTTTTAGTGCTGACTTTTGATAATTGTCCAACAAAAGCACCATTTATTACTAGGGGCTGTTAAACATTTAGGAGAGCCAAATCTTTAAGAGAGCATAACACCAAACCGACCGATTTAAATAAGGTAATTGCTTTATCAGACTTCATTACTTGTCCTTTACATTAGCCCCATGGCGCGTAATATCGCAGCACCTATCGCCATACCAAACATACCAACCACTGTGGTAAATGCCAAAATATTGGCCGCTAAAATATCATTACCGCCCATCGCTTTTGCCATCACATAGCTTGCGGCTGCCGTTGGTGAGGCAACCATCAAAAACAGTACACCCATATGTACGCCCGTTAAACCAAAAGCAAAACCAACCGCTATTGCTACTAGCGGTGCGATAACAATGCGCCCAATGCTTGCCTGCATAGAAAGCCCAGAAGGGTGCAGCATCGACTTTAAATCAATACTGGCACCCGCACAAATCAATGCAAGCGGTAAGGCAACGGCTGCCAATAATCCACCGGTAGTATGAATGACACCAGCAAGCGGCGGCAGTGGCAACGCTTTATAAGTAAATGCTGCCACAAGGGCAATAATCAAAGGATTGCTCAATAGCTTTTTGACAATCATAGTACTACGACTAAGCCAAGTATCATCCATACTTTTAGACACACGGCTAAGCGTAATCACCGCCAAGATATTAAACAATATCGTCACCACACCCATATAGACGGCACCAATACCCAAACCGCTGCTACCATAAGCATTGGCAACGGTTGCCAGTCCAATAATCGCCATATTACTGCGAAAAATGCCTTGTACAAAAACCCCTTGATTGGCAGGGTCACTGATAAAACGCTTGGCATACAGCTCAGAGCCGATAAACAATATAAAGGTCACCAAAATGCCTGCAACTATCAATACCATTTGCTTAGCATAATCCACATCACTATCGACCACGCTAAAAAACAACAAGCACGGCAAACAATAATTAAAAACGAAATTGGATGCCTGATCGATAAATACCTGATCCGCCTCGCCACGTCTTTTCATAAAAAACCCCAACCCCATTAAAGCAAGGTTGGGCAAGACGATGGTTATAGCAAAAATAATGGCATCAATCATAAACAGGCTCAATTTAGTGCCAAGCCCATCATAATATGGACAATAGCGAGGTGAATTAGTAAAAAATATGTAGAAAATAACAGATATAGGTAATAACAGGTGTAGGTAATAAAAACAGGGTTGATAATTCGTAGCGCTATAGTCAGAGAAAAGTAATATCGATACATTATGTACTGCGGGTATCAATTTTTCTTGCTTGCTGTGTCTGCGCAGACAGAGGCGGCAAAAAATTTATACCCGCAGCACCGTAGCGTTTTTAGAGTATTTTGACTATATGTGAAAAAGCCCATAACGACTTCTCGTTATGGACTTTTTGCTTTTGGCTTTTAAACCATGACTATATTGCTATGACGCGTTTAACGCTGCTTGTACTTTTTTCTGCTTTTTAACTGTCATTGCCAGTAGCTGAATAGCAGCCGGTGTGACACCGCTGATACGTCCAGCTTGTGCCAACGTTGACGGACGGACTTGCGTCAGTTTTTGTACAATCTCATTGGACAACCCAGATACCACACTATAATCAAAATCCATTGGTAGCGCTGTATTCTCCAAACGCTTCATTTGATCAATGTCTTCTTGCTGACGATCAATGTAACCTGCGTATTTGACAGAGATTTCAATCTGTTCGCCCACTTGACTATCCACCTCTGAGCCTGTGATTGCTGCAATATCCTTAAAATGTATTTGCGGACGCTTAAGCAGATCATAAGCCGTCGACTCTTTGGACAGTACCTCTCCTGTTTGCGCAGTGACTTGTGCGCCTAACGCATTGATAGGCGTTGCCCAAATATCTTTGAGGCGCGAAGTTTCTGAAGCAATGGCTTCCATTTTTTCTTCATACGCTTGCCAGCGTGCGTCTCCGATTAAGCCTAATTTTCGACCCGTTTCAGTCAAGCGTTGATCAGCATTATCTTCACGCAAGAGCAAGCGATACTCGGCGCGACTGGTAAACATTCGGTACGGTTCGGTGGTGCCATGCGTAATTAAATCATCGACAAGCACGCCAAGATAGGCTTCATCACGGCGCGGCGTCCAAACATCAAACTCACTGTTTTCACAAGTGACTAGAGCGGCGTTGGTGCCAGCAAGCAAACCTTGCACACCCGCTTCTTCATAACCGGTCGTACCATTTATTTGTCCGGCAAAGTACAAGCGATCAATCGATTTGGTTTCAAGCGTTGGTTTTAGGTTTTGCGGATCAAAATAATCATATTCAATCGCATAGCCTGGACGGGTGATATGCGCGTTCTCAAGACCCTTCATACTATGAATAAACTCTAACTGCACATCAAACGGCAAGCTGGTTGAAATACCATTCGGATACAGCTCATGGGTGGTCAAACCTTCAGGCTCGATAAAAATCTGATGACTGTCTTTATCCGCAAAGCGGTGAATTTTATCTTCAATAGACGGACAATAACGTGGACCTACGCCTTCGATTTTCCCTGAGAACATCGGTGAGCGGTCGAGATTTTCACGGATGATATCATGAGTGCGCGCATTGGTATGAGTGATATAGCAATTCACCTGTTCAGGATGCATGGACACATCACCCATATAACTCATGACCGGTAGCGGAGTGTCACCCGGCTGTACCGCCATCACACTAAAGTCAACACTACGCGCATCAATACGCGCGGGCGTACCCGTCTTTAGGCGACCGACAGGGAGTTTTAGCTCACGTAAACGATCAGCAAGCTTGATAGAAGGCTGATCTCCTGCGCGTCCACCTTTTGAGCTTTCAAGACCAATATGAATAACGCCGCCTAAAAACGTACCTGAGGTCAATACTACTGTTTGGGTCTTAAAAATAATACCAGTCGCAGTCACAACCGCCGTCGCACGACCGTTTTCAACTAAGATGTCATCGGCTGCCTGTTGGAAGATATCAAGATTCGGCTGATTCTCTAACGTATGACGAATAGCCGCTTTATAAAGAATGCGATCTGCTTGCGCACGCGTGGCTCGAACCGCAGCGCCTTTACGGCTGTTAAGTACTCGAAATTGAATACCAGATTTGTCAGTCGCCAAGGCCATCGCGCCGCCTAGTGCATCGATTTCACGCACCAAATGCGATTTACCAATACCACCAATCGCAGGGTTACAGCTCATCTGCCCCAGTGTTTCAATATTATGCGTCAACAGTAAGGTCTGTGCACCCATA
This sequence comes from Psychrobacter glacincola, assembly GCF_904846215.1. Taxonomy (GTDB): domain Bacteria; phylum Pseudomonadota; class Gammaproteobacteria; order Pseudomonadales; family Moraxellaceae; genus Psychrobacter; species Psychrobacter glacincola. The sequence goes on along the minus strand of NZ_CAJGZK010000009.1, from coordinate 50,146 downwards.
CGTGCGGCCGCCAAAGCAGCTTCTGTGCCAGCATGACCACCACCGATCACTACCACGTCGTAATTTTTTGGGTATTGCATGTAATGCCTCACTTGACTGATCACGCTATGCTTAGCGACAGGCTATTATTCAATAGCAGGAACTGGGTAGATAAGTGTCAGTCGAATTTAAAAAGAGATAGCGACTAGCATATATAGTCAGTTCAAAATAAAAGCGATACGATGGTAATAACGTGCTGTTGGCTATAATTTTTCTTGCTTGCTGTTCGCAGGCGTGACAGAGGCTGCAAAAAATCATAGCCAATAGCGCTGTATCGTTTTTAAAATGAATCAACTATAGAACGAGCCGCTATTAGCTGAATATTGTCAGTCCTAAATAAAAGAAATAAAAATATTATCAATCATTGCTGAAGTTAATTTTTCTTTCTTGCTGTGCCTACTGCCTACGCAGACAGAGGCTGCCAATAATCAGCCCCAGCAGTTCTGTACTTTTTTAAAAGTAGATTAACTATAGATAACCGCTAATTATAACAATTTTTTGTCATTTAAAAAACGTTATAAGAAAAACTATTAAAATTAACGATTAAGAAGTTTTGATTAACGTTGATGCCTTAACAAACGCAACCTCAATATAAATGGATTGCCAGCGCCTATTACCAACGTTTACTTATTAGGGCTAAGCGGCACAATACGATCCGCCTGCCCACTCGCCAGCATATGTTGGCTGCCATAGCCTTCTGGATTAATCTGTAAATACGCATTCATCTGCCCGATAGCATCACCATCGTCACTGGCCAATATATACGTTTTAATCGTCTCAACAGGCGGCAGCGGCAAGTTTTTTAGCAATGCCAAACGCTGAGCATTGTCGCCTTTATTAACGACCAGTTCAATAAGTTGACGCGCATCAATGGGTAAATCTGGCGTATTTTGAGCCAATAACGCCAAATGATAAGCACCGGCAGCATCTTGATCAGCGACAATACGCTGCTCAATCGCCACATATGTCGCTTCGGTGGCACCGCCCGCCACACTCAACTGATGAATACATTTCAGCGCTGAATAGGGCTCGCTGGCTGCAATATCGATAATACGTAGTGATTCGCTTTTTAGATACTCGCGACGTTTTTCAATCGCAGCTTGTTCGGCATCTTGTATTTGAATGGCTTGGCTATTTAATTCGTTAGTCATAGAACTCTCTTGTTATTGATTCAATGTTTCTCAATGTTTCGAGGTCTTGAACATCGATATTAAGAGTTATATGGGGATAAAGTTGGCAAAAACAATTGAACTTGTTGACCGTCAATATTAAAAAATAAAAAATCCGAGCAGCCTTTAATAAAGCCACTCGGATTCAGATACCAAGACTTGAACATTACTCGTATTTTCAAACATCAAAGAAGCAGAAATTCAGATATTAAAAAACCAATGTCAATATCAAGTGCAGTTGATATCAAGTACAGCCGATATTAAGCGGCAGGGCTATTTGCTTCAACCAAAGGCTTAAGCTCCCCTGATTGGTACATTTGCAAAATGATATCAGAACCACCCATCAATTCGCCATCAATCCACAATTGCGGGAAAGTTGGCCAATTGGCGATTTGCGGTAACGTTGCACGGATTTCTGGATTTTCTAGGATATTCACAAAGGCAAATGGACGACCGATTTGGGTAAGTACCTCAATCGATTTAGCAGAAAAACCACACTGTGGAAACTGCGGCGTGCCTTTCATATAAAGAATGACTTTATTGTCTTTAATTTGGTTACGAATCAATTGTTCAATATCGTTAGCAGCGGTATTTGGGGTTTGCTCAGTCATAAAAACTCCTATTTGTTAAAACTATTTATAAAAAAACATTTCACATTAAATTTGGCATGTTGCTCCTAGATGGAGCAATCTTAACCATATTACAAGTATTGTTGATAGCTGGCAGTAATCATAATATATACTGAGATGCTATTGAGAATTAAACGCCAAACGTATTCGCTACCAATAATACCACGGCATTGGCCATAATACCCTCTTGCCGACCGGTAAAACCGAGTTTTTCACTGGTGGTCGCCTTAACGCTGATACTGCTCACGTCTGTCTGCAAATCACTGGCAATATTGACGCGCATGGCTAAATTATGTGGTGCCAGTTTTGGACGCTCACACATGACGGTGATATCAGCATTTCCCAACGTATAACCTGCGGCCAACACTTTGCCATATACGTAACGAAGTAGTACGCGTGAATCTAAACCAGCATTTGCCGCATCCGTATCGGGAAAATGCTGCCCGATATCACCGAGCGCCAATGCGCCAAGCAAAGCGTCAGCAAGTGCATGCAGTACCACATCGCCATCAGAGTGCGCAAGTAAGCTATGGGTATGCTCAATAGGCACACCCGCTAGCACGACATATTGCTGCTGCTGACCATTATTATGAAACGCATGGACATCAACACCTTGACCAATTTTTATCATTAACATTCCAAGTAAATTAATGGTGATTAGAATAATTGAAAACCACTATCTAAATTTTTAAAGCGGTTTTGCTCATAGTAAGATGCCATAGCTCGCCACCAGTTTCAATTAACTGGTATAATATGACGCTTATTTTATCATAATACCCAATCCAAAAGACAAACCGACACTGTTAACTTGCTCAGCTTACTATTGTAACTATTGCATCAGTTATTAGTGCCATTATAATTCTTGGACAAAGTATAAATAGTTGAGCCGCTTTATGTCAGCCATGCCAAACACCCCAAGCATATCCGTTTCTGCTTCTTTTGACGCCCATCGCCCTCTCACGCTTACTGATGTCGACAGTCCTAGTACCAAGCATGTGATCGTCGGGATGTCAGGCGGTGTCGACTCCTCTGTCTCTGCTGTTTTGCTTCAGCAAGCAGGCTTTATGGTCGAGGGTCTGTTTATGAAGAATTGGGAAGAAGATGACGGCACGGAATACTGTACGGCAATGGACGATTTAGCCGATGCGCAAGCGGTTTGCGATAAAATTGGCATAAAATTGCATACCGCAAACTTTGCCATGGAATACTGGGATCGCGTGTTTGAGCATTTTCTAGCAGAATACAAAGCCGGACGCACGCCCAATCCAGACATCCTATGCAATAAAGAGATTAAGTTCAAAGCATTTTTGGATTACGCCTTAACGCTTGGCGCTGATTATATCGCGACTGGTCACTATACCCGCCGCAGTAACAATTACAAAAACGACGATGGCGTAGAAGTCGCTCAGCTATTGCGCGGACTGGATAATAATAAAGACCAAAGCTATTTCTTACATGCAGTCGGTGGCGACAAACTTGCCAAGACTCTGTTCCCTGTTGGTGAGCTTGCAAAACCTATCGTACGTCAAATCGCTGAAGAGCATGACCTGATTACCGCCAATAAAAAAGACTCAACCGGTATTTGCTTTATTGGCGAGCGACGTTTTAAAGACTTTCTACAACAGTACTTGCCTGCCCAAAAAGGCGATATCGTCACTGATGATGGCATCACTATTGGCACTCATGATGGCCTCATGTATTACACCTTAGGTCAGCGCGGCGGCATCGGTATCGGCGGTGTGAAAGACCGTGTTGAGGCGCCGTGGTTTGTGCTTGCAAAAGACTTAGATAACAATCGTCTAATCGTCGGTCAAGGTCACGAGCATCCGATGATGCTGAGTAATGAGCTGCAAGCTTATAAGCTCGATTGGGTCGATGGTCTGCCACCTGCGGATATTTTTAGCTCAGATGGCTTGCGCTGTATGGCAAAATCGCGCTATCGTCAGCCTGACCAAGCCTGTCGCGTGTTTGCTAGCAATGATGACGGCTCTGAGGTACAAGTGGTTTTTGATGAGCCACAACGTGCGGTGACTCCCGGTCAGTCAGCAGTATTTTATATTGATGAGGTTTGTCTAGGCGGCGGCGTGATTGCGTCTATTGATGCGCCTTGTGGGTTTTAGTACTATTTCTTATTTTTAAAAATTGTTTTATTTTTTTTCACTTCTGAATGTCTTTTCGTTTTTATTATTTAAGGTCTTACTATGAATCTACTTACCGCCCTATCCCCAATCGATGGTCGTTATGCGTCCAAAGCCGATAGTTTGCGCCCTTATTTATCTGAGTTTGGTCTGATTAAAGCGCGCGTGACCGTTGAGATTCGCTGGTTACAGTCATTGGCTGATAATGGGGCTATTAGTGAATTAACAGAATTTGATACTGGTACCAATGCTTTTTTGAATGCTATCGTTGACAACTTTAGCGAAGCCGACGCGCAAGCGATTAAAGATATCGAAGCGACGACCAACCACGATGTGAAAGCAGTTGAGTATTTTATCAAAGACAAGTTCCGTGGACAGGCGGCGCTTGAAGATTCATTAGAATTCATCCATTTTGCTTGTACCAGTGAAGATATTAACAATCTATCATATGCATTAATGCTAAAAGACAGCCGCGAGATTGTGGTTGCTAAAATGCAGCAAGTGACTGATAGCATTGTTGATTTAGCGATTACTCATGCTGACCAGCCTATGCTGTCACGCACGCATGGTCAAACGGCTAGCCCAACCACTCTTGGTAAAGAGATGGCAAACGTCGCTTACCGCCTAGCCCGTCAAATCAAGCAAGTCGGTCAAGTTGAGCTATTAGGTAAAATAAATGGCGCGGTTGGTAACTATAACGCTCACTATGCCTCATATCCTGATGTTGATTGGCAGGCTCATGCAGAGAAATTTATTGACCAGCGTTTAGAGCTAACTTTTAACCCTTACACTACGCAAATTGAGCCGCATGATTACATCGCTGAGTTGTTTGATGTGGTCAAACGTTTCAATACTATCTTAATCGATTTTAACCGTGATATTTGGCAATATATCAGCTTAGGCTATTTTAAACAGCGCCTAAAAGATGGTGAGGTTGGCTCTTCTACCATGCCGCATAAAGTCAACCCGATTGATTTTGAAAACTCTGAAGGTAACTTGGGCGTTGCTAATGCCATGCTCGCGCATTTGGGTGAAAAGCTACCAATTTCACGTATGCAGCGCGATTTGTCGGACTCTACCGTGTTGCGTAATATCGGTGTTGGTCTGGCGCAAAGTATGATTGCTTTTGATGCGTGTTTAAAAGGCGTGAGCAAACTTGAATTGAATGCTAAGCGTTTAAACGATGATTTAGACAACGCTCAAGAAGTATTAGCAGAACCGATTCAAACCGTGATGCGTCGCTACCGCGTTGAAAACCCATACGAGAAGCTTAAAGCCTTGACTCGTGGTAATGCCATGACGCGTGAAGCCATGCTGACGTTCGTTGAAAGTGATGAGTTATCCGCCGTTAGCGATGCTGATAAAGCGCGCCTGCGCGAGATGACGCCAGCAACTTATGTGGGTAATGCAGCTGAACAAGCACGCACCATTAAAGAATGGATTGCCAAGATTTAATCATTAGCTATTAATAACAGCTTACAAAAAATATAAGCGTGCAACATGCTGCGAAACGTTAAATCGGTAGTTGTCAGTACTATGGCGGTGTTAATCGTTATGGTGCTGGCAAGTATTGAGCTTCTAGAATGGTCAAGCTACCTGCTGCATCAATTGGGTACTCTGCTTTTTCTAGCATTAATGCTGGGCGCTTATCGCTACGGATATATTAGCTCGCGCTCTTATGTGCTTGCTGCAATATTCCTATTTATTCACATTATAGGCGCACGCTATTTATACTCGTATGTACCTTATGATGATTGGACACAGCAGCTATTTAGTATAAGCCTTAGCGAGTTATTTGGTTGGCAGCGTAATATGTATGACAGGCTCGTACATTTTAGCTATGGGCTTTTGCTATTTTTTGCGATGATTGAGAGTTCAAAGTCTATATTTAAGGTTCAATCATCGAAGTTATTAATAGCGATTGCACTTATGATTAATATGTCATCAAGCCTGCTTTACGAGCTATTAGAATGGGGAATTGCAGCGACTTTATCGCCAGAAGCGGCAGAGGCTTATAACGGTCAGCAAGGGGATGTTTGGGATGCCCACAAAGACATGGCTTTAGCACTACTCGGTGGGCTGATTGCAGCAGCTATTATTCTATTTCAAACTCGTAAACGACCTATAATCAAATTATAAATTAATCGTCTTCTTTGTCATCATCACTGTCGCCCGGTATGATGGCTTTGGTAACAGCGACAGTGCCTTTGACCACGCCTTTGGTAGTTTTATAGGCCACTTTGACCGGTACAGTAACCAACTTATGCACACAGGCTTGTAGCAAAAAAATGCTGGCAATAATGACGATAAAATGTAGTTTTTTCATAAATACCCTAAGAATCATTAAAGGTTCTGATGACAGTCATCAGACAGGTAATAATCATAAACTAATAAAACCCGCCTATAAAGCTATCCTTGTTATTAATCTTATACCCATTTAATCATACGGATTTATCTATGATCTCTATACCGCTTTGTTTACCAGATTCCATTACACCTGAGCAATTCTTAAGCGACTATTGGCAAAAAAAACCGCTACTTATTAAGCAAGGTTTACCGCAATTAATTGGTATGTTTGAGCCGGAAGATATGCTTGGTCTAGCCATAGAAGAAGATGCCTCAGCGCGACTGCTGACCCAAGCAGCTCTCAAGCAAGACGGTCAACCGCAGTGGCAACTTAAAAAAAGTCCATTGACGGAGGCAGATTTTGACAACTTGCCTGAACAATGGACAGTATTGGTACAGAATTTAGAGCAATGGTCACCTGAGCTTGGGCAATTGTGGCAAGCGTTTGACTTTATCCCGCAATGGCAGCGTGACGATATTATGGTTTCCTATGCGCCAAAAGGTGGTTCAGTCGGCAAACACTATGACGATTATGATGTATTTTTAGCGCAAGGGTTTGGCTCTAGACGTTGGCAGTTGGGTAAATTCTGTGATAAAGATACTGAGTTCGTCGCTGATGAGCCTATTCGATTGTTTGATGAGATGGGCGAGATTATCTTTGATGAGATATTGGAGGCCGGTGATGTACTGTATGTGCCACCGAAATTAGCGCATTTTGGTGTTGCCCAAGATGACTGCCTTACATTCTCCTTTGGCTGCCGTCGCCCAAACTTGATGCAAGTTATCGATAGCCTCGCAGATATCGCAACCAATGACAGTGATTTGTTCGTGCCAATGCTATTGCCACAAGCACTGCAAGCATCCGGTGAGTTGCAAACAAACAGCATTGAAGCGATCAAAGCTCAACTATTGCAAATGCTCCAGTCTGAGCGCGGTGATACGATTATTCGCCAAGCTGTGTCTGAAGTGGTCAGTAAGCGTCAATATGATGCACTCGTCCCTGAAGAGTCGCTAACGACCGATGAGATGATATCTGCATTGGCAAATGGCGCGACGCTACAAGCCGATTATAGCAATCGTTTGTTATATACCCAAACCTGTGATGGCATCGTTGTATATGTTAATGGGCAGCGCTTAGATGATTTGCATGCAACCTTGATAGCACTACTCGTACGCTTATCGAATGGCGAGTATCTAACGCTTGATGATATGGAAGGGATTGACCCTGATGAAGTCATGGAATGGTTAGAAAATGGCTGGGTATGGCTAAATTACTCAGAATGATACGATAGCCATTATTACTAACTTATTATTAACGAACTTGATAAAAAAAACGATCAGCATTTACATCATTACGACTTATAAATCTTAAATAAATGCTGATCGCTATTTGAAATCCTCTGTTCGTTTGATAAAGAATCAAACTATCGCTCAAAACCTCTTATGCAGTAGCCGTTTTTTTATAACGACTCACGCCAGCGATAATCGTTTCTTCAATCACTCTATCATCGCCCAGCATCATCAGCACAAATAACTGCTCATCAAGCGACTTGGTCTTTGTCATACGGCGCGCAAGCAGCTCAGTGCCGCCCATATCTATCACTACAAAATCCGCTTCTTTATTCGGCATAAAGTTACCGATTTTGTCGTCTAATAATAATGACTGCGCGTTGCCTAAGGTAATTTGATATAAGCCTTGATGCGCTGATAACGGATTGTTTTGTAATTGCTGAACTTTATACGCTTCTGATAACGTGGTTAGCATCGATAAACTGGTTCCTGCACCCACATCGGTTGCGATACTAACGCCGGTATAGCTTAATGTTTTGGACAAATCAAACAAACCACTACCTAAAAACAAATTTGACGTCGGGCAATGGGCTATTTGGGTGCCCGTATCACGCAGCACTTCATACTCTGGCGTCTTAAGGTAGATACCGTGTGCCAACGTCGTATGCCTGCCAAGTAAGCCCATATCATGATAAACGTCAAGATACCCTTTATGATTGGGATAAAGCTCACGTACAAAGGCGATTTCATCAATATTTTCAGCCAAATGCGTTTGTAGATAAACGCTGTCATAGCTACGATATAGCTCACCGGTCATTTGCAATTGCTTCGGTGTTGAGGTAATGGCAAATCTTGGCGTAATCGCCACGTGCTGACGTCCGCGCTCATGCCATTTATCGATGATGTTTTGGGTATCGCGAATGCCCTGCTCTGTTGGTACACATAGATGCTCAGGCGCGTTTTGATCCATTAATACATTACCCGTAATCATACGAGTATTTAAGCGATTGCTTTCGTTAAAGAACGATTCTACTGATTGTGGATGACTGGTCGAGAACACCAAAGCGCTTGTTGTACCATTAGCAAGTAGCTGATTTAAAAAGAATTTTGCCGTATCATCGGCAATCTTTGCATCGCCAAAATTGGCTTCGGTCACAAAGGTATAATTATTTAACCAATCAAGTAATTGCTCGCCAAACGCTGCAATCATATCTATCTGCGGATAATGCACATGGGTGTCAATAAAACCTGGCATGATGAGCTTATCTTGATAATCATGAATTTGTACTGGCGCGTTGCCTACTTCGGCACTGCTATTACCATAGGTAGATAGCATCGACGTACAATCACCGTAATCTACGACGCGACCAGTCGCATCATCGACTACTAAAGCACCATTAGCGATATATTCAGGATAAACCTTGACGCCTGCCACCACCGACAGCAAATTGACGTTTTTTTCTACCACTGTGATGCTAGGACGCTCAGCATTGGTTAAATTAGCATTGCTCAAATCAGCCGTATCTAAATGAGCACGCTTGGCTCTGTCAGCCAAATTCTCTTCCGTTAAATAGTGCAGCACTTGTGCTTGATAAATATGTATGGTCATAAAAAAATCTCACAATAATAGATAAGTATTTTGGTTAAAAATTCATCCATATTATGTGTCTACCCTAGTGCAATTACAGAAATACAAGCGCAAAGTTACTGAACGCAGCCTATATCGTATGATGGCTGACGCAGCTAAAAACCATGTCTTACTTTCTTAATATCTTGAGGGCAAACAGATAAATAGAGAATTAAAAAACGGTCAATTAGGGTTACTGTTGGTTATAAATTATTATAAAGCTGCAAAACTTGCGCCGCGATAGAGATAGCGACTGCCATTGGCTCTTTTCCGCCGGTCTTAAGACCGATTGGCATGGTCAATTTATCGACCATTTGCTCATTATAATCACGCTGCAGTAAACGATCCCTAAAACGCTTAGCTTTGGTCGCTGAGCTGATACAACCAAGATAAGGTAATGAAGTTAATGTGCTACTGTCATCAAAGCCAATTTTTACATAAGCATCAAGCGTGGCACGCACCAAATCAAAATCAAGGCTGTGATCATGAGTCATCACTAGGATAAAATACTGAGTGCCTTTTTTCATCGAAGGATTTACTGAAGCGCCTCTCATACTATTAGCGACAAAGGGTTGGATAAAATCAACCGGATCTTCCTCAATATGCGGGCGAATATGTGCTGGTAAGTTATAAGCGATTTTCTGATCAGTCGCGATAGACTCATCCGTTAGATAACGCTCAAACATTTCGGGACGGCTATCAACCCAATCGATCTGACAAGGCAACTCAGCAAGTACGGTCATTAATGCAGCTGCTACGTGCCCGCCACCAAAGACCAGCAATGACATAGGCGGTATCACGTTAAAACATTCAAACATAACCGTGACACTACCGCCGCAACATTGAGCCAATGTTGCGCCCAATGGATAATGTTTGGTGTAGACTGCATCACGGCGTACCGCTTGTGCCTTTTCAGACTTGCCTTCTTTTAATGGTTTAAAGCCTCTCGGCTCGTTTGCATCTATCTCACCACTTAGCAATTGCCTTGCGGTTATCGTCACGTCATGTTCTAAGCTACCGCCGCCCAAGGTATCACAGCATCCGTCAAGCGTCACAATCATTTTAGATTGTAGCTCTCTAGGTGCCGAGCCATTAACGGCAACGACGGTTGCCAAAACATGCGCAATACCTTGATGCTGATATTGCGCAAGTCCGTCATACCATTTGGTTGGTGGTATCGGTGTGATAAGTGACTTATTCACTATGTGCCGGTCCACGAGCCGTTGACACATTGGGGTTTTCTATGGCTTCAGGTTGCTCATCAAACAATTGACCTTCAGACTCTGGTGGATTGACATCCTTACCATGAGGCACTTGCTGCGGCTTGACTCGATCATCATCGATACCACAATCGTCATTATCTGGCGTTAAGCTCGCAATCGTTTCCGCTTCGGCTTTAGACGCAATTTCCCACGCTTGACCTTGCATGCGCATCACTGCTTTTAGCACTGCTTCTGGCGTCGCAGGCATGGTCAAATCTGGATTTTTCTTATAATCCCCTAAGCTCGCTACGGCATTATTAATCGCACACCAAACACTGGCTGCTAGCATAAATGGCGGCTCACCAACGGCTTTGGAATTATAAATGGTCTGCTCTTCGTTTTTGCGATCGAACAGTTTGACGCTCCACCGCTTAGGCAAATCATGAGCCGTTGGAATCTTATAATTAGCCGCGCTGTTAGAAGCTAAATTACCTTTTTTATCCCAAATAAGCTCTTCAGCCGTCAGCCAGCCCATCCCTTGTACAAAAGCACCTTCGATTTGACCAATATCGATAGCAGGATTAATCGACTGCCCAACATCGTGCAAGATATCACAGCGCAATACTTTATACTCACCGGTTAAAGTATCAATCTCAACCTCAGAACAGGCTGCACCCAAGGCAAAGTAAAAGAACGGTCGACCCCACGCTTTGGAGCGATCATAAAATATCTTTGGCGTCTTATAATAACCAGTAGAAGACAAGCTAATGCGGTGCTGATAAGCCAATAAAATAAAATCTGCAAAGGTGAGTACTTCTTTATCGCCTATATGCACATGATTACATTCAAATTTGATATCTTCTGCAGCGACTTCGAAATGCTCAGCAGCAAACTCAACCAAGCGATCTTTGATGGTGATACAAGCATTTTGCGCCGCTTTACCGTTCATGTCGGTACCCGATGATGCAGCAGTTGGCGAAGTGTTTGGCACTTTATCCGTGCGAGTGGCAGTCGCTTTTACGGTATCTAAATCGACATCAAATTCATTAGCGACGATTTGGGCAATTTTAATATATAGTCCTTGACCCATCTCGGTGCCACCATGATTGACCTGAATCGTACCATCAGTATAGATAAGTACTAAGGCTCCTGCCTGATTCAACGTCTGCACGGTAAATGAAATACCGAACTTCACAGGTGTTAGCGCAAGACCCAAACGCTTATCACCACCCTCAGCTTCCGCCTTTTTATTGGCTGCTGTAATTTGCTGACGGCGCTTATCATACTCATTGTCATCTGCTAGCGTCTGCATAATAGTAGCCAAATCAAAATGCTCAATCGGCTGACCATAATGGGTGCTTTGGCCGTTTTGGTATAAATTTGCCAGACGTACTTGTAGAGGATCTTTGCCTAACGTATAGGCGATATGATCCATCATATATTCAGCGGTCAGTAGACCTTGTGGACCACCAAAACCTCGATAAGCGGTATTAGATACGGTATGAGTCTTGCAGCGGTGACCGGCTATTTGTGCGGCTGGATAATAATAGGCATTATCACAGTGGAACATCGCCCGATCGACGATAGCATCAGACAAGTCTGGTGAATAACCACACAATCCTGACAGCTGCATATCGACACCGAGCACTTGACCTTCATCATTGACACCGACATCATATCGGTTAGAGAACTCATGGCGCTTACCAGTCACGACCATATCATCTTGACGATCTAAGCGCATACTTACTGGCACGTTTTGACGTTTGGCAACGATACCGCAAAGACACGCCCATGCAGCGGCTTGCGTTTCTTTACCACCAAAACCACCACCCATGCGGCGCACCACTGTCGTAACCGCATGAAAAGGTAAGTCAACCACTTCCGCGACCAACTGCTGTACTTCACTTGGATGCTGCGATGAAGTATAAACTTCAAGTCCACCGTCATCACAAGGTACAACATACGACACCTGCCCTTCCAAATAAAAATGCTCTTGCCCAAGCATATGAATATGCCCTGCAACACGTGTCGGTGCAGCCGCAAGCTCAGCTTGCGCATCGCCGCGCTCCATAAAATGGCTAGGACGCACAAAATGCTGTTGTTTTAATGCCTCTTCCACAGTGAGAATCGCTGGTAGTGGCTCATACTCTAAAATAGCGTTAAGCACAGCTTTTTTAGCTGCACGATGACTGGTCGCGACGACAGCGAATAACGTTTGACCGACATACTCTGTAATCTCATCAACCATCAACGGATCACCGTCAAACACCGCGCCGATATCGGTTTTGGCTGGCAGATCTTTAAAAGTAATGACATCGATTACCCCATCTGCTGCTCTTACCGCACTTAAATCCATACTCAATACGCGTGCATGAGCATGAGCGCTCTTACCAATCGCTAAATGCAGGGTGCTTTGTGGTTTTAGCATGTCATCTACATAGGTGGCTGTGCCCATCACATGACTAATAGCACTGTCATGCTTGGCTCCGGTACCGATTTTATTTTTGGGTGGGCGTTGTCTACGTGTACTGTAGCTGTCAAATAATGAAGAATGATGACTCATGATGGCTCTCTCTTATATTTTTAGCAAAACCTATCTCTTTAGCGATAGCGTTTTGACTGTCTTTTTTAGCGATGCGATGGCTAGGTTAGTTAGCATAATTAAGCAAGTTTAAACACTAAGTCTGTCTATTCAGACCTTGTCGAGATTAATTACTATATTTTTCCTTATGCATCTACCGCTTGTACATCAGCTACCAGTTGCTTGCCGCATTTAATAATGAGTCGCTGCATCACATGCATACGATATTCGCGACTGGCTCTAACGTCCGTCATTGGCGAAACATCACTAGATAGCATTTGTGCCGCCTGCTCAAAGTTGGCAACCTCAACGGACTGTCCAATGAGCGCTTGCTGACATTTTGCAGCCAATAACGGTATAGCCGCCATGCCACCAAGTCCAAATTTTGCATTTTGGATAGTTGTGCCATCTGCTGATAAATCAAGTCGCGCAGCAAGCAAGCAAGCTGAGATATCATCTTCGTAACGCTTACTAATTTTATGAATATAAAGATGCTGATGGTCTTGCATCAGCGGAATATGAAGGGACACCACGTAACTACCAGCACGTAGCTTGGTCTTTTTATAATCTAAAAAGAATTCAGATAGAGGAATGATTTCGTCAATACAAGATGCTTGATTTGAATGGACATCATTATTATTGGTATTGTCCGCATCATCAATATCTGAAATATCAACAGCAGTGCAATGACGGATATGAATATGAGCATCTAATGCCAATAAAATAGGAGGTAAGTCGCCAATGGGTGAAGCGTTAGCGACATTACCGCCGATGGTGCCCATATTACGGATTTGCGGAGAGGCAATACGTTCAAATAAATTGGCAAAGTTGGGAAAGTATTGCTCAAGAACAGGCAGCATTTGCTTATAGCTCATACCAGCGCCCAATACTAAAGATGGTACTGTAGAAGAATCTGCTTCCGATTCTACATCGTTAGTGCCTTTTGACTGCGCATCCGCATTTTGACTTAAATCCTGTAGTGACCAAGACTTTAGCTCGTCGATTGCTGACAGTTGAACAATGGTCTCATGATCGATTAAGTGTTGCGTCACACTCAAACCTAAGTCCGTACCACCTGCCCAAATGGTCGCTTTTGGATGGGCAGCGAGCACTTGATTGAGCTCAGCAATAGATTGTGGAATGAATAACTTACGTGACGCTTGAGTAAGCGCAGGCGTGATAGTGCTGATTTCGCTTGAAACGGCTTGTCTGCTATTTGCCATCGCATCTGTCGCTAAACTGATGGTCAAGTCTTTAGCTATGGTTTGATCAGCATCGCGTTGTCTACCAATTTCACTCATCGCTAGACCAGCATCGATAATAGGACGGTAGCCTGTACAGCGGCACAGATTGCCACCAATTGCAGCCACGATATCATCGTAGCTCAAATCGTCCGTGATGGTTCCTTTTGCGACTTGCTGACGATGATTTTCATAGGTACTTGCCAGCGTCATCACAAATCCAGGCGTGCAAAATCCACACTGCGAGCCATGGCAGTCGACCATTGCTTGCTGGGCTGGATGCAATAAGGCACGATCTGGATGATGTTCAGGATTGTCCGCGATAAAAGCGGCCGTCATCAGATGATGACCATCCATCAAGGACAGTAGCGTGATACAAGAATTTAATGTATAAAAAGGCGCATCAGAAACATCTGCATCAATAGTGGGTAAGCGCTGTGCCATCACCGTACAAGCGCCGCAGTCGCCACTGCCGCAGCCTTCTTTGGTATCGGTCTGGCGTTCGTGCAAGCGCAAATACTCAAGCACCGTGGTATTCGGATTGAGGTCAGTTAATTGCTTATATTGACCGTTCAAATAAAAATGAATCATAGCAATACTCAGCTGTCAGAATAAAAGGAAGATAAAAAATACTTTATCTTTAATCGAATTATAAAATTTTAACAATCAGTATCTTAAAGGATAAACGCACACAAATACGCTGCCCTTAAGTGAGTACTTAATTACCATGTTAATAAAATTTATACGATGATGATCATCATACCTACATCAATACTGAGAGTTATACGTGTATTGAATAAGCTGACTGCCTATCTGACTACTGACTTGCTCAGGCTTAATCTGTTTGCGGTTTGAGCTTCTTAATTTACCAGTGAGATACAATCACCTTTAGTAAATTAAAAGCATTAATAAGGGTTTGGGTATCGTCTTAACGACCCTATTGGAAAATCGAGGGATATAAGCACCGTTAAAATATCCTTTTAGGGCTTAGCTTACATCAATGTTCCGTATTGAAGAGATTTACCAGCCATTTAGTGAATAATTGCTGACTAAAGAGTTAACTTATATTATCACCATCTTTATTTAACTTACAACTCAAAAAATACCTCATTTCAGTTAGAAAGCCAAGAAACTTCATTACTAAAGTTATTATTTACTAAAATGCTTACCTTTGCTACGGCTAAATTTACCCATTAAATATAAGCATAAAAAAACGATCAGCAGTTACTCACCAAATATTTGGGAACACTGACTGACCGCCTTTCTTACTGTTTGAGCTTTTTACTTTTTGACAATACGTTACTCTTTTAATTACCTAGAAGTTCAACGTATTACCAAATCTACTATGTGCCAAGCTCTAACAGGCTTGCATTTCCGCCAATGGCTGTCGTATTGATCGTTTTTACGCGCTCAGTGACGAAGCGGTAAAGATAATCAGGCGTTAGCATTTCTGATAAGCCGTCCATATCGGTGACGCTAATGACTTGCGTCAACATCCCATCGGTCTTGGCAAGCTCTTGACTGACCGCTTGCACCTCTTGTCGATTACCAGAGACAGCCACTTGCGCGAGGCGATCGATGTATAAAAGCGTGACGGTTTGTGAGTCATTTGCCACACTCAGTACATCATCACTGATGCCAGCCTCATAGAGTATTTTTGCCGCTTCAATGCACATCTCATCTTGGCTTGGGCAATGCAATATCACCTCATTACCCGTCAATAATGCCGCTAGCAACTGCCCAAGTACTGCCATCGCACGAGCAGACTCGCCGCCGATAACCATCGTTTTACCGCGACCCGTCACATATAAGTCATTCGCCTCGCCCGTCGCACCAGTCATACGGTGCTCTTCGTCAAGCATGGGTGCAGCGCTCAATAAATGATTGAACAGACGCTTTGCCTTATTGGCATCACCGGTCAATAATGCCAGTCGTGGCGCCGCTTCTTGCAGATAAGTGGCACGATTCACTGCGCCAAGCAAACGCCAAGTTTCACAAACTTGGCCATGATTTTTTTTGAATTCAGTCGCCATAGTGCTACTCCTTATGCGATTATTGTTTGAGTGCTGGTGTTGGTCGTGTTGTTTTTAGCAGCTAACGGCTCAGTTGTTAATGTCATTAAACGGGCGACATAGTGTGGACCCCCTGCTTTGGGACCTGTGCCCGATAGACCACAGCCGCCGAACGGCTGTACGTTGACGACCGCGCCGATTTGGTTACGGTTGATATAAGTATTGCCGACAAAGGCACGGCGCTCGATATGCTCTACCGTGTTTTCAATACGGCTATGGATGCCCAAGGTCAAACCAAAACCCGTCGCATTGATCGCATCAATCAGCTTATTTAAATCACGTGCTTCATAACGCAGTACATGCAAAATAGGACCAAAATGCTCTCCACCAATCACATCGATACTTTTTACTTCTATCGCCGTTGGCAATACAAACGTTGCTTGATCTTGACTGATCTCTGAGCTA
The DNA here is from genome assembly GCF_904846215.1 of Psychrobacter glacincola. Taxonomy (GTDB): domain Bacteria; phylum Pseudomonadota; class Gammaproteobacteria; order Pseudomonadales; family Moraxellaceae; genus Psychrobacter; species Psychrobacter glacincola. Next base: position 33,407 of record NZ_CAJGZK010000009.1, on the reverse strand, counting down.
TCACTCATCGGTGTCTGCGCTAAAATAGTAGCGGTGGGTTCAGCACGCATACGTTCGATATGCGCTTCAAGTCCGCGCTTGGCATCGATATCAATCACAGGACCCACATCTGTAGTCGCATATAGTGGATTACCAACGATCAATTCAGCCATATTGCCTTGCAATAGCTCAATCAAATCATCCGCCATCTCTTCTTGTACACATAAGATACGACATGCTGAACAGCGCTGACCTGCTGAACCAAAGGCAGATAATACCGCATCCCTAACCACTTGCTCAGGCAATGCCGTTGAGTCCATAATCATCGCATTCTGTCCACCAGTCTCTGCGATAAATACAGGCAGCTCACCGCTGGCTTGAGCATGGGCATTTAGGCTTTGGTTGATGCGCTGCGCCGTTTGGGTCGAGCCGGTAAATATCACACCTGCGATATTGTCCGCAGCAGTCAATGCAGCACCAACGTCGCCTGCGCCAATCACGAGTTGCAACGCTTCTACTGGCACGCCAGCTTGATACATAAGCTGCGCGGCAAAATGAGCGATTAAGCTCGTCTGTTCGGCAGGTTTTGCCACCACGGTATTACCTGCAGCTAGAGCTGCGACCACTTGACCGGTATAAATAGCCAATGGAAAATTCCATGGGCTGATACAAATAAAGCTGCCACGTGCTTTATAAACTTGACGTGATGGCTTGCCTGCCAAATCGGTAAACTCATAAATAACATCATCTAAACGCTCAGCTTCATCAGCATAAAAACGGCAGAAATCAACCGCTTCTTTGATTTCATCAATGCTGTCTTGTAAGGTTTTACCAGCTTCTACTTGGCATAATGCCATCAGCTCTGCATAGTTTTCTTCATACAAGTCCGCTATTTTACGCAATATAGCCGCACGTTTAGTAGCAGTAACCGCTTGCCATGTCTCTTGTCCAGCGACTACCGCCGCAATTGCTTGCTGTGCGATAGTAGCATTGGCATAAACGACTTCACCGGCAATGACTTCATGGTTCCAAGGCGCACGTACAGCTTGCTTGTCAAGCTGATGAGTGTCGCCATCTACCATATTGTCATTAATTGCTTTGCCATTAACAACAGAAGTTGCTGACCATGTTTTGTGTATATGCGTGTCGATAGCTGCTTTAAACGGTATCCACTGCGATTCGACAAAGATATTGGGACCAAAGCTGGCACGGCGTGCGCCATAGATAGCTAACGGCAATGGAATATCTGGATTGTGTAGCGTTGCATTGGCTAATAGCTTGTCATACGGATGCACAGTCAATTTATCAATTGGATAAGACTTGTCTAATAACTGATGGACAAATGAGCTATTGGCACCGTTTTCGAGCAATCGACGCACCAAATACGGCAGCAGATCTTTATGAGCGCCAACCGGTGCATAGATACGCACAGGGATTTGATAAGCTTGCAAGATGTGATCGTACAATGCATCGCCCATACCATGTAGACGCTGGAACTCAAAGTCTCTATGGGCACTCATGGTCATAATTGAGGCAAGCGTGTGGGCATTATGGGTGGCAAACTGTGGCCAGATTAGCCCGCGCAAATGCTCTGATAATAAGAAACGCGCGCAAGCAAGATAAGCGGTATCCGTGCCCTCTTTACGTGTCCAGACCGGATAGCCTGAGAGACCTTTTTGCTGAGCAAGCTTAATCTCTGTATCCCAATAAGCGCCTTTTACCAGACGTACTGGAATACGGTCACCTACTTCAGTTGCCAAGCGCGCAAGCCATACTAAAATAGCGATTGCTCGCTTTGAGTAACCCTGTACCACAATACCTAAACCATCCCAATCCGCTGTTAGATTATCGCGATATAAAGACTCAAATAGTTTTAGCGATATCTCAAGACGATCGGCTTCTTCGGCATCAATACTGATATCAACATTGACCTCACGCGCGGCTTCAATCAATAGCAAGCAGCGTTGACGCAACAGTCCCATGACTTGCGCTTCTTGGGTTGCTTCATAACGCGGATGTAATGCAGACAGTTTGATAGACACTGATGGCTTGGGCATACCCTCTTTAACTTTTACGCTTGCCGTGGCTTTAATGGCATGCAAGTAATCGTTAAAATACTTTTCAGCCTCTTTATGAGTAATGGCGGCTTCACCCAACATATCAAATGAGTAGGTATAGCCTTTATTGCGATACGGTTGGCTATTTTTATTGGCGCCTTCAATCGTTTCACCAAGTACAAACTGGTGTCCCATGATACGCATGGCTTTTTGCATGGCACTGCGAATAACAGGCTCGCCCATCTTTTTGGTCATGCGATCCAAAAATCCAGACGCTGTGGTATCACTATCGATGCTCACCACACGACCCGTCATCATCATGCCCCACGTTGAGGCATTGACCATAAAACCATTGTCATTTTTTAAATGTTTTTTCCAGTCAGCCACGCTCATCTTGTCATGAATCAGCGCATCAGCCGTATAATTGTCCGGCACACGAATCAAGGCTTCTGCCAAGCTCATGAGCAAAATACCTTCTTGGGTATCAAGGCTGTATTCCAGCAATAATGAATCGACCATTTTTACCGCTTTACCATCATTACGCACATGCTCAACCAGCTGACGCGTCTGCGTAGCCGCACTGTCACGCTCGGCATCTGTCGGTTTGGCAAGTGGCAATAACTGCGTCAACCAGCGCTCTTCATCTACGCTATACAAAGGCGATATACGCTTATGCAGCTCTGTTGATGACTGAGCAATATAGTCTGGTGACAACAAATCGATAGGATTAAATAAAATCGGCTCTTGCGGGGTAAATTGCTCTACTGGGTTCATAACAACTCCATAACTTGAAAATCCATCATAAGTGATGCGCTGGGGCGTTTTATTGCCTTTTATTATTAAAAACCATTATCAGATGCATCAAGCAAACGACTGTATTAAAAAAACAAGAAAATCCAGCATCGGCTGGAAAAAATCAAGTAAATCGTTTGTTGTATGAAACGGACTACGTTAACAATATAAAGGCAACAACGTAAAACTAAGCAGCATTAGTGCCTTCTTCTTGTTAGTAGTGAAAGGAGAGTGATTGCAATGTTAAATAATCACATGCGATGCTGCTTCACTGATAAGAAAAACCTCTACGGCGTTGATTGAGGTGATGCGCTTAATATCCGCATATTACCATGAAAAAAAACATCAAACTAATAATATTACGTATTTCAACCAATTATAATAGTGTTAAAAAACAAATAGTTATTAACATATTCATAAATGTGACGCTTTGGTTATAATTTCCGATTTACTATTTATCATTAATTGTTTTAGGAATCAAACAGTTGACGCTGCTATCTTGAAACAATAGCAATATTAAGCATAAAAAACCCTTCTTATCATTAAATGATAAAAAGGGTTTACACTATAGTCAGTGAAAAGTAATATCGACACATTATGTACTGCGGGTATCAATTTTTCTTGCTTGCTGTAGCTAGCCGACAGAGGCTGCAAAAAATTTATACCAGCAGCACCGTAGCGTTTTTAGAGTATTTTGACTATATCTTGCTACAGCCCCGCTACAGCAATATCAGCTTGGCTTAACTTTCAGCGGTCGTTGAGATAAAAAGCTAGATAAAAACGATTTTAGCGAGCAATACGACTGTCAATATCCAAACCGGAATACTGATATCAGAGAATTTACCAGCCACTACCTTGATGGCAGTAAAGGTGATAAAGCCAAGCGCAATACCGTCAGCCACAGAATAGGTCAAAGGCGTAAATAACAGGACGACCACAACGGGCGCCGCTTCTGTCAAGTCATGCCATTTAACATCTTTTAACGTCTCCATCATGAGTACAGCCACATAAAAGATAGCCCCTGCCGTCGCATATCCTGGAATCATTGCTGCAAGCGGTGAGAAGAATACACTGAGTAAAAACAACACACCAACAGTCACAGCCATCAAGCCAGTACGACCGCCTGATGCGATACCTGACACACTTTCAATATAACTGGTCGTTGATGACGTACCCAGTAACGTGCCTGCCACAGTCGCCGTCGAATCTGCTAATAGCGCTTTACCCATATTCGGGATTTTACCATCTTTACCGATCAAACCTGCCTGAGTGGTGGTTGCAATCAGCGTACCCGCCGTATCAAACAAATCGACGAATAAGAAGGCAAAAATAACACTGATCATCGCCACATCAAACGCGCCAGCAATATCAAGCTGCATCAGCGTCGGAGCAATAGACGGCGGCGCTGAGATAATACCTGAAAACTGCGTATTACCAGTGATAAGGCTGATTAGCGCGACTAATAAAATACCAATAGTGACCGCGCCTGGCACTCTTTTATGTGACAGACCAACGATGACGATAAAACCAAGCGCTGCCATCGCAGGGGAAAACGAGGTCATATCACCAAGTCCCACGAGCGTCGCATCATTATTGACGATAACGCCTGCGGTTTGTAGCGAGATAAATGCCAAAAACGCACCAATACCAGCGACAACACCTTGTTTAATACTGAGCGGAATAGAATTAATAATAATTTCGCGAATCTTAAACAAACTTAATAAGACAAAAATACAACCTGACAAAAACACCGCGCCAAGCGCCGTCTGCCACGTATAGCCCATACCCAAAACCACGCCATAGGTAAAGAAGGCGTTCAGTCCCATGCCAGGCGCCAGTGCGACTGGCAAGCGGGCATAAATCCCCATAATAAAACAACCAATCGCCGCGGCAAGACAGGTGGCTACAAATACCGCGCCTTTATCCATACCGGCATCAGCAAGTACGTTAGGGTTGACAAATATGATGTAAGCCATGGTTAAAAACGTGGTTACACCCGCTAAAATCTCTGTTTTGATCGTGGTGTTCTGACCATCGATCCCAAAATATTGTTCAATTGCATTCATAGGAGTCGCTTCCAAATTGCAGTAAGTAAATTATCATTATCAAATGGTACTGATAAATGTCGCTTTTAACTCAAACATAAAAAAAATACACCCAAATTGCGACGATAAATGACGCTTCCAAATTGCGACTGTAAATGACGCTTATAAACTACAGTTAGAGATGATGTTTTTAGTCCTTTAGCCACACATGATTTGCCAAAAATAGAACCACTGTGAAAAATTACAGCAACAAATCATGACATTTTATTGAAATGAATAGATAATTTCAATGAATGATATGATTTGTAAGTGAAAGAGCAAAAAATAGTTGACCATATGGACAATATTATAAAATGACAGTGTCGTCATCATAAATTTTAGGAAAAAACTGTTCGGTATGTAATAACACATTATTAATGATATTTACCAAGATTAGCAGTACAATAAGGGGCTGATACGAACGCCCCACTTCTAATGACTAAAATTAATTATCCATGAGTCCTTTACATGCCTGAATCCTTAAATATTATCGACCTTATTACTCAAGCGAGCCTGCTGGTTCAGATCGTGATGGCTCTATTATTATTAGCATCGTTACTCAGTTGGGTGATTATTTTTCGTATGAGTGAGCGACTTGGCACTGCTAGAAATTTTGACCAACAGTTCGAGGCGTGGTTTTGGTCGGGTGAAGATTTGGCAAAACTGTACCAAGGCATTCAGGGCTCACCTGAGCGCCAAGGGCTTGAGCAGATTTTTTATGTTGGCTTCTCTGAATATTTAAGAATGCACAAAAAACGCCAACCAAAAGATGACATCATCGATGGGGTTGAGCGTAAGCTTAGGGTAGGTCTTGGTCGTCAGCAGCTACTTTTGGAATCTGGACTCACGACGCTGGCTAGTATCGGCTCCGTTGCGCCTTACGTCGGTCTGTTCGGCACCGTTTGGGGTATCATGAATGCCTTTTTGGGCTTGTCACAAAACGAGCAAGCTACCCTAGCCGCTGTGGCACCGGGTATTGCAGAGGCATTGATTGCAACCGCCATGGGTTTGTTTGCCGCTATTCCTGCAGTATTGGCTTATAACCATTTCACCGCCAAATCTAGTCGCTTATACGACTCACGCGCCTTATTCTGTGATGAGATGACGGGTATGCTCCAGCGCGAAACCAGCAATGAAAACCTGCAGCCTAGCACTCAAGTAAGCCAAGCCAACCAAAGCAATCAGGTGGCTGGTCTATGAAACAAAGTCCCTATCGCCGTGAAAAAAAAGCACTGAATGCGGAGATGAACGTTGTTCCCTATATCGACGTGATGCTCGTGCTGCTCGTGATATTTATGGTGACTGCGCCGATGCTGATTACTGGCGTCGATGTTGATTTGCCAAAAGAGCAAACCAACACCATGAGTCAAAGCCAGCTGCCAGTGATTGTGTCTCTAACGGGTAACGGCGAGATTTTTATCAGTTATGAGAGCAATGTTGACTTACCTGTTAGTGAGCCTGAACTGATTGATACCCTATCGACTTTGCAAAGCCAAAGCAGTGATGCGGGTGCTCAGCCGGTACAAGTGATGATTAATGCCGACCAAAACAATCAATATGGCGCTATCATGACCTTAATGGCAACGTTGCAACAAGCCGGTATCCAAAAAGTAGGACTATTGACCGGCGCTCCACTGCCCACACCAGCGGTTTAATCGTTTTATACTGTTAAAAAACAGCCGATTTGGTCTAGCCGGTTATCATAAAGCAGATAATCTGATGTAGCTTATCTTTTAGTATCACGTTTTTGAGTATCACTACCATGCACAACGCTCCAACCGTTTATGTACCAACTGAACCCGAAGGCAATGGGCTAACCTTACCCACGCTGCTCAGTTTGCTGGCACATGGTCTTGTCATTGGTATACTTATCTATACCTACCAAAATATGGATGTTGAGACCGCGGGCAGTGTTGAAACGACCATGGTATCTCCTGAGCAGCTAGCAGAGATGCAAGGTCAAATTCTTGCCAATCGCGCCGCAGCAGCCAGTGCCATGCAAGCTGAAAGTGGTGCAAGTAGCTCAGCTACGCCAACCGAAGCCTTTGATAGTAGCGTTCCGCCAAATCCCAGTCAATCAAACAGGCAATCTGTCCCCGTCTTCACTCGCTCCAATGAGTCTGCCAGCGCTCCTATATTGATGAGTGAAGAGCAGCAGCAACGCCTACTTGATCAAAACCAAGAGTATGAGCGCAGTATGGCTGAGTGGGCATCGCGATTAGATGAATCCGTCCTAGAAGAGCATGACCAAATTGAAAAAGAAAAAAGACAGCAACTCATTGAAGAGCAAAAAAGGCTTGGGGATTTTCGCAATAAACAAAATAATTCCCCTAGGATTAAGCGCCCAACTGCCACTGACCGAAATGTAGAAATCAATACCGGTGGCTCTAGTAGTTCGGGTCAAACTCTTAGTCTATCAAACGATGGGCAATCGACTTTATCTGGTGATAGCACAACCTCAAGTCCCTCAAGAGGCAGTAGCCGCTCCGCATCAGGTGGCAGTCGCGGCGCTAGTAATAGTGAGATCATTAATCTTATTAGGCGCAACTACAATCCTCCAACTGCAGCAAGAGGCTCAACCCAGCGTGCGACGCTCACGATTACGGTCAATGCCAGCGGTAATATCACCAATGTTACCGCGTCAGGACCTGATGAAGCCGTCAATGAAGCCGCAAAACAAGCTGTATTGAACACAGGCAGCTTACCAATCGATGCTGACGATCCCAAATACCCGACCTTTACTCTACAGTTTAAGGGCAGCAACTAATCAGTTGCTTCAGTTGCTCATGCTTTATATTATTGATAACGTTACCTTAAATAGCTTGTACTGTAGAAGGGTCTGCCTTATCTTTATGGCGGACTGATGACCTATAAAAATGACAATCACACTGTTTTAGGAGCTTAACTTACTCATGCGCACTCATAAAAAACTACTCATATCCTTACTTGCTAGCGCCTCAAGCTTGATTATCGCGCCAAGTGTGTTGGCAGCCCCCATCGTTTTAGAGTTGGATTACGAGATTCCTGTCCAACAAAACCAAGTGGCTTTTGTACCTTTTGCTGGTGATAATGTGTTGTCGCCTATTATTTTAAATGATTTAAGCAAAACCGAGCTCAAAGTTACCAGCCAAAATCTACCGCAGCAACCACGCACTAGTAGCGAGCTGGCAGGGACATTACCGGTATGGCAAAGTATGGGCATTCCCTATCTTGTGGTGGGTAGCACGCGCAGTAGCCGCGGCAAAGTCGTCACTGACTATGAAGTGATTGATATCAAAACAGGACGCGTAATCGAAGGTAAGCAAACTTTGACCGCTGATAATAATAAAGACAGTATGCGCTATGCAGGTCACGTCATCGCGGATAAAGTTTATGAGCTCATTACTGGCATTCCAGGGGATTTCTCAGGGCGTATTGCCTATATTGAAGAAAGTGGCGTAGGAAAAGCAAAAGTCTCGCGCTTAAAAGTCATGGATGCCGACGGTGAAAACGCCAAAACCATTACTGAGGTTTCAGGCTCTATCTTCTCCCCAGCATGGTCGCCCGATGGCAATCGTATTGCCTATGCGGTACAGCGTGACAAATCTTATCCTGTCATTTACGTACAGAGCGTGAGCGGCGGCGGCGCAACGCCATTGACGCCTTTCCCTGGTAGTAATTTAAGTCCTTCGTTCTCACCAGATGGCAGCAAAATATTGTTTTCTAGTAGCTTTGAGGGCAGCGCTGATATTTATGAGATGAGTGCCAGCGGCGGTCAACCAAGAAGACTGACCAACTCGCCAAGCAGTGAAGTACAGCCAAGCTACGCCCCAGATGGCAGGTCATTTGTATTTGTATCTGACAAAGCAGGATTTAATAAACCACAGATTTATCGTTATGAATTTGGTTCAGGACGCACAACCAAGGTGTCGAATAGTGGTTATGCAACCAGCCCGCAATTTAGCAGCGATGGTACGCAAATCGCCTTTTTAAATGGTCGTTCAGCTGCCATCATGAATAGTGGCGGCGCGGTCACTGCCAATTTGGGTAATACTGGTATCGATGAAGCACCGAGCTTTTCACCAAATGGTAAGCGCGTGGTCTATGCCTCAAAGCAAGGTGGTAAAGGTGTATTAACGATCAAATCCCTCAATGGTGGCGAAGCCTTTGGTAAATCTGGGCAAGGTGTTATCCGCTCACCTGTCTGGTCAGCCAGTCCCAGATAACGTTAAAAACTTATAACCTCTTAACCATAAAAAAGGCGCTTAAGCAGATGATTGGGCGCTTTTTTGTATTAGGGCGTGTCCGCAATATATCTTACAATGAACGATATATAGTCAGGGAAAAGTAATATCGATACATCAAGTACTGCTGATATTAATTTTTCTTGCTTGCTGTGCCTACGCAGACAGAGGCTGCAAAAAATTTATACCAGCAGCACTGTATCGTTTTTGATATATTTTAACTATAGTCTGTTCTACATAAAAGAAATACAATATTATAAGGCGCGACTGGGATTCATTTTTCTTGCTTGCTGTAGCTAGCCGACAGAGGCTACGAACAATGAATTCCAGTCACGATGTATTCTTTTAAAAGTGAATCAACGATAGTACACGTTAGATAAAGCATTGACTTAACGTTGCGAGCCAATTTCTCATGAGATAATATCTTGCACAATCTTGTGCATTGGTTATGATGAGCGCTCTTTTACCATTGCCGATTGCCTTTTGAGATGTCACTATGAAGTCATTAACCTTAACCTATTTATTTATATCTGCTTTGTTTATGACAGGGTGTCAGTCGTTTCAATTTGTCGAAAGTCCGATTCCTGTTAAAAATGCCCCGAGCAAGAATTTGTTGGTCAAAACTGCCCCTGTTACGGACATTACCGTTGAAAATAACGAGCATGAAGATTGATATAAAAAGCTCACAATAAAAAAAGCTCACAATAAAAAAAGCAAATATCGATTTGATATCTGCTTTTTGGTATTTACTACTCAATAAATAGCTTTTGGACTTTTATGAGGTAGGTTGATGTTTGATGATGGTTTTTGCCAGATGATCACCAAACCAAATCGCCGTATCTATATCGCCGACGCCTGGCGTCTCTTCGGGTGGACCATCAAGCGACTGGCTCATTAAACCTAAATTACTCGATAAACGATTTAAGTCATGAGGCTCATGTCCGGTCGGTTTGAGTGGCAATCCTATCCAGTTCATCCCGTGCTGCATACTATAGAGACAAATCTGCTGTAATACAGCAAGCTTATCTCCGCTAAGCCCACCTGAGTTGGCAAAACCTGCCGCCCACTTACCTTGCCATTTGCCGTGATACCAACGCTTCGATGTCGCGTCCATAAAAGTCTTAAAGCCTGCTGTCACGCTGCCCATATATACCGCACTACCAAAAACCAACAGATCTGCTTGATCTAAAAAATCCCAATCGACATCATTGACATCGACAGCTTTGGCTTGGGTTTCGGGTAGTTGCTGACGAGCGCCCGTCACGATTGCTTCCGCGACACGTTGGGTATGACCATAGTTACTATGGTAAATCACGGCCATTGATATATTAGACACACTAGGAGCAGTATTATCAGCAGGTAATACAATGGACGGTGTAACGGATGTATTCATATAAACTCTAATAATGGCTATAAGTAATGAGATAAAAAATAAGGAAGTACATTAGGCTTTCGCTTCTGAATGATAAGAAGATGCCCTTATTATGCGACAATTGCTATTTTAAACAATTATGCTTTAATTACTGTGTTATGACTTAGTTACTATCTTATGACTTAGTTACTATGTCAGGACTTGATTACTATATAGAAGCACTGCGCGTAATAATCAAGACCATGCGTCCCGTTGCAGGTTGCTGCAAGTGAGTCTGACGCCGATAAGAATAATAATGCCCGTCAGCATAACTACAAGGGACAGGAGACTCATTGCACACGACAATCCCTGCTTCTTGCAATTGATCCGCCGCAATTTTTGGTAAATTTATTTTAATCTTATGGGCGTCAACTGGCGCATTATATAGCGTATCCGCTGTACTACGTTCATCTGAGTGATTAGTTGCAGACGCAATTACATAGCGCTTATCAAAACTACTCATAGCCTCTATCGTCAAAGCGTTATTCTCGATGCAACCTGCCAATAACTTATCTCGGACTTCGCTACCCACTTCATAATTTTCCTGACTGATACAAACGCCTATCCATGCCATAATCTCGCCGCTATCGTTAAAGCGTTCAGCGGTTGCTTTGATCACGCCACATGCCAGACCTTGCCAGCCAGCATGAATCGCTGCTATCTGCCCAGTTGCTGGCTGATAAAGAACAATCGGCACACAGTCAGCTGTCATTATCGCAAGCCCAACACCATTTTGCTTACTAACCATAGCATCAGCTGCCATAGGCTCTATACTGAGGACTGTTGTGTCAGTATCATGGATATGATTGCCATGGACTTGATTGACCCAGTGAAGCGCTCTAATAGGCAGACTATTGATAGGTAAATCTCGCTGCGTTAGCAACTGCTCATTGATAGCAGCAAGCACGCGCATGCGATTGTCTAATACTGCGCTGGCATCGTCATGGACATGCAGCCCCAAGTTCAGCTCGCCATAACTTGCTTGCTGTTGTTGATTTTCCGACTGATACATATGCTGATATATTTCAGACCCAGCCATATCAATACTGGAACACTCCATATCGGAGAAAGCAGCCGTTTGAAAAACAGCCACTCCATCAATCTGAGCCAACAATGTGATAGGAAGCGTCTTTTTCATGGCGGATTTACCGTTTTAATAAAGCGTTTTTGTAACGCTTATTCGTCATCGCTTATTCGTCATCGCTTATTCGTCATCATAGCCGTCACTTAATACCGCCATTAATTGCTGCATATCTTCAGGCATTGGCGTGGTGACTTCAATATCTTCACCAGTCTTTGGATGGACAAAACCCAATATATAAGCATGGAGTGCTTGACGCGGGAAATTATTAATCGCTTGACGCTGCGCCTCTGTTAGACCGGCTCGTAGCTGACGACGACCGCCATAGACTCTATCACCAACAATAGGATAAGTAATATGACTCAGATGCACGCGAATCTGATGCGTACGCCCTGTCTCAAGCCCGATATCAAGCAAACAATAGTTACCATTAAGCGCGGTCACCTTCAATAAGTGAGTCACAGCTTCGCGTCCTGCTGTCATCACCGTCATTTTGGTACGCTGATTACGATGGCGTCCGATTGGCGCATCAATACGGCGATGACGAGATAGACTTGCTGCATCCCCTGCGACCACACATTGATAATGACGATATACTGACTTGTCTTTTAGCTGCTCCATCAGCGCGAGCTGTGCAGGCTTGGTTTTACCAATTAGCAATAACCCTGAGGTATCTTTATCAATACGGTGTACCAAGCCTGCCCGCGGCAAATGGTGCTGCTGCGGATAGTGATACAGAAGCGCATTGACTAAAGTGCCTGTTTGATTGCCCGCACCTGGATGTACGACCATGCCGACTGGCTTATTGATGACCAATACGTCATCATCTTCATACACCACGTCGATTGCGATATCTTCTGGCTGATCTTCACTATGCTGCTCTAAAGTCGTCGACAGATGCAAGATATCACCGGCTTTGACGCGAATCTTTGGTTTTTGTACGCTACCGTTATAAAGCAAGCTGCCATCACTTACCCAGCCTTGTAACTGGACACGTGAAAAATCAGTAAATATTTTTGATGCCAGCTTATCAATACGCAAACCAGCCTCTTCTTCTAGCACTGTATGCGTCACATCGATAATAACAGGCATCGCTTGCCCCGCTACTGAGCTTGCATCATCGCTGTGCTCGTCTTCCTCATCAAGCAGCTCATCAGACACATTCTCGTCGTCCATATGCTCATCAAGCAGCTCATTAGTAGTTAATAATTCATTGGGTATCGTTGATTCTTGCACAGGTGAACCTTGCGTTGATAAGTCTTTAAGTAATGAATCTTGAGTGGATTGATTCTCAGGTAAATTGATAGTCATAGCATCATGTATTCGTAGCAGATTTATATATAGCAAAGTCTCTGACGATGTTTTGTAAGAGAACTTCATAAAAAAACAGGGCGGCGCTTTTGACCATAAGCATGGTCATCATTAAAAAATGGTCGTCATATCGATCTAGTGTAACATGTTCAGCCTTTAAGCCCTATAAAAGCTGTTAGGTTATCTGGCAATTTATAGCACTCATTAGCTCTCTAAAATATAACATGGCTGTAATTTACTGTATATTTGTCGCTGTCGGCACGTTTGGATGTCGCCTGCAATAATTGCTCATGCTAAACTAGCGAGCGCAAAGCATACTGAGTATGAGGATTTAACATTGTGCTAGATTTAAGGTATCACTGAATAAAAATTCATTATAGAATAAGCCAGCGATGTGCCTAACTACAAAATAGCTCATGAAAAAATAGACGCAGCAAATGTTATTCTATAAAGTAAGCCCTGTTTTGCTGTATGCTATGGCACTGTATCGTTATTGGCATACGGATTACAGTAAATCTTATGATGAGAGTATAGTCATTGCCACTATTTTATAAAAGCTTCCAATTTTATAAAAGCGTCTAATGTGATGCACGTATTGCATGACATTTTCATAGAGTAATTTTTTAATAACTTAATAACTTAACAATCATGTTCTTTTAATAATCATGTTCTTCTAATAACTATGTTTTTTAATGAGCATGTTTTTATAACGATAATACGCATGCTCAGTGATTGGCATGTAAAATAATAGACCATTATTGATGCGCTAAGCATCGTTTTTTATCATCAATCTACTAAATAGTATGATAGCGTCGCTGCTATTATACGTCTTGTGTCGGAGAAGAAGTATGCAAGCTGTTGGCAATACGTTTATCAAACTGTCCTCAATCACTTTACTTGCCCTGAGTGTCAATTTAGTGGGTTGTCAAACCTTTAAAAATCTAACCGGCGGTAAAGACGTCGATGCCGTAGTCACTGCTGAGAAGTCAGAGCAAGCATATTATAATGACGCTATTGCCCAGATTGATAAAGGTCGCTATACCCAAGCGATCGAAGACTTGACCAACCTGCGTACTTTTTACCCGACTGGACAATACGCAGAGCAAGCATTGCTCGATATGATGTATGCACAGTATGAGAGTGGTCAATACGAAACCGCTGCTGCCAGTGCTGAGCAGTTCATTCGTCTGTACCCGTCTAACCCGCAGGTGAGCTACGCTTACTATGTACGCGGCGTTGCCAATATGCAAGGCTCATCTGAAGGTCTAAAGCTGTTTAAGCTCAATCAAGCGGAGCGCGATACTGCTTATTACCGTATTGCTTTTGCCAATTTCCAAGAGCTGCTGAACAAATACCCAAATAGCCCTTATGCCCCTGATGCCGCTCAGCGTATGACCTTTATTTACAATCAGTTTGCCGAAAGCGAGATGAGCGCTGCTAATTGGTATATTGAACGTGAAGCTTATGTGGCTGCTGTCAATCGTGCCAAATGGGTCTTTCAGTACTATCCGCTGAGCGAATCTGTGCCAGATGCGATTGCCGTCCTTGCTTATAGCCATGAAAAATTGGGTCTAACTGATTTGGCAAAAGAGTACAAAACCCTATTGCAAATTAATTATCCAAATATGCTAAGCGCTGATGGACGCGTCAAGCTCAATACCAAACGTGAGCGTACTTTGGTCAATAAATTGACTTTTGGACAGCTGAGCCGTTTTAATAAAGACACCACAGTTGCAACTGGCAATTATAGCGGTGCGACTAAAACTCAAGTCATTCGTAACGCCGCTCAATTAAGCTTGCCAAGCGACAATGCGGTAAATACAGCCGCGCCAAGCAGCACTTCTGCGCTGCGTCTGACGAATGACAATAGCCGTGTGCGCTTAGGTGCGGTTGAAACAGATAGCATCGATATGACCGATGGTAATTAAGCCTATTTTGGCATAATAGATTGAGAGTGGTTATGCGCTTTTAATCAATAGCGCTGTCATGGCGACAGACGTCACTAAGAATAAGGTCAACGATACGGTTGGCCTTATTTTTTCTGTTTTGGTTTTTGCATCAATGTTTGTATTTTATATTGCCTGCATGCAATATTGGTTCTGCATTAAAATAACGCACACCTATGGTAAACTGTTTTTCACATGAGTATCCCAAATCACATTCTCGAACAATTAAATAGCCAAGCTGATTTAGTCAGTATCATTGGGCGTCATACCACGCTTAAACGTGCGGGTAGCGAGTTTAAAGGCTGCTGCCCTTTCCATGGCGAGAAGTCGCCGTCTTTTTATGTCAATCCACAAAAAAACATCTACCACTGCTTTGGCTGCAGTGTCGGTGGCAATGCCATCAGTTTTTTACGTGATTATGAAAACTTGACCTTTATCGAAGCGGTCAATGAGCTGTCCAAGCAGACGGGCATTGAAGTGCCAAAAGAAGAGCAGCAAAATGTCAGCTATCAGCGTAGCAAAAAAACGCCAACGGTAAAGCCAGCAGCAGCAGTAACTCAAGCACCAAACAAGCCTTTAAACCCTGAGCAAGTATCTGCTGATGTGCCATCAGGGCACATGGTACTAGATTATAACGATAGTAATTATAAAGACAGTAATTACAAAGATAGCAATAGCTATGAGAACCCCCCGCCGTTAGATGCCTATGGCTATGACTCTGTACCTTATATGACGGATGATGAGGGCTCAGAGTATCAAGCTGATAATAATTACCCGCCTGCGTGGTTGGCAAGTGGTATGGCAGGCTTGCATGACAGTGATATAAATCATAGTTTTGATAATGACAATAACAATAACGATGACAACAATGAAGACGGTAACCTATACGAGCTGTTAGAAAAAATACAGCAGTTTTATCAGCACAATCTCAGCACCCACCCTCATGCCAAGCATTATTTTTTATCGCGCGGTATCAGCGATGAAATATTTGACACGTTTGGTTTGGGCTATGCGCCCTTTGGTTGGCAGCATCTTGAGCATCAGTTTCCGCAAGATATTGAAGGTCTAAAGGCGCTTGGTTTAGTGCGGCGCTCAGAATCTGGACGCGATTATGACCTACTTCGTGATCGGGTTATTTTCCCGATTCGCGACAATCAAGGACGCACCATTGGTTTTGGTGGTCGTGCGCTTGATGATGAGGTAAAGCCCAAATACATCAACTCCTCCGACTCGCCCGTCTTTCATAAGCAGCACGTGCTGTACGGCTATTACGAATCACGCCAAAAACGCGCAAATGACTGGCTGGTGGTCGAAGGCTATATGGATGTCATTGCCCTGTATCAAGTCGGTATTTATGGTGCTATTGCGTCGATGGGCACGGCGATTAATGAGAGCCAAATCTCACGGCTTCTAACACTAAATCCCACGTTAACCTTGAGCTTTGATGGTGATAGCGCTGGACAAAAAGCCGCTTGGCGCACGCTTGAAGTGGCGCTACCGGTACTCAGTGATGACAAAGAGATGAGGTTTTTAACGCTGCCCAACAATCATGACCCTGATACCTTTATCAAAAGTCAGGGCGCGGATGCCATGCGTGAGCAAATCGTAAACGCCATGCCGTTATCACAGTATATCTTTGCCTATTTAAGTGAGCGTCATGATTTGAGTTTGGTGGAAGGCAAAGCCAAGCTCATGTCACAAGTACGCGCCTTGACTACCGCCTTACCAAAAGGCAGTAGCTTTCGCTACCTGCTCAATAATGACATTTATCAAAAGCTTGGCGGTAAGCGTAGCCAAAACATCGAAGCCAAAGATGCCCTGCTAGATTTTGATGGTGAGATGACCATCAGTCAGCAGCTGCAACTGTGCTTTGTATTCCAGCCGCGTGCCTTGATTGATGATCCTATTGAAGCCATTTGGCAACAAGCCGGTATTCATGAGTTGCACCTGCCCGCTCATCTTAAGCAAAAAGCCTCGGCAGATGTATTACGCCCGCTGGCTTGGGAAGATTTGCAGGACGAGGCGCTACTTGATGTGGTCAGCACTATTAAGCGCTGCCTGAATTATTTGCCAAAAGATGCCAATGCGGCCGCGCACTTTATTCTCTCTAACGTCAAACCCTTGACCCAAGAGACGCTTAGCCGGGATTGGGGCAGCTTTTATAAAGCCCTGACCAGCCGTAATATCTTGAGCCTCGATGGTTTGGTTGAAGAGTTGGTCAGCCAACTGATTGAACGCCATATGAAAAAGAAAACACAAGATTTAATTAAAAATCCTGACAACATAAAACTGGCGATTGTCCGAAAACAAGCACAGTTATTAAATAACTGGTTACGTGCGCAGCAAGCAGAGCAATCGGCACAAATGGCGACGGTTAAATCTTAATGCTAAACCTTAATATCTAGTTGATTCATTTTAAAAACGATACAGTGCTATTGGCTATAAATTTTTTGCAGCCTCTGTCATGTCTGCGAACAGCAAGCAAGAAAAAATTATAGCCAATAGCACGTTATTACAATCGTATCGCTTTTATTTTGAACGGACTATAGTCATTAGATTTTATTTATAAAACAGCTACCCTTTAAAAGGGTCGACATTGTCCCCACTATTAATGATTATGCCCTGTTGTCTAAGCCGACCTTAAAAGAGTGCCAAACACTTAACTGATGGTAAATAATCAGTAAAAAACAGTCGGTAGATATCACTACCTCGTGCTTGATTACACTGGTCTGTGTTAAACTGTGTCGCTAACTATTTATAGCATGGCTTAATGAATAACGACAAAATGACGATACGCACGTATGATTGAGCACAGTTTTAGGTATAAATTTTTGAATGTCATTGTTAAATCGCATTTTAAAACCTCTGTTTTTAGATATTATTTGATAAGTTTTTGAGCGTTACCAATTTTTAGCGGTTTTGTAGCATTGTAATTGTAGTATTTTGAGCCTTTATTCATATCCACTCATTTTTGATATTATTGACTACCTTTACGCCATATTTTGATCAATCGATTGATAAGATCAACGCACCCAGCGAGCGATAGCCAGTCACAATATAAAAATGTCCGATGCAAGTAAGCGAGTATTTATGAACGATAAGTCAGTTTCTAAGTCCACATCTCAACTGGCCACCTTAATCCAAATGGGTAAAGAGCAAGGGTATTTAACCTATGCTGAGGTGAATGACCAACTGCCCGACTCTATTACCGAAAGCGATCAGATCGAAGATATTGTGCAAATGCTGACCGACGTTGGCATCAAAATCTTTGAATCTGCGCCCGACGCCGATGACATCTTGATGAACGACGATTCAAGTGATGATGACATGGCAGCGGATGAGGCAGCGGCGGTACTAGCGTCTGTTGAGACCGAACCTGGTCGCACCACGGATCCTGTGCGTATGTATATGCGTGAGATGGGTACGGTTGATCTATTAACGCGCGAAGGCGAGATTGCCATTGCCAAGCGGATCGAAGAAGGTATCCGTGACGTACAGCACGCCATGTCGTACTGGCCAGGTACGGTACAGTTCGTCCTTGACGAGTACCAAAAAGTTCAAGATGGCGAGAAAAAACTGTCTGACGTCATCACAGGTTTCTTAGATCCTGAAACCGAAGCAGACAAAATCGCGGCTCAAGAAGCCAAAGAAGCGGCGAAAGAAGAGCGCGAGCGCATCAAAGAAGAAAAAGAAAACCCACCGGTTATCAAACCAAAAGCCAATGCAAAATCTGGGCTTGATGATGACGATGAGGACGACGACGACGTGGAAGAGGACGCTGAAGAAGAAACCAGCGGTATCGATCCAGAAGAAGTGCGCCTGCGTCTAGAAGAGATTGAGCATCTATTTATTAAAGCCAAGCAAGCATTGCTCGATTATGGTCGTGGTAGTGCTCAAGCCAATGAAGCCTATGAGCAGCTCGCTAGCCGCTTTATGATGCTCAAGCTTAACAATCGCTTGTCAGACCAAGTCATGGCCATCATGCATGATGTCTATGATGATGTGCGTAAGCAAGAGCGTCAAATCATGCGTTTGGTGATTCGCCGTGGTCGTATGCCGCGTGATGAGTTCCGTAAGACTTTCCCAAGTAATGAAACCAACGTTGATTGGTTGGTTGAGCGTATCAAAGGCAAGCCAGCTTTTGCTGCGACCTTAGAGAAAGTCACCGACGATGTGATAATTTTGCAACGTGCTATCCGTGATTACGAGCATAAGCTCGAGATGGAAATTCACGATATGAAAGACGTGGCGCGACGTATGGCTATTGGTGAAGCCAAAGCCCGCCGTGCCAAAAAAGAGATGGTCGAAGCGAACTTACGTCTCGTTATCTCTATTGCCAAAAAATACACCAACCGCGGTCTACAGTTCTTGGATTTGATTCAAGAAGGTAATATTGGTCTGATGAAAGCGGTCGATAAGTTTGAATATCGCCGTGGTTATAAGTTCTCAACTTATGCGACTTGGTGGATTCGTCAGGCAATCACTCGCTCTATCGCTGACCAAGCACGTACCATCCGTATCCCGGTGCATATGATTGAGACGATTAATAAAATCAACCGTGTCTCTCGTCAATTATTGCAAGAAATGGGACGCGAGCCAACGCCTGAAGAACTGGGCGAACGCTTAGAGATGGACGAAGCCAAAGTCCGTAAAGTGCTAAAAATCGCCAAAGAGCCTATCTCAATGGAGACGCCAATCGGTGATGATGAAGACTCGCACCTAGGGGATTTCATCGAAGATGGTACGATATCAAGCCCTGTTGATGATGCAACGGCTGCGGGTCTACGTGAAGCGACACGTGATGTACTAGGTAACTTGACTGAGCGTGAAGCACGCGTGCTTAAAATGCGTTTTGGTATCGATATGCCAACCGACCATACCTTGGAAGAAGTCGGTAAGCAGTTTGATGTGACGCGTGAGCGTATTCGTCAGATTGAGGCAAAGGCTTTGCGTAAACTGCGCCATCCGTCACGCTCTGAGCATCTGCGCTCTTTCCTTGAAAATGACTGATAAGCCCCTTATAAAGACAGTAGATTTTTAGCATACCGTCTTTAGCTATCGCAGAATATATAGCCCAAAAGCTGAGCGCGTCTCAGCTTTTTTGTGGTTAATTGACGGTCGTTTGTTAAAATATCAGCCAAGCTTAAGACCTAAGACCTAAGACCCATTATAAAATAGCATTAAGGACTCACCCATGAGCGATAATCAACAAGATCCTAAAAAAGATGTCAACGTCTCTCAAATATCGTTAGGCAATGATAAAATCAAAGGCAAAAAGACCGACATTCAAAATCCTGAGTTGTGGGATTTTCCGATGAATTACCCGATGAGTATCATCGGTAATGAAGGTGAGCATGAGACTTTGTTGAATGAAGTCAAACTCATTTTAGGCAGCCAGTTTCCTGATTTTGACTTAGCGTCTATGCAAGTCAAGCCGTCAAAGACAGGACGCTTTCATTCTATACGGGTGAACTTATACTTAACGACCGCTGAGCAAGTCAATACCCTATATGCGTCTCTTGATGCGGCTAAGACCGTACGCATTGTGATGTAACTTATGATAGGATTGGCAGTCTCTTACTGCCATCTATCAAACCCTACTATCATGAGCGTAAACTCACTTAAGATAATGACAATCGTCACTCACATGGGTGGCGATTTTTTATGGTTTGATGTACAATCTGCGCCCGCATTCTTATTGTCATGACTATCGTCAAAATACTCTAAAAACGCTATGGTACTGCGGGTACAAATTTTTTGCAGCCTCTGTCTGCATGGCCACAGCAAGTAAGAAAAATTGATACCAGCCGTACATAATGTGTCGATATTACTTTTCACTAATGATACTTTTATTAGTCAACAATTTACGAGAAAATAAAAAGCAAAGAGTGATTAGATTTTTACAAAAAATTTATTATTGAGCTCATTTGCGTCTAACCCTTATGCCATCGCCCTTTGCCAAAATTCAGACACCTCATAAGCCCTCAGCAACATAGTTTCACTCTAAAATCAATATAGTATTTTCAAAATTTTCCCGCTATATTGTGTCCATCTATTAATAAACACGCTATATGTAGTGCTCAGTGATTTTACCCATCACCATGAGCCGTGGCTAGCTTTTGCCTTAAAAAAACACTCTTTTATGAGAATATATATCGCGTTATAAAAAATGCTTGGCGTTTTTACACTGCGCAGCATCACTAATAAGTCATTAAATAAACAATTACCAAGCAATCAACTTACGAGGTCAGCATGACACATATCGATAAAATCCAAGTAACCAAACGTGATGGACGTTTAGAGCCAATTGATTTAGATAAAATCCACAAGGTTATCGAGTGGGCAGCTCACGGTTTAGATAATGTGTCGGTGTCACAAGTGGAGCTAAAATCACACATTCAGTTTTATGAAGGTATCAAAACCCGTGATATTCACGAGACCATCATCAAGTCAGCCGCTGATCTTATCTCTGAAGATACGCCCGACTATCAGTATTTAGCGGCGCGCTTGGCTATCTTCCATCTGCGTAAGATTGCTTACAATAAATTTACCCCGCCGCCCCTTTATGATCATGTCAAAAAACTGACAGACGCTGGTAAATACGATCAGCATATCCTAGCCGATTATAGCCGTGCTGAATTTGATGAATTAGAAGAGTATCTTGACCACTGGCGCGATATGAATTTGGCTTATGCGGCTGTCGAGCAAATGGCAGGTAAATACCTCGTACAAGATCGCGTCTCTAAGACCGTTTTTGAAAGCCCACAATTCTTGTATATGTTAGTTGGGATGTGCTTGTTTAGCCGTTACGAAAAGTCAGAGCGTATGAACTATGTTAAGCGTTTCTATGATGCGACTTCAGAGTTCAAAATCTCACTACCAACGCCAATTATGTCTGGTGTGCGCACTCCATCACGCCAGTTCAGCTCGTGTGTATTGATTGAATGTGGCGATAGCCTAGATTCAATCAACGCGACCACCAGCGCCATCGTACGCTATGTCTCTCAGCGTGCCGGTATCGGCATCAACGCGGGTCGTATCCGCGCCCTTGGTAGCCCTATCCGTGGCGGCGAAGCCCAGCATACTGGTTGTATCCCATTCTACAAACTATTCCAAACAGCAGTTAAATGTTGCTCACAAGGCGGCGTACGTGGCGGTGCAGCTACTCTATTCTACCCATTATGGCATTTAGAAGTTGAGTCGTTATTGGTACTCAAAAACAACCGCGGCGTCGAAGACAACCGTGTCCGTCATATGGACTATGGCGTACAGTTAAATAAAACCATGTATACCCGTTTGATTAAAGGTCAAGACATCTCGCTATTTTCACCGGGTGATACCCCTGGCTTGTATGATGCGTTCTTTGAAGATCAAGACAAATTCGAAGAGCTATATACCAAGTACGAGAATGACCCAAGCATTCGTAGTCGTCAAATCCCAGCGGCAGACTTGTTTAGCTTGATGATGCAAGAGCGCGCCAGCACTGGTCGTATCTATATCCAAAACGTCGACCATTGCAATACGCATAGCCCGTTTGACCCAACGGTTGCGCCGATTCGCCAGTCAAACCTATGTATGGAAATCGCCCTACCGACTAAGCCATTAGATAACATCAATGACGAAGAAGGCGAAATCGCCCTTTGTACACTATCAGCGGTTAACTTGGGTAAGGTTGAGCACGTCAGTGATATCGAAGAGCCAGCAGAACTTATCGTCCGTGCGCTTGACGCCCTACTCGACTATCAAGACTATCCGGTCAAAGCCGCGCAAAATGGCAGCATGCGCCGCCGTACGTTAGGCGTTGGTGTCATTAACTATGCGTATTACTTAGCGAAAAATGGCGTGCGTTATTCAGACGGTAGCGCGCATGGTCTGACCCATCAAACTTTTGAAGCGTTGCAATTCTATCTCTTGAAAGCCTCAAACAAATTGGCAAAAGAGCAAGGTGCATGTCCTGCCTTTAATGAAACGACCTACTCGCAAGGTATCTTGCCGATTGATACGTACAAAAAAGACTTGGATCAAATCTGCCAAGAGCCGCTACATCTCGATTGGGAAACGCTGCGTACTGAAATCACCACTCACGGTCTGCGCAACTCTACCCTAACCGCCTTGATGCCGTCTGAGACCTCTAGTCAGATCGCCAATGCGACCAACGGTATCGAGCCGCCACGTGGTCTGGTGTCTATCAAAGCGTCAAAAGATGGCATCCTCAAGCAAGTCGTGCCTGAGATTGCTACCCTAAAAGATCAGTACGAGCTACTATGGCAAATGCCGAACAATGATGGCTATATCAAGCTGGTCGCTATCATGCAGAAGTTCGTCGATCAAAGTATCTCTGCCAATACCAACTACGATCCGGTTCGTTATGAAGGTGGCCGTGTACCGATGAAAATATTGCTAAAAGATTTGCTAAACGCGTATAAGCTGGGCGTGAAGACGTTGTACTACCATAACACTCGCGATGGTGCGAACGATGCGCAAGCGGATATGGAAGATGATTGTGCTGGCGGTGCATGTAAGATTTAAGTTTGCAGGAGAGATTCTTCAAATAGAATTTCTGATAGATAGCGGGTTTGGCTTTCGGGTTAAGCTCGCTGTTTGTTAGTCTTGCTCTGATTTATTAAATTTCATAATTTTTTCTGATTTTCCTACAGATAATGTAATAAAAACACGTATAAGAATCAAATAAAAAATAATTTCAGTATTAAAAATTTACAATAATAAGTTATATAATAAATAGGGAAATTTTTGATGGCTAATTTAAATGACTTTAAAGTTATTAAAAGAAAAAGCGCGAAATCTTTCAAACTTCTTACCGAAGTAATGAATATAAACACTGATGCCCTAGACTTAACTCAAATCGAAAGACTAGGATTTTACCTTTTTATTATTGAACATATCACGGGTGTGAGTGATGTGTTTGATGTCACTGACATTGTTACAGATACTGAGTTCAACAAACTTATTTTTAACAATAACTTTGATGACTTTGGCCTAGATGCTATCTATATCAATGAAGATGAAAAACATATTCAACTATTTAATTTTAAATATAGAGAAAGCTTTAAAGTAGGAAAACAAAGTGTAAATAGCACTATACTCTCTTCTAAGTTCATCAACGCACTTACAACTGAGAATACTTCTAGTCTTAAAGGTAAGATAAAAATAGGAGCAGAGGATATTTTAAAAAAACTTACAAGTAATGATGAGTATAAGATTACTCTTTACGTTGTTAGTAATGAAGAAATTGAAATTAAAAATAAAGATGCTCATTTGACACTATTTGAACAATCTTATGGTCTAGAAATAGTTCCAATAGGTTTAGAGGAAATAAGTCAATTCGTTACCTTACGTCCTAAGCCAGTTCATGCAGAACTTATTGTTGACAATGACGCAATCATGTCTTTTTCAGAAAGCTCAATTTCTTCTTCAAAATCATATATTTTGAGATTACCTTTATCAGAGATTGTGAGAATTACCTGTGACGATCACAATCTTAGAGCAAGTTATTCAATTGAGGACTTAACTCCCCTTAGTAAAGTGAAAATAGATATTTCCGTATTATTCGACAATGTCAGAGGATTAGTTCTCAAGTCCAAATATAATCAAAATATTTACGACAGTCTGAAAGAAGATCCCTCTAAGTTTTTCATGTTTAATAACGGTCTTACCTTAACAGCAAACGACATTAAAGCAGAGTCTGTAAATGCTAATAAGAAAGTAAAAATTAGTTTAAACTCTATACAAGTTCTAAATGGTGGTCAATCCCTAAGAACCATACATTCTTTTAATGCCAGTGATCCAAACTATCTTGAGGATTACCTTTCTAATAGTGAAGTTCTGGTAAGAGTTTTCAATACATCAAAGAACTCTGAGCTGAACAATAAGATTGCTGAATATACTAATAGTCAAAATTCAATTGCAAATGTTGATTTGAAGTCTCTTAGAAGCGAACAGCTATCTATTGAACAGTTTCTAAATGAGCATGATATTGTATATGCTCGTAAAACTGGAGATACTGGTCTTGATGATAATAAAAATTACAAGCACAAGATAAGTATGGAAAAATTTGGACAAATACTTATTTCTGTTTATGGTATGCCAGATAAAGCTACTAATCAGAAAAAAGAAATCTTCAATAAATACTATGACACTTTGTTCGTAAGCGACTGGTTTAATATAGAAGACTCTCCAACATATATTGAAGAGTACTTTCAAACTAAAAAAGAGTATGAAAAAACTAATTTTATAGCGAGTGATCAAAAACTTTTTTATATGATGTACTTGAGTACCAAACTTGAAATGGACATCATCAAGCTAATTAACTTCTTAGAAAAATCTATACAAAGTTACCAGCCTCTTTCTAACAAAAACGTTACGGAAGCAAGAAAGTTGATACAGTCTCAGTTTAAGAAATACTTAGATGAACAAATAGCTTTAGTTTAGTCGTAGGGTGCGCCCAGCGCACCAATGATATGGAAACTATGTTTAAAGGTGCGCGAGGCGCACCCTACAAATTAAGCCCAAACGAAAGAGTCGTTAAGAAAAAACCAGCGATGCCCTAATAAGGTTGTTTAGCCCCGACTATAGCGGTATCCTGCTGACGACGATGGCGATGCAGGCTGTGGCTGAGCGCATTATCGAGATAACAGGAATGTGACCAGACACAATAGACTGCACGCCAGCGGCTAGGCAGATACAAGCGGTAGGCGGGATTGGCTACTTAATATAATGACTATTAAATAAAAAACCTTTGGCTTTACCGCTATAATTGACACACACAAAGAGTAAAAATGACGGAGGTCATAGAGTGCAATATACCGCAATCATCAAAGACGGTGGTTTGTTTATCCCAAACGTATTTTCAGACCTAAACGATGGTCAGTCCTACATCGTCCAAGTCACAGTAGATATCGAAGATGCGCGCCAGCAGCTAAATGGGCATGATGCAGTAAAAAAAGAAGCCATAAAGCCGGTCGTAAAAAAGACAGTAAAAAGACCGATAAAAAAAGAAGCACTGGACGTAGATTTCAGTACACTGCGCAAGAGTGCTATCGATGAGCTGGAAGGATTGGATGATGTCGAGCTTAGCGAGATATTCAAAGCTTATATGAATGATGGACAGACAGCAGAGCAAATATCTTTAGAGAACTTGTAATATATTTTGCTTAACCTGCTCTAATTTTGCACAAAGCGCGTCCTACATCTAGGATTTTGAGTTGATATAATAGAATCAAAAGTAGGAAGGAAGCTATCATGACTTGGGAAGTTGTTGAACAAACCAAAAATTTGAATTTAAAAAATACATACTCAGAGCAAGATGATTTAGAGCTAGTTGAAATAGCCAAACAACGAATGAATGATGGGCAAATACCCATACCAATATCCTTAGAAGACTTATAGACTATTCTTGCTAATACTTTTAAAGCCATATTTTCGAAAGAAGTATTTCAAACTTTAAATTAACAACCGTATCACTTATAAAGGCAGTCTCATGACTTACTCGATTTTTTCTCAAACGCCAAACAATGCGCTAACAGAGCCGATGTTTTTTGGTAATCCGGTCAATGTGGCACGTTACGATCAACAAAAGCACCCTATCTTTGAGCAATTGATTGAAAAGCAGCTGTCGTTCTTTTGGCGTCCTGAAGAAGTTGATGTGTCAAAAGACCGTATGGACTATGGCAATCTGTCCTCGCATGAGCAGCATATATTTATAAGTAACCTAAAATATCAGACCCTACTCGACTCTATCCAAGGTCGTAGCCCAAACGTCGTGCTATTACCACTGGTATCGATTCCTGAGCTTGAAACGTGGATTGAGACGTGGACGTTTTCTGAGACCATCCATTCGCGCAGCTATACCCATATCATTCGTAATATTATCAATGATCCTGCTATCGTCTTTGATGACATCATGCAGAACGAGCATATCTTAGGGCGCGCGGCGGACATCGCTAAGTATTATGATGATTTGTATTACAGCTCATCACTATACAATCTATACGGTGCAGGCACGCATACCATCAATGGCAAGCAAATTACCGTTGATTTAAAATCGCTGAAAAAGCAGCTGTACTTGTGCTTGATGGCAGTCAACGTCTTAGAAGCCATCCGCTTTTATGTGTCATTTGCTTGCTCGTTTGCCTTTGCTGAGCGCAAGCTGATGGAAGGTAATGCCAAGATTATTAAGCTAATTGCTCGTGATGAAGCGCTACATTTAACGGGCACGCAGCATATCCTTAACCTCATGCGCATCGGTCGTGATGATCCAGAGATGGTCGAGATTGCCAAAGAATGTTTCGAGGAAAGTATCGAGATATTCCGTAAAGCGGCTGAGCAAGAAAAAGAATGGGCAGGTTATCTGTTCAAAGATGGCTCGATGATTGGTCTCAATAAAGACATTCTTTGCCAATACATCGAATACATCACCAATTTACGTATGGAAGCGGTTGGCTTACCGGTCGCCTTCCCGAATTCTAAATCAAACCCGATTCCATGGATTAATACATGGTTGTCGTCTGATAATGTGCAAGTTGCCCCACAAGAAACAGAAATAAGCTCGTACTTGGTCGGTCAGATTGATTCAGACTTATCAGACAGCGATTTTGATGATTTTGAGTTATAGAAGACAGTTTTTCAAGATTAAGCTTTTAATATATAGTTAAAATATCTCAAAAACGCTACAGTGCTGCTGGTATAAATTTTTTGCAGCCTCTGTCTGCATAGGCACAGCAAGCAAGAAAAATTAATATCAGCAGTACTTGATGTATCGATATTACTTTTCTCTGACTATAGTCGATACATCATAGAATAAATGCAGTGCTGCTGGGATAAGTTTTGCGCAGCCTCTGTCTGCATCGGCACAGCAAGCAAATAAGACTTATCGCAGTAGCACGTTATAATAATTGTACTTATTTTATTTAGGATTGACCATATTATAAAAACATAGGATAAAACCATGACTTGGGTAATGACGAGTAAGAAGCAATTTTACTTGCATGACGATGAAAGTCTGCTTGATGGATTGCTACGCACCGGACATGATATCAATTACCAGTGTAAGGAAGGTTATTGTGGCAGCTGCCGCATCAAGCGTATCGCCAGCTCACATGTTATCGATTATCCTTTTGAGCCCTTAGCCATGATTGAAAAAGATGAAATCCTACCGTGCTGCTGTAGAGTGCAAGGCGTGATTTATGTCAATCATGAGCGGATAGACAAATAGCTGCTAAATTCATCAATCACAGTCAAGATACCCTAAACTCGCTACGGTACGGCTGGTATAAATTTTTTGCAGCCTCTGTCGGCTAGCTACAGCAAGCAAGAAAAATTAATATTAGCAGTACCTAAATTAAATAAAAAAGCGCGCTATCTAGAAGATAGTGTGCTTTTTGTTGTTGCTCTTAGAGATTAAATCCTCTACAAAATACTCTCTTTATAAAGGTGCACCATCTCTTTCGAACAATAATAGAAGCTCTTCACGCATACGGTCACGCTCCGCCTCTGACATCATAGGAGTGTCTTGTTCTGGAGCTTGCAGGCTTGGCGGCTGACTACCATCAAGCGCCTCATCTTGGAGTACAACGGGCATAGGGACGGGCTCTTCAACTGGACGTTCCTCTAATAATATCTTCACTTGCGCATTCTTACCTTGACGTAAGATTTGAGCATGCAGCGTGGTATTTGGTGCTTTACGAGCGACATACTGAATCAAAGTATTGGCATCGGTCATCTCGACCCCATCAATGGTCAACACAATATCACCAACTTTCAGACCGCTCTTGGCAGCTGGGCTCTTGGGAACCACGTTGAGTACTTCTACGCCTGTTGACGTTTCGAGCTGTGTGGGATCTCTCAGCTGTGACTGTATCTCAATACCGAGCCAACCACGACTGACCTTGCCATCTTTGATCAGAGCGTTCATCACTTGCTCAACGATAGCGGTAGGAATAGCAAAGCCAATACCCATAGAGCCGCCAGAGCGTGAGTAGATAGCCGTATTGATACCAATCAGCTCACCGCGCGCATCGACCAATGCACCGCCCGAGTTACCCGGATTGATAGCCGCATCAGTCTGAATAAAGTCTTCAAACTTATTGACGCCAAGCCCTGTACGTCCGGTCGCTGAAATAATACCTTGGGTGACGGTTTGACCGACGCCAAAAGGATTACCAATCGCTAATGCCACATCGCCTACAAGCGTTGGTTTTTCACGAAAGCCCAAAGGCGTAAGCCCAGTCATATCGACTTTAATCACCGCCAAATCACTGTCTGGATCTGTGCCAATTAACTTCGCACGGCTTTTACGACCGTCATTAAAAGCAACGGTAATTTCATCGGCTTTTTCGATTACATGCGCATTGGTCACGATGTATCCATCTTCTGAGACAATTACGCCTGAGCCCAGATTGGTATTACCCTGCTCTTCTGACGGTGCGCCATGGTATTCAAAAAACCGGCGCAACGCTGGATCATTCATATAAGGGTGTTCTGCCATCGTCTGCGTGGTATAGATATTGACCACAGACTGTGAGGCTCGAGCCACACCATTATGATATGAGGCGATAGGCGTTGGTGAATCCGATACCGGCTCGGAAGCTTGCTGCTCAGCAGGCGTGGTCTTTGGCGGCTCCCATTTTGCCTCCGATGCTGTCTTCATACTCGCAAATAGCCAAATAAAGGCGGCAGTGACCAATAACAGTAAAATCCAAGGTAACCATTTTAATAGACCAGCCTTGTTATTGGTATTCGGGGATGACGACATATAAAAACCTCTATAATTTCACATAGACAATCGGTATTAAGGCATATCAGGCGTACGCCTTGATATAAGGCACTTTCACATGTGTAAATTATAGCTGTCCTCATAATACAATGGTAGCGCATCGTGTACCGTTTCAGTTAGTGGGCTTGTCTATTCTTTTGCCGCATCATGTTAAAATGGTTATTATGAAAAATGGTTATTATGAAAAATGGTTATTATGAAAAATAATCCATTTGGTATAAATATTTGAGCGACTGCAACTATCAACTGAAATCGTTATAAGGGAATGCCATGAGCGCGCACGATATTTTAACCACATCATCAAATAAAACGATTACTGCACAATCCTTAACCGAATTTTGTGATGATTACTTATCAGCGACTGCCTTTAAAGATTATGCACCGAATGGTCTACAAATAGATGGCGGGCGACCTATTGAGCGTATTGTCACTGGTGTGACTGCTTGTGATGCATTGATTGATGCTGCTATTGCAGATAATGCTGATGCAATCATGGTACATCATGGCTATTTTTGGAAAGGTGAACCTGCACCATTGACTGGCATGAAAGGTCAGCGTATTCGCAAGCTTATGCAGCATGGTATCTCTTTGATTGGCTATCACCTACCGCTCGACGCCCACCCTGTCATTGGCAACAATGCCACATTGGCGGCGGCGTTAGACATGACCATCATCGGAGCACTGTATCCTGCTGAGACACATCCCGTTGGCAATATTGCCATTTGCACCGCGCAAAATGCTCAAAGCCTTATCGCTCAGATTACTCAAGCATTGGCGCGTATACCATTGCATATTGCCGCTGAGTATAATGTCGATACCAATACCAGTAATAGGTTAATTGAGCGAGTGGGCATCTGCACGGGAGGCGCACAAGATATGATTGAGCAAGCAGCATTGATGGGCTGTGATGCGTTTATTTCTGGTGAAATATCAGAGCGTACCACTCATATCGCCCGTGAGCTTGGCATTGACTATTTTGCCTGTGGTCATCATGCGACAGAACGCGGCGGCATTGAAGCATTAGGTAGGATCATTGCTCAGCAGTTTGACTTACCAGTGACCTTTATCGATATCGATAATCCTGCTTAAGCAGTAAAAAATCAGATTTTTCTCCTAAAAAAGGCATATATGGTTAGAATATCTCAAAAACGCTACAGTACTGCTGGTATAAATTTTTTGCAGCCTCTGTCTGCTTAGGCACAGCAAGCAAGAAAAATTAATATCAGCATTACTTGATGTATCGATATTACTTTTCCCTGACTATAAGCAGATTTTTGCTCACATGCCTTTTTATCACTTTTGTCATTAATAAAACAAACTTATATTCACTAAATCGAAATTATGCTACAGAAAACAGGCTAAATTATTACCGTCTATAGCGCTATTGTTAAGTTTTATCGCAATTCTCTTAACCCCACTTGAATAATCGGATGAATATCTGCATATTACTATCTGTAGAAAGAATGTCTTGTCATGAGACTCCCCATTATTACAGCTTCCGGTTATGGCACTAAAATGATGATTGAGGTCTAAAATCCTATTGTTTTTACTTTTTTAATAGGAATGCAGACAGTAATCAATACAATATCACTTCGGCTTATACATTCTTGAGTAAGGTGATATTTTCTATTTTAGTGTTGCAGTAGCGGCACAGCAAACTGCTTGATGGTTTTTTAACCATTGGCTTTTATTGATCAGTCTTATTTATTAGACAGATTAACTTGCTTGTCTTTATTGCTGGACAAACGGTATGAGTGACTATTTACTCTCAACATAGTCAGAGTATTTAATTATCCATACCAGCGTAACAATTCTGAGCATATCCTGCTCACGCCACGTTTTTCCAATAATTTATTCATGACCTTACCGATGTTTTAAAGTGTCTTTTAAATATTGTCGTTTAAATAGTTCCGTTTAAATAGTTTTAATCAACAGCCAAGTCTATCATTGATGAAGGAATCATCTGATTTAGTGCCTTCGTGGTGTTTTGCGGCCTGTTTTTAGCAATCAGGTCCTAGAGTGCTCTTTTATGCTCTTAAACCCTTTGCTACAAGGTTGCCAGCTGAGACTGTACGGCTATATTTAAACGAGATGTTATGAGATTTATATGCTCAACAAGTATGTAGATTTTATAGTATTTAAGATGCACCGCTATTTATGCTGCTGATATTGGCATAAATGAGCGCGTATTTTTATGGTAAGTAGGATGGCTAAAATTAGGAGACATCCATGCAGCGAATTACTTATCGTGCAAAAGCATCTGCGCGAGGGGCTAAACGCCGTATCTCATATATATTGCGTCCATCTAAACGCTTGCTAAACACCGAAAGTAACATCGTTCCAGCTATTGTATCTATCAAAGTGACTCGTTTCGCCAAAACCAAGAAATTGGCGCAAATCTCAAGCATCGCCCTACTCTCACTCCCTGCTGAGAGTCTGACGACCATGAATACCCAAGTACCAGCTTATGACCATGTGATGCTGGAGGAAACCTTGACCATCGCTGCTGTCCCAGGTGATAGCACTTATTTTGCAACCGATGGCTTCCAACATGGCTTTGGTTACGACTTAGCGCGTAACTATGCTGATGAGCTTGGGGTAAAAGTCACTCTTAAAGCTTATGCTGATGAGGAAGCTGCGCTAAGAGCGTTACAGTCAGGTGATGCGGATATGGCATTGACCACGGCCAGTACCCAATTAAAAAGCCAGCTGAACTTGTCTTCTATTAATGTCAGCTGTGGTTATGATGCTAGCTTGACCAAAAATGGCTTGCATCCCAAAGTAAGCTGGACGTTTAATTCTGCCAACGATCCCTTGTCACAAAAAGCCAGCTATTTTTTATGTGATAGCATCAAGCTTGATAATACTCAAAAGCTAGCGGCTTTTTATAATCAAGATCTGTTAAAAGATGCCTACAGTCAAGACCATTTCAAGGCTACATTGACAGAAAAGCTGCCTGATTATCAGTCTTCGTTTGAAGAACAAGCACGTAACTACAATCACGATTGGGAGCTTTTGGTTGCTATGGGCTATCAAGAGTCGCACTTGGATGCCAATGCGGTTTCTCCGACCGGGGTACGCGGTATTATGATGCTGACTAATAATACGGCAAAGGCAATGGGCGTCTCAGACCGTGTTGACCCTTACCAAAGTATCGGCGGCGGTGCTCGTTACTTGGAGCAGATGAAAACTGATTTCGCCGATGTGCCAAAAACGGATCGTATTTGGTTTGCGCTTGCCGCTTATAACATGGGACCAAATGCCGTTAAAGGTATTCAGCGAAAATTGAGCGCTAAGGGTATCGATGACAAAAGCTGGGCAAATATATATGCCTATCTGTCTGATAATAAAGCGTCAAACAGCCGATATGGTCAAGCCATGCATTACGTAAGTAATATTAGAAGCTATCTTGAAACGATAAAAACCGCGACGGTTTGATCAGCCCTCTACAGATATAGTCAGTGAAAAGTAATATCGACACATTATGTACTGCTGGTATCAATTTTTCTTGCTTGCTGTGCCCATGCAGACAGAGGCTGCAAAAAATTTGTACCAGCAGTAGCGTTTTTGGTCTAATGGACAAAATTCATGCTAAAAAGTAGAAGGTAGTCGCTAATGGACATAATTCATGCTATTTGAGTGACTTTGAGCCTAAAAAGTCTTTAATAAACCGTAACTTACGATGCTCATTTAGCCCGTGATGACTGTGTAATTGTCGCTTTAGCTCACTGA
>NZ_CAJGZK010000008.1 GCF_904846215.1 Psychrobacter glacincola | reverse complement strand
TTGGCCGTTTAATCTGATACTCAATACTGATTTTGTCTAAGCGTCTTTGGATGGTTTTAAGACTACAATTATATTTATCAGCCAGTTGTTTGTAGGTCTGTTTTCCTTGGGTATATTCAGTCCAAAGCGTTTGGTTATTGAGTCTTGTACCGCCTAAAAACTGCCGTCTGCAAGCTAGACATTGATACTGCTGTTTGCCTAGCTTACGTCCATTCTTCTTGGTGTGTTTTTCACGACAAAAAGGGCAGTTTTTTGATTCATGGCGTTGATTCCTTGCAAATATAGACAGTATATAGCGTTTAGCGATGTGCCAGCATGAATAATGTCCATTACACCAAATATGTCTATGAAAAAGGCTGGCTCAGTATTTACTGAACCAGCCTTTTTTAAACGTATTAATATAAAAAGTAGACGCTATAAGCAGTCTATTACTGAGGCATCGCTGGCATACGCTCTACAGGCTTGACTACTAATGGTTTTGGTTTCTGTGCTGGGCTATTGGTAATACCATTATTAGTAGGTTTAGCGGCGGTCGTATCTTCCGGCGTTTCGATAGGTTTTGGAGCAGGTGGCTGGCGCTTTTGAATAGACGTCCTGACCGGTTTTTCCGATTTGCCTACATCAGTATCTTCGCTATCAAGTTCAGTGACCCCTTCATCTATCATCTCTATAATACTTTGCTTTTGTTTTTTGGATTTGGCACGGTTATTAATGGAGACCCATTGACTAGGCGTGTCTTTAAGTTGAGCTTTCATAAAATCCATCCAAACGGGTAGGGCTGCCACACCACCATATTCGCGACGACCCATGGTTGATGGTTGGTCAAAACCCATCCAGACGACGGTAGCATTGGTAGGATGGAAACCTGCAAACCAAGCATCTTTTGCTTCATTGGTGGTTCCTGTCTTGCCGCCAATATCATCACGTCCCAAAGATCTTGCTTTAAACGCTGTACCACGCTGTATCACATCACGTAAGATATCTGCCATCTCATAAGCGACTTTAGGCTTTAAAATACGTGGTGCTTGTTCGGCGCGCACATACTGTACGACTGGCGCTTTTAAGCGATCTGATTCTGGGCTGGCATCGTAAATGCTCAAGTCAATCTTGTTACTGTCTTTGGCAGTGTCGCTGTCTACCTGATTGGCTTCTATATCAGCTTCGGTATTGTCACTGGCAGGCGATTCTTTAGCGTTGCCTGCTTTATTATCTTCAACTACATTGTCTTCAGCTACTTTTTTACTATTCTCTATTTTTGCAGCATATTCTTCGGTCAGTTTCTTATTGACATCGTCGAGCTGCTCATTGAAACATAGAGCGCAAGCTTGCTGAGGATTGGCTTGAAATAAAAGCTTATTATTATAGTTATAAATTTGTTCGATAAAATAAGGTTGGATGCGGTGACCGCCATTGGCAAAGGTGGCATAAGCAGTGGCCATTTGTAATGGGGTTGCTTGACCTGTGCCCAATGCTAAAGACAAGGTAGTTGGCAGCTTCTCTTTATCAAGACCAAATTCATCTAATAAATTGCGAGCATCAGAGATACCAATTGCTTGCAGCAGGCGAATAGACACTAAGTTACGTGATAAATAAAGACCGCGCCTTAAGGTAATATCACCTAAGAAGCGACCATCGGAATTTTTTGGTTTCCAGTCACCTACTTGCAGTGGACGATCGGAGACTATACTGTCTGGACGATAGCCTTTTTCTAGTGCTGCGGTATAGACAAGAGGTTTAATGGTGGAGCCCGGTTGACGCCAGCCCTGCAAAGCACGGTTAAATTTACTATGATTAAAATCAAAGCCACCGACCAAGGCACGAACGCCGCCGGTATCAGGATTTAGAGAAACCAAACTACCTTGCACCTCAGGTATTTGACCGAGCTGCCAACCACCACTAGCCGTCGGTATCAGGCGAATAATATCGTTCTTACTCACTATTTGACTGGCATTACTTGGAAAATAACCGATGCGATCAGCAGAGATATATTTGCGTGCCCAGCGCATACCAGACCAATTGACGGTCACGCTTTCTCCTGAAAGCATGGTCGCCTCAAAACTACTGGTATTCACTTTGGTCACTTTGGCAGGCGACATATTACTGTAGCGACTGAAATTCTCTAGTGGCTCATCATTTGCTTCGGCGCCGCGCCAGCCATGGCGATGCTCGTAAGCGACCAAGCCAGATAAAATTGCCTTTTCTGCCTCTATTTGTGCTTGACTATCAACCGTCAAGCGTACACGCCAGCCGCCATGCATGACTTGCTCACCATAACGCTCAACCAGAGCTGCGCGTGTCATTTCTGCCAAATACGGCATATTAACATCCAGCTTTTCTTGATAAAGCTTGATACCAATGGGCGCATTAATAGCTTCGTCATGTTGGGCTTTATCGATGTAACCCAATTTATGCATGCGACCAATAATCCAGTTACGGCGTGTGAGCGCACGACTTGGATTGGCAATAGGATTGTATTTAGAAGGCGCTTTAGGCAAACCTGCCAGCATTGCCATCTCTGCAATGGTGAGATTCTCTAGTGATTTACTGTAGTATTTTTTGGCAGCAGCGCGAATACCGTAAGCACCTTCACCTAAGTAGATTTTATTGACATAAAGGGTAAGGATATCGTTTTTACTCAGCTCGTCTTCGATTTTACGCGCTAAAAACAACTCCGTTAGTTTGCGATTTAACGTGCGGTCTGAACTTAAGAAATAGTTTTTTGCGACCTGCATGGTGATGGTAGAGCCACCTGTTTGGCTTTCATCATCCGTTACCACTTCGGTAACCGCGCGCCCTAATCCTTTAATACTAATGCCGCTATGCTGAAAAAATGAAGAATCTTCTGCTGCTAAAAAAGCATGGGTCAAGTCTTCTGGTATTTCTTCAAAGGTAATGGGTAATGATAGACGGTTGCCATATTGCCCAATCAATTTGTCATCACTACTATATATCTGTAATGGCATCTCTAAAGTTGCCGTCTTAATCTCTTGCGTACTTGGCAATGTTGGCGATAAATACATCGCCATACCATAGAAGCCGATAGGGACAGCAAGCGCTAATACAACTGCCAGTGCTAGACAGGCAATGAAAAGCCCCACCAAAAAGTGAATGAGACGAACAGTGGCATTTTTCTTGGTCATAGTCAGACTTATCGATTAAGGTTTGCAACAGATAAAAAGCATTATACCTTGAACAAAATAACCAAGTGACAATAAATGTGTAAGTTAGCCTTTATAGGACATTTAAATGCTTGAATCTATCTGTTAAGTAAAGTATTGTACTAAATTATTACAAATAACTATCATATTGTACACTTAATATAAGGTATAGAGTTTGTGAGGCTATTTACTTCTAAGAGTCGACATTTGATTGGTGTGGATATTTGTACCACCTCAGTGAAGCTGGTTGACATACAGCGCCAACAAGGCGTTTTCCACCTAAGATCTTATGGTACTGAAATGTTACCTGAAGGCGTAGTCATCGACAAACTTATTGTAGATACTGAAGCAGTAGGGAATACTATAGCAGGCTTGGCCAGACGTTGCCAAGCGGCGGGCAGTAGCGCCGCCACTGCAGTCTCAGGGTCAGCCGTGATTACTAAAATCATCGATATGGATATGGTGCTAAATGACGTGGAGCGTGAAGCTCAGATTCGTCTGGATGCAGACCAATAC
The DNA here is from genome assembly GCF_904846215.1 of Psychrobacter glacincola. GTDB lineage: Bacteria > Pseudomonadota > Gammaproteobacteria > Pseudomonadales > Moraxellaceae > Psychrobacter > Psychrobacter glacincola. The sequence continues at coordinate 122,611 of NZ_CAJGZK010000008.1, read as the reverse complement.
ATACCTTATCCGCTAGAAGACGTCAATTTGGACTTTGAAGTACTGGGTCCCTCACTTGTAAATGCCGATATGGTACAAGTACTACTTGCGGCCTCTCGTTCAGAAAACGTTGACCAAAGGGTTGACGCCTTAACCTTTGGTGGTCTCCAAACCAAGGTTATGGATATTGAGTCGCATGCCATCGAGCGTGCTTTTGGCTTGATGGCAGACAGTCTGCCAAACTTGCCAGATTTGGTGGCGTTGGTTGATATCGGACACAATCAAACAACGTTATATGTTGCCAAAAATGGTGAGTTTATCTATAGCCGAGAGCAGTTATTTGGGGGCAGCCAGCTGACGGAAGCCATCCAAAACCGCTATGGTTTGTCTGCTGAAGAAGCTGCTATTAGTAAGCGCGAGCGTGCTTTACCTGACGATTACTATACCGATGTCTTAACGCCATTTATAGAAAATACCATCCAACAAATTACTCGATCTTTACAGTTTTATTTTTCCTCAAGTCAATATAGTAGTATCGATCATGTGGTCCTTGCTGGTGGTAGTAGCTCCATTGCGGGTCTTGCCGGTATGGCGCAGCAGCGATTGGGCGTGCCTGTGAGTATTGCAAATCCGTTCGTTAATATGACCATTGCTCCGCATATCGATCATGAGCAACTGGCGATTGATGCACCCAGCTTAATGGCCGCTTGCGGTCTGGCGTTAAGGAGCTTTGACTAATGGCTCGTATTAACCTACTGCCCTGGCGGCAAGAAGAGCGCGCACGCCGCAATAAAGAGTTCATCACCTTGGTGGTGGCAGTGACGCTCCTGTCTCTGCTGGCGGCGTTTGCGACATGGAGTTATTTTAATAACGAACTTGCTGAGCAATTGGATGCCAATGCCCTGATTGAACAAGAAAACGCTCGCTTAGATAAAGCGTTGGTCGAGATTGATAGCTTAGAGCAGCGCCGTGAAGATATCATCTCACGTATGCAAGTTATTCAAGACTTGCAAGGTCGACGTCCTGTACCTGTGCGTTTATGGGATGATCTGGCTAAAGCGATTCCGCCAGCGCTTTATTTGAATAATCTAAAGCGTGAAGGGGATGTATTAACATTGACGGGTCTTGCTGACAATCCAAACGTGGTATCAAGCTTGATTCGTAATCTTGATAGCAGTAAGTGGATGGGCAATTCAGCCGTGAGTAACATCCAGCAAAACATTACGGCTTATCAAGCAGCGCCTGTCTTAGAAAGTACAGTCACTACGCCCGGTGAACAACCACGTCCTATTTATCCTGAAGACAGCTATGTGCAGTTTGTAATTACGACCAAAGTACAGTCTGAAACGGCCGTTCCTGTAGAAGGTGCTGATGGCGCTATTGTACCTGGAGGTGAGTTATGAAACTGACCCGTAAAAAAACCCGCATTAAACTCAAAAAGACGATGATAAAGCCGAAAAAACAGTTTGATGTAAATGAGTTTCGCCGCAGTTTTGAATCGTTGGATTCTGAAAACTACGGCAGTTGGCCACTTCCTGTCAAAGTGACCCTCATTGGATTCATTATTACTTTGATTGCTGCTTTGTCATGGGCGCTACCGATTAGCAGTAAAATTGATGAAATTACAGCAGCCGAAAGCCAGCAACAAACCTTGCTCGATAGCTACCGTGAAAAAGAATCGCGCGCACGCCATCTACAAGCTTATCAAGCTCAAGTGATTCAAATGGAAGCGGAGTTTAATACTTTGCTTGACCAGCTACCAAAAGATACCCGTGTATCAGAATTGGTTGAGGGTATCAATATGACGGGCGTGGGCAGTAACATACGTTTTCAGGACATATCTGTCGAGCCTGAAATTGAAAATGAGTTCTTTATTGAGCAGCCTATTCGTATCGCAGCGTTGGGCGATTACCATCAGTTTGGTAGCTTTATCAGTGGTTTGGCCGCTTTACCAAGGATTATCACCATGCATGATTTCGAAGTCAGTAATCCGCAGCCAACCTTAGATGTTTTACCCGAGCTAAATTTGGTGTTGCAAACCAAAACCTATCGCTCAAAAGAAGCAGTCCCTGAAGGTGATGCTGCTGCTGCCGATGCTGCACCCACTGCCGATGCTACTGCTGCCGATGCTGCTGCGGGAGGTAACTAATGACTAGCCAAAAATTGCCTAGATTGAGGTTACTGCTGTTAAGCGCTGCTGTTTTATCTATGACGGCTTGTACGGATCGTATTGGCTTAGCAGAGCAGGCGATGGCTGATATCCGTAACCAGCCTGCGCAGCCGATTGAGCCGCCGCCTAAAGCTGAGTTGGTAGAAGATTTTGTCTATAGCGCCAGTGCGCAGCGTAGTCCATTTTTGCCACCGAGTTTGGTGAACGTACAAGGTCCGACCACCTTTATCGACGGGGTACGCCCTGATATAACCCGAGTCAAAGAACCGCTTGAACAGTACGAGCTGACACAACTTGTCTTCCGAGGTGTGGTTATCTCGCCTGAAGGTCAACAGTATGCTTTAGTACAGCGTCCGGATGGTTCAGTTGCCAGTGTTAGAGTGGGTAATTATCTTGGATTGAATGACGGTCGTATTGTTGAAATCACGCCGACTCAAATTAACTTGATTGAAATTGTGCCAGACAGCCGTGCTGGGTTTGTTGAAAAACCCCAGTCACTGGTGTCCCCTATAAGCTAAGTCGGCAGATTTTTTGAGGAATAAATAATGACAGTACGCAATAACAAGGTAATGATGATGAGCAACCGCGTATCTTCTACTTTTGCCATCTCTGCATTGGCAATGAGTATGGTAGCCGTAAGTAGCAGTGCCCATGCCGAGCAGCGCATCAACAATGTCTCTGTGGTGCAGACTGCGCCAGCTGTGACCCAAATGCGTTTGGGTTTTTCAGGTGCGCCAGTATTACCAGCCGCTTATCAGCTCGATAATCCCAGCCGTTTGGTACTGGATTTTGAACAGGTGCAAAACGGGCTTGCTAATCGCTTTAAAGAATATAACATCGGTATGGTCAATGAGGTCACTACTCTAAACAGTGACAATACCACCCGTCTTATCGTTGGGCTAAAACAGACGGGCAACTATACCACTGCGATTGATGGTAACGAGCTGTTGCTGACGATTACGGATCCTAATCGCCCAGTGATTGCTCCAGTGGTCACGAAAGTCATTACCAATGACCCTATACAAGATGTGCTAAATGGCAATGCAGCTATTACTACCACGGCTGTGGTTACGCCCATTGTTGAAACCAGTAGCGTTGCTGTCGCGCCTATTAGAACGACGGTCACAAAAAACCAAGTACCTGCTGACACTATGGTCGTACGCGTCAATCCTTTATTAAGCCCGCAACTTGCCTCAGCTCAAGTCAGTAAGCAGTATAGCTACGATGGTCTAAGCGCTGTTAATTTTTCAGCGGGGAATGATGGCGGCGGTAACGTCAGTATTTCACTGGCCAATGAAGCAATTCCTGTAGACGTTCAGCGTCAAGGTAATAAGTTGGTTGTGCGTTTGACAGGTAGTACTGTACCTAGAAATCTGCTGCGCCGCTTGAATGTTAATGGCGGTTTGGTCGATAGTATTGATACCAAAAACCAAAGTCAAAATGGTGTCATTACCATCAATGTGAAAGATGATTTTGAATATCAAGCCTATCAATCAGGCAATCAGCTAAATATTGGTATCAGAAAACCGGAGCTGCTACGTGAGCCGACGCTAGAAGAAAAAGTCTATACTGGCGAAGCACTATCTATGGAATTCCAAGACGTTGAAATCCGTAGTGTCCTAGATATTTTGGCGCAGTTTACAGAGATGAATATCGTTGCAAGTGATTCGGTCGCGGGCAATATCACTTTGCGCCTTATCAACGTACCTTGGGATCAAGCACTTGATATCATTCTCAAGAGTAAAAATTTGGGCAAACGCGAAAACGGTAACGTGATTTTGGTTGCGCCCTCAACGGAGCTGGCAGAACAAGAAGCACGTGAGCTTGAAGCACAGCAAGCGGTTGAATCTTATGCGCCGTTACGTACTGAATATATCCGCCTAAGCTACGCAAAAGCGGCAGATGTATTGACCCTTATCTCTCAAGGTAGCGGTGGTGCTTCTGGCGGTAATAATACGGGTACTGGCAACGCCAATGCGAATACCAACGATAGTAATAACTTGCTCTCAAACCGTGGTACGGTAACGGTCGATGAGCGTACCAATACCTTGATTGTTAAAGATGTGGCAGCCAGTATCGAAAACATTCATAAGCTCATTGGTAAAATCGATATTCCTGTCCGTCAAGTCATGATTGAGGCGCGTATCGTTAGTGCAACTGATAGCTTTAGTAAAGAGATTGGGGTTCGTTGGGGCATCTTATCAAACGGCGCTGCCAATAATCGCAGCTTGCTGGTTGGCGGCAGTAACCAAACGTTAGCGGATTTAAAAGATTTTGATGTGCAGACGACGACGATCAATGGTCAGACCGTCTCTTATCCTCAATACGATATCACTCGTCCTGATAACTTAAACGTTGACTTAGGCGTTGACAATCCAGCAGGTCGTATTGCCTTTGGTCTGCTTGGTATCTCTGATTTTATGCTGGATCTTGAGTTGTCAGCCATGCAAGCAGATAACCGCGGTGAAGTGATCTCTACGCCAAAGATTTTGACCGCTGACAAACAAACGGCAAAAGTATCTTCCGGTACGCAGATTCCTTATCAAGAAGCATCAGCGAGTGGGGCAACGACAACCAGCTTTAAAGAAGCTGCTTTAAGTTTAGAGGCAACGCCGAACATTACCCCAGATGGTAAGATTGGTCTGCAACTATTAATCACTAATGGCACACCGACCATTATCAATAATCAAGTCGCTATCGCTGAAGACTCTATTTCAACCAACGTCATTGTTGAAGATGGTCAAACCATTGTATTGGGCGGTGTCTTTAAAAATCGTACTAATAATGGGGTTGATAAAGTACCGTTCTTGGGTGATTTGCCTTATATCGGTCGCGCTTTCCGTAAAGATGTGCGCAGCAATACCAAAGAAGAGTTGCTGATATTTATCACACCAAAACTGATCAATGATGGTATTAGTCGCTTAGATTAGTCAGGTGTCAGTCGGTTGTTAGCAAGAAAAAGCAAGCCTTAGTGCTTGCTTTTTTAATGGCTGATTCTTAGGCTGGCAAAGATTTTACTGACAATAATCACAGCTCATTACTAGCCAGAATATCACTGACGTTGTATCATACCTAATTTAGCTGAGTGAGTACTATGGTTGAGGAATTACCGTCGGTATTTTTGGTGGGGCCGATGGGAGCAGGGAAGACCACAATCGGTAGATTATTGGCAAAGCAGCTCGGGCGGACGTTTGTAGACAGTGACTGGTATATTGAATCGCAGACTGGCGCTGATATTGCTTGGATATTCGCCAAAGAAGGTGAAGCCGGCTTTCGCGAACGGGAAACGCGGGCGATAGATGAGTTGACACAGCAACCGCAGATTGTCTTGGCGACTGGCGGCGGCGCGGTAATGGCCGCTGAAAATCGTGAGTATCTAAAGCATCGTGGTATCGTCATTTATCTGAATGCCCCCGTTGATGTGCAGATGGCTCGTACTGCGAAAGATAAGTCGCGTCCTTTATTACAACAGCCGAACCCTAGAAAAATACTGCAAGGTTTATACAGCGCACGCGATCCATTATATCGTCAAGTGGCGCATATTATCATGCCAACAGGGCACACGTATCCACGGCACATGGTCAATCAATTATTACAGCAGCTCAATACCTTTTGCGCTTCTACGTCTATTTCTGCAGAACCTGAAAAAGATTGATGTCAAAAAATGATTCATATAAGACATATTATCGAATACCTAGTTAGTTAACTTTTACTTGTAATACTTAAGGAGATTTTCATGACATCGCCACTGTTTCATGCTGACTTGACAGTACATACGCAAAGTCATAACTATCCAATTGTCATTACTGAAAATACAGCCATAGAAAGTAATAGTATGGCTAGCCAAGTTGCCTCTTATATTACCGGTCAGCAGGTATTGATTGTTACCAATGAAACCATTGCGCCGATTTATCTAAAAGCCTTACAGCAGCCATTAGAAGCACAGTTTACCGTGCAGGTTTGTGTGCTGCCAGATGGCGAACAATATAAAACCCAGTCCAGTATCAATCAGATTTATGATGTATTGATGGCAGCGCATTTTAATCGTGATGTGACCCTGATTGCGCTTGGCGGCGGTGTGATTGGTGATATGACAGGATTTGCGGCAGCAAGCTTTATGCGTGGTGTCAATTTTATCCAAATACCAACCACCTTGCTGTCTCAGGTAGATTCAAGTGTCGGCGGCAAAACCGGTATCAATCATCCACAAGGCAAAAACATGATTGGGGCATTTTGGCAGCCACAAATGGTATTGGCAGATATGAGTACGCTCAAAACCCTGCCTGCACGAGAGTTATCAGCGGGGCTTGCGGAAGTCGTCAAATATGCGCTGATTATGGATGCAGAATTTTTGCTTTGGCTTGAGCACAATCTACCAGCGATGCTAGCCTTAGATTTAGCCATACTGGGCGAAGCGGTTAAGCGCTGCTGCCAGTACAAAGCTGATGTTGTCGCGCAAGATGAAAGAGAGTCAGGCGTACGCGCTTTATTGAATTTTGGTCATACGTTTGGTCATGTGATTGAAACTCATGAAGGCTATGGCAATTGGTTGCATGGTGAGGCAATCGCTGCGGGCATGGTACAAGCGGCTGAGCTGTCGCAAAAAATAGGCTGGCTAACGAGTGATGACGTTGCTCGTGTTAAGCGCATATTGTCATTAGCCAATTTACCGATCACGCCGCCGCCTATTGAAGTTCAGACTGCTTTTGACTTAATGGGTCATGATAAAAAAGTGAAACACGGACAAATCCGCCTTATTTTGTTAAAATCATTGGGTGAAGCGGTATTAACCAATGATTTTGACCCACATCTGCTCACCGATGTACTAGCAAAACATGCAACACCAGCTATAAAAGAACATACGTTATAAATGGCTATTATCAGTTTGGTATTTTCTGTATAGAAATATCACGGTAATAAAAGAGCAGGGTACTAAAAAGCGACTTTCTTTTATTTTTAACTGATTATATATTGCTTGGTTTTATCTGTATGATTTTTATGACCCTATCCTAAGCATATCTTTACCAAGGACACCCCTCATGGCAGCATCTCGCTCGACGACTCGTACCGCGAGTCAATCCTATCGCCGTCAAGCATTGATTTGGCTGGTAGCGACTCTGCTGTTGGGTGTGACCACCGCTTTGGTATGGATGTTTAGTCAGACGCCAGCGATGGGTGCCAAGATAGAAAACGCGCCCATAGCAGCGCCGCAAGTACTAAGCGCAGAGCTTGAGCAGCCATTAAAAATTGAATCGCTGCATGAGCTTGATACCGATGTACAACCGATAAGTTTTGATGAAACGGTCCGTGATTTGCGCAGCTATCCTAATGAATTTAAAGATAAGCGTTATCTGCTTGCCAACAAAGGCAAGTGGACAGTACAGGTCATGAATGTTGCTGAAAATGAGGTGATTGTCAGTTATCTAGAAGGACGTGAAGACCGTAGTAAGTTTACATATTTTCGCTACCTTGATGAAAACAAGCAAGTGCGTTATATGCTCATCTATGGCGTGATGAGCAGTCCACAAGAAGCAGTCGGCGCGGCTAAGCTGATAGATTTTAAGCTGCCTGCCAATGTGCGAGTACTGCCTGAAGAGATTAATCGCTATGTCAGTATCATCGACAATTATGAGCGCCCTGATCCTGTAAAAGATCTGAGTACAAAACGCACACGTTCAGTCAATCTACGACCAACCAAGCGTGAAGTGCCCGTGCGTCAAAAAACATCAACAGTAAATAACAGCGAGCAAACTGCAAGCAGTGCGACCAATCGTACTCCTCAAGAATCGGCCAATAGCAATACAACTGAAAGCATTCGTCAGTCCGTTGATACCTCTGACACTTTGACGGTCAATGAAGAGCGTATTTTCGGTATAGAAGAGCAAGGTCCTACTACCTCAGTATCTAAGAATGCTGATACCAATATACCCCAAAAACCGCCAGTGGTTGCCACGCCTAAGCCGCCAACTGGCAGTGCTATCTCCAATAGTACAAACTTGGATAATAAAAATCCAAATGCAGCCTCGGCGAATAAAAACGCCAAGAATGGTTCTGGTAATGCGGCAGCGCCCAAAGCCAAAAACGACAGTATAAAGGAGCTCATTGAAGAAAAGAAAGATTGATTTTGAGTATGAATTTGCATTAAAAAGCTCACTTAAAAACATAGTGGGCTTTTTTATAAATAGTCTATTTATGGCTTCTAAGCTCTTATATCACAAATAATGATATAAACACTTACAAAATCTGACGGATGAATCGGTAGAAAAGACTAGATTTTTTGTCAATCATTCACTAATATAAGGATGGGCGACGTTCTGTATAGTTATCGTAAATGGTCATATATTAGCCAATTGGCTTTTATGAAATCCACAATAAACGATTAACAGAAAACATCGTATTCTCAAGCGCGGCTACTTACCAATCGGCTATTAGTTATCCACTATAGTCAGCATAGCGCAAGTGGCGCAACTTCTCTTATTATCATCCTTATTAGGATTGTTAAGGCGCTTGAATATAGGCGTCTTATATTCACATTTGATGGATAAACCGCGTTTTTTCAGCTACTTACTATTTTGGTCATTCAAGGTTGTAAAGCTCATATTGAACCCTATAACTGATACAAGATAGACAAGTAATTACGCTCAGTGCTCAATAACTTGGTTTGCTACGATTGATATTCAATGCTTTATCAAAGTTATCTTATCATTCCGCGTTAAATTGATGGCTTAAATGATGCTAACATACAGGGGACTGTGATAAGTATTTTATCCTACCCCATACAGTGGCAATAATTTTTCTGCTCGCGCTTTATTAATCCGGATATGTAAATATAATCCAGCCCGTTCTGCTTGCGGAAAACGGTTTATGCATCACATTGGTTGCATATACTGCCGCTTACTTAAAAGGACCAGCTATGTCAATGATTTCCTCCCATACGCATTTGGCCTCGCCAGATGACTTTTCTGACAATTGCGGCTTTGGTTTGATTGCTCATATTGAGGGTCAGGCCAGTCATGACTTGGTAAAAACAGCCATTCACAGCCTAAGCTGTATGACCCATCGTGGCGGCGTGGCAGCTGATGGCAAAACCGGCGATGGTTGTGGTTTATTATTAGCGACGCCCGTTGCCTTTTTTAGAGACATTGCAGCAGAGCAACAGTTTGAGATAACGGATAACTTCGCGGTTGGTATGGTATTCGTCAATCCAGATACGGCAACGGCTCAGCATAGCCTACAAGTATTAAATGAAGAGATTACCGCGCAAGGACTAGAGGTAGCTGGCTGGCGCGATGTACCACTTGATTTAAGTATTGTCGGTGAGATTGGTCGTCAGACATTACCAGATTTTAAGCAAGTATTTGTCAATGCGCCTGATAATCTGGCTGCAGATGACTTTAATCGTAAGCTGTTTGTGGCGCGTAAAAAATCTGAGCAACGCTTGGTTGATGATGAGCTGTTTTATGTGTGCTCATTAAGTTGTCAGACTATTATTTATAAAGGTTTGGTGATGCCATCAGATCTGCCTGCTTTCTTCTTAGATTTGCAAGATGCGCGCTTGGCATCGCATATTGTGGTATTTCATCAACGTTTTTCAACCAATACGCTACCGCGCTGGCCATTGGCACAGCCTTTTCGCTATTTGGCACATAATGGTGAGCTAAATACCATCTCCGGCAACCGCAGCTGGTCTGAGGCGCGTACGCCAAAATTAAAATCAGACAAACTGCCCAATTTGAACGAATTAACGCCATTGGTCAATAGCACTGGCTCAGATTCGTCTAGCTTAGATAACATGCTAGAAGTGCTGATGTCAGGCGGTATGAGCTTGTTTCATTCGATGTCAATACTTGTGCCACCTGCTTGGCAGAATGTCGATAGCATGGACATGGACTTGCGGGCATTTTATGAGTTTTACTCGCAGCATATGGAAGCATGGGATGGTCCTGCAGGTCTTGTGATTCAAGATGGTCGCTATGCCGTCTGTATGCTGGATCGAAACGGTCTGCGTCCATCACGTTGGGTAACGACGACGAATGGTTATATTACCGTCGCCTCAGAAGTAGGGGTTTGGGACTATAAGCCAAAAGACGTGCTTGCCAAAGGTCGTGTTGGACCGGGTCAAATGCTGGTCATCGATACGCAAATCGGTCAAATCATGGATACTGAGGCGATTGCAACCTTGCTTAAAAAGGCGCATCCATATCGTAAATGGTTACGCGACGAGGCGACCCATATCCGTGATGATGAGCGCTTAGAAGAAGAGATAGCTGCACAGGCATGTCGCGGTGAGCCGCTAAAGGCCTTGCAAAAAATGTATCATATCACCAATGAAGAGCGTACAGAAATCATCCGCCCGAACGCTGAAAATGCGCAAGAGCCAGTTGGTTCGATGGGTGATGATACGCCAATGGCGGTACTGTCACAGCAGATTCGTCATGTCGGTGATTTCTTCCGCCAGCAATTTGCACAGGTGACCAATCCACCGATTGATCCCCTACGTGAATCTATTGTGATGTCGCTACAGACGTGTCTCGGCGCTGAAACCAATGTGTTTGCGCCATCAGCACGCGACGCGCATCGTATTATCTTGTCATCGCCGGTGTTGTCAGCCAGCAAGATGCAGCAACTTGAAGCCTTGGCTGATCCTGCCTTTAAGATGGCACGTATCGACCTAAATTATGAGCGTACGCTAGAGCTTTCCGCTGCTATCATCGCTATCTGTGAGCAAGTTGCCAGCAGTATTCGTGCTGGTCATACCTTGATTGTCTTGTCTGATAGAGACATCGCGGCAGACAAAGTCCCTGCCAACGCCATAATGGTCACAGGGGCGGTGCATCATTATCTGATTGCACAAGGTATTCGTACCGATGCCAATTTAATTATTGAGACTGGTCTGGCTCGTGACTCGCATCAAGTAGCGGTCCTAATTGGCTTTGGCGCGACCTGCGTTTATCCCTACTTGGCTTATGATGTGATTGATGATTTGGTTGCCACAGGTGAGCTGCTTGGCGATCCAATTCAGGCAAGGGTAAATTTCCGTAAAGGCTTAGATAAAGGTTTACTCAAAATCTTATCAAAAATGGGCATCTCCACCATTGTGTCATATCGCGGCGCTCAGTTATTTGAAGCGGTTGGTCTTTCTGAAGAAGTGGTGAGCTTGTGCTTTAAAGGCGTGCAAAGCCGTATTAAAGGTGCAACCTTTGCAGATTTGGCCGCAGATCAAGCGCAGCTTGCGGCAAATGCCTTTAAACGTCGTGCGCCACTTGATCAAGGCGGCTTGCTAAAGTTTGTTTTCAATAAAGAGTATCATGCCTTCAATCCTGATGTGATTAATAGCCTACATACGGCGGTACGTACAGGAAACTATGACAATTATCTTCAGTATGCAGAGATCGTCAATAGCCGTCCAGTCGCCACTTTACGGGATTTATTAGCGCTTAAAACCGACAACCCTCTCGACGTTGATGAAGTTGAAGACATCTCAGCCATTTTGTCGCGATTTGACTCCGCTGGCATGTCACTAGGCGCATTGTCGCCAGAAGCGCATGAAGCCATCGCTATTGCTATGAATACTATTGGCGGTCGCTCAAACTCAGGTGAGGGCGGTGAAGACCCTGTTCGCTACGGCACTATGCGCAACTCAAAAATTAAGCAAGTTGCCTCTGGTCGTTTTGGGGTAACGCCTGCCTATTTGCGCTCAGCAGAAGTTATGCAAATCAAAGTCGCGCAGGGTGCAAAACCTGGTGAAGGCGGTCAGCTACCGGGTGGTAAGGTCAATGCTTTAATCGCTCGTCTGCGTTATTCTGTGCCGGGGGTGACGTTGATTTCACCGCCGCCGCATCATGATATTTATTCGATTGAAGATTTGGCGCAGCTTATTTTTGATCTTAAGCAAGTCAATCCAGATGCGCTCGTGTCGGTTAAGTTGGTCTCACGTCCAGGCGTTGGTACGATTGCAACTGGTGTGGCAAAAGCTTATGCCGATTTGATTACCATCTCAGGTTATGACGGCGGTACGGCAGCATCACCACTGTCGTCTATCCATCATGCAGGCTCGCCATGGGAGCTTGGTCTTGCTGAAACCCATCAATCACTACGCGTTAATGGCTTGCGTCATAAGGTTCGTATTCAAACCGATGGCGGTCTAAAGACAGGACTTGATGTGGTCAAAGCCGCCATTCTTGGTGCTGAAAGCTTTGGTTTTGGTACCACGCCGATGATAGCCGTTGGTTGTAAATACTTACGTATTTGCCATTTAAATAACTGCCCAACGGGCGTTGCCACTCAAAAAGCCCAGCTACGCGATGATCACTTTATCGGTGAAGCTGAGATGCTGATTAACTTCTTTAAATTTGTCGCAACCGAGACTCGCGAATGGCTTGCAAAGCTTGGCGTGCGTACGATGGAAGAGTTGGTTGGACGTACTGACTTACTTGATATATTAGAAGGCAACACGGCTAAGCAGCAACATCTTGATTTATCGCCTCTACTATTTAGCCATCCTGCTAGTAGTGGCAAAGCACAAACCTGTCAGGTTGAGCGCAATGAGCCATTTGACAAAGGCTTGCTTGCTGAGCAAATGATTAGTGATATGCTGCTTAATATTCGTCAAGGCAACGGTGGTGACTACAGTTATGACGTTGGCAACTGTGATCGCTCTATTGGGGCGCGTATCTCAGGTGAGATTGCAGAAGTATGGGGCAATCTTGGCATGAGTGACAAACCCATTAAGTTGCACTTGACTGGCACTGCAGGGCAAAGTCTAGGTGTTTGGAATGCTGGTGGTTTGCACATTGAGCTTGAAGGCGATGCCAATGATTATGTCGGTAAAGGCATGGCGGGTGGCGAGATTGTGATTTATCCACCCAAAGACTCCGGCTTTATGGCGCAGGATACTGCCATTATCGGTAATACTTGCTTGTATGGCGCAACAGCTGGCAAGTTATATGCTGCGGGTACGGCAGGGGAGCGTTTTGGTGTTCGTAACTCAGGTGCTCATGCGGTCATCGAAGGCACAGGCGACCATTGCTGCGAGTATATGACGGGCGGTATCATTACCATACTTGGACGTACTGGTCTTAACTTTGGCGCAGGCATGACGGGTGGATTTGCTTATGTACTCGATTTAGAAGGTGATTTCTTTGATCGCTGCAACCATGAGTTGATTGATTTAAATCGTATCTCAAGCGAGCAGATGGAAAGCCACCGTATCTACCTACAACAGGTGATTGAGACGCATGTCAATAAAACAGGTAGCGCATGGGGTCAGACCATATTGGCAGACTTCGAGCATTATGCGCGTAAGTTCTACTTGGTTAAGCCAAAAGCCGCGAACGTTGCTACTTTGCTTAAGACCACGACCGCTGATCCGCAATAGTTGATCTGATTTATGGATAGCGTTGTGTACCATAATGTATAGATAGTAGAGGTAGACAACGTTATTTCAAAGATGGATTTATAGATGTTTTGAGCAGGTAAATGACAGCCTATATAAGTAAATTTGTCTCATTGAGGCTGCCTATATCGACTGTCGTTAGCCACTATAAAAGACCCCTATATAAAAGAGACAATACCATGGCAAAACGCTTAGAAAATAGCTTTCAGTTTTTAGATGTGCCACGGCTTGAGCCGATCAAAAAAGACATCGCCACGCGTTCAACGGAGTTTGTTGAAATTTATCAGCCGTTTGAAAGTGAATCAGTCGCTCAGCAATCGCATCGCTGCTTAGAATGTGGCAATCCGTACTGCGAATGGAAGTGCCCTGTCCATAATTACATTCCTAACTGGCTAAAACTGGCGGCTGAAGGTCAAATCTTCCAAGCCGCAGAATTGTGTCATCAAACCAATACTTTGCCTGAAGTCTGCGGGCGTGTTTGTCCGCAAGACCGCTTATGTGAAGGTTCTTGTACACTTAATGATGGCTTTGGTGCCGTGACAATTGGTAATGTCGAGAAGTATATCAATGACACCGCTTTTGCACTCGGCTGGCGTCCTGATATGTCTAAGGTGATTTGGACAGATAAAAAGGTTGCCATCATCGGTGCAGGACCGGCAGGACTTGGCTGCGCGGATATCTTGGTTAGAAATGGTGTCAAACCCGTTATCTTTGATAAACGCCCAGAGATTGGTGGTTTATTAACCTTTGGTATTCCAGAGTTCAAAATGGAAAAAGATGTCATGCGTAACCGCCGTGTCATCTTTGAGGGCATGGGCATGGAGTTCCGTCTTGAGACAGAAATCGGTACTGATGTCAGTATTGATGAGCTGTTAGGCGAATATGACGCCGTATTTATGGGTATGGGTACTTATACTTATATGCGTGGCGGCTTCGCTGGTGAAGAATTGGAGGGTGTTTATGACGCCCTCGATTACCTGATTGCCAATGTCAATCGCTGTAATGATTGGGAAAAAGACTCAGCAGAGTATATCGACCTAAAAGGCAAGAAAGTCGTGGTATTGGGTGGTGGCGATACCGCGATGGACTGTAATCGTACCAGTATTCGTCAAGGTGCTGAGCAAGTATTCTGCGCTTATCGCCGTGATGAAGAAAATATGCCAGGCTCACGTCGTGAAGTGGTCAATGCACGCGAGGAGGGGGTTGAGTTCTTATTTAATCGCCAACCGACTGAAATAATTGGCTTAAACGGTAAGGTCAATGCGGTAAAAGTAGTAACGACGCATCTGGGCGCACCAGATGAAAACGGTCGTCAGTATCCTGAACCGATTCCAAACTCTGAAGAGATTATCCCGTGTGATGCGGTGATTATGGCCTTTGGTTTCCGTCCTAGTCCTGCTGATTGGTTTGACTCGCAGCAGATTTCTATGGACAAGTCAGGTCGAGTATTGGCAGCAGAAAAGCAAACCTTTAAATTTCAAACCAATAACCCCAAAATATTCGCCGGTGGCGATATGGTTCGCGGTTCTGACTTGGTAGTCACTGCCATCTGGGAAGGTCGCGAAGCGGCTGAAGGGATATTAGATTATTTAGAAGTGTAGTAATTAGCCTGATTGACACCCAAATGCTCACTTAACCTTGTCTTTTTTTGGTGATGTGCGAGCTTGTTTTGACACTTAACGTCTTTTATCTTTTAATAGGTAAAAGGCGTTATTTTTATACTTTTTTTAATTCTAATTCTCATTAATGATAAGAGATGTCCTGCGTGAAGCCGACTTTTTTACAACGATTTACCGCTCCCGTGATAGAGCCATACGCTCGCTATCAGCATGCTGATGTTCTGCATGCCATACGTTTGGGTATAGCTATCATACTTGCGCTCTTGGTCAATAAAGTGACTCACTTCCCGCATGGCGAATGGACGACCATTACTGTTTTTATCATTCTAGGGTTATTACAGTATCAAGGTGCCATATACACCAAGGCGAAAGAGCGGGTACTTGGCACGTTACTGGGTATTGGTACTGCGCTTGGGATTTTATGGTTTAACCAAAGTGCGGGCGCATGGTTGTGGGTAGATTATGCGCTCATTGGCCTGATCAGTGGCCTTATTGGCTATCTAGCGGTTAAGAATTTAGGTTATACAGGGCTACTTACCGGTATTACCATGTTAATGATTGTCTCAAATCTGGGTCAAAGCAGTATCGGTCAAGATGGTATTTATCGCGCTCTCAATATCTTACTCGGCACTGGCGTTGCGGTAGCGGCGACCTTAATTTTACCGCTGAAGTCTACTTTGATGTGGCGATTTTTATTGGCCAGTAACTTGGAGGCCTGTAGCAGTCTTTATGCTGGGGTGGGCAATCACATCGATGCGGCTGAGGTGTTAGGGGATGAGCACGTAAACCCAGCTGCCCTTGCCGTCGAAGGGGTACCTGTTGATAAAACATTGGTCGCGGAGCTACAACAGATTAACAATCGGCTATTGGCCGTGCGCCCGCATATTGCAGCAACCGCTAGTGAATCAGGAATCAAAAAAGGGACGCTGGAGACTATTCAGCGCACGCATCGAAATATTATTGGTACGATTGATTTACTGTTAAGTGCCGCGCCGCGCTTGGCTAATATTGAGATTGATGATGAAAATCATATCTTGCTTATACACTATCAACATGAATTAACGCAAGCGATGCAGCATATGGCGGCAGTACTGCGCAGTCCTAGCGATGAAGTGTTTCGTCCCATTACCCGTATCGCGGTATCAGCATACCCAAGTGTAGAAAGTTTGGGCTTTGAGTGGCAAGGTTACTTTTGGCTGACCCAAACCTTACAAGTACAGTTGCAGGAGCTCAGTGACTTATTACAAGAAACCAAACCGCAATGGTTTGCCGCCTCCGGTCTGCGCTACCAGCGCCGTGAACAACGCCGAATTGAACACAAAGGGAGCGAAACCGATTTGCATTTATAAATAGAATTGGTCCCAAATAAAAGAAGTACAAATGTTATAAAGCACTACTGGGGTTGATTTTTCTTGCTTGCTGTAGCTAGCCGACAGAGGCTGCGAATCATTAACCCCAGTAGTGCTGTACCCTTTTAAAAGTGGATTAACTATACCAAATATCACTCATAAAAAACGCTGACTATTTAAAATCAGCGTTTTTTTTGTGCAGTATATTCTATGATATAGGTATGGTATCGTTGATTATACGATTAGGGTTATGATGCGCGTTCATTTAACGCACAGTCATTTAAAGAGCAGCAGCTTGAGTAGGTTGGGTGCTATAGTCAATCCAAAATAATATCAATATAAAGAAACCGAGCGAAAGCTATACACTAGTATGGTCATCGGGGTTGATGCTGTGGTGACTTTATAGCGAACAGGCTATAGCCCATACTAGGAAGGTACTGCTCACGCAATGATAGCAATCAATCATGCTATGATGAGCATGATTTGTTCTATAGCCAGCGCGCTTTAAGCATGGTCAGAGCGCTTTAAGTATAGTCAGAGCGCTTTAAGTATAGTCATATTCTAACCATAACATAATAATAAAGGATGCAATCTCATGGCTCAAACCGTTATTCCGGTCATTCTTACTGATAAAGTCGCCATCGTCACAGGCGCAAGTCGTGGTCTCGGCGCTCAAATCGCCATGCAGATGGCAGCGGCAGGCGCGAGCGTTTGCGTGAATTATTTGCATAGTAAAGAGGCGGCTGAAAAAGTGGTTGCTGATATCGAAGCAGAAGGTGGGCGTGCTTTTACTTATCAAGGGGATGTAACTGATTTAGCACAAATGCAAGCAATGGCAGCAGAAGTTATAGAACGTTTCGCATGTATTGATATATTAATTAATAATGCCTTGCCGAGCTATCAGTTTAACCCGAGTGCTGATTACACCAGTATCGAGACTGTGAAATGGGCACATTTTTCTCAGCAAATTGACGGCATTGTCCAAGGTGCCGTCAATACAGTGCAAGCGGTATTGCCACAAATGAAAGCACAGCAGATGGGCAAGATTATCAATATCTCAACCAATCTGGTTTATAATCCGGTCGTGACTTATTACGACTATACCACCGCAAAATCTGCGCTTATTGGTCTAACACGTAATTTAGCGGCGGAGCTTGGGCAATATGGTATTCGGGTTAATTTATTAGCAGGTGGATTGCTCAAAACGACTGACGCTAGTCAATTAACGACCGAAGAAGTCTTTAACTATATCGCAACTACCACGCCACTTCGCCAAGCGACCTCAGTGAGCGATTTTGCCAATTCAGTGTTGCTGATGGCGTCTGATTTGAGCGCGGCTATTACGGGTCAATCTATTGCCGTTGATGGCGGCTTGACGATGCCTTAATAAGGGCACTGTTTTTTGGTCATCAAATTGATTCGATTGTACAAGAGAGACGAGATGACTCATCGTAAAATCGCTGGCATTGTCACTGCTGTGCTAGGTCTGTGCGCCATCATTGCATTTTTTAATGCTGGCATGGACACGCCACTTTTAAGCTGGCCGTTAACCGCGTATCTTGGCGTGGCATTTAGTATTGGTTGGTCAACTGGTATACCAAATTTTTTAGCGTATTTATTGGCAGCATTACTCTTTATTTTAGTTGCTGTTGGATTTTATAAGCTAGGCAGTTGGGTTTATGGCTTGGTATTTAAACGCAGTTAAATGTAGTGATAGAGCAGATGAATGGTCTGCCTATTTGCAGACCATTCATCTGCTTAACTAAACTCATAAATAACCCTATTCAAGCCCACACTGTCACGATGCTATATGCAAATGATCGAGTACCGCTTGTATTCCATATTCTTCAATTGTCCCAGTGACAAAATCCGCACGCGCGATCAGTTCAGGCTTTGCATCGCCCATTGCCACTGCATAGCCGACCAAATCAAACATCTCTAAATCATTTAGCCCATCACCAAATGCCATACAATCCTTCGCATCAATATCGTAATGCAGGCATAAATCTATGATACCGCGTGCTTTGGATGCCTCGATTGGTAATATATCTGCGCCAATATGATGCCAATGCACCAGTTTCAAATCATCTTGGGCAAAGTCAACCTCCTGCATTTTCTCTTCTTGAGTGTTAAAGAATACCGAGCATTGATAAACCGTATTTGCCTTATGATATTCTGGGTCAAGGATAGAGTTTGGTGTTATCGCATTGTATTCACGTAGGCGCGCGTTTTCATGTGACCATGCGATATGAGTCGCCGAGTCAAATTTATGAATGAGCTCACTTTTTTGGCATAGCATTACAATCTTGCTAGTTTGCGCATCTGATAATGGATAATGACTGATCATGCCCGCTTTATTAAAGCTGTATTGCCCATTCATACAAATAATGGCGTCCAATATATCGGCATCCAGTAACGCTAAGATATCCGCAGGTAATATGGCTTTGGAGCGTCCGGTTGAAATCACCAGTTTAATATCAGTCTTAGCCAGCGCTTCAAGCGTTGCTTGATTGTGCGCGGCGATAATGCCGTTACGGCTTAAGGTGTCATCGATATCAAAAAATATGATTTTGGGGGTGGGGGCTTTATTATTCATACTAGCTGCAGCAGCCTTATCTACAATAAACATGGTTGTCCTTTATATTTTGAACTCTATTAGGTATGAGTCTTTATCAGTCTAAGAGTCTTGGCTCATTATTATATGTTTTATCCTACAGGCTCATCAGCTAGAAATGACGAGATTTTTGACTAGACTGTGTAACACAGCGGCTGTTTGATTGTTTTTTTAAAACTGAATTCAAATTATTGGAAAATACAGAACGATTTTCAAACGATTAGGTTGAGCCTACAGCACTGATTGTGTCGTACTTTGTGATGCTACTGTAGAGCTATCAAAACAAATAGCTACTTTATCGGGATAAGCGATGGCAGGCCAACTTGTTAAAATAGATTATGTAATCTCTCAAAAAAATAATTATCATGTATCATCGTAAATGTTTGGCTAAATATGTCGCTAGCTTTATATGTAAATTACAAAAATTGAATGAAATAGGAAAAAATATCATTGATTACATTCTGCTTTAAATAGTATCTTAATTTGAATGATTTTTTTATTAATTGGATTTCTTATGAATAATATTATTGACTATATTTCCGAAGAGAAAGATAAGATTTCCGAAAAGAAAAATAGGGATGGCGAACATATTCTTGTCAGCCTAACGTATATTGGCAAAAATACCAAAAAGGATAATGGAGTAGGTTTGACTCGTACTCTTGAGAAATGGCGAAGAGATAACGAGAAAAGCGATATCACCTCAGCGCTTGTGCTTAATGACAGTTATTTGATACAAAATATCGAAGGCTCAAGACTTGTTATCAATGAAGTTTTGGCAAAGTTGATTAATGAATATTCGCACATGACACCTCATATTATTGATATTGAGGAAGTAGACACACGTAAATGGGATGACTTTTTAATTAAATATTTAACGTCAAGCGCTCAAGATGAGGAATATACACTTAAAAATTTCTCAGCAGGTGCTGACTTTAATCCCTATTTAATGAAAAAAACTCAAATTATAAGCTTTATGAAAGCAGTTTTTAAAGAGAAATAATCCAGCTAATCAAAAATCGATAATATCAGCACGTAGGTTGGATGAAGTTTGCGACACCCAATATTTAAAAGAAAGCCATAGGATGCGTAGGACGCACCAATAAAATCAATAGCACTTAGAAGTGGTGCGTGGAACGCATCCTACGCACTCTAAAAAATCATGATAGACGATAAAAAATCGGTCAAAATATAAAAACTTTATTGATTATTTTTTATAATAAAGTGTATCTTAGTTTAGATGAGCATTTCATAAATAAGGTTTCTTATGCGTACAATGACAAGCCATACTCCAGAAAGCAAAAAAAGAAATGGCGAGCATATTCTTATCAAAATGATATATATCGCCAAAAATGTCGATCTAGATTCGGGAATCGAGCTGACTCGTGCACTTGAGTTTTGGCGAAGATATTTTGAAGAAAACAATATAGTTTCAGCTTTAGTTATTAGTGAAGATTATTTCGTTCAAAGTTTTCAAGGAACAAGACCTGCTATCAATACTGCCTTAGAAAAGATACTTGACAAGCATTCAACCATTTTTCCTAATATTGTTAATATAGAGGAAATAGAATCGCGTCAATGGAATGGGTTTTTAGTCAAACATCTGACATCAAGCGCTAAAGATGAAGAGTATGCCCTAAAAAGCTTCTCAGCAGGTTCTGACTATAATCCCTATCTAATGACAAGTACTCAGATTGAAAGCTTTTTGACAGCAGTTTTTGAAGATACCAAATCCAGCAACTTTTAAACGAGTATTATCTTTTCACTATAATAGTCATCTGTTTTAGCTAGCAAAAAAAAGCCGTCTATACCTTGTGTATAGGCGGTTTTTTGTTAAAAATATTGTGAGCGTTAAATGCTAGAGACTAGAGCGCAAAGCATAGCTATAGTCAAAATACTCTAAAAACGCTACGGTACTGCTGGTATAAATTTTTCGCAGCCTCTGTCTGCATGGGTACAGCAAGCAAGAAAAATTAATACCAGTAGTACATAATGTGTCGATATTACTTTTCACTGACTATATTATCACCCAACCTCAACACTTGTCACATTTTGAAAGCCTCGTGGCAACTGACCACCACGGCTACCACGCTTAGCAGTATAGTTGGCTAAGTCCATCGGCTTTAAAGTCACATGACGCTTGCCAGCAGTAATGATTAGACTATCTTGTTTGCTAAGTGGCGTGATAGTGAGCACTTCTTCATCACCTTTTAAATTAATCATCTTATTACCCTTGCCGCGAGCCTGTTCAGGCAAATCATCAAGTGCAAATATCAATAAATAGCCAGCATTGGTCACGACAGCGATATGGTCAGGAGTAGAGCTGTTTTCGGGAGTAGAGATGCCATTATTCTCAGCGCTTACCATCAAATCAGCTTGAGCATCGATACGCGCGATAGGTAACAGTTGGCTATCAGCGGCTAGATTAATGATGTTTTTACCAGCTTTTTGATTGCTATCTAGATTGCCAATTGTGTTGATAAAACCATAGCCTTGAGAGCTGGCTAAGATAATGCGCTGGTCATTGTCACCGGTTAGCAGTTGCTCAAAAGTGGCACCTGCTGGCGGTTTTAAGACGCTGGTGAGCGGATCACCTTGACCGCGAGCTGAGGCAAGATTATGCGCATCAATACTATAACTACGACCCGTGCTATCTAGCACGTAGATTTTCTCATTAGATTTACCGCGGACGTGGGCTTGATAGCTGTCGCCTGAGCGATAGCTCATAGCAGCGGCGTCTACGTCATGACCTTTGGCAGCGCGTATCCAGCCGGCTTTTGATAACACAGCGGTAATTGGCTCGCTTGGTACGAGGTCGGATTCTTTTAACGCTTGCGCTTCTTCGCGTTCTGCCAGTGGTGACACGCGCTCGTTGCCATGTTCTTTCATATCGGCAGTAAGCTCATCGATCATCAGAGTGGTTAGACTGTCTGGATTGTCCAAATACTCTTGAATAATGGCGCGCTCGTTTGCCAGATCATCTTGCTCACGGCGCAGCTCAAACTCTTCAAGTTTAGCGAGTTGACGCAAACGAATATCTAAGATGGCATTGGCTTGGATATCGGTTAAATCATAACCTTGCATCAACGCTAATTTTGGATCGTTCTCTTTGCGAATAATGCGAATCACTTCATCAATATTTAGATAGGCAATCAGTAGACCTGTGAGGATATGTAAGCGCTTATCGATTTTATCGAGGCGATACTGCAGACGGCGAGTCACTACTGAACGGCGGCAGATTAGCCATTCTTCTAATATTTCCTTGAGGTTTTTGACCTGTGGCTTACCGTTTAAGCCAATCATATTCATATTGACGCGGTAATTGCTTTCTAGATCAGTACTGGCAAACAGATGACTCATCACACGATCGACATCGACCCGCGTTGATCGTAGCTCAAGCACGATACGGCAAGCGTTTTCGTGATCTGATTCGTCATGAATATCTGTAATCCACGGCAGCTTTTTATCGGTCATCAGCTTGGCAATTTGCTCTTGGATTTTGTTACCTGAGACTTGGTAAGGGAGGGCATTGATGATGACAAGATTTTTTTCTTTAGGGTCAATATGAAAGGTTGCGCGCATTTTATAGCTGCCACGACCAGTTTCATACATGGCTTGCAGATCTTTTTTGCTGGTGATGATTTCAGCAGGTGTTGGCAAATCAGGCGCTGGTATTGACTGGGTGAGCTGCTTAACCGATAGCTCAGGGTTTTTGAGCAGACGAATCGCCGCACGAACGACTTCATTAAGATTATGCGACGGAATATCCGTTGCCATACCAACGGCGATACCGGTCGTACCATTTAATAAGATATTGGGCAGGCGCGCAGGCAGGGTAGTCGGCTCTTGCATGGTGCCATCGAAGTTGTCTTGCCAATCGACTGTACCTTGACCAAGTTCTGCAAGCAACGTATTGGCATAAGCAGACATTTTCGCTTCGGTATAACGCATGGCGGCGAATGATTTTGGGTCATCAGGGCTGCCCCAGTTACCTTGTCCGGTAATCAGCGGATAGCGATAACTAAACGGCTGTGCCATGAGTACCATCGCTTCATAACAAGCGCTATCGCCATGCGGATGATATTTACCCAATACGTCACCGACCGTACGCGCAGATTTTTTCGCCTTTGCCGTTGATTTTAGCCCAAGCTCGCTCATCGCATAAACAATGCGGCGTTGCACAGGCTTTAGCCCGTCGGCGATATTTGGTAGCGCCCGATCCATGATGACGTACATGGCATAATTAAGATACGCTTGCTCAGCGAACTCCGCCACTGAGCGCGTATCCATCGGTTCGTTTGCTAGGATTGGGTCAATTGTATGGTCAATAACATCGGACATAAAATAGGATTCACTTATCAGTGTTAATAGGTATAAATAATTGGTTTAGTCAGGGCAAATAGGATAGTGCTATCCTAAAGGATATTGGCGCAATTAAAAAGGTATAAGTCAGTATAGACGACAGCGCATGACGTCCTCATATTGTGCTTTTCAAGATATAGTTAAAATATCTCAAAAGCGCTACAGTGCTGCTGATATAAATTTTTTGCAGCCTCTGTCTGCGTAAGCACAGCAAGCAAGAAAAATGAATATCAGCAGTACTTGATGTATCGATATTACTTTTCCCTGATTATAGCTTTTAGCCATTAAATTCAGTATAGTGAATTCAATGGTTATTTATTATTTCTCTGGTTTTTAGCGTTTTGTGTTTTTATTTATGTCGTCTACATCATTTTGATTATTTCGCTAATACATGCAGATAAATGTTTGATATAGATAGGGTTATATCTCGTCAAGCTACTTTGCAAACTCAAGTAGCATTTTTTTATATTGAGTAGTTTGTATAAAGTGTGTATGTTAAACAACAAAGGGCTATTTCCCATTAAATTGTTGACTCATCGCCATACACTTATACCGTCAGCCTCCCTCGCCATCATTGTGGTTAGCTTGTGCGTCGGGTTTTCGTGTGTTTATCACATTGTGATTGTTGTGGGTTAACAGCAGTGCACTATTACTAGGAGAAGTAAGATTATGGAAAATCAAGGCAACCTAATTCGTCGTAATGATAAAGTATGGGTCAAAACTTACGAAAAGCTTGGTATCCAGTACGATATCAATATGCCAGCTGATAATACCTCTTTAATCGACATATTTGAGCAGAATTTTATTAAGCACGCTGGTAAAACGGCTTTTGTTTGTATGGATGTAAAGCTCTCTTACGAAGATTTAGATCGCTATAGCAAACAAATCGCTGCCTACTTGCAGTCACTTGGACTGAAAAAAGGCGATAAAGTCGGCGTTATGATGCCAAATATTTTGCAGCTACCGGTTGCGGTATTGGGTGTGCTGCGTGCTGGCATGACCTTGGTCAACGTCAATCCGCTTTATACCTCAAAAGAGCTTGAGCATCAGTTGACTGACTCTGACACCAAAGCATTATTTATTTTAGAGAACTTTGCCAAAACTTATGAAGATATTGGTAAAGACTTGGTTGACCATGTAGTCGTGACCTCAATGGGCGACTTGATGAGTCCGTTGAAAGGCTTTATCGTCAATATGGTTGTACGCCATGTGAAAAAACTGGTACCTGATTACAATCTTAAAAACAGCGTAAACTTTAAAACAGCACTCAATCGCTTGCCTGCTAAACGTTATAAGCGCCCAACTGATATCGGTCTTGATGATGTCGCGGTTCTACAGTATACCGGCGGTACCACAGGCGTCGCCAAAGGTGCGATGCTCACGCATGGTAACTTAGTAGCTAATCTCATTCAGTGTGATACGTATCTTGGCGATGCTTTTGATAAGTTTGAGGGCATGAGTGAGCAGGCGGTTATTATGACTGCATTGCCGCTATATCATATCTTCTCATTTACAGTATGCGGCATGTTTGGCTTATATCGCGGTTGTATCGGTCTACTGGTACCAAACCCACGTGACGGTGCCAGCTTAATCAAAGCTTATAAAGATTACCCACCCGCGTTTTTCCCAGCAGTAAATACACTATTTAATGCGTTGGCTAATAGTGACGTATTCAAAGCCTTAGATCATAGCAAGCTTGAGATGTCTATGGGCGGCGGCATGGCTGTTTTAAAAGACACGGCCGACAAGTGGCAAAAAATTACCGGTAATGTGATCGTACAAGGTTATGGTCTGTCAGAGACCTCACCCGTTGCATCAGCCAACCCGCAAGGTACCGGCGAATTCTCCGGCAATATCGGCTTGCCGATGCCAGCGACTGACATGGCAATCTTGGATGAAGAAGGCAATGAAGTGGCACTTGGTGAGCGTGGCGAGATTTGTGTTCGTGGTCCGCAAGTGATGAAAGGCTACTGGAAACGTGATGATGCCACCGCTGAAGTTATGACGGCTGACGGTTATTTCCGTACCGGTGATATCGGCGTGATGGATGAAGAGGGCTACTTCAAAATTGTTGATCGCAAGAAAAACATGATTTTGGTATCAGGCTTTAACGTGTATCCAAATGAAGTAGAAGATGTGATGTCAGCCCATCCAAAGATTTTGGAATGCGGTGTCATCGGTGTCGAAGACGAAAAGAGCGGCGAAGTACCGAAGATTTATGTGGTGCGTAGTGATGACAGCTTGACGAAAGAAGAGGTGCTTGCTTATAGCAAAGAAAATCTAACCGGCTATAAACGTCCGCGTTATGTTGAATTTATCGATGAGTTGCCAAAATCGAACGTCGGTAAAATCTTACATAAAGATCTGCGCGTACTTGAAGAAAAGAACCACGGTTAGAATATTTACCATCAAGTTCAGAACGCTTTTTATCCGTTTTCATCTTTGTACGTTAGTGATAAACAGGGATGTAAGCCGATTGATAGTTGATGTAGTAGATATTAGAAATAGCTAGTAGAAGTGATTAGGGAATATCGTTGTAAAAGATGATTATCACTGATGAAATGATGATAAGGTCGCTTGTATAGGACCTTATCATTTTTTTGTTTTCCTATTCTGATTTGGCGGGTATTCATAGAGAATTCTCCCTAAAACTGATATAGTCCGTAGCAATATTTTTTGTACTTAACGATAATTTTTAATTTAAAATATTTGTGAATGAAAAGATTTGTTTGCTTATGAGTGAAAAGACTTCTTATTCACAAGTTTTTGATTTGGTAAATAAGTGACTAACGACCACGGTGATTTAATTAGACATATTCTATATTTTAACGGCAACATTTAAGGACAATTATGACTGACAATATCAATAAAGAGATAACAGACCATAAAGCTGCGAATAATACTCAATCAAAGGCTGAAACCAACGCGTTTCCTACTATGCCAACGATAGCGAGCGACAGTCCATGGTTAAGTGCTTATGAGCGCTATGGCATCAATCCTACTATTGAGATGCCAGATGACAGTACCTCTTTACTTGATGTGTTCGAGCGTAATTTTAGCCGTTATGGACAAAAAACTGCCTATATCTGCATGGGTGCTTCTATTACCTTTAAGCAATTGGATTTATACAGTCGTCAAATTGCCAGTTATTTACAGGCACTAGGGCTCGTCAAAGGTGATAAAGTCGGTGTGATGATGCCTAATATCTTGCAGTATCCTGTGGTGGCTTTGGGTATCATTCGCGCAGGTATGGTGCTGGTCAATGTCAATCCTTTGTATACCAGCCGCGAGTTATCGCATCAGCTGCATGACAGTGGCACCAAAGCATTATTCATCGTCGAAAACTTTGCAAAAACTTATCAAGATGCGCAAGATAAGGGTCAAGTGAAGCATGTCATCGTCTGTAAAATTGGCGATATGTTAGGCACAATCAAAGGGACAGTGGTCAATCTGGTCGCGCGCCATGTCAAAAAAATGATTCCTGCGTATCGTCTGCCAGAGAGCACCAGCTTTAAGCAAGCATTAAATGCTGTATCAGCTAGCAAGTATAAGCGTCCTGATTTGAACTTAAGCGATGTGGCACTATTGCAATATACCGGTGGTACGACTGGTGTGGCTAAGGGTGCGATGCTCTCTCATGGCAACTTAATTGCCAATATGCTACAGATTAGCGCGCTCATGGACAGCGCTTTTGAAGAGGATGTCGACGCTACTGATGTGCTTTTGACCGCGCTACCGCTATACCATGTGTTCTCGTTCATGGTTTGCGGGATGTATAGCATGTACCAAGGTTGTGCTGGTTTGCTTATTCCAAATCCACGTGATCTTGATGGTTTGATTAAAGAGATGGGCAAATACAAACCGGCCTTTATCCCTGCAGTAAATACCTTGTTTAATGGCTTGGTACATAAAGAAAGTTTTGCAGATTTGGATTTCTCTAGTTTAAAAGCCTCTATCGGTGGCGGTATGTCGGTACTGCCAAGCGTGGCAAAAGAGTGGCATAAAATCACTGGTCTGCCTATCGTTGAAGGCTATGGCTTATCTGAAACCTCACCAGTGGTTGCCTTTAACCCAATGACCATTGCTGAATTCACCGGAAAGATTGGTATCCCTGCCCCTAGTACCGATGTTATTTTGATTGACGATGATGAAAACACAGTGGCTATTGGTGAGCGCGGTGAAATCTGTGTCAAAGGTCCACAAGTTATGATTGGCTACCAAAATAGCCCTGAAGAAACGGCTGAAAGCTTTACTGCCAGTGGTTATCTCAAAACAGGCGACATCGGTATCATAGATGAAAAAGGCTTTATCAAAATCGTTGATCGCAAAAAAGACATGATTTTGGTCTCTGGTTTTAATGTCTATCCAAATGAAATCGAAGAAGCCATGAGCGAGCATTCAGGCATAGTAGAGTGCGGCGCGATTGGTATTCCAAATGATGATCGCGGCGAAGACCCAAAGCTATATGTGGTCAAAAAAGGCAATGTGACCGAGCAAGAGCTGCTTGATTTTGGCAAAAAACAATTGACCGGCTATAAGCGTCCGCGTCACATTCAATTTGTCGATGAATTACCAAAATCAAACGTGGGCAAAATCCTGCGTAAAGAATTGCGTAAGATGGAAGGTTTAGAATAACTTATACTGCTATTTTTAGCTAAAACAGCGGTGTAATAGCTTGTGTGAATCTTGCTATTGCACCGTTGTCACGTTAGGATAACCTAATATTTAGCCCTGCTAGAGCATTGAGCTGTCATTTATTTTAATATATACATTTTCTGCAAATACTGACTGGCTAACCACATAACCATAAATTTAAACCTTTTATTTTATAACACTGCTTTTACAACCTCGTACTAGGGAATTTTATGCGTATTGACAATCGTGAGCTTAACCAACTTCGCTCAATCAGCTTTGAGCGCCATTATACTAAGCATGCCGAAGGGTCAGTATTGGTCAGCTTTGGCGACACCAAGGTACTGTGTACCGCTAGTGTAGAGTCTGGCGTACCGCGCTGGCTCAAAGGTAAAGGCAAGGGCTGGATCACGGCCGAATATGGCATGCTACCACGCGCGACCAATACTCGTAATCAGCGTGAAGCGGCACGTGGTAAGCAATCAGGTCGTACCCAAGAGATTCAGCGTTTAATTGGTCGTAGTCTACGTGCCATGATTGATTTGAGTAAGCTTGGTGAAAACACCATTTACCTAGATTGTGACGTCTTGCAAGCGGATGGTGGTACTCGTACTGCGAGTGTGACTGGCGCTGCGATTGCCCTTATTGATGCGTTAGAGAGTATTCAAAAAACTAAGAAACTAAAAGCGGATCCATTGATTGGTTTGGTTGCTGCAGTGTCTGTCGGTATGAAAGATGGTAAAGCATATTTGGATTTGAACTACGAAGAAGATGCCAGCTGTGATACTGATCTCAATGTGGTCATGACCCAAAAAGGTGAGTTCATTGAGCTGCAAGGTACGGCAGAAGAAAAGCCATTTACGCGCGCCCAAGCTGATGACATGCTGATACTTGCTGAAAAAGGCATCGCTGAGCTTATTGCCATGCAAAAAACCGCACTCGGCTGGTAATTCCGTTATTAATAATATTTAATTGCCAATTGATAGGTATAACCCATGCTTAAGCTGACTGATGACGGCGCCAAAATCACTTTGCAAGGTCAGCCCCAAGCATTAGATAATGGGCTATTCTGGTTTGGTGCGGTGTTATTGGTTGGCGCAGTGTGCGTCGCGCTGGCGATGAGTTTGTTGCCGGTGCGATGGTCAATTGGTGCGCTTGCACTGCTGATTATCGGTAGTTTCTTTTTTAATCGGCAGCGCCAACAGCATAAAAAAGCCATGGCAGGTATGATTAACAGCGGCATATTATGGGTGCGTGCTGGCGAGCTGGTACATGACAATCAAGGAAAGCGTACGCCTATCAAGCTAACTGATGGCGATAAAATCAGTCTAGTAGGTGAGCAATTAGAGATCGTTGATAGGGATGCTAGGCGCAAATATCGTATTAGTGGTTTTGATAATATCCGAGAAGCCACTGCTACCAAAGCCATTCTACAAGGTCAAGCACTAAGCAAACGTCATGTCACTATCAAAATGAGCAGCGATTAGTGTGTTGATTCAACCATTCTAAATCTCCTAAAACCTTCTGATTTCCAATAACTTTTCAGTCTTAAAGCCTGTTTTAGATTACTCCGTTTTTCCTCTTTTTTACCGTTTATCTCTATATAAATACCTTTTATCGCCTTTTGCCACTTTTTTAAAAGCGATAGCGCTTGCAGAATCCTGTCCAAATGGTTTATAAGTAAGATTGAAAAATCTCATCATACTTATAATTGATACGGTTATCGCTACTACGGTTATTGATACTATATTGACAAGGAGCTAGTCATGTCGCGTTTGCCCATTTGGTCAATCACAACGTCGTGCAGTGTATTATTACTTACTTTGGGTGCCGTCGGTCAAGTTCACGCCGATAGTATGGGCAGCCTAATTGCTCAAAAATCTTATTTAACTGAGTATAGCGCCCGCTATACACCATCGTACCCCGCTGTCCCTGCTGCTAAAATCAGTACGCGATCCACTATCCAACGTGCTAATACCTCTAATAGTTATCGTTCGAATACAGGCAATACGCAACCAAGTTATTCTAATAGCAGTTATGCTAATAAAAGCTACTCTGACCAAAATGCCTATGCCGCTAACACCCGAACTAATTATCGTTATCCTCAAGTACAACGCCAAGTATCATCAGTTTTGCCTGCATTTTTATCAGGCAACTATGACAATGTCGATAGCGAGTATTTACCGCTACTTAATAATGCTGAGACGCAAAGTAGTTTGGCTGCCCGTGAAGTGATTAGCACTGCCCGTAAAATGGCGCTAAACGAGCGTACGATTATTCAAGGCGGCTGTTGGGATTATCTGAATGCGGTGTTTAAACGAGCAGGGGTGACACGCGACACCATCCATAAAGGCACCTACGGTCAAGGTCCTTATGCCAATAGTGGCGAGATTGAAGTTGGTGACTGGCTCTATTATATCAATCATGGTTATAACGGTGTCGAGCACAGCGGCTTGTTTGTCGGCTGGGTTGATGAACAAGCGAAACAAGCGCTTATATTAAGCTATGCTGGCGAGAGCCGCCGTGAGCCTGCGCGCTATCGTGTTTATGATTTAAGTAATGTCTATCAAATCATGCGCCCAAACGTTTAATATATAGTTAGAATATCTCAAAAACGCTACAGTGCTGCTGGTATAAATTTTTTGCAGCCTCTGTCTGCGTAGGCACAGCAAGCAAGAAAAATTAATATCAGCAGTACCTGATGTATCGATATTACTTTTCTCTGACTATAGTTATTCAAACATAAAAAAGCGTCCCTCATTTCATCAAGTGAGGGACGCTTTTTTATTCAGTATTGCCTGTACTAGAACGGTTTAACAACCACCAGAATAACAATAATGACTAAAGCGAAGACAGGTACTTCATTAAACCAGCGCCAAAATACATGCGACTTATATTGCGGATTATCGACCAGCTTTTTACGATAAAAACCACAAGCACCATGATAAGCGGACAATAGCACAACTAAGAATATCTTTACGTGTAGCCAGCCTTGGGTTTTGTAAACGTCCCAACCTAAAAACACCATCCATAAGCCAAAAGCCCAAGTCGCTATCATAGCTGGCGTCATGATGCCGCGATAGAGCTTGCGCTCCATGATAGTAAAGCGCTCTTGACTGATCTTGTCATCGCTCATTGCATGATAGACAAATAGGCGCGGCAAGTAGAAAATTGCCGCAAACCAGCACACCACGGATATAATATGTGCCGCTTTAATCCAATTAAAATAATCTGCCATGCGAAAGTCTCTTTGGTTATTTTGAACAATAATAAATGCGGGCAAGCTTAGCCCAGATTATCCCATATTGGTAGGGTTAAGCCAAAACTACTCAGCCCAAACTCGCCAAAGTAACTTGTGATTGATGACCGCTCATAGCATCCATGACGGGCACTTGCTTTGGTGCACGAGGAGCGGCAAATTGCTTGGTTAAACCAAGCTCACGCATGAGTCTATCATCGCCTGATTGACTGGCGTTGCCCGTGGTCAGCAGTTTGTCACCATAAAAGAATGAGTTGGCACCTGCCATAAATGCTAGTGCTTGCTCAGCGTCGGATAAGCTTTCGCGACCAGCAGATAAACGTACATAACTACTTGGACAGCAAATACGCGTCACAGCAATGGTACGAATCCACTCAAGGACTGGCAACTGACCTTCTGCCAAGACCTTATCACCGATTGGCGTGCCCTGAATCGGCACCAATAAGTTGACTGGAATAGACTCTGGTGCTTTGGGCATTTTTAGTAGCTCGTGCACCCAGTCAATGCGGTCATCACGGCTCTCACCCATACCGACGATATTGCCGCTACAGACGTTGATACCTGAGTTGCGTACGTTTGTAATGGTATCTAGACGCTCATCGTAGCTGCGCGTACTGACGACTTGCTCGTAATAACTTCTAGACGTATCCAAATTATGATTGTAGTAATCCAGTCCTGCATCTGCCAACTGCGCGGCCTGATCAGTATCTAGCATACCTAGGGTCATGCAAGTCTCAAGCCCTAAGGCTTTGACTTCTTTGACCAGCTCGACCACATAAGGCATGTCTTTCGCACTTGGGTGCTTCCATGCCGCGCCCATACAAAATCTTGATGAACCAGTGGTTTTTGCGCGTTTGGCAGCGGCAATCACCTTGTCCACCTCTATGCGTTTTTCAGCGACCAGTTTGGTTTTATCGCGGTGGTGACCCGATTGTGAGCAGTAGCCGCAATCTTCAGGGCAGTTGCCAGTCTTGATAGACAGCAAAGTGCTGATTTGTACTTCATTGGCATTGAAGTTCTGACGATGTATGGTTTGCGCTTGTAATAACAAATCCATCAATGGCAAATCGAATAATTGAGCAATCTGTTCGCGACTGTATTTGCCGGTAGTGGCTTGTGCAGCATCAGTCGTTAGTGACGCTAAAAAATCGCTATCATTGCTATTAGTGTTGTTATTTGGCTCTGTAATATTAAGCAGTGCTGACATAATATAAATCCTTTTATAATGATATTAAGCATGGTTATCGAAGATAAACACAGATGTCGCTCATCTGTTTTAATTTTTTAGTAGTCAAAATATCCTAAAAACGCTACGGTACTGCGGGTATAAATTTTTTGTAGCCTCTGTCTGCATAGGCACAGCAAGCAAGAAAAACGAATACCCGCAGTGCGTAATGTATCGATATTACTTTTCACTGACTATAAGTACTATCTACAATAAAAAAGGTTGCGCTATAGTATAGCGCAACCTTTTTAGAAAATCAGAAACTAGCGAAGCAGTCACTCAGCTATAAGTAGCAGATAGCTATCCATTACTTCTGTTTATTCGATTATTTACCCAACTTATGCTTAGCAACGCCGACCCAATGGTTGGCAAGTTTCTGTGCTTTATAAGCATACGGCTTGGCTTTTTGGATATAAGGTTTACATTCTTCTGGAACAGCTGGCACGATATGCTTAGCAAGTTTATTGAACCACATCATTAGGCTGTAATCGCCTTCTATGCTTAAGTTACCTTCTTGTACAGCAGTCATAAAAGCAGGCAAGCTGCCTTTAGTCAAAAGCTTAACGCCTGTCATAGAGTCTTTAAAGTTGATGGTTAAGTCTGCTTCTTTGGCGTGACCACTATGTTGGCTAAATTCACCATTATCAAAGCTATAATAACGCGCCACATCTGCTTCAGTGCTAGCAAGCTCAATGATAACCTTGCGATCTGCAAGTATTGCTTTAACATCTTCATTGTCGCTATCAGCCAGCATAGACAAGCGATAACCAATCACTGTCAATAAAACATCTAATGGGTCAGACTTAATATCCAAAACCGGTACAGTAAACATAGACAAACTCCTAAAAAATGAGACGCAAAATAATGCGTACTTTATAACAATTTTTGTGACAAATATATAAGTAAATTATAAACGATTGCTAGGTGTCAATTCTTTAGGAGTTACGTGAGAGCCTTAAGTATCTTGTAACATTCGATGACAGCAATATGATAACGCAAGTTTAATAAAATCGTGGCTGATAGTCGTCATCATAGACAGGGCTGTGCTCGATATAGCGTGCGGCTTCCAGTTCTCGCTGCTGCTGTACTGCTTGACTGACATCCTCATAGCGCAGCGCCCGATACAAAACCCATGCACCTAAAGGCAACCAACTGATGCCCATAGCAATCACATAATTGTGCCATTCTGACCATACAAACCAATGAGTCAGTAAACTATGAATCATTTCTACCGCTAACCAATATCCCATGCCGCCAAACAGATACCAAAGCAACCAGCGCTGTGATGACACAGCAATGGCGACAACTGCGATTAAAAATAAACCATAGCTCACTATGGCACTTGTGCTCAAGGCTTCGCTTGCAAATGTAGAAAATAGTGTTAATAACATTGTTCATCTCGCTCTTCATAAGGTGAATTCCAACAAGGCTATTATGGAAGTTTATAGCACAAAGCTAAAGCCTCTGAAGGCGACTTTGCGACAACAGCTGACGTTTGGTTTTTTAAAAGTATTTAGCAAGCTCAGCGACAAATTTTGCAATCGCAGGCATCAAAAAAGCGCCCATATTAAGGCGCTTTTTTGATGGTAAGATTTAATATAGTGAGTTCAATATAAAAGAGTTGCGTTCACAATAGCATTATGCTGGTTAAATTTCTCTCGCTTGCTGTGTGCTTCGCACTCCAGAGGCTTTGCAAAATTTATCCCAGCAGTACGATGTTCTTTTTAAATTGAATCGACTATAGCAAGAGTAGACAGGTATTAAGGGCGAGGGCTACGGCGACCCCAAAGCGATAAAGCAGTCACTAGAATGGCACCCAATAGCATCAAGCTCAAGGTCGTTAACCACTCTGCGCCAGTAGGGTAATGCCATGGCATGACGTTATGGGTGGCTTCACTATTTAACGTCCCTAGCGCATCGGTTTTCCATGGCCAGACTTTGACCAACGAGCCTGCGATAAAGCCGATAAGCAGCGCTAAAGTTGCTTGATAATAACGGGACAATAACCATTTGAGCATACGGGTAAAGATTAATAATCCTGTTGCCATACCAGCGACCAAGGTAAAGATAATAGCAAAGTTTAAAGTATGAACCGCTTCAAGCACCGTATCATAAGCACCCATCAATAATAAAATAAAGGATCCTGAAATGCCTGGTAATATCATCGCACAAATAGCGATAGCACCGGCAACAAACAAATATGGCAAACTTGGCGTTGTGTTCATCAGAGGCAAGCTGCTAATAATAACGGCAATGGCTATCCCAAGAAGGAACAATAGCGCCCGCCCGATATTCCAGCGCTTAATCTCAGTTAATAACAGAAAAACAGTCGCGACGACCAAACCAAAAAAGAAAGACCAAATCATCAAAGGCTGATTGTCTAATAAATGCTTGATCGTACCGGCTAACGTGACAAGGCTGGTGGCAATACCCATCAATAAGAACAATAAAAAAGTGGCATCGACTTGTCGCCATACCGCGATTAAACCTTTGATACCACCCTCTCGGCGAAAGACTTGCCAAAGGTTTGGACCGACACTGCTTAATGCATTGATTAAGCGCTCATAAATACCTGCAATCAGCGCAATTGTACCACCAGAGACACCCGGCACAATATCAGCGGCGCCCATTGCCAAGCCTCGTACATAGACACCCAGTAATTCTTTGGGGCTGTCGTTATAAACTGGGCTGCTCTCTCCAGCTATAGGCTGACTATCTAACTGGGTAGAAGATGATTGGGTGGGAGATGACTGGGCATCTGGCCGCGGTGATTGTGATGCCGTCATGGAAGATCCTTTTTATTGGACAAGATAAAGTTGCTGGATAATATAAAAGTGACAATATGAAACAACAATAACGAATGGCAGTATAGTAGCGCCAAAAAACGCTGTAAAGCAGAGAATAAACCATAAAAGCTGAACCAATTAAAATGTATCAGCCCAGCTTTTGGTTCGATGCAAATTGTCAGTAACTAAACTTTTCTGCTTTCACTGCTACGTTCACTGCTACGTACAAATGCCGGATAGCCTAGCGCATATAGCACCCCTTCAAGCCCTGTTACATTGACCGCGGCATCGGCGCGCGCTTGTACGATGGGTTTGGCATTAAAAGCCACGCCCAAATCGGCCAGTGCCATCATCGGTAAGTCATTGGCGCCATCACCGACACAAACCACTTGTGACATCGTAATACCTAAGCGCTCAGCCGTATGGGCAACGATAGCGGCTTTTTTGGCACCATTAACGATAGGCAACTGTATATGACCGGTGACTTCACCTTCTTCGATATCTAATGGGTTGGCGTGCACCTCATCAATACCCAATTGCTCAGCGATATAGCGCGCAAAATAGGTAAAGCCACCGGATACCAGTACCGTATGATAGCCCAAAGCTTTTAGAGCGCTGATGGTAGCACGGGCGCCTGTCGATAACGTTAAGCGACTGCAAATCTCATCAAGCACACTGGTTGGAATACCTTGCAATAGCGCCACGCGCTGCGCAAAAGATTCATCAAAATCCATCTCGCCGCGCATGGCCGCTTCAGTGATAGTTTCTACTTGCTCGCCAATCCCTGCCGTTTTTGCCAGCTCAACGATGACCTCTTGTTCAATCAAAGTAGAGTCCATATCAAAGCAAGCAAGCTTATGAGTACGCAGCATATGACCTACCGATAAGATATGACAATCGACGACATCTAAGTGATCGCTGACGACGGCGTTTTGAGCGTTGTTATACGCTACAGTCAAGTCGCGACGCAAACGCGTGGTCAATTGGTCATCAATGATGTGTGCGGCGGCAGTTTTTTTGGCAGGATGCATGAGCGTATCAGTCACTGGTGCCAATAAATAACGGAACACTTGAACATCGATAAATGAGCGTTTGGCAAAAGGTTGCGCCGTGTCTACATCAGCAATTTCAATATCGACAAAATGGGCATCGGCATCTTCTGCAACCGTGACCAGATGCCAATTTGGCTGCTCATCGACCCATGATTGCACGTACTGATGAATATCGAGTGAGGATACATGCGTTGGCAATACCACAATCAAAGCAAAAATAGGCAAGGATTGTAGCGCGTCAAAATCCTGTAAATTGGTGCCCTCTGGTAACAGGGAGCCCACGGAATCAACCGCCTGTTGCCATGCTTTGCTGTCTTTTGGTAACGAGTAAGAGGTATTGTTTGGCATCGCTCAATTGTCCCTTGTATGCTGATATAAGATTGGGAATAATAACAGCTTTACGGAGCAGCGCCTATAGATGAGACGCAAAGTATGAGCGGCAAATAAAACAGCGACTGTAGCAAAAAAAGCTGAGTAAAATTAAAATGAATTATTACAAAAAAATTATGATGCTCGCTAACGCTATAACCCTTACTATGGTGATATAGTAGATGTTAATGAGTGGGTGGACGAGTAATAAATACTGGTTAAATGTTTTACCCAAACATAATTGCACAACATAACTACTGTACGATGGCAGCGTCTAATAATCGGTCTTTTTTTAAAAAGATAATTTAGACAATGCGGTATAAAATTGAACAAATATAGCTATAGTCAGTCCTAAATAAAAGAAATACAAATATTGTCAATCACTGCTGAAGTTAATTTCTCTTGCTTGCTGTGCCTACTCAGACATATGCAGACATATGCAGACAGGGGCTGCGAAAAATTAACTTTAGCAGTTCTGTACTTTTTTAAAAGTGGATTAACTATACATACTCTTGCAAAAATGAGCGAATGAGCAATAGCCTCATTTTCTAATTCCATTTACCCAAAAAAGTTTACCATATCATGACCTATTTAGCGCCGCGGCAAGGGTTGTTTGCCATCATTCTTCTGGTTAGTTTTTGTTTGCAAACCCTATTATTGGTCATCAGTACCGATCAACAGCTGAGCAATACTCGTGCGCAAAAGGGCGAGCAGATGGTCGCCCAGCTCATCGATGAAGCACGCCTGTCTTTAGAAAATAAAGACCGCGTCAGCTTAAGCGTCATTGCCAATCGCTATACCAGTGAGCAGGACGTCACCCGTATATTGATCAAAGACAATAATGGCGATATTTTAGTGCCTGTCGGCAATGCGCCGATGCAGCAAGGCGATACCATTAGCCAGATTGCAACCAAAGGCGATGCGGTCATCGGTAGTGTGGCATTGACCCTAAAAAACATTAGTAAGGGTGAAATCATCGCCATGCAATGGCCGTTTGTGATTGGCTCCATGCTGCTGCATCTGTTGCTGTGGCTGATTTATAGTTATATCGCTCGCCCAACCAGAGAGCAAATCAATGCCATCAGCCGAGATGTTCAAGACTTGCATCGTGAGCAATATACGCCGCGCGACCAGCGCGGCTATGATCGTGAGCTAGAACGTCGCCAATCAATGTCTGCCGCTGATGGTGAGAGTGGTGAGAAAGGTACTAGCCAGAGTGATGGTTCGGTAAATGATGGTCACGCTCTTTTAGATGGCCAGTCTAACTCTCAAGAATCTACTAATGCGGCATATAACAAGCCGCCCAATACGCGTAAATTAGATATTCATAGTGCCGTCAATCAGTATGTCAGAACCCAACAAAATCCAGACACGACGCTCGATGGCAGTATCAATGACAGTGCTAATGGTGCAACTGAAGATACGGGTGCTGCCAGTAATATGACAGACCGTGATGTCACTGTTCATACCACTCATAAAGCTGAAGACAATAGTCAGCATGCTAACAACCATGCTAACAACCATGCCTCTCGATTGTCTGCTACTAGAGCATTTGATAGTGTCAGCGTCCAGATTGTCTTTCATGACGAGTTTAGTATGCTTGAGCGCTTGGCACCGTCTCAACGTCTGCCGTATTTGGCATTGTGTACGCAGCTACTAAATCAGGCGGTGACTGAGTTACTAAAACAGCCATTGTTGTTGGGTGTGAGCGCACTCAATGAACCACACTTTGATGAAAGTGGGGCTTATGTGATGCTTAAAGCAGAAAATAGCCATGCAAAAGTTGCATTGGCAGGCGTGATGCTAGCCAAACTTTACTTGATGCTTAATAAAATTATTCATGATAAGCATATTGAACTGTCACGCTTTGCCCTACCAGCAAAAGCTGGTGTGAGTGATAATGCCCAAGTCGATGCCATGACGCATCTACTAGATAGCGTTGGCAAAAAAGAGCAGATGCTGATTTTATTGCCGAATGGAGGTCTCAAACAAATCAGTCATCATGTACAAGTACAAAGTATCATGCGCCCAACGACGGTTTATGAGCGTGAGTGTGCGGTATTCGATGGCGGTAATGACGCGATGATTCAGCGTTTGGCCGATGTGCGTAATGCGGTACTTATGATTGATGACACAGAAGAGTAGGCTTAGATCGTCTCTTTAACTTGCAGAAATTCTATACAATTGCCTGTGCGATAATGACCAATAGCGTCTTGTTGTTGACTTGTAAATGCGTCATAGTAATAAAAAGCATTGACAACGCTCAATAGAGACTTTATAAGGCATATATATATTGATAACTTTTCAGTAATTTTGCCAAAAAAAGATAGGAGTTGGTCATGAGTGATGCTGATATTGATGACGATTTTGATGATAATTTCGTCGATGATGATGATGCAAAGATGGTTGAAGAAGCAGAGACGAGTGTACGTACACGCTTAAGTAGCCTTGAGAAGCGTCGTTTAATTGATAATTTGCTAGAAGAAAAGCGTTTGGCTAAAGAGCTAAAAGATGATCTTGATGATATTGATAATTTTGATGAAGATGGCGATGATTGGGATGATGACGAACTCTAATGAGTCGTCGCTACAATGAGGTTATCATGCAAATATTTTGCCAATTATTTCTAAGTTTTGGTTTGCGGTCTTATTGCTATTAGCTAACCATCGTTAACTAATTATCCTAAGCTTGCTGTGCTAAGCTGGTTGGGTTCTGCTTTTAATAGCAATTTCTCTAGTAACTATAATAATATCTATACTAGTAAATATAATTAATACTACCCATAATTAATAGAAACTATAATTAATAGAAACTATTTAACCAGCTGTTTTCCACAGCTTTACTTTCGCAATGCTCTATTTAAAGAAATTCTTTGGATAGATTGCCTCAGTCCAGATAACCGTCATCTTTATATCTCTTGTTATTTTATATAACCCTTATTTATTGCGCATGACGCAATCCATCTTTCAAGGACAACCACACCATGACCAACCAACTCAGTTTTGACGAATTACTCGATTATTTAGACAACGAAGAAAGCGCGTTTGTGCTCGATAGTGTTGCGACTCATGGTTTTTTGACTGCCACTGTTATCGGACGTCCATTACCTAATTGGTTAGAAGCACTGTTTGAAGGTCATGTGAGCGAGATTCCAGAAAACGTGATTGACGGCATTCAGCGCTGGCGCGAGTCGATCATCGCTGAGCTAAAAAACGAGACGCCTATTGAGCTACCGCTTGGTGAAGATGCAGGCAATGAAGAAGTGGCTGTCGACTTTTCAGATGAATCAGATATAGTCGCTTGGTCAATTGGCTTTGTCGATGCGATGTATGGCGATGAAGCCAGTGATTGGATGGAAAACGAAGAGACTGCAGAAGATGTGGCCGTTTTGACCTTGCCAATGATTGTGCTGAGCGGTATTGACGATGAAGACCCTGAACTTGCTGAAATGCGTAAAGATCAAGATA
Organism: Psychrobacter glacincola; assembly: GCF_904846215.1. GTDB lineage: Bacteria > Pseudomonadota > Gammaproteobacteria > Pseudomonadales > Moraxellaceae > Psychrobacter > Psychrobacter glacincola. The sequence goes on along the minus strand of NZ_CAJGZK010000008.1, from coordinate 82,336 downwards.
AAATGGTACAAATGGTAAATAGCATCGAAGGCAATTTAACTGAGCTATTTTTATTATTTCATACCAACGACTAGCATGATATATGGACGTTGTTTTTAATCAAGCAATCCAAATATAATCGATCCTAAATAAAAGAAGTACAAATGTTATAAAGCACTAATGGGGTTAATTTTCCTTGCGTGCTGTGCCTACGCAGACAGAGGCTGCGAATCATTGACCCCATTAGTTCTGTATCTTTTTAAAAGTGGATTAACTATAGCTCAAAGATAAGGTAATACTATGACCGTGCAACTCTCCAACCTTGAGTACTTGCCCAACTACCAAATAACAGAGCGCTTAGACGTGGTTTATGGTAGTACGGTACGCTCAAAACATGTGGGTAAAGACTTGTTTGCGGGTCTAAAAAACATCGTAGGCGGTGAGCTCACTGCCTATACCGAGCTGCTAGAAGAATCGCGTCAAGAGGCAATAGATCGTATGATCGTCAAAGCGGAAGCCTTGGGCGCTGATGCGGTCGTCGGTTTGCGCTTTTCGACGTCAAGTATTGCGCAAGGTGCCTCTGAGCTGTTTGTCTATGGTACAGCGGTCAAAGCCGTACGTGTGCAACAACAGTCTGTTTCGCCTCATCCTCCGAGCAACCATTCCGGTCATACTCATTATCAAGAACCAGCGCAAGCGCCCTCTGAATCGGCTACTACCGTGCAAACACCTTCTGATGACTTGCCACGTTTCAACCCTTTTGGTTAATGAGTCACGGTTTGAAGCGCTAATTTAAAGCGCTGATTTAAAGCAACGCTGCCTTTTGATGATAAGAGACGTCTCATGAATAACTCTCTCTCCCAAATGCTGATGAACTATTCACCGCTTATCGTCCTGTTTGTGGTGGGTTGGTTTTTTGGCGCACGTCATGAGCGCCAACATCTAGCACAGTTAGCGATTTCAGAAAAATCCCTAAGTCATATTATTGTATCCACTGAACGTTTCTATCAGCCAGTGCTTGCTGATAATACGCAAGGCGAATTGGTACTTGGTAGTGTGGTGATTGCGCAGGATTATTTTAAAATGGTCATTGCGCGGGTATCAAGCATATTTGGTAAAAACTTAACGACCTATGAGACTTTGCTAGCACGCGCCCGCCGTGAAGCCTTGGTACGTATGCGCACCCAAGCGCAGGCAAAAGGTTATAATCATATTTATGGTCTTCGTCTTGAAGTCAGTAATATCAATCAATTGGGTAGTATGGTCGAAGCGATCGCTTACGGTACAGCAGTTGTGACCGACGAGCAGACCTAAAGTATGGTTGCTTTATAGTCAGTGAAAATTTATACCAGCAGTACCGTAGTGTTTTTTAGAATATTTTGACTATAGTTGACATTATCTTAAGTGCTATAAACCTAAGCCCTGCCATATTTATACTCAATAATTTGCATTAACCTGCATATCACATCAGTGCCGCATCATAAAAGAACAAACTACGTTGCTTTTAAAAATTATTTTGGACTCATGCTAATGTATGCTTTTTTAAAATAGCGACAATGGTGACAGCGGTTCTGACAGCGGATCTGGGGGCGGTGGCGGCAGCGGTAATTAGAAAGTGCTTACAATTGAGTTTCAATTATCCTGTATTCATAAAGAACGTACTATCCTTCTTTTAAGCGTAATAAACCATACTTGACTGGTGAGTAGCAGAATAAAGCAAATGAAGATAACTTGACCGCTATATACTTCCTTTACCGTTTCCTAATTATTGTCGATGAGTAAAAATGACAGAGTATAAAAACGGTAGTGATGTCAGTTACCAGAAACGATTAGCAAGGATCGCTAATCAGACATCATTTAATCATTATAAATTGATCTATAAGTAGGTCTTATTTACAGGGATGTAGTTATGGAAAGTCTTGAGATAGTCACGTTAGTCAATTCAATTATCATTCCCATTTGCCTATTCTTGATTATGATGGGTATGGGTTTGACCCTCATTGCAAATGATTTTAAACGCGTTCTAAAATATCCCAAAGCGGTTGGTATTGGCTTGACCAATCAGCTGTTGCTTTTGCCGATTATTGGCTTTGCACTGGCAAATATCATGCCCTTAGAGCCTGAGTATGCGGTAGGGGTTATGTTACTGGTGCTGTGTCCGGGTGGCACTACTTCAAACTTGTTTACTTATTTGGCGAAAGGTGATGTGGCGTTATCTGTCACTATGACAGCGATTGCCAGTGTCATTACCGTATTTAGTATTCCGGTCGTTCTGAGTTTTTCGTTGGTGCACTTTATGGGAGCAGGCAGCGAATTTCAGTTACCCGTGTTAAAAACAATGATCACCTTAATCGTGCTGACCATAGTGCCTATTAGTATTGGTATGCTGATCAAACACTTTGCACCAAAAGTGGCTGATAAATCACAGCTTTATGTGTCTAGATTCGGGGTTATATTTTTGACGTTATTGGTGGTTTTTTTGATCTATGTGCAAAGAGATATCATCGTTGAGGCCCTAATCGCCACAGGACCTGTGTCTTTATTATTGAATCTCTCAACCATGGCGCTTGGTTACTATACCAGTAAATGGTTAGGCTTAAACTTAGCACAAAGAACCTCAGTGACATTAGAGGTCGGCTTACAAAACAGCACGTTATCGATATTTATGGCATTGACGCTATTGGCCAATTATAAAATGTCGATGACCCCAGCTATTTATACTTTAATTATGTTCTTAACAGCCGGTATTTTAGTCAGAGTATTTAGCGCTAAGTATAATAAGGTTAAGAAGTCTGAAATAGAAAGTAGTGTTTTGGCGGCACGCATGCTTTAGAGATGGGTTAGTGATAGACATCGTTTAATTATTAAGATTGAGTGGTCATGTGATCCCATAACAGCTTAAAGCCTCAAAGTTTGTTATGGGACATATATATTTTAATCTACATCTTTCAAGCTATATCTATCATGTTAAGCCTTAAATAATACCAAACGAAAACTAAGGCTGAGTGGTTAACGAGGTCGACGGGCTTTTAAAACCACTCTTGCCTCCGCTTTATCAATAGCCGTTTGTTCTTTTACTTTAGCGATATCGAATAAGAAAGTACGGTTTTTGAGTACCGCAACAAACACCACGCCGCCTACCGTATTGCCCACCAGTACCACCACTAAAAACCATAAATAACTCATTAGGCTGACGGTATTGCCATACAACAAGGCAGAGAATACCTCGATGTTGCCAACGATACTATGATGCAAACCTAAGAAGCCAATACTACCGGTAATCAGGGTGACTAATACGATTCGGCTAAGGGTATCGCGCGCTGAGGTCACAAGCCAAGCCGCCACACCCATCATCCACCCCGCTAATACTGAGCTACCAAATATCACCCACCACTCAAAGTCTAAAACATGCTGCGCATACGCATCAATGTCAGCAACGCTGAACAGATCCATATGAATACCCAAGCCAATCATTAGTGCGGCAAACAGACAACCACCGACAATATTACCAGCGATGACAATTCCCCAAAGCCGTAGCAGCTTCCATAGTGGTTCGATTTTATTGAGTACGGGCAAGCTTAAAAGGGATGTCTGCTCAGTGAATAATAACGACTGACCGATAACGACGATGATAAAACCGATTGGATATAATAGCGACGCCAATACCATTGCATAATGACTGGGTATTACCTCGCGCAGTAGCGCAAAAGCCGCTAGGATGACAAATAAACTGATGCCAATTTCAAGCCCAGCGGTAAAGGCACTGGTAAATAAAGAGCCAAGTGAGCGGTTAAAGGTTTCTTTGGCATCGATGACTTGTTCAACTAAGATACTGGCATAGCTTTTAGGCGCGCTAAGATTGTCATCGCTAGCGACTTCTTTGATGGAGGCCTGATCATCATCACTGATGGTTTCTGAAAATTCGTGGTCTTCTAAATTTTCAGTGGCATCAGTAGTATCAGTTTCACTGCTATCAATATCACCTTCTTGTTTATCTTCAGCTTTATAATCATAGTCCGCAGTCTCATCGATGACATTTTTATTGTCGACGTTATTGGCTTGAGAGTTATTTGTATGCTCAGTATCTTTGGACACGGTCAGCTCGCTATTTATCAGATAATGATTTTAGTATCTTGTCTATTCTATAGTAGGACTATAATCTATTATGTTTAGTATTCAGCTAATTGCTGTTGTTAATTCTTGATCCTGATTCTTAGTCAAATCTAGTGTTTTAATATAGTGGTGAGAGGTTATGCGAGCATTATCCAAATATAGTCCTTGGCAAAGCGAGATGGCAGTGACGGCTAGTCTTCTGAAGCTTGATTTATTATCCGATAAGAAAATTGTCGAATACACTCATTACCTACTCGATAACGAATACTACGATCATGAGATGTTATCGATAATTGATGATGACCCTATATATCCGAGAGGCAATAAAGAAGCGTTTCAAAGGGCGATTTTTAATTTAGGCTTTCCAGACATTAACACAGAGCAGGCTAAGTGGATTTATACTTATCAGATAATTAATAAGCATAATGTACAGCCAGAAAATTATAATATCCTGGATAATGGTGAGGCGGGGCTTTACTATAAATTCGAAGAGTTTTTCAGTTACGATAATAATTTACAAGATGTAGATGGTTTCACCAATTCTCTTTACTGTATAGATGAAGCTGTTGGTGATAAGTATATGGGATATGTTCAGAGAGGATATAATGACCCTAAAACATTATTTGCTCTAAAAAGAGATTTTTTTAAAATATGTCATCTTTGGTTGAGCAGAAATCAACCAAGAATAAAATCTATTTTCGAAGCGCTATACGCTTAAATTGCCTTAGCATCTAACAAAATCCTGCTATCTGCGTTAAAATCACTCTATTCATTATTTTCCCTATTTTTAACGTATTTATTTGACCACATTCATTATTCACAAAAGACCTTTTTATTATGAGCACTCCTGATATTCAAAGCAGCAAAACTAACCTGACCCAATCTATCCAAGCTGCTCTAAGCCAACTTGAAAACGCCTATAATCCTGCGGAAGTCGAGGCAGGCATGTATCAAGGCTGGGAAGAAAGTGGTTATTTTCAGCCGACCTTTGATAAAGACGAATCCTTCTCTATCGCCTTGCCACCGCCGAATGTCACCGGCTCGCTGCATATGGGTCATGGTTTTAATAATGCCATCATGGATGCGCTAACCCGTTATCACCGTATGGATGGCGACAATACGCTGTGGCAACCCGGTACGGATCACGCAGGTATCGCAACGCAAATGGTCGTTGAGCGTCGTTTGGAGGCCCAAGGTATCAAGCGCCGTGATATGACGCGCGAAGACTTCGTCGATAAAGTGTGGGAATGGAAAGAAGAGTCGGGCGGCAATATCACCAGCCAAATTCGCCGTTTGGGAAGCTCGGTCGACTGGTCGCGTGAGCGCTTCACGATGGATGATGGATTGTCCAATGCGGTAAAAGAAGTATTCGTTCGTTTGTTCGATGATGGTCTGATTTATCGCGGTAAGCGTTTGGTGAACTGGGATCCTAAATTCCAAACCGCGCTATCAGATTTAGAAGTCGAAAATCACGATGAAAAAGGTAGCTTGTGGCATTTCCGTTATCATTTCACCGATAAAGATATCACTACCCAAGATGGCAAAAACTATCTGGTCGTCGCCACCACGCGTCCGGAAACCTTACTTGGTGATACTGCTGTCGCGGTCAATCCTAGCGATGAGCGTTATGCGCATTTAGTCGGCAAAACTATTACCTTGCCAATCACTGGTCGCGTCGTGCCTATCGTCGCTGATGATTATGTCGAAAAAGACTTCGGTACGGGCTGCGTAAAAATCACCCCAGCACATGATTTTAATGATTATGAATTGGGTCGTCGTCATGAGTTACCGCTGATTAATATCTTAGATGAGCGCGCCAATATCTTAGCAGCGATGGAAGTTTATCCTGACCTGCAAACGCGTGAGTCAACATTAGAGACTACGCCTAATGAGTATGCAGGACTTGAGCGTTTTGCCGCGCGTAAATTCCTCGTCGAGCAAGCAGGCGAGCAAGGCTGGCTAGAGGAAATAGAAGATTACGCGCTAAAAGCACCGCGTGCTGAGCGTGGCGGTACGATCGTTGAGCCATGGTTGACCGATCAATGGTACGTCGCCGTAAACAAGCTTGCCAAGCCGGCGATTGAGGCGGTAGAAGATGGTCGTATTGAGTTCGTCCCTGCACAATATAAAAACATGTATATGTCGTGGATGACGGATCTACAAGACTGGTGTATCAGCCGTCAGCTCTGGTGGGGACATCGTATCCCTGCATGGTATGACGATGCGACTGGCGAGATTTATGTGGCGCGTGATGAGGCGGAAGTACGCAGTAAATATAATCTAAGCGATGATGTCACCTTGCGCCAAGATGACGACGTCCTCGATACGTGGTTTAGCTCGGGTCTATGGACGTTTAGTACGCTTGACTGGGCGGACGTCAATGCGGATCCGCGCGTGCTGAAAACCTTTCACCCGACCAGTGTGTTGGTCACTGGTTTTGACATTATCTTCTTTTGGGTGGCCCGCATGATCATGATGACCATGCACTTCGTGAAAAACGAATATGGCACGCCGCAAGTACCGTTTAAGACCGTCTATGTGCATGGTCTAGTACGTGATGGCAATGGTCAAAAGATGTCAAAATCGAAAGGTAACGTCTTAGATCCTATCGATCTTATCGACGGTATTGAGCTTGAAGCACTGGTTGAAAAACGCACCAGTAATATGATGAACCCGAAAGACGCGGCCAAAATCGAAAAGCAAACGCGTAAAGAGTTCCCAGAAGGTATCCCAGCATTTGGTACGGATGCACTGCGCTTTACCTTTACCTCGCTTGCCAGTACCGGTCGCGATATTAACTTTGATCTCAAGCGTGTCGAAGGCTATCGTAACTTCTGTAATAAAATCTGGAACGCCAGCCGTTTTGTACTGATGAACTGCGTCGATAGCGAAGGCAATGCTAAGCCTATCGACCAAGTGGCAAATCCTGACGTATGGGAATTACCAGAAAAGTGGATTATGAGTCGCCTAAACTCAACGGTTGCCAATATTCATCAGCATTTTTCTCAGTATCGCCTTGATATGGTCAGCCAAGATATCTATGAGTTTATCTGGAACGAGTACTGTGATTGGTATGTTGAGCTTGCCAAAGCCAGTCTAAACGATGACTCGGTATCGGATGAGCGTAAGGCACAAATCCGCTACGTATTGCTGCACGTGCTAGAGACGGCGTTACGCTTTAGCCATCCAATCATGCCGTATCTGACTGAACAAATTTGGCAGACAGTGGCACCGCTATTGGGTCGTAAAAATACCAAAAGCATCGTGATTGCTGACTATCCACAAACCGATGATGCACAAATCAGTGAGCAGGTTGAGGCGGATATGGCGTGGCTACAAGAGCTAATCGCTAGCGTCCGTAATATCCGTGGTGAGATGAAACTGGGCAACGCCGTACGTCTGCCCGTGCTACTACAAAATATCTCTGCTGATGAAGATGCGCGTCTATCACGTATCAAAAACCAGTTCAAAGCGCTTGCTAAGGTAGAGAGCTTAGAGATCGTCAAAGAAGGCGATGATGTGCCGCTATCTTCATCAAGTATGGTCGGTCAGCTACGTGTGCTTGTCCCAATGAAAGGTCTGATCGATCCAACCGCTGAGCTAGCGCGTTTGGGTAAGTCATATGATAAGTTGAAAGGTCAAGCGGAAGGTATCTCGCGTAAGCTGGATAATGAAGGCTTTGTTAGTAAAGCACCAGCCGAAGTGGTCGATGCTGAAAAAGCAAAATTGGCTGAGTTAGAAGGGCAGTTGACAGCGATGACGGCGCAGATGGAAGAATTAAAGGCGTTGTAATAAATAATAAGTTCACTTCTTATGGCAAATGAGCATCTTTATATACATTTGTCATAAGCTAGTCAATATGAATAGAGCAAGACAAAATTTTGTGATACGGTCATAAATACTATCAAATAATTTAGAGAAAATATAATGAGTTCTAAACCTATTCAAAAAATCATTTTTGGCAGTCCTGGTACTGGTAAAAGTTATATGATTGATAAAACAATCATACCTGAAGAGCTTAAAATAAATAAACCTGAAAACATCATTAAGGCAGTGTTTCATCCTGAGTATACTCATGGTGACTTTATGGGTAAATTATTACCCATGACGCAAGATGGGCAGGTAGAATATAATTTCTATGAAGGTCATTTTTTAAAAGCGTTAAGTCAAGCTTATAAAAATATTCTAAGTACTTATGATAAGCACGAAAACAAGATTGAGGGTAAAGAGGTAGAAAATGTAGCGTTGGTTATTGATGAGATAAACAGAGGAAACTCTTCTGCTATTTTTGGTTCTATATTCCAATTATTAGATAGAGAGGAAGATGGCTGGTCTAGCTATACAACCAGTATTAATGGTGTAATGTTCATTAAGTTATTGGAGTTATTAGATGGAGACTTTTCAAAGAAAAATAATGAGATTACTCATTTAAGTATCCCTCCTTTTAATAGCCAAAGTATTATGAGTTTACAACAAAAATTAAAATTTTTAAATTTCGATTTAATAAATAAAACTATAAGAATTCCACCAAATTTATCAATAATAGCCACTATGAATACTTCTGATAGCTCTATCTATTATATGGATAGTGCATTTAAGAGACGTTGGGATTGGGAGTTCATTGATATAAATTCAAATCTAATTAAGTCTGGAGGTACTGCATTTAATAACAGGTCGGATTGGGAGAGTTTTATTAGAAAGTTAAATTCATTTATTAAAAACAACCATTCCTACATTCGGGGAATAGAAGATAAGCAAGTTGGAAAGTACTTTATAAAGGGTGACGTGATTTCAAAATCAGTAGTACAAAGTAAGCTGATGTTCTTTATTTGGGATAGTGTATTTACTAGAGATAAAAAACCCCTTTTGGAATTACTAGATATTAAAGATAAAAATGAGTTAATAACTTTTGGAGATTTTTCTACAAAAATTGATAATTTTATTAAAAGAGTTGAAAGTTATAATGTTTAATTTTGATGAATTAAAGATAATCAAAGGTAAGGAGTCACAGGAGAGAAAGTGCGGTTCTTTTGTTGGCATTAGAAAAGATAGAAATACAAAAGAAATGCATTTCATTTTACCGAGAGGTTTTGAGGACTTTGATCCTAATTATAATAATGTAAAATATGTATTTTTTAACATGTATAAAACTTTTAAAAAATTTGTAGATGAAAGGAAAAATGTAGAAAAAATTCTTGATGATAAGCCCCAGTCAAAAGATAATGTTTCTGTTAAAGGTAATGGTTCATATCGTTTTACTGATAGTAATGATAACGAAGTTATTATGTACAGTAAAATTGAAATGATTGAAGGTATGATAGAAGTGCATAAAGAGCTAGACATTGAAACTTTGATACAGCAATCAGGTCTAGTAGAAGAAATTGATTACTCTAGAATTGATAGTTTAATAAATAATGGGGTTTTTCTAAAAAATCATAGTATTATTATTGATTTTATGGTTGGTGAAAGAAATATTATTCAAGGTATTCCAGCAGAAATCATAGAGATATACTGTTACATCTACAATGAGTTACTAGTTGAGCTTGATTACGATATAAATGACAGAATAAAAGATATTGCTTATAATTTTTCCTACAAAAATTTAACAGCCGAGCAAGGGCTTTTTAACGAACATACTTTTGACTCTACTATAACAATATTAAAAGATCGTTTGGATTTAGTGCATAGATACACTGCTTACAAAGACTCGTCTTACTGGTTAATGTACGATGCCGTCGAGAAATTTCTATATAGTGGTCTGATATTTGATAATGAAAACGAAGAAGGCTTTTGGGGTATAAATAACTTCTCTCAAATATGGGAAGATATCTGTAATACTTTTTTTATTAATAATCTAGATAAAAGTGAAATACTTTATTGCGATTCAGAATTGAATTTTGAAAACAAGTTAAATAATATTATAAGAAGAAATTTTGGTGGTTTCGGTATATTAATAGATAGAAGTTTTGATAATAATTTTTATATAAAGTTTAATGAAAATAAAAGATGGATGAGACCTGATTTAGTGGTAAAAAATAATGATATATCATCCTTTATAGAGCTATTATTTAATCAGGGAATTATATCTTATAAAGTGGAGAAGAATAGAAATATATTCAATAATGAATATATAATTGTTAGTTTTTCATCTAAAAAATTAATTAATTATGAAGCTTCTGAACAAATGAAAATAAGTGCTTTCAATAAATTTATAAATAAGTTTGAAGTAATGGGGTTTAGAAACCCTAGGAAAATATCTAAAAAATATAACAGTCTGATTGTAAAAAAAATAAACTCAAAACTATATTATTTAAATGGTATTTCCGAATCTATTTTTTTAGCTGAAATGAATGGGATTTTCGAAGATGATAGAAATAGACATTCCAATCCTGATATTCATTGTATAGATTGGAAATACCTACCATTAAGTTATTTTGAAGAGAATTCACCAGAGCTAAAATTAAATATAACTAAACAATTAACATATGATTTTTGTCTTCATAATAACCCATACTGTGAGAATAAGAGTATTCAGAGTCAATTTGGTATACCTTATTATACTTGCAGCGATGAATATTTTCAGCTTCATAATGATGAAGATGGTTCACTACAAGGTATTCAAATATGCAAGATGAACTTCAATAAAATACAGAGTGTATATTTAAATGCATAACTCTAGCTTTGAAAGTAACTATATATTGGATTTCAATTCCAATATAAAAAATGATATATCATCAAAATATATTAACGAAGTAGTCAGGAGTTTTTTAAATAAACTTAGTATAAGCGAGTTTTCATATATAGAACCTGAAAACCAAATAACTTATTTAGACTTTAAAAACAGAAATGTTAAGTTTAACTATTTTTATGAAAATATTATGTTTGATGCGCTTAAAAGTGATAGTTCTGTAAAATTAAGAACAAAGGTTTGTGTCACTTTTGATAAGCGAGTATGTGACAAGCTCAATGTGGACTCAGGTAGATATTATAATACTTTGTCTGTTGGAGGCGTTGATTTAGTATACTTCATATTATTTACACTGGATGAGGTATATGACTATATTTATAATAGCCATTAATTTTTATACAGTGAAAATATTTACTTGTAAAATATAGTTTTTTAATTCATAAACCGTTCTTTCTTTCAAGGTGAGTATTTCTTTAATATCAGTAATTACGCTATATTATCTCTAAAGGAATAACACGCTAACGTAAGGAACACCATGAACCATCTCACCGTCGGACAACGCGCGCCTTTAAGCAATCTTGCTATTGACGACACCGCACCAATCACGCTTAAGTTTATTCGCCAAAGCCCGATAGAGATGGATATCAGCTGCTTTGCCTTAGACGCAGCGGGCAAACTGATCAATGATGATTACATGGTATTTTACAATCAGCCAACCTCACCTTGCGGGCAAATCAAGCTCACCCATTACGAGTCGTAGCCGACGACTAATAAAGGCATTCAAGCCGAGTTTGGAGTTAATTTATCCAAACTGGCTACTAAGATAGAAAGCCTATTTTTTGTATTATCAGCCGACACCCCACTCAATCAAATTCAAGCGTTAGAGATTGGTATTTGGCAGCAATCACTAAAGTCATGACTGAAGCGGCAAAGCTTCCTATGTTTTGGCAATTTGTGGGCTTGGGTGGTCGTGGTTATGGCATCTTAAAAAAATTAGACGACATGACAGGGCGCGTGATTGATAACTGCAACTTTTTCGAATTAGATGACTTGGATGACATTAGCGAAGAAGCCTTGTACGAGAACATGCTAGAAGAGTTCCCAAGTTGGCTAAAAGAAGCACGCGAGATAGGATTGATACTAGGGCGTGTCATTAATTAAGCCAAACAATACAATAAACCAGATGAATAGCACTCAAGAAATGACGAGCTAGCTTGTCATATCGAGTGGCAATTGTACGGTACTGCTTAATTTTAGCAAAGAAGTTCTCAATTAAGTGCCGTGCTTGATAACCGGATTGACAGCATAAGTCACTTGTAGTTCTCGCTGCTCATCCGTTAAAGCATTGGCAGTTTTGATAGCACTATATTCAGACTATTAAACCCCCTATTCTGGCAGCTCACCCTTACTATGCCCCTTCACATCACTTTTCTTCCCATCTGGCTGAATCACGATAGGTAGCACTAGTCCTTTTGCAAAGTTCCCAGTCAGGACATAATCATAGCTGCTAGCTGCGATATCAGGCGTGGTATGAATGATCAGTGTCATATCTTTATCATCAGTCAACTCATGCGAGACATAACTTTCACTGAGCTGATCCAACGCTTTTGATAGCGCTTCATTACTTGCCATACTCACTGTCAGATTATGCTGAGCAGTGGCATTATCAACTTTAAAATAATCAGCGTAGTCGCTGACATTTTGGCTATCAAGTGCAAACGGATATGGATAGTTAGTAAGATCGGCTGGCTTCTCACCGCTATCCATGACTGACCAATCAATAGTCTTTGCCGCCGCTGAGTCCGTCGTCGATACCGCCGCATCCGTTTTTTTAGCCGTAGTATCAGCACTATTATCGCAGCCTGTTAGCGCCCAGATACTGGCAGTCGTAATAATGAGCATGGTTATAAGACGCTTTGGCATCGAGGTATCCTATTTATGATAAGTCATGAGATGTTTTTATACATGGGCTATTTTGACAGCTTTTTATGTGCTTCTCTAGCGAAATGCAAAAAAGGGCTATTTCTTATTTTAGCAGGTCAGTTAAGAAGGCGCGTTTTATATAAACCGTTTAACAGAGCAGGCATAAAAAACAGCCACCAAATGATGACTGTTTATAGTAATGCTAAGTTTAACAATTATAGGTTTATCGTTATCAATGGACGATTAAACCGAAATCATTATCTACCCACTTGGCAATTCACTTGGTATGCTTTACCGTCAGCCCATTTCATGGCGAGGATACCTTTGTCGCCTTTCATGTGCCATGCATAGATCACTTCTGGGTTCGACTCATTGACATAGCTTGCGGTATCACCTTGTACTGCACCATTTAAGATGATTGGCTGATTTGCCCAGTTTACTTTGGGCAGTGTGGCGTTTAGCATCACTTGTTTTTTATTGATTGACTGTTTTGCGTTGATAGTGCTGCCATCAGTACAGGTATAAGGCGCTGGTGCCATGCGATCATAAGCGGCGTCAGTCACATTTTCTGAAGCAGGTGTATTTGGCGTAGTAGGAGCAGTGGTGGCACAAGCACTTAGTAGAGCAAGAGTAGGTAGAGCAGTAGCAAGTTTGGTTAGGGTGTTCATGGCTTTCTCCAAAAGTATCGAAGTCATCGTGTATTTGTTATTAACTATGCGTTAAGCATATATAGTCGATTCATTTTAAAAACGATACAGTGCTATTGGCTATAAATTTTTTGCAGCCTCTGTCACGCCTGCGAACAGCAAGCAAGAAAAAATTATAGCCAATAGCACGTATTACAATCGTATCGCTTTTATTTTGAACTGACTATAGCGCATATAGTAACGATAACAGTCTTTAAAGAATGTTAGAAATTGTTTGTTACATGTTCACTGGGTTACGTAATCACTGATTACTGTAACGGTTATTTTAGGGTTTTTGATAAACTTGTGATTTATAGTCAAAATACTCTAGAAACGCGACGGTACTGCTGGTACAAATTTTTTGCAGCCTCTGTCTGCGTAGGCACAGCAAGCAAGAAAAATTGATACCAGCAGTACATAATGTGTCGATATTACTTTTCATTGACTATACTTAATTTTAACAAACATCATAAACCGCTTCAGAGTCAAATAAAAAAGCGCCTATCGATATTTAGTCGATAGGCGCTTTTGATCCACTGTATGACAGCAAATCAATAGTCATTTAATTACTTCGTTTTACGTGGTGGTAAGCCCGTATGCTGAGTTTGGAAGTTGCCTTTGCTCACTTGCTTTTTGCCACCCGTATTCTTGCCCGCAGTAGCTTTACTCGACCAGCTGTCAGCTGTTTTATTGCTACGTTTCACTGAGTCATTACCTAGACGGCTGTTTTTCTTACGCGCCGACTGATAGCTGTCTTGTGCGGCATCACGACCTTCTAAGCTGGCGTTAAATGGCGGGATTAAACAGCCACGATTTTTACCAATCAAATCACCGCGTCCCATTTCTTGTAGCGCTTTACGTAGCATTACCCAGTTCTTTGGATCATGGTAACGTAAGAAAGCTTTGTGCAATTTGCGCTGCTTACCAGATTTGACGATATCTACATCACCTTCGTCACGGCTGATTTTATGCAGTGGGTCTTTATGGGTGTGATACATGGTGGTTGCGGTCGCCATCGGGCTTGGGTAAAAAGCCTGTACTTGGTCAGCGCGGTAGCCATTGCCTTTTAGCCATAGCGCAAGATTCATCATATCTTCATCTTTGGTACCCGGATGGGCGGCGATAAAGTAGGGAATCAAATACTGCTCTTTGCCTGCCTCGAAGCTGTACTGCTCAAACATGGCTTTAAATTTGTCATAATTGCCCATGCCGGGTTTCATCATTTTTGATAAAACGTTTTCTTCTGAATGCTCAGGGGCAATTTTTAGATAACCACCGACATGATGACTGACCAACTCTTTAACATATTCAGGATCTTTAATCGCCAAATCATAACGCAGACCAGAGGCAATAAGGATTTTCTTCACGCCTTTGATATCACGCGCTTTACGATATAGCTGAGTCAAATTACTGTGATCAGTGATTAGGTTTTCACAGATATCAGGATAAACGCACGACGGCTTGCGGCAATTTTTCTCAATGGTCTCATCTTTACAGTTTAGACGATACATATTGGCAGTCGGACCACCAAGATCAGAGATAACGCCGGTAAAGTTCGGTGCAGTATCACGAATCGCTTCGACTTCACGTAGGATAGATTCTTCTGAGCGGTTTTGGATAATGCGTCCTTCGTGCTCGGTGATAGAGCAAAAAGTACAGCCGCCAAAACAGCCACGCATGATATTGACCGAAAATTTAATCATGTCATAAGCAGGGATACGCGCATCGCCATAACTTGGATGCGGCAGACGAGCGTAAGGCAAGTCAAACACATAATCCATCTCTTCCGTTGAAAGTGGAATCGGTGGCGGATTGAGCCACACATCGATAGAGGTATGTGAATTACCGGCGCCGCTACTATGACGTTGTACCAGCGCACGTGCATTACCCGGATTGGTCTCAAGATGCAAGATACGGCTGGCATGGGCATAAAGCACAGGGTCAGATTTGACATGCTCATAATCAGGCAAACGAATAACGGTTTTCTCACGTGGCGGCATCTTTATCTTATGCTTGCGCGCTGTCATTGGTTTATTAAAGCCGCGCATTTGTACAACTTGCGTCTCTTCATCGACTTGGTCAGTATTCAAAATTTTATTGGTCACCGGCTCAGACACAAATCCTGGATATTGCCCTGACATTCCTGATAATGATTGTCCAACAGGAGAGTCGCTAGGCTTATCTTGTTCAATTGAGCACTGGTCAAGATCTTCCGTCATCACATAGGGGTTGATAATAGGATCAACACGACCGACGGTATCGACATCATTACTGGCAACTTCGGTCATGCCCGCTTGCCAATGACGGCGCGTCGGCGTGAGCAAGTATGCTGTACCGCGCAAATTGCTCATTTGCTCAAAGCTATAGCCTTTAGATAAACCGTGTACCACATCGACGATGGCGCGCTCAGCATTACCATATAATAAGACATCGGCACGGGCATCAAGCAAAATACTACGGCGTACTTTATCTGACCAATAATCATAATGGGCGATACGGCGCAGACTGCCTTCGATACCACCTAAGATAATCGGCACATCAGGATAGGCTTCACGGCAGCGCTGGCTATAAACGATGGCCGCGCGGTCAGGACGTTTGTCCGCGACGTTGCCAGGAGAGTAGGCGTCATCACTACGGATCTTACGATCAGCCGTATAACGGTTAATCATACTGTCCATATTACCTGCCGTCACACCATAAGCGTAGACTGGCTTGCCAAGTTCCATAAAGGCATCTTTACTCTTCCAATCTGGCTGAGCAATGATACCGACGCGAAAGCCTTGTGATTCTAGTAAGCGCCCAATAATCGCCATACCAAAGCTTGGGTGATCGACATAAGCATCGCCCGAGATAATGATGACATCGCAGGCATCCCAGCCAAGCTCATCCATCTCTTTGCGGCTCATCGGCAAATAAGGCGCAGGCTCGTAGCAGCTCGCCCAATGTTTGTCGTAGTCGTAAAGGGGTTTGGTACCTTGTTTAAAGGCGGTGCGGGCGATGGTATCGGCAGACATGGGATAACCTTAATCAGAAAATATGCATATATATAATAGCCATTATGGATAACGGTAGTTAATGGCTAATTTAAAGGCGCTCATTTTAACATGAATAACGTTCATGATGTTATAAACCATTAATGATAAGTAATTGATAGCACAGAGTAATCTATCGATAGCTATTAGGCAAAAAGCAGCTATCAATCTAGATAAATCTTCGTACCACTCTTGGTAAAATTCATCACAAATTGACTCTTAAAATTACGTACATTATTTTCGTAAGTGAGCAAATTGCGAGTGAGCTGATGATAATCCTGCATATTTTTAGCACTCACCATGAGCATAAAGTCCGCATCGCCAGATACTTCATAACAGCTCATCACTTGCGCCTGGGCATTCATCAAACGCTCAAATCGATGCTGCATAGAGTTATTCGAGCGCTCCATCTCTACCATTACTACCGCCGTCAAGCTATAACCAACCTTATTAGGATCGACGATAGCCACTTGCTTAGTAATCACCCCATTGTCTATCAGTGCTTGCACGCGACGTTGAGCCGTAGCGATAGACACATTGACGTGCTCGGCGACGGTCTTTAGTGGCAAGGTCGCGTCATCTTGCAGTAAATTCAAAATAGCCTTGTCAGTATTATCTAAAATTTGGCTCATTGCGTTCTCTCTTCTATCAAGTATTTTCATTAACTATTTTTATAGTTATTATCACTATAAATTAAAAAATAAGAAAATATTTAGTTTTAATTAGATAAAAAGATAAATTTATTTATAAATTGGCTTTTATAGAGATAATATCTCACCATCACTCAGTAAAATAGACGCTATCAATCAAAGATGAGCAACCCAAGCCTAGCAACCAAAGCTTAGCCCTAACAGCTAAAAGCTAACAACTGGTTTTCTAAAATCTATTTAAACTTACGGTGTTTTTATGTCTACTTCAATGTTCTCTACTGTCTTCGCAAATACGCTAGCAACGACTGTCGCGCGCTTGCCATTGCCAGCAATGTGGACGAAAGGCAGCGTGCAGCAGCGCACTTTGATGATGGGTGTAGCACTAGCAATCTTATCCAACGTGTTATTTGGCGTACTTTATGCTTATAGCAGCTTTTTAGCACCGTTATCAGGGACACAAGTCTTTATCTGGCGGATGCTGGCGATGTGGGCGGCACTGATAGGCTATCTGCTTATTAGTGGGCGCTTAGGTTTTCATATGGATAAGTTAAAAGCGCTAGGCTCTGTTAAACAATGGGCATGGTTACTATTGCCCACGCCGATATTCTTAAGTCAGTTCTGGTTATTTATGTGGGCACCCGTCAATGGGCAAGGCGTACAGACAGCGATGGGCTATTTTTTATTTCCACTGATGATGGTGGTGTTTGGTTGCGTGCTGTTTGGCGAAAAGCTCAGCCGCCTGCAATGGTTGGCGGTTGCTTTTGCTGCAGTCGGAGTCGGTAGTGAGATTGTACGTACACAAAGCGTCTCTTGGGCTACTCTTTGGGTGTGCGGCACGTATCCTATTTATTATATTCTGCGCCGTTTACAAGGTATTGGTGCAGTGACTGGGCTGTTGATTGACTTAACGATATTCGCGCCGTTTGCCTTGGCTTATTTATTTTTTATTGCTCCAAGTAGTTTGATACTTGTTAGCGGTTCGGGTTTCTTTATTATAATGCTGGCAGGATTGGGTGTACTTAGCGTGCTGGCGATGAAAACCAACGTCGATGCCAGTCAAATGTTGCCAATGAACGTCTATGGCATGATGAGTTATTTGGAGCCAGCATTGTTGTTCATTTTGGCAATAACCGTTTTGGGCAATCCATTTGAATCAGCAATGATTTATAGTTATGGACTGATTTGGTTAGGTATTGTTTGTTTGATTACCCACGGTGTTTGTCAACTACGTCGCGCTCAGAAAGAGTCAAAAATCAACAAAACGACTGAAGCAATTTGATTTTTAACAATAAAAATGAGTGTTATCAAAGAAGATAGTTGGACAAATAAAAAGGACGATTCAACTTAATAGTGAATCGTCCTTTTTGTCATAGCGTAAATAGATAAGTTTTAATCTAAATGCTGTTTAAAGCCGCGCTGCTTATCACGTTCCCAATCACGGTCTTTAAGGGTTTTGCGTTTGTCATGCTGTTTTTTACCGAGCGCTAAACCAATTTGGCATTTCACCAGCGAGTTTTTCCAATAACAGGATAACGGCACGCAGGCATAGCCCTTTTGATTGACGGCCCCAAATAATTTCTCAATCTCGCGGCGATTGAGCAAGAGCTTACGCGTACGGATACTATCGAGGCTCACGTGCGTCGAGCTAGATAGCAGCGGCTGAATATGTGCGCCAAATAGAAATGCCTCATTATTACGGAAAATAATATAAGCTTCAGTAATGGTCATTTTACCGGCACGAATGGCTTTGACTTCCCAGCCTTGTAGCGCCAGACCTGCCTCAAATGTCTCTTCGATAAAGTACTCGTGGCGAGCCTTTTTATTGGCACAAATTTGATTGTCCGGTTTTCTTGATTTTTTTGACATAATTTCTCCATAAGGGCTGCAAAGTATATTGCCCTTGTCTAACAGTCCTCATCCGAACCCTTTAATATAGATTGTCTTTTATTATAAATAATAAGAGGGATGAGTCGAACCGCCTATTGTAGCAAAGCACCTTACAAAAATGTAAGTTAGCTGTTAGGACAAATGTAGCAGATAAGTATTAAGTTTAGGCAAAATTTGCTAGCATATAGCGTAATATTACCGACCAAATTAGCACTGCTATGAGCTTTTCTGCGACTTCCTCAAAATTGCATACCAAAATATTGTATCCGGGTACCTTTGACCCCATTACTAATGGTCATGTCGACTTAGTCACGCGCGCTACCAAACTATTTGATGAGGTGGTGATTGCTGTTGCCTCAGGCCATCATAAAAAGCCGTTATTTAATTTTGAAGAGCGCGTTACCTTGGTCGAAACGGTATTTGCTGATTTACCGCAGGTATCGGTGATTGGCTTTGAAGGTCTGTTAGTTGACTTTATGCGTGAAAAAAACGCCACTGCTGTCTTGCGCGGTTTGCGTGCGATGTCAGATTTTGAGTATGAGTTTCAACTCGCTAATATGAATCGTGAGCTCGATGAAAACTTTGAAGCGGTATTTTTGACTCCATCTCAGAATTATTCGTTTATCTCGTCTACCATGATTCGCGAAATCGCCAAACTTGGTGGTGATGTGACAAAGTTTGTGCCGCCTTGTGTGTCCGAAGCTTTTATTCAAAAGCTCGGTAGTAAATAGGTCGCGTATCTGTGTTAGATTGCGTATTTCTTAATAGATAGAAATGCCTTATAGAAAAAAAGGAGCAGTTTATGGCGCTATTAATCACTGATGAATGCATCAACTGCGATGTGTGTGAGCCTGCCTGCCCAAATGATGCCATCTCGGAAGGCGATGATATTTATGTGATTGATCCTGACTTGTGTACCGAATGCGTCGGTCATTTTGACGAGCCGCAATGCGTGGTCATTTGCCCTGTCGACTGTATTCCTCATGATCCCAATCATGTCGAAACCGAAAGTGATTTGATGTCAAAATATAAGCGTATTACTGGTAAATAAAACATGACCATCTTATCTGAGCCATCGACAAGCGAGTTTGACCAGCAACATCTTTGGCATCCTTATGCAAGCCTGCCGCCGACTTATCCGAATATCGTAATTGACCACGCTGACGGTATTTATATCGTCACCCAAGATGGGACGCGCCTGATTGATGGTATGTCGTCATGGTGGGCAAGCGTGCACGGCTATAATCATCCCAAGCTAAATGCGGCGATTATTAAGCAATTGGGCAAAATGGCGCACGTGATGTTTGGTGGTTTGACCCATCAGCCAGCAATAGACTTGGGTGAAAAGTTGCTTGCAATCGTGCCTGCTGGACTCGATGCGATATTTTATGCTGATAGTGGCAGCATTGCGGTAGAAGTTGCGCTTAAGATGGCGTTGCAATATCAAATTGCTGCTAAGCGTCCAAGCAAGCAGCAATTCGCCTCGACTCATTCTGGTTATTATGGCGATACGTGGCATGCGATGAGTGTCTGTGATCCTATCAACGGTATGCACAGCCTATACGGTAAGCAATTACCGATGCAGCATTTTGTAGCAGCGCCGCCTTTAGGATTTGAGCGTGACTTAACCCAAAGTGAGCGTGATGAATTAATTAATTTTTTTGCTAAAGACAGTGACAAGCTTGCCGGTTTTATTATTGAGCCTATTATTCAAGGCGCAGGCGGCATGCGCTTTTATAGTCCTGAATATTTGCAGTTGTTACGCCAGTTGTGTGACGAGCATGACGTAGTGCTCATTGCCGATGAAATTGCCACGGGCTTTGGGCGTAGTGGCAAACTATTTGCTTGTGAGCATGCGGGTATCAGTCCTGATATTATGACCATTGGCAAGGCGCTGACTGGCGGTTATATGACCTTTGCCGCGACATTATGTACGCGCACTATTGCCGATACGATTAGCCAAAGCGACTATCCGGCTTTTATGCATGGTCCGACCTTTATGGGCAACCCGTTGGCATGTGCCGTGGCTTGTGCGTCGATTGATTTAATACTGTCCTATGATATCGAAGCACGTACGGCAAATATGCAAGCCATAATGGAACAGCAGCTCGAACCCGCCGCGCTATTAAATGGAGTAGCAGAGGTGCGTTGTTTGGGTGCAGTAGCCGTTATTGAGCTAAAGACTAGCGTTGATGTGCCAGTTTTCCAATCCTTACTGATTGACAATGGCATTTGGGTGCGACCCTTTGGTAAGTTGGTTTATATTATGCCTCCCTTTGTCATTACGGACGCTGAACTAGTGACTTTATGCCAATCATTGTTAACGGTGGTTCGTATTTATTTAACAAAGCAAGGTCAACTATGAGCGTGCTCTTTATTTCCGGAATTGATACTGATATCGGCAAAACTTATGCGACGGGAATGATTGCCAAAGCGCTGATGCAGCAAGGCGTCAATGTCATTACCCAAAAGCTCGTGCAAACTGGCGTTAGTATTAATCCAAGCAATGGCGAAATGAATATTGCCGATGATATTATTACCCACCGTCGGTTAATGGATATTCCTCTCCAACCGTGTGATATTAATAGTACGACTTGTCCTTACCGCTATGAGAAGCCTGCGTCACCACACTTATCTGCTAAACTCGCAAATGAGGTGTTAGATCCTAATGTGGTTACGAGCGCCACAAAAAGTCTGCAATCAGACTATGACGTGGTGTTATTAGAAGGAGCAGGTGGCTTACTGGTGCCAATCACTGAGCAATTATTAACCTTGGATTATATTGCTGAACAAGGTTATCCCGTTATTTTGGTGACTTCGGGACGGCTTGGCAGTATCAATCATACCTTACTCAGTTTAGAGGCGATAAAATCTCGTGATCTAGAAATCCATAGTGTTATTTATAATCATATTCATGACAATGCTGCTCAGACGGATGAACAGATAGCCGCTAGTACGATAGAATTTTTGCAAAACTATTTAGCTGAGCATTATCCAACGGCGCATTGGTTAGCCTTACCTGTGCAAGAAGATGATGGCTGTAGTAATGTGGATTTTATCCTCCCTCAAAACTTTATATAAATCACCATTAAAAATAAGCTAAAAACACTTTCCCAAATAAGCATTATTTTTGCTATACTAGCGCGCTTGGTAGACTAGGCAATCGCCGCTGCACACTGGCAACAGATGAGCAGGGGAGGAAAGTCCGGGCTACATAGGGCAGCGTGCCAGCTAACGGCTGGGCAGGGTAACTTGACGACCAGTGCAGCAGAGAGTAGACCGCCTTTGGCATCGCAAGATGTTATCGGTAAGGGTGAAAGGGTGCGGTAAGAGCGCACCGCGTGGATGGCAACATCTCACGGCATGGTAAACTCCACGCGTAGCAAGACCAAATAGGCATCGGCATGGCGCGGCCCGCGTTCGATGCGGGTAGGTTGCTTGAGCGTACGAGCGATTGTGCGCCTAGAGGAATGATTGTCCACGACAGAACCCGGCTTATCGGTTTACCAACCTTTTTAGTAACGTTTTAAATATGTTTCTTTATTAGCTAATCTTTAAAGAAGCATAGCAGTACCGGTTCGGTGTTTTAAAATTGCAGTTATTTTGAATTTAATTCAATTTTTTTGCAAAAAATGCCTTTTAAGGGTTGACGCAAGTCACTCATATCGGCATAATACCGAGCCTAAAATGGCGATGTAGCTCAGCTGGTTAGAGCGCATGACTCATAATCGTGAGGTCAAGAGTTCAAGTCTCTTCATCGCCACCATTTTTAGCAAGACCTGTAATATTAAAAATGCCAATCATTATTTGATTGGTTTTTTTTTGCCTGTTTTATGGCTTAGAATAAATATAGTTAAAATATCTCAAAAACGCTACAGTGCTGCTGATATGAATTTTTTGCAGCCTCTGTCTGCGTAGGCACAGCAAGCAAGAAAAATTAATATTAGCAGTACTTGATGTATCGATTACTTTTCCCTGACTATAGCTCTCTACAAGATTTGTATCAGATCTAATCAAGTAAATGTTTTGTATTTGAAGTCGGCTTGTTTACTCTCATTTATAAAACCAAAGCTTGCTGATAAAATCCACTTACTTTACAGTGGAAAACTGCTAGAATACCCTCACATGCCTGCGCGTAGCTATAACTGATAATCAGCGCTGTAGGCACTTCACTTGCCACAATACGGTTTGCTCAATATAGTGACATTGGTGTATTGACCAATATCAACTATGATTAAGTATTCTATTGTTGCCATCTGACAGCATTTATATTCGTTATTCAATCTTCCATTATTTAGTAGGCGCTTTGTGACTGCATTAGCCAATATTCGTAACTTTTCTATTATTGCCCACATTGATCATGGCAAGTCGACCCTTGCCGATCGTTTTATTCAAATGTGTGGCGCGCTGCAAGATCGCGAGATGCAGGCGCAAGTCCTTGATTCAATGGATATTGAGCGTGAGCGCGGTATCACGATTAAAGCGCAGTCGGTGACGCTATATTATGATCACCCAAATGGTGAGCGCTATCAGCTGAATTTTATTGATACGCCTGGTCACGTGGATTTTTCTTATGAAGTGTCACGCTCATTAGCGGCTTGCGAAGGTGCGCTATTGGTCGTTGATGCGGCACAAGGCGTGGAAGCGCAGTCGGTTGCCAACTGTTATACCGCGGTTGACCAAGGTCTTGAGGTCATGGCAGTTTTAAATAAAATTGACTTGCCACAAGTTGAGCCTGAACGAGTTATCCAAGAAATTGAAGACATTATTGGTATTGATGCTGTTGATGCGCCACGTGTTTCAGCGAAATCTGGTCTTGGCGTCGATAAATTACTTGAGGCGTTGGTTGAATTTATCCCTGCGCCAACGGGTGATCGTGATGCACCGCTGCAGGCGTTAATCATTGATTCATGGTTTGATAATTATTTGGGCGTCGTATCATTAGTACGTGTCCGCCAAGGTACGATAAAAAAAGGCGATAAGCTTTATATTAAATCGACCAAAGATGCGCATTTAGTCGGATCAATTGGTGTCTTTACCCCGAAGCCATTAGATACGGGTATCTTAGAAGCAGGTGAAGTGGGCTTTATTATTGCTGGCATCAAAGATATTGCGGGTGCGCCCGTTGGTGATACGATTACTCATGCCAGTACGCCTGATGTCGATCGTATTCCTGGATTTAAACAGATTACTCCGCAAGTCTATGCTGGTATGTTCCCTGTTGAGTCTACTGACTTTGAAAAATTCCGTGAAGCGCTACAAAAGCTACAAATTAACGATGCGTCATTATTTTTTGAGCCTGATACCTCTGATGCACTAGGTTTTGGTTTCCGTTGTGGTTTCCTTGGTATGCTGCATATGGAAATTATCCAAGAGCGTTTAGAACGTGAATATGACTTGGATTTAATTACCACAGCGCCTTCGGTGATTTACGAGATTGTGAAAAAAGATGGCAGCATTATCTATGTTGATAACCCATCAAGATTGCCTGAACCGAATAATATTGAAGAGTTCCGTGAGCCGATTGCACGCTGTCAGATTTTAGTACCGCAAGATTACTTGGGTAACGTCATGACCTTGTGTATCGAGCGCCGCGGTGTACAAGTTGATATGCGCTTTATGGGTCGTCAAGTACAGCTGATTTTTGATATTCCGATGGGTGAAGTGGTCATGGACTTCTTTGACCGTCTAAAATCAGTATCACGAGGTTTTGCGTCGCTTGATTATAATTTTGAGCGTTATCAAGTCGACAAATTGGTTAAGGTAGATGTGTTAATTAATGGTGATAAAGTCGATGCGCTAGCCATGATTGTGCATGAAACCCAGTCGCGCTACCGTGGTAATGCACTGGTTGGTAAGATGAAAGAGCTGATTCCGCGTCAGATGTTTGATGTCGCTATTCAAGCGGCAATTGGTAGCCAGATTATTGGGCGTAGTACGGTCAAAGCCATGCGTAAAGACGTCTTAGCCAAATGTTACGGCGGTGATGTCTCGCGTAAGAAAAAGCTATTGTCTAAGCAGAAAGCGGGTAAAAAGCGTATGAAGCAAGTGGGTAACGTAGAGATTCCACAAGAAGCCTTCCTAGCAGTATTGCAGGTAGATTAGATTATCAATAAATAAATAAATCATTATTGCTGTTTTTACGGATATCATCATTGGATAAGTAGCTCGCTAATAGGCAATTAAGTATGGATTTTGATTTTAATTTGATTTTAGTGCCATTAACCATAGGTCTGGGTATTATTTGGCTATTAGATAAGCTGACACTGAAACAACGTAAAACACGGGGTCGCGGTAAAGAGAGCTTGCTGGTACGCTGGGCATATGATTTTTTCCCTGTGTTAGCGGTGGTACTTATTGTTCGCTCATTTTTGATTGAGCCCTTTAATATTCCATCATCGTCTATGGTGCCGACCTTATATACAGGTGATTTTATTGCCGTCAATAAGTATGCTTATGGTGTGCGTTTGCCACTGACTTATAATAAAGTAATTGATACTGGTACACCTGAACATGGAGATGTGGCCGTTTTTCGTTATCCAGAGAACCCAAGTATTTATTATATCAAGCGCGTCATTGGTTTGCCGGGTGATACGGTGAGTTACAATCAAGGTACGCTTGCAATCAACGACGTGCCCGTGAATACCGTAGCTGTTGATTTTGATGCCAATGCACAGCTGACGTCACAGTTATATTCGGCAGGTGAAGTTGCTCCGGGTCAAATGCTGACAGAAGAGAATGCCGCGGCAATGGGTGAGCAAGAAGAAGGCGACGCACAATATTTTAAAGAGAAGCAAGGCAAGCACGAGTATGTCGTTCGCTATTTGAATGGTATGAATAGCTCACAATATGCGCCCTTTTTGCAGCAACAATCGCCAGACGTGGTCAGCTCAGAAGGCAATGAGTGGCGTATTAATGTACCTGAAGGTCAATATTTTGTCATGGGTGATAACCGTGATCGCAGCGCGGATGGACGCTTTTGGGGCTTTGTACCTGATGACAATTTAGCAGGAAAAGCTGTATATATTTGGATGCATAAGCCGCCAGGTCTGCAGCTACCTACCTTTAAACGTAATGGTGCTATTGATTAATGGCATTAATGATCTACGAATGGATTTATCGATAATAGTTTTGTGCTAATATTACAGCTATTGAATGTAATGATATTTAGCTTATAAATGTGTACTAAAGCATAGTAATTTATAACCATGGTAAATTACGAATATAGTAAATTTCCCGTTGAGAGGTATTATGGTGCAACAGTTATCTGGCTTATCTACGCAGCGCGGTGCTAGTGTCACTAGTATTGTTTTTATTATCATCGCTTTGGGCGTTGCTGTTAAATTGATTGTTGCCATTGTACCAGCACAAATTGGCGATTATCAGTTAACCAAAACCTTGAGCGCTGAGCTTACACAATCTAATAGTAAAAAAGAAACTGCCAAGCAGTTCGTTGAACGTGTTGATAAGCAGTTGTCTATCAATGCGGATTACGGCACCAAGGCCGAAGAGGTATTTACCTTTAAAGATAAAAAACCAGGTCAGTTAGCTATTTATAAAAAATATGAAAAAACCAATACGCTCTTCGGCAATATTGATATTGTGAATCGCTTTGAAGGCGATATTGATCCTACAATAGCAGAGTAATTCTATTTTTAAAATCTAAGTATAGTTGATCCACTTTTTAAAAAGTATAGCAATACTGGGATTCATTATTCGCAGCCTCTGTCTGCTTAGGAACAGCAAGCAAGAAAAATTAACCTCAGTAGTGCTTTACAGCATTTTTATTTCTTTTATTTAGAACTGACTAAAGCAACGATTTAATAAGCCAGTACGCTAAAAAATAGTTCTTTATGAGCTGGTTTTTGTATTTAATATGTTTAGACGCTACTATTTAATGACATTAAATAGTGCAACAAAAGGGATAATCATAAGCCACGCATGAAACCAACTTCGCAGTATCCTCAGGCGGTTCCTAATCCACCAAAAAATAGCCTGTCTGATGACACGCTTGTTATTAGCTCAGAATTTCTTCAACGCTTAGCAGTATTAACGCGCAAGTTGGGTTATGTGTTTAATGATTTAAGCCTAGCAAAGCTGGCACTTACGCATCGCTCGTTCGATAGTAAAAAGAACTATGAACGTCTGGAGTTTTTGGGTGATGCTTTATTGGGGATGATTGTCGGTGAGGCACTATATCACCGTTATCCGACCCAAAACGAAGGTCGTCTGACCCGTATGCGAGCCACGCTCGTTAGGCAAGAGTCTTTGGTCATTATCGCTCAAAATCTAGAGCTGTCTAATCAGCTAATATTGGGTGTGGGTGAGCGTAAAGGTGGCGGTCGCAATCGTGCTTCTATATTGGCAGATGCAGTCGAATCCTTGATTGGTGCTATTTATCTAGACAGTCAAGATATGAATATCACGCGAGTGTGTGTGCTTTCTTGGTACGGTGATTTGATTGATAATGTCAACGATCAAAAAGCCTTAAAAGATGCTAAGAGCCGTTTACAAGAATGGTTGCAGTCGAAGCAATTTGACCTACCATATTATGAGTTGATGGAAACACGAGGCAATGCCCCGCATCAGATATTTGTGGTACGCTGTCAGGTAAATATCATTAACTGTCCTGATATCACTGAATCTGGCGAGAGTCGCCGTATCGCTGAGCAAAAAGCGGCAGAGCTGATGATTAACCAGCTCCATAAGTTGCCAGGTGTGCCAAAAAAACGCAGCTAATGGCTTTTATACTATAGTCGGTTCAAGATAATTTAGATACAAAGAAGGTGAGTGAAAGTACTACATATAGTAAACTGAGCAAGCCCGATACCGTATCTCATTTATATAGGACTGACTATATTGCCCTGATTTTATAGTACTGCCTTTATAGTCACACCGTTAAAATTATAATCTCTATCTTCTAAAAAATACTTATTCTTTGACGGATTAGTATTGCGATAGACAATATTTTTAACTGAACAATTTTTAACTGAACAATTTTCAACTAAATAACAGTGCTGCTGTTTATGTCGTATGAGCCTATAGCAGTTTGACTGATGATAAACCCCACAGGATTACCCCATGAGCAATCACTCTGACTTGCCATTAAATAATGAAGATAATGCCACAAATATGACCGAAAACACTGACCTAAATGTAAGCCAAAATAATGTAGTAGAAGATTGCGTAATGGAAAACGATACAGTCGAAAATAATGCAGTAGATAACGATTCAGCAATTGAAGCATTTTTCTCACCAGATACCAGTAAACTTGCCGCTGAGGGTTTTAAGACCGGCTATGTCGCCATTGTTGGTCGCCCAAATGTTGGCAAATCAACGTTGATGAACCATTTATTGGGTCAAAAGCTTTCTATCACCTCGCGTAAACCACAAACGACTCGCCATCGTATTCACGGTATCTTGTCTAATGATGAGATGCAGGCAGTATTTGTCGAT
Source organism: Psychrobacter glacincola (assembly GCF_904846215.1). Lineage (GTDB taxonomy): Bacteria > Pseudomonadota > Gammaproteobacteria > Pseudomonadales > Moraxellaceae > Psychrobacter > Psychrobacter glacincola. Next base: position 53,922 of record NZ_CAJGZK010000008.1, on the reverse strand, counting down.
ACTCCAGGTATTCATCGCAACGAAGTTCGTGCTATCAATGAGCGTATGAATAAAGCGGCCGTCTCTGCACTCGTTGATGTTGACTTGGTCTTGTTTGTTGTTGATTCTGACCAATGGCGTGACGATGATTTACTGGTGCTACAAAAGCTTGGTGATACCAATCTAACGGTGGTTTTAGTGATTAATAAAGCCGATACCTTAAAAGATAAAGGCAGCGTTTTGCCGTTAATGGAGACCTTTAATGACAGTTTTGATTTTGCTGATATCGTCCCTGTTTCTGCATTAAAGAATCAAAATTTAGATCGTTTACAAGAAGTGATCGCATCACACCTGCCAGTCGCTGCACCAATTTATGATACAGAGCAAATCACCGACCGCTCAGAGCGCTTTTTAGCCAGTGAAATTATCCGCGAAAAAATCATGCGCAGCGCCGGTGATGAAGTACCTTATGATTTGACCGTACAAATTGATGGTTTTAAGGACGAAGCTGCTCATACCGACCCAAAAACTGGTCGCCCACGTAAAGCTTGTACCTTTATCGATGCCACTATCTATGTCGAGCGTAGTGGTCAAAAAGCGATTGTGATTGGTGATAAAGGCCAACGTATCAAACAAGTGGGTATGGACGCGCGTAAAGATATGGAACAGCTGTTCGATAAAAAAGTCATGCTAACGCTGTGGGTAAAAGTTAAGCGCGGCTGGTCTGATGACGAACGAGCCTTGACCAGTTTGGGCTATTAGCACGCAATCTCTTTTATTTTGAATGGATAGTAGCTGGAGTAATAATCCATGCGTAACGAAGCGTTAATCGGTTATTTATTACACCAGCGCCCCTATCAAGAAAAGCGCGCCTTATATTATCTATTTTCTCAGCAACACGGGGTGATACATGGTATTGGCAAAAAAGGCGCGCCACTATTTATGCCTTTACAACTCTTTGCTACTGGCAAACGTGATCTCAAAACATTCAGTCAAATCAATATTGCCCCTTTTAGTTCAGTCCATACACAAGCTGTCCAAAATGATGAGGTAGCAAATACAGAAATACACCATCAAGAAAGCATCACAGGTCAGCATCAATATGCAGCCTTGTATCTAAATGAGATATTGTGGCGATTATTGCCTACTGAAGATCCTATGCCGATATTATGGCAACATTATCAAAATAGCCTATACGCGCTCAAAAAATCTCTAACGGCTGATGAGCTACGTTTGTGTTTGCGCCAGTTTGAGAGCTATCTGTTTGATGAGTTGGGATTTTCACTGACATTAAATCAAGACAGCCTTGAGAACCCTATTGAGCAAGAGTGCACTTACCGATTTTTACCTGATGTGGGTTTAGTACCAATGGTAAATATAGAAGATAGCGAAAGTGTGATTGGTCACGCGGTTTTTAAGGGCAATGATATCTTGATGATGGTAGAACAGGGTTTGTCTGCTAGTACGCTGAACGCGTGGTCGCGTTTACACCGACAATTGATTGACCATATGCTTGATTATCAACCGCTACAAAGTCGTCTACTTTGGCAGCAGCAACAGCGTTATCAATTATAAAACGTCTCGAATGATAGAGTATGTTCACAGCTACTTATCATCAATACGTTACAAGCTATTTTTAGTAAATGATCTAACTATTAATAAAAGGATTTTTTATGACGGATACAGCGCAGATTTTGGCAACTAAATTAGAGAAAGATGCACAGAATACCTCAAAAACACCATTACTAGGTGTTAATGTTGACCATGTGGCAACCCTACGTCAAGCACGCGGTGTGAGCTATCCAAGTCCACTAGCTGCAGCCCTTTTATGTGAGAAAGCAGGTGCTGATGGTATCACTATTCATTTGCGTGAAGATCGCCGTCATATTCAGGATGCTGATGTATATGAGATTGCAAGGCAGTTGACCACGAGAATGAATCTAGAGATGGCAGCAACGACTGAGATGCTAGAGATAGCCTGTCAAGTCAAACCATATTGGGTATGTCTGGTGCCAGAAAAACGTGCCGAATTGACCACAGAAGGCGGTTTAGAGGTGGCAGCGCAGCTCACTTGGTTGAAAGAATATGTTAGCAAGTTGCAAGCGGCAGATATTAAAGTATCTCTCTTTATTGATCCCGAAGACACGCAGATTGCAGCAGCAGTGAATTGCGACGCTGATGCTATCGAACTACATACAGGTTCTTATGCTGAGGCAGGTCTGGCAGGTGATACAGATAGGGTAAATGTAGAGCTTGAACGCATTAAAAGTGCAGTGATTACCGCTAAGAAAATCGATAGCAAGTTATTGGTCAATGCCGGTCACGGTCTCACACGTGATAATGTTAATGCGATTGCCCAAATTGAAGGTATATATGAGCTAAATATCGGTCATGCTTTAATAGCGGATGCATTATTTGTGGGAATGGATCAGGCTGTTGTTATGATGAAAGCAGCGATGCATCAATAGTTAAGTGGTTTGAATTTTAGGGTATCTTGCTGCTTTATCAAGTACCGCATCCAGTCGGATGATTTTCATTGGCCTTATAAGTAATGCGCCCGACTTGGCTAAATGAGATTTGATACATGGTGTGATTATAGGTTGAGGTTGGACAGTATTTAATATGTCCGAAATGCCCACGAGGACTGCCGCTATCGCCCCAAAATTTAGTGTAGTGACGGTTATTACCGACGCGTAGATATAAAGTACTGTATTTGGGGTTCAGCGCTTGCTCTTCTAACAAATCATCAATACCCAAATCAAAATTATTATTGTGGTTTTTATCCGAAAACAACAAAAGCTCTTTATAGCTGTCTCTATGGCAACGTCCCCCACTATTAGACAAGCAAACCAGTAAATCTTGTCTTCTAATATGACTCTCAGCTTTTGCCAAAGCTAGGGTAGTGTCTATTTGGCGTGCAATACGTTTGGCTTCCATATGTGCTAATTGGGTCAAGATATAAGGTGTGGCAATCATTGCTATGATTGCCAAGATAGCAACCGTTACGATTAATTCTACTAAATTAAATCCCTGCTCATTATGGCGTCTAGAATCCTTTGAGCATATTAAAAATGTTCTATATGATATGACCATAATAAACTACTACCTGTATTAAAGGGATAGCTAAGATAGTTTTAAGTATTGCCTATGATATTGATCCTAGTAATTTATATACTTAGTTGCTTCTAGCAATTGATTCTTATAATTTATGATATAAAGCGCGGCAAAACAATCTTACAGCTAATAGTGAAATATTGTTCATTAATATAATATTCAATATAAACCAAATATATGCCTACTGTCAAAGAATGTTTCAATTCGTGAATAGATGCTTTTAACAATAGAGAAAATTAACTACTTGTATTAGAATAAACGGCAACAATAGGTAATATTTGTTTCATCATCTATTGCCACCTAACATACAAAAGATAAAGAGTGTAAAGTGTGTTAGTTCTCAGTAATCTAACCAAGCTAATGTGTTTTAGTTATGACATTATCGTGTAATAATGTGTAGCTGATTTACGAAAAAAGTTGTAAACTGAATTGATAATCGCTAAGCTACGCCTTAATTGGTTTTGCTTTTCAACTTATAAGTTCGTAAATGATGTTTGTTTTTGACCATCTTGAGCCCTAGTTTTGCTTAATGCACTACTAAAATCATCCTTTGGAGGAAGTTTCATGAAATTAAATAAAATTGCTTTGGCTTTGTTTGCTATCACAGCAGCCCCACTAGCAGCTAACGCCGGCGTCACTATCAGTCCATTATTACTTGGTTATCATTACAGCGAAGGCGCTGAAGATGAGCAGTTAGAAACTATGACTACAGCTACCGGTGATAGTTTCTATAAAGAGAATGGTTTATACACTGGTGCAGCGCTAGGTATTGAGCTAACTCCATCTACTCAATTCCAAGTAGAGTATGGCGTATCTAATACTGACGCTGTAAACGGTGCTGGTACTGTAACTAATGATGCTGAACAAGAAATGATTTCTGGTAACTTCTTGATCGGTACTGAAGAATTTACTGGTTACACTGATAGTGCACTTAAGCCATATGTATTGGTTGGTGCTGGTCAGTCTAAAATCGAAGTTGAAAATGCAGCTGGTAACTTTGTTACCGGTTCTAAAGATACTATCGGTAACCTAGGTCTAGGTGCTATGTATCGTATCAATAATGCGCTAAGCCTACGTGGTGAAGCTCGTGCGATTCATAACTTTGACGAAAACTGGTGGGAAGGCATGGCTTTGGCCGGTCTAGAAGTAGTACTTGGTGGTCATTTAGCACCTGCAGTAGCTGTTCCACCAATGCAAGAGCCTATGGTTGATACTCCGCCAATCGTTGTTATTGAATCTGATCTTGATTCTGACGGTGATGGCGTACCTGATAGCATCGATGCTTGCCCAGGTACTCCAATGAACGTTGTTGTAGATGAGCGCGGTTGCCCAGTACCAGTAGATATTACTGATGAGCTAAAAATGGAACTACGTGTATTCTTTGATAACGATAAATCAGCTATCAAAACTCAGTACAAACCTGAAATCGCTAAAGTAGCAGAGAAGATGCGTGAGTATCCTAACTCTACCGCTCGTGTTGAAGGTCATGCTTCTAAAACTGGTCCATCAGCACGTTATAACCAACGTCTGTCTGAAGCCCGTGCTGTTGCTGTAAAATCTATGTTGACTAACGAATTTGGTATTGCACCAAACCGTCTATCAACCGTTGGTTATGGTTATGATCAACCAATCGCTGATAACAACACTGAAGAAGGTCGTGCTATGAACCGTCGTGTTTATGCCATCATCACTGGTGACAAAACAATGACTGTTGAACAAACTAAAGATATGGTTGTTCAATAAGTAGTAGCTAGTAATGACGTAATAAACTAATTAGTTACAAAAAAAGCCACCCAATGGGTGGCTTTTTTTATTTATGTATCGAAAAAAATCAGTTATTGCATAAAATTATGATGCAATAATGTTATACTAGTCGCCCAAACACTTTGTACATTGACAAGGTGTACATTAGCATAGCTATCTGTACGATGGATTCATCACCATAAGTCTATGTTTTACTTCTATTAATTATCTAGCTGTACCTATTGTATGGTCATTTAGTCATAGCGTAATCTTACTTATCTGGTTAATGGCAAAAGTTTATCCAGCAGTGCTTACTGCTACTGCATTTTTTTAAGACGAAACGAGCATTTTATATGGCGAACGATATCAAACACCTGCGTAACATTGCAATTATTGCCCACGTTGACCACGGTAAAACAACTTTGGTTGATAAGTTATTACATCAGTCTGGTACTTTTGGCGACCGTGCAAACATTGCTGAGCGTGCAATGGATTCAGGTGATATTGAGCAAGAACGTGGTATTACTATTCTGGCTAAAAATACAGCCATCCGTTGGACTGATGACACTGATGGTACTGAATACCGTATTAACATTGTCGACACTCCCGGTCACGCCGACTTTGGTGGTGAGGTTGAGCGTGTAATGTCAATGGTTGACTGCGTACTTTTGGTCGTTGATGCGGTTGATGGTCCTATGCCTCAGACTCGTTTTGTGACTCAAAAAGCATTTGAGCAAGGTCTAAAACCTATCGTTGTCATTAATAAAATTGACCGTCCTGGCTCACGTCCTGATTGGGTAATGGATCAAATCTTTGATTTGTTTGACAACCTTGGTGCAACTGATGAGCAATTAGATTTCCCAGTTGTATATGCCTCAGCATTGAATGGTGTTGCTGGTTTAGAAGCTGATGCTTTGGCTGACGACATGACGCCACTTTTCAAAACTATTGTTGATGTGGTACAGGCTCCTCAAGTTGATGCTGAAGCCCCATTCCGTATGCAAATCTCAAGCCTTGATTACAACAGCTTCGTTGGTGTTATCGGTATTGGTCGTATCCAACGTGGTAAAGTTAAACTTAATACGCAAGTAACTGTCATTGATAAGCATGGCAACACGCGTAATGGCCGTATCCTAAAAATCATGGGCTATCATGGTCTTGATCGTATTGATGTAGAAGATGCACAAGCTGGTGATATCGTTTGTATCACTGGTATTGATGCACTTAATATCTCAGATACGATTTGTGATCCAGCTAACGTTGAAGCATTACCAGCACTAACGGTTGATGAACCAACTGTATCAATGAACTTCCAAGTAAACAACTCACCGTTTGCTGGTCGTGATGGTAAGTTTGTGACTTCACGTAATATTCGTGAGCGTCTTGAGCGTGAATTGATTCATAACGTTGCATTACGTGTAGAAGACACAGAGTCTCCTGATAAATTTAAAGTATCAGGTCGTGGTGAGCTTCACTTATCTGTACTTATCGAAAACATGCGCCGTGAAGGTTTTGAGATGGGTGTTTCAGGTCCAGAAGTTATCGTTAAAGAAGTTGACGGTAAACTACAAGAGCCGTATGAAAACGTTGTATTCGATATTGAAGATGAGCATCAAGGTTCTATCATGGAGCAGGTTGGTCTACGCAAAGGCGAGATGACCAATATGGAACTTGATGGCAAAGGTCGTATGCGTATTGAAGCAACTATGCCTGCACGTGGTTTGATCGGTTTCCGTTCTGAATTCTTGACCTTAACATCAGGTTCAGGAATCATGACATCAAGCTTCTCACATTATGGTCCACAGAAAATTGGTGATGTTGGTGGCCGCTCTAACGGCGTACTCGTTTCTATGGCTAAGGGCGTTTGCCTAGGCTTTGCATTGTTCAACTTGCAAAAGCGCGGTAAATTGTTTGCTGAGCCACAGCTTGAAGTTTACGAAGGTATGATTGTTGGTCTTAACTCACGTAACGATGACATGGCCGTTAATCCGACGACTGCTAAGCAGTTAACCAACGTCCGTGCCAGTGGTACTGACGAAGCGCTCACACTAACACCAGCGGTCAAGTTTACGCTTGAGCAAGCACTTGAATTCATTCAAGATGATGAATTGGTCGAAGTAACGCCAAAAGCGATTCGTCTACGTAAGCGCTATTTGACTGAAAGTGAGCGTAAGCGTTATGGTCGTAAGAAAGGTGCTTAATATTGACCAATAAATAATGGTTATCCATTATTTGGTTCCGTATTAAAGATATCTAATGAGCAGCATAAAATAGTCGGTATACCACTATTCTATGCTGCTTTTTTTCGTGTTGGATTTTGCATAGAATAAAAATCCAATAGTTGGCTATAGATTACTAAAAAACGAGCAATTTTATGCTCATTATTAAAATCCGAAGTTGGATTCACCATTTATACGCTTATCTGATGGTCGATAAGGTTTTTTAGGAGAGAAAATATGAGTATGGTATCTGAGTTTAAAGAATTTGCTTTAAAGGGTAATGTGATGGATCTCGCCGTCGGTGTGATTATCGGTGGAGCGTTCGCTACGATCACAACGTCTTTAGTAGAGGACGTTATCATGCCCATCATTGCTTTTATTGCTGGCGGCGAAATTGATTTTAAGAATATGTTTTTGATATTGGGTGATGCGCCCGATGGTGTGGCGCAGACCTATGATGCCCTCAAAGCTGCTGGCGTTCCAATAAATAAAAAAAGCTAACGTCATGTTAGCCTTTTTCTGATTGGATTTTTTATAAGTACTTAAGTGTATGTATGCTCAAGGTCTAACGATAACGTAGTCATTGGTATTAATGATAATCTCTGATGGTTGATCAACCACGATACGCACAACGTTATTATCAACGACCTGTGATTTATAATAATTGTCTTCAGCAACCGTACAGCCTAAGCAGCGACTCATGGCATTCCATGGCTCAACAAAGAGTTTTTGCTGTGCTTGATCGGCGTTACCACCGATTAAAGAAAAGGGTAGACTGACAATATAAGCAGCTGTGCCTGCAACGGCTGCTACCAATTGTAATGGCTTGCCGACAACGGTATCTACAGCCATGGTCTCATAAGAGGGACCAAAATCTGTTTCATCAATCTCTATCGCTGCTAAAGCGGGTTGCATACTTGCAAAAGCTAAGCTGGCACTTATCAATATAGTTGATAGCGTATATTTTGCGGTGCGTTTGGTGTTAGCCTGAGCAATCATAATGATGTCCTAAAACTCATAAGTAGTATGGTAAATAGCTGCTGCTATTTCTCCATAGAAATATTGCGGCAACGACAGATAGCGTATATATTACGGCCAAATAAATGGTTTGCATTATTTATGTAAGTACTAGCACTATTAAAGCAATATATAGGCTAATAAGCAACAAAAATGCGCAGCATAGGCGGACAAGTTTGTTAGTGGTGTTATTTTAATGATACGCAACCAAAAATCAATAAGCTAGAACTTATAAGTGAGCGTTGAATAAAACTCTTTATTTTGAGTAAGTTTACATTGAACTGATTGGCTGACAAAGAGGGCAGTAGACACTGGCACGTCCACTTAGCTTAATATTTTCTAAGATGGATTGGCAGTATAGACAAGCTTCACCTTGCCTGCCATAGACATTCAATGTCTGTTGAAAGTAACCTGTTTGACCATCTGCAACGGTAAAATCACGCAGTGTGGAACCACCAAGCTTGATCGCTTTTTGTAGAATGGTTTTGATATGGTCAACCAGTATGACTATTTGCGTATATGACACTTCATTAGCTGGGGTGGCAGGATGAATACCTGATAAGTATAAGCTTTCGGTTGCATAAATATTACCAACGCCGACTACAGCTTGCTGCTCCATAATGACCGATTTAATGGCTCGTTTGATGGGTTGCTTTCTAATCGATGTACTGTTTTCGCTTCCGCTGGATTGTTCGCTACGTTGGATTAGGTGATATAGATAGTCTGCAGTGAATGCATCTGATAATGGCTCAGGTCCTAAATGATTTAACAGTTTGTCACTATATTCTTCAAGCCATAAAATGGATCCAAAGCGTCTAGGATCATAATAATGTAGTTGTGTTTGGGTATTATCAGCGTCGATAAAGCTCATAATCAAATGGTCATGTTTGCGCTTACCCATAGCATGACTGTGTTGTTGCAAGCTACCTGACATACCAAGATGAACCAAAAGTTGTCGCGGCTGTAACATATCAGGCTGAATAGAAGGTGATATACCATTGTCACCTAGCGGTATAAAATTGAGGATTAAATACTTTGCTCGCCGCTCAACGCTCTCTAGTGTGTAGTTAACCAACTGTGTCAAATCGTCAGGTATTGACCAACGCAACTTTGGTTGAAATACTTGTACATTGGTGACTTTTTGACCCAATAGCGGTGCAAGGCTGGTTTTTGTCGTTTCTACTTCTGGCAACTCAGGCATGGTATTTTGTAAAAACTCTATTATGGAATGAATGTACTTTTAATAAATTTTCCCAGCAATACTATCAGGAAACAGCGCGGCGAGCATGTAAGATGCCGTGCTGCTGCTCAAGCTTGGCTAGGAGTTTTGATAAATGTGCCAGTCCGGACACTTCAATATGAAACTTCAAAGAAGCAATATTGTCATCATTACTTAGTGTTTGAACCTGACGAATATTGACGTTTTCTTTATCAATAATCTGGGTTAAGTCACGCAATAACCCGCGTCTATCATAGGCTTCTACATGAATATCAACCGGCTGATAACGGCCTGATTTGACCTTCCAAGCCGCCTTAATTTCGCGTTCAGGGTCACGTTCAATCAGGCGTAGATATTCAGGGCAGCCACGATTGTGGACGCTAACACCGCGCGATAAAGTAATGTAACCTGCAATAGGCTCACCGTGCACAGGATGACAGCAGCCTGCCAAACCAACCTCAATATTATCTAAGCCATCGATTTGGATTTTATAAGCATCAAGTTTCCCTGAATCTCTTTTATCGATAATAGGGACAAAATTTTCTTCAGATCTTTCAGGCTCTAGATGCAATTGACGAGAAATATGGCTGGTGAGCTGATTTAGACCGATTTCACCCGTCACCAAACCAACCACGATATCATCGGTATTATTGACATGAAAATGCTGTGTATAGTCATTTAAATCAATGCTATTGGGGTGCACCGACAAGCGCTCAAGCTCTTTACTGAGCATTTGACGACCGATTTCGATATTCTTATCGCGGTCCTGTTTATTAAACCATTGACGAAGTTTTGAGCGGGCACGGTTGGTATGAATATAACCCAGTGAAGCCACCAGCCAATCGCGATTGGGCTCACGTGAGGATTTGGTGATAATCTCGACTTGCTCGCCAGTTTTGAGCTGATAGGTTAGCGGCACATAACGCTGATTGACCCGTGCTGCTTGGGCGCGATTACCCACTTGCGTATGGACATAATAGGCAAAATCCAGCACAGTCGCGCCTTTTGGCAGCTCAGTAATATCGCCATCGCGACTAAAGATGTAAATACGTTCGAGCTCATCAAAATCAACCAATTGCTCGTCGTCGTCAAACTCAATCTCTTCTAATTCATCACTGGATGATAAGGATGAGCGTGGCTGATTATTAATAGATAACAGTTGACGTAAGGATCTGATTCGCTGATTAAGGTAGTTGTCCTTTTTATTTTTTAGCCCTTCTTTGTAATTGACGTGAGCACACATGCCAAGCTCGGCTTCAAAGTGCATCTCTTGAGTACGAATCTGTACTTCAAGCGATTTGTTTTCAGCGATGACCGCAGTATGGAGTGAGCGATAGCCATTAGATTTTGGATTGGTTATATAATCGTCAAATTGCTCAGGAATATAACGCCACAACCCATGTACCAGCCCCAGCACGTGGTAACAGTCTGAAGGAGTGGTGACCAAAACACGCAGCGCACGGATATCGTACAGCTGATCAAAAGATAAGCCCTTGAGCTTCATTTTTCGATAAATAGAATAAATGTGCTTAACGCGCCCTGAAACTTCGCCCTCAATGCCAGATTCTGCCAAAGACTCGTTGAGCCTATCTTGTACGCGCTGAATATAGGATTCACGCTCGCTACGCTTTTCTGACAACAGCTTGGCAATCTCTTTATACCGATCAGGGGCAAGGTAGCGAAACGCTAAGTCTTCAAGCTCCCACTTAAGCTGCGCAATACCCAAGCGATGCGCCAATGGCGCATAAATAGTCATGACTTCACGCGCCACCCGATTTTGCCGGTCTTCATTAGAGAAGGTCAGTTCTCGCATGGCAAAAGTACGTTCAGCAAGCTTGATAAGGACCACGCGCACATCGTTGGTGACCGAGATGAGCATGCTATAAATATTTGATAGCTGATCACGTTGGTTATTGACGAAATGATCTTCTAAGCGCTTATTGTTCTCAATAATCTCAGACAGTTGTCCCATTGCCAAGGTATCTTTGACCAAAGTTGATATGTCCGCGCCAAACTTTTTTTCGATATCACTAAGACTAATAATAGCTTTGCGCGCACTACGATAGAGCATAGCAGCCACAAGAGCATCTTCATCTTGATAAAGATAAGTTAAGATATCTGTCATGCCAATACCGGTCACGTAAGCGCCTGAACGCTCCGATTCGTTGGTATTCATGTGCTTACGGATAAACTCACAGGCAGCGCTAAGATTGGGCACTGACTCTTGCCCAATACGCTTTGCAACATTGTCAAGCCAAGTGGGTACGTCAATATTGATTTGATCCAAATCTAACGCTTCAAGCTCTTGTTGTGAAAATGCCTCGGATTCATCAAGGATTTTATCCCTCAAATAGTCATTTTCAAGATTTGAGTCATGACTGTAGTACGCGTAATGTACAGAGCGATCAAAGGTGGTATGGAGTTTATGAGTGGCAAGCTGATACTTGATATCTAGTGGGACTTGGGCGTAGCTATTGGCAGACTGATGCGAGCGTTGACTCGCGACCAGCTGCGCTGCCAACGTTGCACTATCCGCTTGCGTGGTCTGTCCATCTACCAGCGGTAATCCTTCGCGAATTTTTACCATAGCCCACTCCTCTTAACTATTTTGACTTGATAATAACCCCATTTACAACGCTAGAGCTAAACATGAGCCTGCTATCGATAAATGGTCAGTTATAAATCAATACAGCTGCTAAAAAGTCCATTTTTTAGCGGCTATAAAATCAATTATAGGGATCTTGCATAGAATTATGAGCGCTTAGACTCACTGTGTGTTTATAAACAATAAAAGCAGTGACTATTATTATCGCATGTTGCGATGACAAATCAAGCAAGGCTCTGTAATGATAGCGTTAGCCGCACAGAGGAATAGCGCCTATAACATTCTTAATTTATAGCTATTAACGCCTATAAAAATTACAGGCGAATACCACACTCTGCTACTACAGAGGTTTAAGCAGAGACTTTTTCAAAGCGCGCGATTGACTCAACATGACCGGTATGGCAAAACATATCCATGACGCCGGCATGCGTTAAACGATAACCTTGTTCGAGCAATGCTTTGGTATCACGAGCCAGCGTAGCAGGATTACAGGAGACATAGACAATCCGCTCAGCGTTAAACTTAGGCAAATATTGCATAATCTCCCAGGCGCCAGAACGCGGTGGATCGATAAGCAGCGCATCAAACCCTTGGTTGGCCCACGGTTTGTCCGTACAATCATGTGTCAAATCTTGGCTATAAAACTCAGTGTTGTTAATGCCATTGCGGCGTGCATTGTCAGCGGCGCGTGCGGTCATGGCTTCGCTGCCTTCAACACCAACGACTGAACCCGTTTCACCAACCAATCGCGCGAGAGGCAGGCTGAAATTGCCCAAACCGCTAAATAAATCTAGAACGCGTTCACCTGCTTTTAAGTTAAGCAAATCACACGCAAGCTTGGTCATCTGACGATTCACCGACAGATTAACTTGGGTGAAATCCGTAGGGATAAATTCAAACGTCAAATCATACTCTGGCAATTGATAATATAAGCGTCCAAACTGCTCGCTCAAATCATCTGTATCCTTCAAAGCAATACGTTGGATACTATCCGCACCCTTTGATTGCAAGTATAGCTGCCAATTGCGCGCCGCAAAAAATACCTTGAGCTTATCGATATCCCCGTCCGACAATGGTTCAAGATTACGTACAATCAGCGCGACTGGCTGATTACCATCAGGTAGCTCTGGTAAATGCTCGCCCATTGCCAATTCAAGCTGAGCAATCTTGTCACGGCTCTCTAAAGTGCTAATAAGAGTTTTTAAGTTTTCAATCTCAAAGCCAATACGTGGATCTAAGATATGACATTCATTCAATTCTGCTAAGAAATTACTTGAACGCTCGCGAAAGCCGACCAGAGCAGTTTCTTTTTTGACAACATAACGTACGCCAAGTCGCGCTTTGGTACGATAGCCAAGGCGGTCGCCGACTACCGGATCAAGCCAATGATCAGGCGCCACATTTGCTTGATGTATTAGCATTTCAGCAAGGACAGATTGCTTAAAGTTAATTTGTGCATCTGGCTGCCAATGCTGCAAATTACAGCCACCGCAAACCCCAAAATGCGGGCAGGGCGGCACCACGCGCTCAGGGTTTGGATTGGCAGTGATGCTCACCGCATCGCCTTCTTCAAAGCTGGTACGGCTATTGGTAATCTTGACCAACGCACTTTCACCCGGCAATGCAAAACTGACAAAGATTTTTTTGCCATGCTTGTCAGTGATATGACCGTCAGCTTCGCCAAAACCATTACCGTATACCGCAACGCCGCGCCCATCATGTGACAAGCCATCGATAGTAAAGGGGAGTGCCTCAGCATCTTTTAGACGACGACGCGTCTTTGATGATGGCTTAGATTTTTTCTTACTAGGCGGAATCGTAATCGTTTGAGTCTCATTTGGCTGTTCAGTCATATCTGGGGTAGAAGTCTTTGAATCGGTGGGTTGCATAAACCTGCCTATAAAATGAAGGTGTTAAAAATAATAGCAATTTTAACATATAAAGCGACTCAGGTATTAGGCGCTCACAAAGTAAAAAAGCGATGATTATAAAAATATAATCACCGCTTATAGACAGTATTTGTCATTACGTCAGTCTGTTAAATCTTCTAGCTGTTAAGCCAATCATTCAAAAATGCCTGATGACGTGGCGTGCCATCCGCTTGGGTAAATTTGGTTAAATAATCGCGGCTTTGCTGCTGCCAAACGGCAAAATCTGGTAAGGATAGCTGACCGGTCAGGCGCAGCCAGCGCAGATATATCAGCCAAGTATTCATCACATCAGACTCACAATATATCGACAGCGTTTGCCAGTCATTATTGCTGACAAGCTCGCCGACCATACTGCCATCGACATCAGTCTTACCGGGCAAGCCATATAAGCTAGCAACGACATCCATTGCCTCACGGCGACTGGCACCGTATTGGCTAAACCGATCCATCAAATCAAGATGGCGGGTATGAAAGCGATTGACATAATTATCAAAACGCATATGTTTGATACGCTCGCCTTCTTCAAATAACCAAGGCGCTGCCAAGTCATATTGCATGGCACGATAAATAAGTACAGGAATGTCAAAACCTGAGCCATTCCAGCTGATCAATTTAGGCAGTTTTGCAATATCATTAAAGGCGCGAAAAAACTTGGCAAGAATCTCTTTTTCGCTAAATTTATCGGCGGTGAGCGAAAATAACGAAAATGTGCCATCTTTGATATAAAGCGCAGAAATACAGACAATACGCTGTAGTGGCAAACGCATAAAATCATGCCCCGCTTCTTGTATGCGAATGGCAGTCAACGCGCTGAGCGTATCTGCATCATTAAGCTTACCCAATTGCGGATAGATACGGCGTGCAGCATCGGTATCCGCAACCGTCTCAATATCAAAGACCAAAATAGGGTCAGACGAAAAAGCTTGTGACATAATGGTTCTACCTAATTATTGGCTTATGATGCTGCATTAAATGCACTGACCGTATCAATCGCATGGTCTGCACTTTATAAGTTATCTTAGTTTACGCGATCTAGGCTGTCATCAACACTATCATCAACATTGTACAATCCAGTTGATAAATAACGATCACCGCGATCACAGACAATAAAAGCAATAACGGCATCAGGATTTGCCTTAGCGACTTGTGTAGCCGCCCATGCTGCTGCACCAGATGAGACACCTGCAAAAATCCCTTCAGTCTTAGCAAGCTTGCGCATATAAACCTCAGCGACGCGCTGATCGATATCCATAATCTCATCGACTAAGTCGGCATCAAAAATACCTGGCATATAAGCAGCAGGCCAGCGGCGGATACCAGCGATAGAGGCTTCTTCATCCGGCTGCAAACCGATGATTTGTATGGCAGGATTTTGCTCTTTTAGATATTGTGCCACGCCGGTAATGGTGCCGGTAGTACCCATAGAGCTAATAAAGTGAGTGATTTTACCCTCGGTTTGCGTCCAAAGCTCAGGACCTGTGGTCAGATAATGCGCTTGTCTATTATCAGGATTATTAAACTGATCTAAGACAATACCTTTGCCATCGGTTTGCATCTGTAGCGCCATATCGCGCGCCGCTTCTATTCCTTCTTCTACCTCAATCAGCGTTGCACCATAAGCGGTCATGGCGTCTTTACGCTCTTGGGTCGAGTTACTTGGCATAAATAAGGTGATCGGGTAGCCACGCATCGCCGCCACCATAGCCAAAGCAATACCGGTATTGCCACTGGTTGCCTCAATCAACATATCACCTGGCTTGATATCACCGCGCAGCTCCGCTTGATAAATCATATTAAACGCAGGGCGGTCTTTAACAGAGCCAGCAGGGTTATTACCTTCAAGCTTGGCAAGCAGGATGGCACCATTGTCAATCTGTTCTTGTTCAGGTAAGCGCTGCAATTTGACCAAGGGCGTTTGACCGACGCAATCAGCGAGGTCAGTAATTTGAGTAATAAAGGTGGCGTTTGACTGAGCCGTAGCGGACATAAAGTATCCTTAGTGGTATCGGTTTCAAAGTAGTTTAACGAGATAATAATGTGCTGTCTGGAAGACCATGCGTTAAAGGCGAAAGTCGCGTTTTGATAAGTGAATAATACGGTGGTATGGATGTGTTAAATAATCACGTACTAAATAATCACGTACTAAATAATCACGTACTAATAAATGCGTTAACAATAATAAGTGAATACAGCGCGGCTGTCAGGTGTTTATTGTGGCAAATAAAAATGTGCACCATTATATCATCTTGTTTTTGATGGTGCTTAGCGCAGATAGCTTTATCAATGATTGTCTAACAGCGGCTAATGGAATCCTGTTAAGATAATCACAAGCTATATAGTTAAAATATCTCAAAAACGCTACAGTGCTGCTGGTATAAATTTTTTGCAGCCTCTGTCTGCATAGGCACAGCAAGCAAGAAAAATGAATATCAGCAGTACTTGATGTATCGATATTACTTTTCTCTGACTATATATAGTCATGGATAGATGATACATAAGCGATCAGTAAAAGCATTGTAAAATATCGATAGCAAAAACAGTAGTGGAGATGGTACCCAGCATGGCTTACAAAAAACGTTTTGATACCAGTAGCGCCTATGGTCAGCTGGTCATATTGGTATTTTTGCCCATCTGTTTACTCGCAGCAGTGGGCGGTATCTTGGTGTTTTATGAAACCATGCGGGCCAGTAATTCAGAGCAAGCAGTGCTAGCTGAGGCGGTACTTATCCGCTATTCGCCAACGATTGCAGAGATTGTCCCTGAATTGCTAGCACAAAATGATGCCAAGGCGCAAACATCAAAAAACAACAATGAAAGCACTACCGATAATATCTCACAAGCTGCGATGGCAACGCTAGACGGTATTCACGATAAACTCGGGCGTATGCGGGCAGAGCAACATGTCCAGCGTATCGCCATTGTCAATCAGAATAATGACGTACTGGCGACAGTTGGCTATGGTACGAATGAGGCGTGGCCTGTAATAGATTCATCAGAGCGTTTTTTGGCGCAAAAGCCAACTGCTATCGGTACCGCTTATGGCAGTATATTGGGTGAATTTGAGGGTCAAACGCTGTGGTTGTTAGTCGATATGGATAGCGAGCCGCTGTATATCGCGCGCTACCGTATTGCCATGGCATTGATGATTACTGGTTTGTTTACGCTGTTAATTCTGCTACTAAGTCTAAATATCTACTCAAAACGTTGGATTGCGCCGATTTATGAGCTGCGGCTGCAATTACAGCGTACTCATGTTGATAATCTTTATCAGCCTATTCCGGTTGAATCAAACGGTGAGCTGAATTTATTACAACAAGATTTGGTGAGAACATTACGCCGTTTATATGTCAGTTTTCAAGAGCTGAAAGAGCACGCGGAGCAGACCGAGGATGATTTGCGTCTTGCTTTTGATGAGATGGAGATGCAAAACATCTCTATTCGTAATGCGCGTGATGCGGCAATCTCTACCAGCCAAGCCAAATCAGCGTTTTTAGCCAATATCAGTCATGAGCTACGTACGCCGCTCAATAGCATCGATGGCTTTATTAACTTGCTTGCGCGTCACGGTGAGCTCAATCCCGAACAAGACTTGTATGTACAGACCATCCGCAAATCATCCGCGCACTTATTGGCATTGGTCAATGATGTGCTTGATTTCTCCAAAATTGAAGCGGGCAAGTTGGTACTAGATCGCCATGAGTTTGATCTTTATGACACTATCTATGATGTGGTCGATATGTTGTCACCGGTGTCTGCCGAAAAAGGTCTGCGCATGGCGGTACTCTTCTATAACGATGTGCCAATGCGTATCAACGGTGATGCGCTGCGCCTCAAGCAAGTATTGACCAATATTGTCGGTAATGCGATTAAATTTACGGACAGCGGTGATGTGGTGGTGCGCGTCAGCTTGGATGACTATCAAGACAATTATTTGATGATTAGCGTGCAAGACAGTGGTAAAGGTATCTCACTTTCTGATCAAAAAATGCTCTTCCAAAGCTTTAGCCAAGGAGATCCATCCATCACGCGTCAATATGGTGGAACAGGACTGGGTCTGGTCATCTCCAAGCAGTTAACGCGATTAATGGGCGGTGACATTGGTTTTTATGACAATATGCAAGAAAACATCTCCAATCAAGGCGCGACATTTTGGTTTCGTATGCCAGCGCATGTTGATGTGATAGAGGCAGCGACAGGACAAACCATTGAGCTGCCCGTATTAGCGCCATTGGCCAGTGCGACTGATGAATTTAACGTTCTTATTTGGATTAACCATACTGCGTCTATACAAGTCCTAAAAGCCAGCTTGCAATATTTGCCCATTAAGTTGACCCAAGCTAACTCATTACCGGGCTTACTTGAATCGTTAAAAGAGCGGGGTAATTATTGGGACTGGGTCATCGTTGATGATGATACCCAAGACGATATGATGGCACTGCTTAAGCAAATCCGTCTGCATTATCAAGGTAAGCTTGCGGTCTTTGGTTATCAAGTTGCTGCTGACCAAGCACTACTCAATCGTTACCATGCCAATATCTTGTATGAGCCATTAGACAAAAGACAGTTATATGCCATGCTTGATACGCAAAAGCGTAGCGTACCTACTGGCATTGCAGAACCACGATGGAAGGGTGTCACCGTATTGGCAGTTGATGATCATCTGCCAAATTTACTGGTACTTGATGCGCTGCTGAGTGAGCTTGGCATTCATGTTATTACCGCCAGTAACGGCTTTGATGCGATAGAGCTTATCAGCAAACAACAAGCGAAAAATATCAAATCTGCCAAAACTGAAAAACAAAGCCTGTCGAAAAAAACGCAAATCTCAAAAGCAGTCACACGGGATGACGTCAGTAAATCAGCGGTTAATGCGCTGTATATTGAAGACGCGACGACAGAAGAAAAGAGTAAGGCGCAACATAAAGACAGTATCGATCTTATCTTTATGGATATTCAAATGCCACGTATGTCAGGGCATGAGGCGGCGCGGCAAATTCGTAAGATTGAAGCGACAGATAGCCATATTCCCATCATTGCGCTTACTGCACATGGACTGGCAGATGAGCGGGACAAATTAATCGCTAGTGGTATCAATGATTATGTCGGCAAGCCTATTAGTCAGCCGCAGCTGTTACAAGTATTGCAAAAATGGCTTGGGCGTAGTGCTTCGTCATCACCATTAACGGCAGAAAATGATGAGCATCCACAAGGTTTTCGCGTAGCAGGTGACTTGCAAGTATTAGAGTCACAAACCATAGACGCTCAAAGTACTAACTCGCAAAATGCTGATATAGCAAACACGAGACTGCAACCTTCCTCATCTGCGCCTAACAATGCAGCGCCGCCTACCTATCAGATGATTCGAAGCGAGCAGGTTAAGAGTTATAAACCTACAAAGATGAGTAACGACAAAAGAGTTAAGCGACCTTTATCACTAAAAAAAATCCGTGATGATTATCTAAGAGACAGCCAGCCGCGTGAAGATTATAGACGTGAAAATATACGGGATACGCAGCCACGTTATGAAAATCTTCGTTTTCAAGAGCAAGGGCAAGCGGCATTTGGCACGCGTCCTATTCAAACGCTTGATAATAAAGAGGAGTTGTTAGTCAATACGCCTTATCTGCAAAAAGATGGCAACTTAAACGACTCTGTGTTTAATACCTTGGATATTCTAGATTGGCAAGATGCACTGACGCGTTCAGCCAATAAACCGGATCTTGCTGCCAAGCTTATCATTATGATGCTCGATACCATTAACGATGAAAAACAAGCATTGATGCAAGCATGGGAGGCGCGCAATCGCAGTATGCTTGCGCAACTTGCCCACCGTATATTGGGCGGCAGTCGTTATACGGGCGTGCCACAATTGCGCCAAGCCAGCCAAGATTTAGAGGATAAGTGCTTATTGAATATCCAACATACCACGCCTGCGCAATTTGCGATGTTAGAGCCTTATTATGAGGCTTTGTTAGCTGCCTTAAATAACTTGCAAACGCTTGATTTGTCTGCTTATCCGCAGCTTAATTACCATCGTCTGAGTGAGAATGACATGACTTGGAAGATGATTTAAATAGAGGTTTTTATGCTGCTAAGCGTTCACGTTATCGTGGCAGTCAGTTATTGATGAGGTAGTGTAGGAGCAAGGCTGTTAATATCACTCTATTTAACAGCCATTAGTTTTGTTAGTAAGGATCATTATGCACACTATCGCCACCTATCAATATGAGACGTTACAAGTCAGCGCCACCAACGATATTTTAACGGTGACTATCAATCGGCCCGAGAAAAAAAATGCCATGAGTTTTAAAGTGGTCGAAGAGTTGATTGCGCTAGCCGGTCGCATCAGTAAAGACAAAACAATACGTGCGGTGATTTTAAATGGCGCTGAAGGCACATTCTGCGCAGGTATCGATTTGGGCGACTTAAACCACCCAAAAAACCAAGCTTTTGCGCTATGGGAGCTGATCAAACCTTGGCAAAGCTCATTTCAGCGGGTTTGCTTGGTGTGGCGCGATGTCCCAGTACCTGTCATTGCCGTACTTGAAGGATATTGTATCGGTGCAGGCTTACAGCTGGCGCTGGCATGTGATATTCGTATCAGCCATCCTGAGTGTAAATTGTCTATCATGGAGGCCAAATGGGGGCTAGTACCCGATATGGGCTTGACGCAATCTGGGTTCGGTGTGGTACGCGCTGATATCCTAAAAGAGCTGGCAATGACAGCTCGTACTGTTAATGCAGAAGAAGGTAAAGAGCTAGGACTGGTCAGTCATTGTAGTGATACGCCGCTTGAACAGGCGCAGCAACTTGCCACTGAATTGGCTCAACGTTCACCTGATGCGGTATTGGCCAGTAAACGCGTTATCAATGCCATGTTTGAGCAATCTGCGAGGACTTTATATATAGAAAAAGTCTGGCAATTAAAGATGATGTTAGGACGCAATCGTAAACTGGCACTTAGAAAAGCAAAGCAAGCCAGTACTGTATTTGGCAAACGCCAATTCCGTTAATAGCGTTTATAGTCAGCGAAAAGTAATGTCGATACATCAAGTACTGCTGATATTAATTTTTCTTGCTTGCTGTAGCTAGCCGACAGAGGCTGCAAAAAATTTATACCAGCAGCACTGTAGCGTTTTTGAGATATTTTAACTATAGATAGCTTATTGTTTGAATAACTCAATCTTGTCTTAAACGAACCTTGTCTCAAACGAACCCTTGTTTTATTGATTACAATTTGTTTTATTAAGGTGATACCTCTATTGAAATATAGGCAGACAGTCCGATATAAGATTGTCTGCTTTAGTAGCGGTTCTTCGATAAAAATAAAATAACAATCACTAGATCAAATGGTTTAACTATGTCTGCTCCAAAATCCTCCCTTCCTAATAAACCGGTCGCTGCTGACCGCGTACGTTCTGCTGACTTACCTGTCGCATGGATTATGATGCTTGGTCTTATCGTTGCGGTAGGACCTTTATCAATCGATATGTATCTGCCAGCCTTACCCTCGATGGCTGATGACTTTGGCGTATCGACCGCTTTTATGGCAAATTCTGTACCGGCTTATTTTGTCGGATTGGTATTTGGTCAGCTGTTTTATGGACCATTTAGTGATCGTGTTGGTCGTGTCAAACCTTTGTATATAGGCATGGTCTTATATGTGATTGCCTCCATTATTTGTGCAACCACCAATAATGAATATGTATTGTTTGCCGGTCGTACGTTGCAAGCGCTCGGTGCGTGTGTGGGGGCAGTGGTTACCCGTGCTGCGATTCGAGACCGTCTAACAGCGAAGCAAACGGCAAAAGCGTTCTCTATCATGATTTTGGTTATGGGTTTGGCGCCAATATTAGCGCCATCACTTGGCGCGGTGTTTTTGCAGTTCTTTAGCTGGCACTCTATCTTCTGGTTCTTGGCCGCCTTTGGTACGCTCAATTTACTGCTGACCAAGTTTTTCTTTTTTGAGACGCTTAGTGAAGAAAATCGCAATGTGCGTCCTGCTAAAGAAATACTCAGTCAATATTGGGAATTGCTCAAAGATCCCACCTTTAATTATCCGGCGATTGGCGGCGGATTATTGATGGGCGCGATGTTTGTTTATATCAGCTCAGCGTCTGAACTCATCATGGATACTTATGGTATGTCAGCCACACACTTTGGCTGGCTATTTGGGATGAATGCCGCAGGCTTTGTAGCATTGACGCAGCTTAACCAATGGCTGACCAACCGTTTTCGTATTTTGAGCATTTTACGTTTTGGGGCGATGATGCAGGTCATCTCAGCGGGAGCGTTATTTACGCTCGGTATCATGTTTGGCACCGATGCTTGGCTGCCATTAGTATTAGTCTGCATTTTCTTTTGTATCTCAGGTTTAGGTTTGACGCAGCCAAACGCTTCAGCGATTGCTTTGGCTTTTCAAAAGCAACGTGCTGGTATGGCAAGTGCGCTACAAGGCTCGCTTATGTTCTCCGTAGGTATCTTTGGTGGATTGTTATTAAACTTATTCCCCGTCAATGCAGTACTAAAAGTCGGTATTGCGATGTTTGCATTGATGAGCCTTGGCTGCTATTTGATTTGGCAGATAGACCGCAATTTGGATTTAGATAATGCAGATTAATTAACTGACCAATTCTATTTATTAGTCTTCATTAAAAAAAGCATTCAGTACGTATTCATCGTCTGAATGCTTTTTTTATAATGGAAATTGGCAGTAATAGAGTATTTTTAAGGAATGTATTAAATAAATTGTCAAAGAGTCAAACAAAATTGTTGCATTCATCAGTTCATTTAAGTATTATGAAAATGTAAATTTATGTAATAAAAACTACAGATTTATGGTAGATCCTTACTAGAGTGTAATCTCATTATAAGCCGCAAAATAAGTCCTTTTATCTCCATTGTTTTATTCAAGGTTCCTATTATTCAGGATTCTATAAAAATCTTATCTAACTTTATATAGACACTTTAAGGTGTGTCTTTATGAAAACGTATCTGCGTGTCTAACGCTAAGCACGTTTCATGATTGCTAATAAGCATATTGTTATAGTCAATGAAAAGTAACATCGACACATTAGGTACTGCTGGTATCAATTTTTCTTGCTTGCTGTGTCTACGCAGACAGAGGCTGCAAAAAATTGTACCCGCAGTACCGTAGCGTTTTTAGGATATTTTGACTATAGGTTGAAATTATTTTTCATCGAAAATTGTCAATATTCTAATCTTCAGTTATTAAAAATTTAATCTTAGTTCATGCTCTATTTAAACAAGGAAGTTAATTGTGGATGCATCTTCTTCACGTCCAAATTTGGAAATCCCTAAAAGTCGCTATACGTCAATTATCGTCTCTGTCGTTATCTTCTTATTGCTGACCTCAGGCGTTTTGGTCACCAGTATTTATAACTCACTCAAGATTCGAGACTTGCGAGCGGGCTCTGCATTAAGCTCGAATCTTCGAAGTGATATTCCCCATCTTACTCAAGAGATATACCTGCTTAATATAATGCGTCAGCAGCAGCAACCCGTATCAGCGCTACAGTCACAAGAAGCCAAAATAACTCAGCTGACACAAGACATTGATAAAGAAATTACAACCCTTAGCAAGGGTGGTAATGTTGCTATTCGTGACGATGAAGACGCTTATAAGCCATCAACTGCACCTGAGCAAGTCAAATATGTAAAAAACACTTCAAGTCTGTGGATGCCTTATAAACAAGAAGTAACCCGTTTTATAAACTCGCCGTTGGCTTTAGGTACCAATGCGCTAGAGAATAAGTTTGGAGAAAGCGCACTCGGTATTTATGATAATGCCACCAACCTTAGTAACAATTTGAGTGCTGAAAACGCTCAACGCGCAGCGTTCCTACGAAACCTCCAAGTCTTTGGTATTTCATTCGCCATTTTATATTTTATTGTCTTTGTCTTATATTTCGTCCGTCGGTTGAAATCCTCTGATGAAGAGCTGATCACCGCGCGCCGCGAAACACAAGAGATTATGGAAACAGTCAATACCGGTCTGTTCTTGTTGGATAAAGACCTAAATATTGGTCAACAGCATTCGCGCGCCCTCAATGACATTATTGGTTCGGATAGATTGTCAGGAGAAAACTTTGCCGATGTGTTGCGTGGTCGTATCTCAGACAAAGATTTGAGAACCACGCGTCAGTTTATCGAGCAGTTATACAACCCACGTGTCAAGGAAAAACTGGTCGATTCTTTGAACCCTCTGCACAAAGTCATGCTACATAATACGTCCGGAGAAGAGAGCACCACCAATCGCTTTTTAGACTTTAAATTTTCACGCGTCTATGAGGACAAGGATATTGCCCGTATTTTGGTCAACGTCAATGACGTCTCAGATGCAGTATATTTAGAGCAGCGCCTAGAAAAAGAGCGCTCGCAAAATGATATGCAGATTGAAATGTTAACGACCATCTTAAACGTGAATCCAAAAATTATTAATGAGTTTATTAGCAATACCAAAGCTCACATCGATAAGATGAACAATATCCTGAAAAATCCTGGTAGCTCGCAATTTGAGCTTGAGGGTAAGTTAAAAGCGATTTATCGTGAAATGCATAGCCTAAAAGGTGAGGCATCTGCGCTTAAACTGCATAGCTTTACCAAGATTGCGTCAGATGCTGAAGATAAGCTTGATGCGCTGCAAAATCAAGGCAAGCTGTCAGGCAATAATTTCCTACCGCTCGCCGTGCATTTGG
The DNA here is from genome assembly GCF_904846215.1 of Psychrobacter glacincola. Taxonomy (GTDB): domain Bacteria; phylum Pseudomonadota; class Gammaproteobacteria; order Pseudomonadales; family Moraxellaceae; genus Psychrobacter; species Psychrobacter glacincola. The sequence continues at coordinate 29,377 of NZ_CAJGZK010000008.1, read as the reverse complement.
ATGACTTACTCAGCCTATCGAATACTATTGAGACGCTAGGTGAACGTATCAATCAGGCAGCGCCAAAAGCTAACAATAATGCAAAACCTGTATCGCCAGTAAAGCCTGAACCACAACCAAGTGTTTTCCAAGCTCAAGTAGCAGATGCTGCTACCACTAATATAAATTTCGATGGCGGTAATGACATTGATTTGAACGATGAGTCAGATGATGAGCATTTATCTTATTATCAGGATTTTGCTAAAGACATTGCGGTTAGACAAGGCAAGAAAATACAGCTTAACGGTCATAATTTAGCGCATATAAACATCCCTGAACGTCTCAAACAACCGATCAAAGAGATCAGTATTCAGTTGTTACGTAATGCCGTGGTACATGGTATCGAATCACCTGAAGCGCGTCAGTCAGCGGGCAAGTCTGCCATCGGTAGTATCGATTTAGAGATGCAACGTGACAGTCAAAACTTAGTCATTGCACTGCAAGATGACGGTCAAGGTATTGATTATGAAGGCATTCGTCATAAGCTGATTGCTGATGGTCGCTTCACGCAAGAAGAGGCAGGTCAGATGACTCATGGTGATCTGCTCAAAACCTTGTTTGCGTCTGGTTTCTCAACCAAAGAACATGCCGATGAAGATGGCGGCCGCGGTGTGGGCTTAGACGTCATCAAGGCGTTGGTCAAAGAGCACAACGGTAAGCTGAATGTTAATACTGAGCTTGGAAAAATGACCCGTTTTGTCATTACCTTGCCTGCTGCGTAATTAAGGACAATAAAGAAGCTATGTATAAATTAATGATCGTCGATGATTCAAATATCATTCGAAACCGTATTCAGCGCGCTTATGACTCAGGTCAATTCATGTTGGTTGCTACGGCAACCAGCGGCGTTCAAGCGCTTGAAAAGTTCAATATTCATCGTCCAGATGTGGTGACCATGGATTTGACCATGCCACAAATGGATGGTCTTGAATGTATTGAAAAAATCATTGCTATCGACCCTGACGTTCGTATCTTGGTGGTCTCAGCCTTGTCTGACAAATCTACTGGCATTGAAGCGTTATCATTGGGCGCGAGTGGATTCTTGTGCAAGCCTTTTTCAGAAGAAGAGCTGGTAGAGTCTTTGTATGAGCTGGTACAAGACTAATATTGTCCAATAATTTTAATAAATACCTTATTAAAGAACACACATTATGAAAGAGCAGAATTTACAAATTTTTGTGAGTATCATTACCAACTATTTTACTCAGTTTGGTAATGATGAGTTGGTGGTCGATACGCCTTACTTGTTAGAAAACCAACAGCCAAAAGTCCATGATTATACGGGCGTCATCGGTATATCAGGGGTGCAAAAAGGGGTGGTTTATTTTACGGCAACCACGGCGCTATTGAGCAGTATTCTAGATAGTATGGGCGAGACAGATAAAAGTGAGGATAATTTAGTAGACCTTGTCGGCGAGGTTGCCAATACGGTTTCGGGTAATGCTCGTCAAGAGTTTGGTCCAGAATTCCATATCTCTGTACCCTTTGTCTTTAAGGGCTCGCCGCAAAGTATCATTTTGCCTAAAAGTGGACGTTCTTTTATCATTCCAGTGAGTTGGCGCGGTCAAATCGGAGAGATTGTAGTCTGTTTACAAGACTGAATATATAATCCTCTGATGATAAATATGGACGATAAATAATTATGGTTAATGTTGAAAAGTTAGGTGTCTTTTTAAGCTCAATCAGTGCATTTTTTGCCCAGATTGATGATGAGGCAGTGTTGATTGATACGCCTTACCTAAACAGTAATACAAATGCCGTTGGTTACGATTATAGCGGCATGATTAAAATATCTGGACCGCTTGAAGGCTGTGTCTATGTCAGTGCCCCAAGCAGTATGCTGCGTGAAGTCATCAAAGTGATGGGTGAGCCTGACTCATCTATGACGATGATGAAAGACTTGCTCGGTGAGATGGCAAATACCATTTCAGGCAATGCCCGTACCGAGTTTGGTGCCGATTTTATTATCTCGCCGCCCAAGATTATCGAGGGCATACCCAGTATCCCTTATCTGCCAAAAGACCGTCAAAGCTATGTCACGCCATTTACGTGGCGAGGTTATAAAGCGGTCATTGGTATCAGTGTCGCTTAACCTGATGTTTAATAAAAAAACGACGGTGAGACGTCGTTTTTTTATGCATTATCATCCACTTAAACCTTACAATAGCGCTAGCAGTCGCTAAGCGTTATATGATAAAATACAGCCCAGCTATTTTTATCCTACAGTATTCTGTATTTTCAAATCATAGCTCAATTTTTTTAATTAACCAATAAACCCATCAACCAATGACACACACATCATGGCAAAAAATTGCTGGGTGTTTGGCGACTTGATTAATTTGCTTTACGGCTAGGTGTTTTATTAATAGACATTAACCGTCAGTAGATGCGTGTCGCTAGATAGGCAGTTTTTGTGATGTGGAGGCATAACCCAACCAACAGGACATTTAACATGGCTACAAAGAATCCAACCAAAATCGAAATGCGCGACCTATTACAAGCCGGCGCTCACTTTGGTCACCAAACACGTTTTTGGAATCCAAAAATGGGTCCATATATTTTTGGTGCCCGTAACAAGATTCATATCATTAACTTAGAGCACACGGTAAAAGCGTTCAATGAAGCATTGACTTACGTAAACGGTTTAGCTGCTAAGAAAAACAAAGTATTGTTTGTTGGTACTAAACGCGCAGCAAGCGGCGTTATCGCTGAGCAAGCAGCACGTGCTGGCATGCCTTATGTTGACCATCGCTGGTTAGGTGGAATGCTTACCAACTGGAAAACCCTACGCCAGTCAATCAATCGTCTAAAAGAGCTAGAAAAACAAGCAGAAGATGGTACTTTCGCTAAGCTTACCAAACGTGAGGCGCTTGAGCGTACTCGCGATATGGAAAAACTTGAGCGTTCATTGGGCGGTATCAAAGACATGGGCGGTCTACCTGACGCAATCTTCGTTGTAGACGTTGATCATGAAGCAATCGCTATCAAAGAAGCTAAAAATCTAGGTATCCCAGTTATCGGTATTGTTGATACCAACTCTAACCCAGATAACGTTGATTACATCATCCCAGCAAACGATGATGCTATCCGTGCTGTGACTTTGTATGTAACTTCTATGGCCGATGCAATCATCGCTGGTAAAGAATACGCACAAACTCAAGCTGGTGGTGAAGCTGACCAAGCACAAGACGCAGAGCAAGCACCTGCTACTGAAGAAGCAGCTGATGCTCAAACTGAAGAAGCGGCGACTCCAGCAGAATAAATCGCTGAGTGATATGGTTTAATGTTGTAAGGCTGTCTTGATAGTTTGTCTATTGGTAGCCATATAACATGACTAATAGTATAGACAGCATAAAGATAAACAATAGGCATGATGTAGTGTTACTCGTCATGCCTTATTGTTAAAGCGGATTTATTAAAGTGGCGCTGTTAAGCCGCTAGACAGAATTTAAGTGCGTTTAGATATTGTGCACTTCCATATATAATAATGCTCACCTACATAATAAAAGGTAACTCTTATGTCAGAAGTAAAAGTATCTGCCAAAATGGTAAAAGAATTGCGTGACCGTACTGGTCTTGGCATGATGGAATGTAAAAAAGCGTTAGAAGAATCAAACGGCGATGTCGAAACGGCCATTGATAACCTACGTAAATCTGGTCAAGCGAAAGCGGCTAAAAAAGCGGGTAATATCGCAGCTGACGGCGCTATCATCATCGCTCAAGGCGACAGCAAGGCATTCTTGTTAGAAGTGAACTGCCAAACTGACTTCGTGGCAAAAGATGACAGCTTCACAGCCTTTGCAGAAACAGTAGCGAACCTTGCCCTAGAAAATAACGTGACTGATGTAGCTGCTATCGCTGAATTGCAATATGGTAATGGTCAAACCGTTGAAGAAGCACGTGTATCTTTGGTACAAAAAATCGGCGAGAATATCCAAATTCGCCGTGTTGAAGTACTTGAAGGTGCTAATATTGCTGCATACCGCCATGGTCTACGTATCGGTGTCGTGGTATCTTATGAAGGTGGCAGTGCAGAAACTGGCAAAAACCTTGCTATGCATATCGCAGCGTTCAACCCAGTTGCTATCGATGACGAAGACGTCGCTGCTGATTTATTAGCTCGCGAAAAAGACATCATTGAAGCAAAAGCACGTGAGTCTGGCAAGCCTGATAACATCGTTGAAAAAATGATCGAAGGTGGTCTACGTAAGTACCTAGAAGAAGTGACTTTATTACGTCAGCCATACGTTATGGACAATGAGAAAAAAGTTGGTGACGTATTAAAAGCTGAAGGCGTAAAAGTACTTGGTTTCAAACGTCTAGAAGTCGGTGAAGGCATTGAGAAGAAGCAAGAAGATTTTGCTGCTGAAGTTGCTGCAACTCAAGCACTAGCTAACCAGTAAGTTTTAAAATGCAGTAAGTACTGAGTTTTTTTGCTCAGTACTTATAGATTGCTTTATATAAGAAGCAATCAAGCATAAAAAAGCCCGTTATTTATTTAACGGGTTTTTTATGACTGTTATTTTTATTTTGGATTGACGATATTAACGCAATGCCAAATAAGCAGAGTTGGCATAGCTTGCGCTATTACTATTGCTACTCGTGCCATAGCTGACGTTTTGCACGCCACCGCTATTATTGGTATTGGTGGTATTGCTATTATTGGCATTCATGGTATTGCCAGATAACCCTGCATCGTTTTTATACAGGCTATGATAGCGGCTCATCACGCTTTTAACGTAGTTACGCGTTTCTTTAAACGGTGGAATGCCATTGTACTTATCGACGTTACCTTCACCGGCGTTGTAACCCGCTACTGCAAACTCGACATTGTTGTTGAAGCGGCGCATCAGCCAAGCGACATATTTGGCAGAGCCTTCAATATTGTCGGCAGGATTCCAAGGATTACTTACCTTAAATCGACGTGCCGTTGCTGGCATTAGCTGCATTAAACCCTGCGCACCGACTGGCGAGCGAGCATTTGGGTTAAAAGCGGATTCAGTATGCATCATGGCTTTCATAAGTCCTGGATCAACACCATGACGCTGCGCCGAGGCATTAATATAGCTGTCATAAGCGTTACGACTACCGCTGCTGCTTGCAGCGCTACTGCCATAGTCATTGCTATTACTGCTACTACCACCATCATATAGACTAGAGTCTTTATAATAAGTGACTTTTACTTTTTTAGTAAATTTATCAAAATTCCCACTGGGATTGACGTTGGTCAGGAGTACTTGTCCGCCTTTGTCTTTATAGATATACATATTGCCTGCTTGGGCAGCAACAGATAGAGATAAGCTAGATAGGGCGACGGCAGTGAGTAAAATAGGAGACAAGCAGCGAGTCATGAAAGGTGCAATATTTATCATAGAGTTATCACTTTTTATCGAGTAGTAGCAAATTGCCTTGCTCATAGACGCATCGGTTTGCGCGACAAAGCGGTTATTGTGTCTGCAATATTTATAGGCTCTAACCTCAGCGCTACAAAGCACAGCCACGGCTAACAAAAACCAATTGCAATAGATACAAAAAATAATAGTTGCTTACTATAACATATAATAACTTCTTACTACATCTGATTGCCCTGATAAGCTGCGCAAACAAACATTTAAATTGTAAAATTTTTTAATGAAATCAATACGGTATTGCATGTTGCCTTGTTAAGAGCGCGGTCAGACGTGGCTAAAGGCTATTTAAAGTGAGGGAGAAATAGAGGGCAGCTATAGTGAGTCACAAATAAAAGAAGTACAAATGTTATAAAGCAGTGCTATGTCAAAAAACAGCAGTGCTATGTTAAATCGCCATCAAACAGACAGCGCTGTGACAAAGATAGGTACCCAAATAGCAGTGACCAAACCATTCACTGCCAAGCCAAATGCTGCATATCGTCCCGCTGTATGACTAATCTGCCACGCTTCTACCGTACCAAACGCATGAGCCACTAAGCCAAGTGCTAAGCCTTTGGCACGATCATCCTCAATGCCAACAAATAAGAAACGCGCCAATGTCCCGCCAATAAGACCTGAAACGATAATAATCAGATTTGCCATCGCCAGAGGTGCTTTGATTAAATCTGCGATGCTCAGACCAATCGGCGTGGTCACTGAACGACTGGCAAAGGCCAATATCGTATCGTGACTGAGTGAAAATAGGTAGGCCAATGACATCGGTAATAATGCCCCAATCAAACTTGCCATCGCCACAATTGTGATGAGTTTTTTGACCGGTAAGCCTTTGAAATTCATGGCTGCTAGGGGTATAGCTAGTAATACCGTGACATAACCTAATAAATGGTCAAAGACAGGTTTGGCAACGCCGTAATAATGAGTGTAATCCCATTGAAAAATGAATAAAAATATAACGACCAATACCAGTGCGGTAATGACCATCGGCAACCATGAGAGTTTGCGTGCCAATATGCGAGCGATGATATGGGCAGTTAAAGTGAGCAATATCGCCGCAAGAGTTGCCACAAACGCATTATCAAAACTCATAATATTCCTTCATTCATACCGCTCAAGGCTGTCATTATTTATACCGCTCAAGGCTGTCTTTATTCATACCGCTCAAGGCTATCATTTTTGCTCGTTAATAGTGCTGTTAGGATTCACATCATTATCGCGATTTAGCCAGCGATTGGATAACACCGCAAATCCCCAAAGCGGTATCAGTGTGCTAATGAGTATGGTAAGCATAAAGCCCCATAGCTCGTCTCCTAAGCCAAATAACAGCAAGCCTGCACCGGCAGAGACTGGCAAAAAAGCAAAGCCACTATCGACTAGCAAGGTATTGCTCGCTTGGGTCAGCCAACTTGGGATACCTTTGATAAACCGCCAAACTATCAAAATACAGAACATCGTCAATAAGCCGACGATATTGGCCGCTTTTTCAATACCCAGCCACTGACAGACCATCACCGCCGACTCGCGAACCGTGATAACCATGGCGAGTGTCAAAAGTAATGCCATCCACAAGGGCATTTTTGAAGAATGGGTAGACTTCATAAGCAAGTGGACCCCGTCAGGTGTCGATAAGAGAGTAAAAAGATGAGTGAGAGGAGACTCACGAGGGCAGTATAAGCGATTATATATAGAGTGACCCAACTAATAAAGGGTATCGGTCAATAGTGTCGATATAGTCTGTAAATAATAAAATCGATGTATTAATATATCGATATATAGTCAGATGACAATAAAAATGTTATGAAAATTTAAACACGCTATTGGTATAAATTTTACTGGCGTGCTGCGTTCCCAGAGGCTGCGCAAAATTCATACCAATAGCGCTATAACACTTTTGTATTAAAATAACTATAATCAGTCCTAAATAAAAGAAATACAAATGTTATCAATCACTACTGGGGTCGATTTTTCTTGTTTGCTGTGCCTAGGCAGACAGAGGCTGCAAAAAATTTATACCAGCAGCACTGTAGCGTTTTTGAGATATTTTAACTATAGCTACTGCTGATACACGTTTCTCTTGTGCACTAGGTTGATCTAACATTAAAAAGGACGCGAATCATCGATAGCGTCCTTTTTATATTCACTCAAAGTATTTTAAGGAAATGACTTATTTTTGCAAGTCAGATGTTTGAACGTCTTCTATTATCAAGTCTTCTGCTACTCTCTCAGCTTCAGCATTTAACGCCTCAAATTCAGCAAACGCTTTTTCTTCAGCGTCCGTCATCGTTTGTTCTTCCTCTTCATCAGGCTGTTCAAACTCTTCAAGTATCGGCATCAGCAGTGTCGCTTGCGCTAATGGCAATACATCTAGAGGCTCTAAATTGGCTTGACCCAGCAATTGTCTCAGTCTATCGCTTGGCAAGCGAATCGTTAAACATTCATGACCACTGTCATCGTAGCTTTCTTCTTGAATAACACCCAGCTCATACAAAGTATTTTTTAACTGCCCAGCATTGTAAGGTAACGTCAAATCAAAGGTAGTCAGTGTGCCGGTGAGTAACTGCTGTACGGCCAATGACAATTCTTCCATACCTAGGTTTTCTCTAGAAGAGACATAGACGCGATTAGGCTGACCTTCGCTGGCATAACCGATACGTGCAGGCTCATCGGTTAGATCGATCTTATTATAGACATTGAGCACAGGCACATCGTTATCAATTTTGGCCAGTACATCTTTGACCGCCTGAATTTGCTCATGCATGTCTTCACTCGAAGAATCGATGACGTGTAGCAGCAAATCTGCCTCTAGCGTCTCTTCTAAGGTTGCATGGAAAGATTCGACCAACTCATGTGGCAGATGACGGACAAAACCGACCGTATCGACCAATACCACGCGTCCAACACCTTGCCAGTCTAGGCGTCGCAGAGTAGGATCTAGCGTCGCAAACAGTTTATCAGCCGCATAGATGTTCTCATCGACCAAGCGATTAAACAAGGTAGACTTGCCAGCATTGGTATAACCTACAAGCGAGATAGTCGGTACGTCTGATTTTTGGCGGCGGGCTCGACCTTGCGCACGTGTCTGTCTGACTTTTTCAATTCTACTTTTGAGCTGCATGACTCGCACTTGTAACAAGCGACGATCCGTCTCAAGCTGGGTTTCACCGGGTCCACGCAGACCAATACCGCCTTTTTGACGTTCCAAATGCGTCCAACCACGAACCAAGCGCGTCGATAAGTGATTAAGCTGCGCCAGCTCTACTTGTAGCTTACCTTCGTAAGTACGTGCACGCTGAGCAAAAATGTCTAAAATCAGACCCGTGCGATCAAGTACGCGGCATTGTACCAAGGCTTCAATATTACGTTCTTGTGAGGGCGATAAGCTGTGGTTAAAAAGCACGATATCTGCATCATGCTCGCGCACCAATTCTGCTATCTCTTCTGCTTTGCCGCTACCAACGAAATATCTGGCATCGGGACGGGCACGTGAGCCTGTGACCAGTGCCAAGCGATCTGCGCCTGCTGAGTCTGCCAATAGCTCAAACTCACCCAGATCATCAGGATCTTGAATTTGGCGGATGTCTAAATGTACGATGATGGCGCGCTCGCCACCGGTATGTCTTTCAAAATATTCCAAAGAGTATCACCTATCCATAAAGTAAATAAATCGCAACGCTGCTTATTCTAAATATCAGCTCTAAATATTTGGGTTTCATTCAATAAAGTGAATAAATTACCAATCTAATATAAATAGAATAACCATAATAGTCGCGTTCAGATAACCATTTATATGTGGTCTTATCAGTTGATATTAAAGTTTATTCATACAATTAGCGATGATTTTATGTTACAGCGTTCATTAGGCAGTATTGTATCCTAGCAGTGCGATATTCTTTCTAAGCTGAATCAGTTAGAGACGTTAGCAGCAAATTACTCACAAAACCTATTCATAAGTCAGTGAACAAGTCGTCACTGACTGGATAAACTTTGTTATACTCATTGCCTTTGTTTACCATATATAATCATAAGTTTTTAATCACGAGGGACACAAATGAGCCAAACCAAATCAGGCTTTTCACTCAAACAGCAATTGGGACGTGGCAAGCAACTTGCTGGTATGACCACTACTATCGCTGGCGGGCTGCGTGCTGCCCAGCGTATCGGGGCATTTAAACAGCCACCACGCGAAACACTGCCACGTTATATCCAAACTTTTTGCCGAAAAATGGCAGGCTCTTTTGGCGTCAAAGTCATTGCCGTTGAGCGGGTAGAGCAACACCATGGGCTATGGGTGTCTAATCATATATCATGGATGGACATCCCTGTGGTCGGTACAGTGAGCCCTGCTTTTTTCTTATCCAAAGCTGAAATTGGTGAATGGCCTATCTTTGGTAAGCTGGCACACGCGGCAGGCACGGTGTTTATCGAGCGTGGTTCTGGTGATGCAGGTTCAGTCGCGACGCAAATGGCCAACTTTTTAACCAAAGGCTTCTCGGTTATCTTTTTCCCTGAAGCGACCACGACAGACGGCAAAAAAATCAAACGTATCCATGGTACCTTGCTACAAGCAGCGATAGATGCTGACGTACCTGTGCGCCCACTGGTGGTTGCTTATGTCAATAAAGACGGCACCTTGAGCGAAGCATTGCCCTATTTTGGTAAGCTTACGATGAAAGAGAGTATAAAAAAGGTACTCGATACTAAAGATGTCACGGCTTATGTATTGCCGCTTGAGCCAATAGATCCCAAAGGTTTGACCAAAAGTCAGCTGACGGATTTATTACAATCGCGTATGCAAGAAGGCTTAGCTGAATTACATTCTCGCGTATTGACCAAAGTAGCGAAAGTTTAATTCTATAGTCAAAATACTCTAAAAACGCTACGGTACTGCTGGTACAAATTTTTTGCAGCCTCTGTCTGCATGGGCACAGCAAGCAAGAAAAATTGATACCAGCAGTACATAATGTATCGATATTACTTTTCACTGACTATATATTTTTTAAATCGGCTAAGTTGGTATAAAAAAGGCGCAAATCGCAGTGATAATACTCGCGATTTGCGCCTTTTTCTTATTCTTAATAAATACTTTAATTTATAAAAATTCAATACGCATCAACTATGGAGATGGATTGGGTTGCTGCGTATGCACTGCTTCGATAGCGGCTAATATATCCGAGCTTAAGGTTAAATGGATGCTATCGATGTTAGATTTCAATTGCTCGGTCGTGGTGGCACCAATGATATTACTGGTAACAAAAGAGCGAGAATTGACAAAGGCCAATGCCATCTGTGCCATATCCAAACCGGCATCCGCTGCGATTTTGGCATATTGAACGGTAGCTGATAGTGCTTCTTCATTGGTATAACGGGCAAAGCGATCATACATGGTCAGGCGCGCGCCAGTGGGACGTTTGCCATCAAGGTACTTACCAGACAGCACACCAAAGCCAAGCGGTGAATAAGCAAGTAAACCCACATTTTCACGATGAGCAATCTCTGCCATAGCAACTTCATATGAGCGATTAAGTAAACTATAAGGATTTTGCACCGTAATAGGTGCGATCAAACCATTTTTATCTGCTTCCCATAAGTAGCGCATTAGACCCCAAGCGGTATCGTTTGATAAGCCATAAGCACGAATACGACCTTTTTTAATTTCATCGTTTAGCGCTTGGATGGTCTCTAAAAAAGGCGTTAAATTATCGAGCGGCTGCGCTGCCATTGCTTCGGTATAACCGAGCTGACTGAAATAGTTCGTTTGACGTTCAGGCCAGTGTAATTGGTAGATATCAATATAATCAGTCTGCAAACGCTCAAGATTGCCGTCGATGGCGCTACTAATATGGGCTGCGTTAAAGCGCGTTTGTCCATCACGCAAAAAATCCATCGGCGATATCTTACTGGCAAGAATGACTTTATCGCGTTGTTTGGTTTTATGGAACCAAGTGCCCATAAATCGTTCGGTATCGCCTTGCTTGTCTTTATCCGGTGGTGACGGATACATCTCAGCCGTATCCCAAAAATTCACCCCTTCACTGAGCGCCATGTCCATTTGCTCATGCGCTTGAGTCTCATCATTCTGCTGTCCCCATGTCATCGTACCCAAACAGATTTTAGAAACTTTTTCATCGAGTTGTGGCAGTGTTTGATATTGCATTTTTTATCCTTATCGTTATTTTAAAATAGTGCTTTTAAATAAATCGTTTTAAATGAGCTGTATGCCCGTTACACCAGGTGGTGTTACTTGAAAAATTTTGATTTTAAACAATACAGATTGTCCAGCAAGTGGATGGTTAAAGTCTACTTCGATTTCATCGTCAGTGATGGCACTAATCGTACCGGGTAGGGTGTTTTTACCTTTGTCTTCAAATTCTACTAGCATGCCAATCTCAGGATTGTCAGCGATAAGCGCAAACTGGGTAGGGCTAAAGCGTTGAATATTGTCAGGATTCCACTCACCAAACCCTTGTTCTGGCTCAAGGTGAGCTGTGCGCGTATCGCCTGCACGCAAGTTCATCAGTACTTGCTCAAAGCCGGGCAACAAGCTCTCATCACCGATGGTCAAAGTCACCGGCGTATCACGGCTAAATGTTGAGTCAATTATGGTACCGTTCTCGAGCGATACTTCAAAATGCAGCTTAACAAGGCTGCCAAAAGTGATACGTATATCTTCATTAGGCGTGATAAATTGCGAGTCGGTCATAGTCAAAAGCCATCTGTTGCGGGATTGGGAAGTTAGGTCAAAAAATACTAAAATACTAGGGCGTGTTGAACATTGGTGCTAAATTTATGGCAAAAAAAATAGCGAACGGTTAATCTTTAAGTTCTCACACAAAAAAGATATCGTTCGCTATGCCTCGCACCATGCTCAAAGATGAACACTGGACAAGACTGAAACCTATCTTACTAGAACTTAATATCTATGACAAAGGAAATCTTAGACAAACGGTTGAAGGCGTGCTTTATCGCATGCGTGTTGGCTGTCCTTGGCGGGATCTACCAGCTTACTTTGGCAAGCCTAATACCGTCTACAAAGCTTACCAGCGCTGGTTTAAGAGTAATAAGCTGATTACGCTGTTTGCTTTATTAATCAAAGACTCAGATCTTGAGTGGGTCTTTATTGATGGTACTCATATCAAAGCGCATCAGCACAGTAGTGGTGGTAACGAGAACCTACAATCCATTAGCAAAAGTGTGGCAGGACGCGCGACCAAGATTCACTTAGCAGTTGATGCGCATGGCAATCCCATCACCTTTATCTTGTCAGATGGTACGACCCACGATGTTAAAGTCGCACCTGATTTGATAGACAAGGTCGATTTGAGCGATACAGAGGTTTTATGTGCCGATAAAGGCTATGATTCTGATGCCCTACGAGCGCATATTGAACAAGCAGGGACGCGTGATAACATCCCTCGGAAGCGAAACACGAAGTCCTCTAACGATCATATGGACTGGGACTTGTATAAAGTACGCCACTTAGTGGAAAATGCCTTTGCTAAGCTAAAACAGTATAGGGCGGTTGCAACCAGATTTGATAAGCTCAAGCAGAGTTATGAGAATACGGTAGCGCTCGCTTGCGCTTATATCTGGCTAAAGTTATGAATGTTCAACACGCCCTAAAAGAAATGATAAGCCATCTGAGAAAGGTTGTAAGCGTAAATAGTGTAACGCAAATAGTGTACTATATTTGGCAAGTCTAAATGAGGGTGGGAGTAACCATGGCAAACAAACAACAAGGTCGAATCATAAAATGGCAAGATGATAAAGGCTTTGGCTTTATTGAAACACAAGCGGGCGAGTCGATATTTTTTCACGTCAACGCGTTTAAAGCGCAGCGTCGTCCTGCTATCGGTGAAGAGGTTATTTTTACGGTTGGATACGATCATCAAAGACGCTTGCAAGCAAAAGAGGTGCAAGAGCTGAGCTTTGTACAACAAAAAATGGCGCAAAAAAACAAACAAATCCGTCAGCGTAATCATAAGCGTAGTGCGCAAGCAGAATTTGAATCTGGACAAAAGAAACGCTTATTCGTCGGTATTGGCTTTTATGGCGTTTTAATATTACTGGTGGTCACAAATAAGCTGAACTGGTTGGTCGTTGGGTGGTATGTAGTATTAGGAATCATAACCTATGCGATGTATGCCAAAGACAAAGCCGCTGCTCAAAATAACGATTGGCGTACGCCTGAATCAACCTTGCACCTGTTAAGTGCGCTTGGCGGCTGGGTCGGGGCAATGGTCGCGCAGACTTATTTGCGCCATAAATCACAAAAGCCTGAGTTTAGACTAACCTATTATTTGACTGTTGTTATTAATATGGCAGGATTATTGTTTCTATTGGCAGGTGGCGGTTTGGAGACTTTAAGAGGGCTGCTATAGCTTATATAGTTAAAATATCTCAAAAACGCTACAGTGCTGCTGGTATAAATTTTTTGCAGCCTCTGTCTGCGTAGGCACAGCAAGTAGGCACAGCAAGCAAGAAAAATTAATATCAGCAGTACTTGATGTATCGATATTACTTTTCTCTGACTATAGGATTTAGATATTAAAAATAAAAGCCAAAAAAAAGGTGGATTTACGAATATGTAATCCACCTTTTTTATTGATAAACCGAAATATTAATCATACTATTTTAAATTAAGAGCGTGGCATTTCACGCTTTTTTTCTAGAAACAGCATATCAATCACAATCAGTGCTACACCGATACAGATGCCGATATCCGCGATATTAAAAATCGGATAATGCCAAACGTCCGCGTAATGTACATGAATAAAATCGATGACGTGACCATGTAATAAGCGATCGATTAAATTACCCACGGCACCGCCTAACACCAAGGCTAACCCAAGTGATAAGAGCTTGGCTTGTCGAGGCGCTTTAGCTAGATAACCTATCAAGAATAGCGACATTAATAGCGCCAGTCCTGCAAAAAACCACTTTTGCCAACCGCCGGCATCCGCCAAAAAGCTAAAAGCAGCGCCGTAGTTATAAGCGAGCGTCCAATTTAGAAACGGCTCAATCACAGGTACAGGTTCAAGAAAAGTCAGATTGGTCTCAGCTAACCATTTTGTCCACTGATCAAGGATAATCACGACCAGTGACAACAGATACCAAGTAAGCGCAAGGCGACCATTAGCGACCATCTTTGGCGTCTTCTTCAAGCGACTCTTAGGTGTCGATGAGCTACCTGTGGTTGCATGAGCCGGTTTGGGTGAATTGTCGACGTCGATAGGCGGCTGTTTATTATCCGGCGAATCTGTTGGATTGGGCGTTGGATTAAGCATAGTGGCGCACCTCGCCATTACCGCTGACGTTGGTGACGCAGCGAGCACACAGTTCAGGGTGTGCGCTATCGGTACCGATGTCATTACGGATATGCCAGCAGCGTACGCACTTGGTGCCCGTTGCAGCCTTTATTTTGACCACTAAATCTGCCGCTGTACTGTTGTCCGTTTGCTCGTCTGTGCTTACTGCATCAGTAGGAGCAGCGCTCAAAGGCTTTAAGGTTGCGCTGCTGGTAATAAGGACAAAACGTAGCTCTTCACCGAGCTTGGCTAAGCTTTCGTGCATGGCACCATCAGCATATAGAATGACGTCAGCGGATAAGTTGGCATTGATGATTTTTTCGCCGCGCGCGGTTTCGATATGCTTATTGACCATATCTTTTGCGAGCATGATACGTTGCCAGTCATCATTGCTAATAGCGCTCAGCTCAAACGTTGGGAAGGTATGCCATTCTTCAGTAAACACATAGCTATTAGTGCCATGCAATACTTCCCATGCTTCTTGCGCGGTAAAGGATAAAATCGGCGTAATCCAGCGAATCAATGCTTCAGCAATATGGTAAATCGCTGTTTGCGCAGAGCGGCGCGGCTGTCCATCAGTTTGGGTGGTGTATTGACGGTCTTTAATAATATCTAGATAGAAGCTGCCCAAGTCTTGCGAGCAGAATGCGGTGATATGCTGTGTGACTTGGTGAAAGTCCATCGCATCATAAGCACTGATGATTTGTGCTTGTACCGTTTGCGCACGCTCAATGATGAATTTATCGAGGCTAACCAGCTCATTAATATCAACACTATTGGTCGCAGGTTCAAAATCATCGGTATTGGCAAGCAAGAAGCGCAGGGTATTACGAATGCGGCGATACATATCGATTGCACCCTTAAAGACAGTTTTACCCGCGCTCATCTCATAACGATAATCGCTCGACGCAATCCACAAGCGCAGCATATCGGCGCCCGTTTTATTGATCTCTTCTTGCGGGGTGATGATATTACCCAGTGATTTGCTCATCTTGCGACCGTTTTCATCAACCACAAAACCATGGGTCAATACTTGCTTAAATGGTGGACGTCCGTACATGGCTTCTGAGGTCAGCAATGACGTCTGGAACCAGCCACGATGTTGATCAGAGCCTTCCAAATACATATCAGCAGGATTGGTCAGCTCGTCACGTTGATCGAGTACGGCAAAATGCGTGGTACCTGAGTCAAACCAAACGTCTAAGGTATCCGTCGCTTTATCATAATCAGCAGCTTGCTCGCCTAAAAAATCCTCACAGCTGGCATCAAACCATGCTTCTACGCCGCCCTCGGCAATTTTCTGTGCGGCAATTTCCATCAGCGCGGGCGTGTTTGGATGCAGCTCACCCGTTTCTTTATGAGTAAAGAAAGCAATCGGTACGCCCCACGTACGCTGGCGGGAGATACACCAGTCAGGGCGACCTGTCATCATAGATTCGATACGGTTTTGACCCCATGCTGGTGTCCATTGAACCGTTGGAATATCAGCGAGTGCGCGCTCACGTAAGCCTTTAGTTTCCATGCTAATAAACCACTGCGGCGTCGCACGGAAAATGATTGGCGATTTATGACGCCAGCAATGCGGATAGCTGTGCTCAATTTTGGTATGGCTAACCAGATGACCGTTATCATGTAGGGCAGCGATGATTTGTGGATTGGCTTTATAGATATGCTCACCGGCAAATACCGCCGCGCTTTCCAAATAAACGCCCGTACCGCTGACTGGGTTTTCAACAGGCAAATTATATTTTAGACCGACGATGTAATCGTCAAGACCGTGACCTGGTGCCGTGTGTACCAAGCCAGTACCGCTATCAGTAGTCACGTGATCGCCCAAGATTAATGGCACTTGACGCGCTTTGATCAGCGGATGCTGAGCATGTAGACCTTCAAGCTCACGACCTGATACGGTCGCTAGGACGCCTTTATTTTCGAGTTTAAATTCACTTAACGCCGACTCAACCAAGTCAGTTGCTAATAGTAAGTTGCCGTTTTCAGTAGCGACCACACTATAGTCATGTTCAGGATGTACGGCAATAGCTTGGTTCGCAGGCAATGTCCAAGGTGTCGTCGTCCAGATAACGGCAGCGATATTGCCGTCTATCTTAGCCAATGCCGCAATTTTGTCACTGTCTACAATATCAAAACTGACATAAATGGCGTCTGAAACTTTATCTTGATATTCCACTTCGGCCTCAGCCAGTGCAGAGCTACAGTCTAAGCACCAGTTGACGGGTTTCATGCCGCGAGTGACATGACCATTGTTATAAATTTTGGCAAGGGCGCGCACGATGTTGGCTTCTTGATGGAAGTTCATCGTCAGATAAGGATTGTCCCAATCCCCAAACACACCCAGACGTTTAAAGTCCGCTTTTTGCAATTCGATCTGTGTACTGGCGTATTCACGACATAGACCGCGGAATTCTGTTGCAGAGACCTTTTGACCGACTTTGCCGTACTTTGCTTCGACCTTTTGCTCGATAGGCAGACCATGACAGTCCCAACCGGGCACATAAGGCGCATCAAAGCCCGATAAGGTTTTTGACTTGACGATAATGTCTTTTAATACTTTATTGACCGCGTGACCCAAGTGAATCTGACCGTTGGCGTAGGGAGGACCATCATGCAAAATGTATTTGGTTGCCCCAGTACGTGCCTGACGGATTTTACCGTATACATCGTCGGCTTCCCAAGCCGCTAGCCAATCTGGCTCACGTTTGGCAAGGTTTGCGCGCATCGCAAATGGCGTATCGGCAAGGTTTAGCGTGTCTTTATAGTCGATAGATTCAGTCATAGTCGTTGTCTTTGTCTCTATTTATACAGTGGGAAGATTTACATAATAAAAAGCTATTGATTGCGATGGGATACATCAAATGGTGATTTACGAAATGGCGGGCATGACTACTAAAATCAAGGCCACCTATTATAGGATAAATAAGGGACTAAAAATAGGGAATAAGATATTCAAGATAAAAGCTATAGTTGATCCACTTTTAAAAGAGTACAGGACTACTGGGGTGAATTATTCGCAGCCTCTGTCTGCTAGCTACAGCAAGCAAGAAAAATTAACCCCAGTAGTGATTGATAATATTTGTACTTCTTTTATTTAGGACTGAATCTAGTAAACCTCTTGCATACTGATTCATTAAGCCGCGTTAACACAGCTTCTACGTTTAGCGATGACTGATGCAAGAAGTTTGATTGGGAGTACATAATAGATTGTTTT
Organism: Psychrobacter glacincola; assembly: GCF_904846215.1. GTDB lineage: Bacteria > Pseudomonadota > Gammaproteobacteria > Pseudomonadales > Moraxellaceae > Psychrobacter > Psychrobacter glacincola. The sequence goes on along the minus strand of NZ_CAJGZK010000008.1, from coordinate 11,399 downwards.
GCAGCGACCTGACTGTCATTGAGATTCGATACCAAAGCATCGTAATTTTAAAGCAACACGTACCTTTTAAGGTATTCAGGTTGATGTGATGGTTAGCTGCTCTGCTAAAGTAAAGAAAGGCTGTGCAGTACGTTGGAAGTCGAGCCCAGACTCTAAATGATTTAAATGCTGATCAATTAAGAAGATGAAGCGTTTTTCATCTTTCGCTTCAAGCGCTTGTACGATGCCTAGATGTTCATCTTCCGCACAGTTAGAAGAGCCTACTTTATTATATAAGCCAATAATCAACGTAGTGCGCAACGTCAGTTCAGTCAAAAACCGCTCTAACACTTGGTTATCGGCAATGGTAGCCAACTTCATATGGAACTCACGCGATAGGCGCAATTCTGCGGGTTTATCACCTTGCGTCCGCGCTTCAGCTTCAGCCGCTATTATGGCACGCATATCCGCTATATCTTGAGAACGAGCGTTCTGAATCACGCTCTGAGCCAACGTGCGCTCAATAGTTCGACGAGCCTCAAACACATCTTCGGCTTCCTTGGGTGACGGTGTCGAAATAAAAGCACCTTTATTAGGGCGCAACTGTACAACGTGCATCGTGGCCAGTGTAGACAGTGCGCGCCTAACATTGGCTCTATTACAGTTGAATAAGTTGCTCAACATTTGCTCACCCAACTTAGTTCCTGCTGGCAGTCTCTGTTCTGATACTGCAGCCGTAATGGAGCTTATGATCGCCTGTTCTGGTATCTCATCAGTTTCTGGAGCCAATTTTTTCGATTTTGATTTAGTCATAGCCGAGATTATAGTGCGCTGAACCCTTATTCACAACAAATAATAATAAAATCGGTTGTTTTGTTAACAATAATAGTTAACAATGATTGTTAACAAATATTCTTTGTCTTCAATCAAATAATGATCCAAGGTGAGTCCCTATGAAAATCTTAGTTATGAACCCTAATTCGACAACTTCTATGACTGATAAAATCGTAGAAAGCGCACGTCAAAAAGCCAGTGTAGGGACAGAAATTATAGGGGCATCTGGAACGGACGCCCCTGCCTCTATTCAAGGTCACTATGATGAAGCGATGTCTGTACCGGGTTTGCTGGCTCGTCTAAAGCAAGCTGAAGCAGACGGTATCGATGGCGTTGTTGTTGCCTGTTTTGATGATCCCGGTATTGGCGCTTGTCGTGAAGTATTTTCAGGACCCGTTCTTGGTATTTGTGAGGCTGCAGTCAAAGCGGCAAGCATGATTTCAACTTCTTTTAGCGTCGTCACCACCTTGCCGCGCTCTGTTCCTGTCATTGAAGCGCTTATTCATGGTTATGGGCTATCTCATCGCTGTAGACGTGTACGCTCTGCCTCAATTGAGGTGTTAGCCCTAGAGGAGTCAGGCTCAGGAGCACGTGAAAAGGTTCGTGATGAGATTTTGCGTGCTGTAGCGGAGGACAATTGCGAAGCCGTTGTTTTAGGCTGTGCTGGCATGGCTGATCTAACAGAATGGTTAACTCAAGAAACCGGCGTTCCTGTTATTGATGGCGTTACTGTCGCGACTCGTATGGTCGAGGCTTTGGTTGGTTGTGGTCTGAAAACCAGCAAAATTGGCGCTTATGCAAAACCTATTCAAAACTAAACAATCCTAGATTAAGTTATAAGTTTTCTCAAGGAAGGAGAAGGTAATGGAAAATGTAAAAGCGGTCGCAGCTACGGCAGGTGTGGAGACGATTGATCATAAGACAGTTGGTCAAGAAAGCCTTGCGCCACAAACCACGCGAATTATGGATCCTTGGTCTTATCTATTTGCATGGTTAGGTGGCTGTGTATCCATCGCCACATTCACAGTAGGCTCAGGCCTTGTCGGTACGTTGAACTTGTTGCAAGTGGTTGTAGCCATCTCTATTGGTTGTACCGTCATTGGTGCAGCCTTGATGATCAATGGACGCGCCGGCCATGTATATGGCATTCCATTTATGGTGCAGTGTAGATCTTCATTTGGCTTTGCAGGTAATCGTATTCCAGCATTAGTGCGTTCCGTTCCAGCTATTGTATGGTATGGCTTTCAAAGCTGGATTGGCGCTGGCGCATTAAACTTAGTATCTGATGCCTTATTTGGCTATAGTAATCTAGTGGTATTCTTCGTAGGTTTTCAGTTCTTACAGATTGCTCTATCCGTTTTAGGTTTTCACGGTATTAAATGGCTTGAAAATATCGGTTCGGTTTTTATTATTGGCTCACTTATTTACATGTTTATCAGTGTTATTAATAAATACGGCGATGCAATCTCAACCAATCTTGTCAATGTTGAAGGTACTTGGGGCACGCCATTTTGGGCTGCAACGATGTTGTTCTTAGGTGTTTACAGCACCATGATGCTCAACGTCTCTGACTATTCCCGCGAATTACATAAAAATGTAGGCTTATTTCGGCAAGTCGCAATCTATGCTAACTCAATTCTGCCAGCCACGCTCTTTATGGGTTTGATTGGCTTGATGGTGACCAGTGCTACGGGTGAAGTTGACCCTATTAAAGTGTTTTCCAGTGCCGTCGACAACAAACCACTATTGATTATCACTATGCTGTTCATCGCTTTTGCACAGGTTACCACCAATATTTTAAACAACGTGGTACCACCAGCTTATGCGTTGATGGATATCTTCAAAATTAAGTATAAAACCGCTGCTGTTATTGTGGGCTTACTTGCTTTTGGCACTTTCCCTTGGGAATTGGTAAAAGACGAATCTGCCGCAGGGTTAAACTTATTTATCCAAACCTATTCAGCATTCTTAGGTCCGATATTTGCAATCTTAGTAGTGGATTATTATATTCTGCGTAAGCAAAAGCTTGATATCGATAAGCTTTATGATCCGAACGGTCCGTATAAAGGCGTCAACATGGCTGCTATCATTGCTATGGGTGTTGGTATCGTCGTTGCTCTTATTTTTAGTAGCGTTTCTTGGTATGCCAGCTTACTCCCAGCGGGTATCATCTATTGGGTATTGATGCTTAAGATGCCAGCAGCGCAGCGTTTTATGTCGTAAGTTTCATTAACTATAAACTATCTTATGTATGAACCATTCACTAAAACCTATATGACAGAAAATATCGTTGTATAGGTTTTTTTAACTACCGTTGGTCATCAAGCTTGCACAGCAAGATAAAAGCTTAATATTACTAGCGACCTACTAACCACTAGAGGATACAGTGTCATGGATTACACGTATAAAGCTCCCTCGTTTCATATTTTTAGCCTAGAAAAGGTAGCAGTAAAGCTGATACGTTCAATGACGTTTTGTGTAGGATTAATGACGGTCGGCCTTAGTTCGTCAGTGACGATGGCCGCGCCTTTATACAATGAGACTGGCAAAATTATTATTTTGATTAACCCTAACTCAAATGCTACAGCAACCAAATCCATGTCCGATTTGGCGCGCGCTGAGACTGCAGGTGTGGTCATGGTCGAAGGCTACAGCAATGATGGCGCGCCACCATTATTGACTACGCCAAAGGATATGGAAGATGCTGCGTCTGGCGTCGTTAGAATCGGAGTGGAGGCTGCTATGGATGAGCGAGTCTCTGCTATTATCGTATCCGCTTTTAGCGATCCAGGTCTAGAAGAATTGCGCTCCAAAGTTAAGATCCCAGTCTTTGGTATCGGAGAAGCAGTTTTTCATGAAGCGGCGTTGAACGGTCGCGCTTTTGGTATTGTTACGGTCACTCCTGATGAGAGTTTGATACGCTCGTTTCGAGAGAAAGCGATATCATTAGGCTACGAAAAACAGTATCGCGGTACGCGCGTGACACCTGGTGATCCGATTGAACTTGTGAAGTCACCAGAAGCGCTTGATGCAGCGCTAGCTAAAGCGGTGAAAGTATCCATTGAGGAAGATGGGGCCGAAGCAGTCATTATGGGCGGTGGGCCACTCTCAGCTTCGGCTGTTAGACTTCAACCGCAGTTCGACGTGCCTCTAGTTGTAGCAGTGAGTGCTGCTGCTCGTGCCGCAGTCAAAGAGATCCAAAAAAATAAATAAGATGCTCCTTTAATAGTCAAAGCCACTAGACTCTAATTTTTTAGCGTCTAGTGGCTTTTTTATAGGCAGTACCGCTTGATTTTTATTACGACTAAAATTACTGCCATAGCCAGCGCGATTAGCAGGTTTTTACGTTTGTATCGAGCTTAACCACAATCTAAGCTTCAATGACCATTCAAGCTGAATACCAGTCAACCCTTGAGTCATTTTCCCATCTTTTAAAATCACATACGATGGCGTCACTTGTCCTTGCCAATCGGCGAATATCTCTCCCTCTTGGTCATTCACCGTGGTAAAGCGGTAATTGTGCTCGCTCATATAAGTGTGTAGCTCTTGATCTGAACCAGACTTAATCGCAATCGTAACCACTGGATAATTATCTGCTGCGGCAAGCTTGTCTATCGTCGGCGAGGTAACACGGCAAATCGGACACCATGTACCCCAAAAATATATCAGCGTTGGCTTCTCACTCAGCGCTGCTAGGTCAACTGCTTGACCTTTATAATCCGTCAATTGCAACTGTGGATTGGCTGGCATGACGGGTTGTCGCCACCAATTGACCGCGGTATAAATTAGCGCAAATATCAAACCATACATCAGTATGGTTTTAAATACAGACAGCACCTTTTGCTTCGGTGATTTTTTCAGTGCTTTCTTACTGTTTTTGCTATCCATTATCATAGTGTCTGCTTTTTTTACTCTCAATGTTTTTTAATAGATAAAAATAAACGGCTGAATGGTCAGCCGTTTATTAAAGTATTTTTAGATAAATTTCGTCTTTGTATGCATATAGTCAGGGAAAAGTAATATCGATACCTCAAGTACTACTGATATTCATTTTTCTTGCTTGCTGTGCCTACGCAGACAGAGGCTGCAAAAAATTTATACCAGCAGTACTGTAGCGTTTTTGAGATATTTTAACTATAGATCAAGGCTTTTGCGCACGATTTTGTAATGGATTGCCAATAAGAACGCTACCTGAGTTTTCACGGCGCTCTTCGTCAGTCAATTTGCTCACTGGCACTTTTGCTTTTTTCTTCCATTTTAAGCTAAACAAATCATCGCGGCGATCAATTAAATTATGCACCGAACCTTCATTACGAACATGAGTGAGCTTATCTAAATTCACATCTGAGAAGAAAATCATTTCAGTGTTTGCCGTTGTTTCCGCCATAATCGCATCATGCGGGAAAGCAAAATCTGATGGTGAAAAAATAGACGACTGGGCATATTGAATGTCTAAACTCTCAACTTGCGGTAAGTTACCTACCGAGCCGCAAATCATCACATAACATTCATTTTCAATAGCCCGTGCTTGGGCACAGTGGCGCACACGCAAATAGCCGTTTTTGGTATCCGTCCAAAAAGGCACGAACAAAATATCCATATCGTCAAGCGCCAGTAAGCGGGCAAGCTCAGGAAACTCAACGTCGTAGCAGACCAAAATACCAATACGACCCGCATCGGTATCGAATACTTTGACCTCGTCGCCACCCTCAATGACCCATGCGCTACGTTCATGCGGGGTAATATGAATCTTGCGCTGCTCTTCAACTGTACCATCGCGGCGACACAGATAACTGACATTGTACAGCGTATCGTCTTCATCTAATAATGGCATGGAGCCCATAATAACATTGACGTTATAGCTGACTGCTAGATGCGAGACTTCATTTTTGAACCATTCGGTATAACCTGCCAAAAAGCGAATCGCAATGTTTTGATCCGTTGACTCACACAGTCCCATCAATGGTGCATTAAAAAACTCTGGTAAGCAAGCAAAGTCAGAGTTGTAATCCGCCATGACATCGACAAAAAACTCTACTTGTTGTAGCAGCTCCTCAGGGGATTCGACCTCACGCATTTGCCACTGAATACCACCGATACGCACTTCTGACTTACGGGTGTTTGGCTTATAGTCTTTGGGCTCATAATAGATATTGGCCCATTCGAGCAAGGTCGCAAAGCCTTTAGACTGGGCATCATCTGGCAAATAAGCAGTCAAAATACGCTTAACAATAAAGCCATTGGACAATTGGAAGGAAAGGGCGGAGTCGTGGATTTCACGTGACTCGACCGCATCGATGTATTCACCAGGGGTTAAATCTTTGTGATTATAGTAATTAGGAATACGACCACCAGCCAATATAGCGCGGAAATTCAACTGACGACACAGCTCTTTACGCGCATCATAAAGACGACGACCCAAACGGTAGCCACGATATTCAGGATCAATCAGTGCATCTAAGCCATAAATAGCATCACCTTCTGGGTTGTCTCTGATAATTTCTTTATGCCCAATCAAGTCATCATAGGTATGCGGGTTAGAGAATTTAGCATAATCAACGCGCATCGATAGCACAATGCCAATCAGTTGATCATGATCAAATAACGCAATCTGTCCTTCCGGAAAAGCATCAATCAAGGTGTTAATAGTGGTCTTTGACCATGCACCGCCTAAGTTTACGTACACACGGTCCATTAGGGCTTTTAATTGGGGATAGTCTTTTTTCTTAATCTCAGCAATCGTGAGGTGAAAGTCGTCTGGTTTTTCGATTTTACTCATAATGTTCCTGTCTGCTGTTTCAATAAATGTCGTAAAGCGTTGGTATTAATAAATATCGTGAAGTTAAAAACTTTCGTGTAACAAAGTCGCTAAAAATATTCCAATGGGATTATATAATCGTTACAATAATTTATCTTTTTATTTACAATAAGTTATGAAGACTATATCTCATATAAAAGGCTAACATTCAATAAGACTGGCCTAGCTAGTAGCTGAATCAATTGTGCTTGGATAACGTATTTGGATAAATAGCATTTGTTCTAATAGTGCCCAAATTCTATAGCATCTCTCATTACTTTTGGCCAATACTAGTTTGGCTTATCACGACTGATTTCGATAATCATCATACCAATGTAGCGTGTCAATGACAGTCAAGCGTCGTAACTATTTGCTAGGTTTTTGTGAGTCCCTACCGTTTATTGGTTCATGTCATTTGATTTGGCTTGCTTTGTTCGGTCGCATTTAAGAGCGACCTTTTAGGAATTTTAATGATACCTTTGACCCATACTACTGCATTTAGTAAATTGGATGAAATACAAGACACCGCATTGGTACAGTTGGTGTATGTTAGCAGCCTGACGCTTGGCTCGCGTTTAAGTGCCACGATATTTGAAGACGTAGAAGCACATGCGCGTGATTATAATCAACAGCAAGGTATCACAGGTACTTTATGTTATGGCAATGGTCATTTTTTACAATGTATTGAAGGTGAAAAAGCGAAAGTATCTGCTCTAACGCAGCGTATTTTTGCTGACAGCCGTCACAAGAACGTTGAAGTGTTGCTATTGCAGGGTATCAATCAGCGTAGCTTTGTCGATTGGCGTATGCGCTTATTATTTTTGGAGCGTTGGTTGTGGTCGCCCGCTACCAAAGTGCAAGCTACCCAGCTGTCTCCTTTTTTACCGTTTGCCCCGCATGATTGGTCGCCTGAGCGTACCGAGCAGTTTTTACAAATCATCAAAACCTTTGAGACGCTGCCGCATATAAAAGCCGCCGGCATTACTTATAATGCCTTGGGTAATATGTTTCGCCATATTGCCGCTCCGCATCAAGCATTTCTAGTTGTCCAAGCCTTTTTAAGCGCGTTGCTGGTGGTGGCATTGATACTATTGTATTTGTAAGTTAAAAAGTACAAGTCTGATAGGTTTTGGATTAAATCCTCTATAAAAGTAGTGAAAAGTAAAAGTAGTAAAAAGACGCTAAGCCGAAAGGGTTAGCGTCTTTTTATAATGGTCAATTTATAATGGTCAATTTATAGTGGTTAAGTATGATGCTTGGTTGGGTAAGCCATCAATCAATCAGTCACATATCAAAAATTTTACCACGATTCATAATATTGTTTGGGTCAAAGACTTTTTTGACTTCTCGCAAATAATCAATTTCAGTCTCGCTACGGCTATAGTGTAGGTAAGGCTTTTTGGTCATGCCAACACCATGCTCAGCAGATACTGAGCCACCATATTTTTGTACCGTTTCAAACACATATTTATTCACGATTTGACATTCTGCAAAGAAATCATCTTTGCTCATATTTTCAGGCTTTAGAATATTCAGGTGCAAATTACCATCACCGATATGACCGAACCAACAGACTTCAAAGTCAGGATAGTTGCTGCTGACGATACTATCAATCTCATTGATAAAATCAGGCACATAGCTGATGAGTACGGAGACATCATTCTTATAAGGGGTAAATACCGAGATGGTCTCAGAGATATATTCGCGCAGTTTCCACAGCTCCTCTGCTTGTGCCAGACTTTGGCTCATGACCCCATCGACGACCCAACCTTGCTCCATGCAATCCTCAAATATCGCCATAGCTTTGTCCATGATAGGCTCGTATGGCGCTTCAAACTCGAGTAGCGTATAGAACTTGGTGCGCGATTCAAACGGTTCTTGTACTTGACCGTGCGCCATGAGCTTATCAATCGCGATATCATCAAAGAATTCAAAAGCCGTCAAATCAATCTTCGCTTGAAAAGCCGATAGCACATTCATCACATCGTTAAAGCTGTCCATACCAAGCACCATGACGTTTAAGTCTTGCGGCTGACGCTCAAGCTTAATTTGCGCATGCGTCACTAGACCAAGCGTGCCTTCGCTACCGATAAACAACTGGCGCAGATCATATCCCGTGGCGTTTTTGACCATACCGCGATTCAGCTGCAAGATATCACCTTTACCAGTGACCACCGTCAGCCCCATGATCCATTGACGGGTCATGCCATAACGAATGACTTTAATACCGCCCGCATTGGTGCCGATATTGCCACCCATTTGGCTAGAGCCGGCCGAGGCAAAGTCGACAGGGTAGTAGAGATCTTTAGATTCAGCAAAGTGCTGCAATTGCTCAGTGACCACACCGGCCTCAATCTCAACCAGACGATCGGCAGGGTAAAACTGTCCGATACGGTTCATTTTATCCATACTGACGACAATCTCACCATTTGCCGCGACTGCGCCAGCAGACAGACCAGTACGACCACCACTTGGCGTTATCACGACATTGTATTCATTGGCAAGTAGCACGATGGTTTGTACTTGCTCTGTGGTCTTTGGAAAGACGATAGCAGCAGCAGCAGGCGCAAAATGTTTGGTCCAGTCTTTGCCCCAATGCTCTAAGCTTTCGCCATCAGTTTTGATTTGGCTGGCATCAAACTGGTGGGTATCAAGCAGAGTGCTTAGGATGGTTTGAACAGCAGCTGCATGAGTTTCAGATAGGGTTTGGCTGGATAAAGAAGTCATGGTCAAATCTCGGTATCAACGTGAGCGCTATGCATAAAGCGGATTATTATGGCAGTTATCATATAACAATATAAACTGTGTATATTATTGGACTTTAGCAAATGTGGCAACGAAGCGCGCTATGAGTTTGCCTCTATATATAGGTGCAAAATATAAAAAGGTGGTTGCAACACATTGGAATAAAAAGATTCACTATAGCATAAAAAGTTTTCAGGATTGATAACCAATAATTCATCTAATCTGCTAACATCTCCGTCAAATTTTGTGTAAGATATCCAGACTCTTTTCATTTCATTCATCAAAGCTTATCCCTCAGATGATTTTTATAAGACAATTATAGGACAGTTCTCACATGGCGTTATCACTCCAAAAAGACAAAATCCGGTTTTTATTGCTTGAAGGTCTGCACGACAATGCCTTAAAGATATTGCAAAATGCTGGCTATCAGAATATCGAAAATATCAGTCATGCATTGGATCAAGACGAGCTGATTGAAAAGATTAAAGATGCTCATTTTATCGGTATTCGCTCGCGTACCCAGTTGACCCGCGAAGTGCTTGAGCACGCACATAAGCTGATCGGTATTGGTTGTTTCTGTATTGGTACCAATCAAGTTGACTTAGACGCGGCACGTGAGCTCGGTATTCCGGTCTTTAACGCGCCATATTCGAATACCCGTTCGGTGGCTGAGCTGGTACTGGCTGAAGCCATCATGCTATACCGCGGTATTCCTGAAAAGAACGCCACTGTTCATCGCGGCGGTTGGGGTAAGTCTGCAACCAACTCGCATGAAGTGCGCGGCAAGACCATCGGTATTGTCGGCTACGGCTCTATCGGCTCGCAATTGTCTGTTTTGGCTGAAAGCTTTGGTATGAAAGTTATCTATCATGATGTCTTAACCAAACTACCACTAGGTAACGCCGTACAAGTGGGCAGCTTAGAAGAGCTGCTATCTACTGCTGACATCGTGACCTTGCATGTACCTGATGTAGCAAGCACACGCTATATGATGAAAGCTGAACAGTTCGCGCAAATGAAAGACGGCAGCTACTTTATCAACGCCGCTCGCGGTACGTGTGTCGAGATTGATGATCTTGCCGCTGTGCTTGAGTCTGGTAAAGTGTTAGGCGCAGCGATTGACGTCTTTCCTAAAGAGCCAAAATCTGCTGATCAAGAGTTTGAATCGCCACTGCGTAAGTTTGATAATGTTATCTTGACCCCGCATATCGGTGGCTCAACGCAAGAAGCACAAGCCAATATTGGACTGGAAGTCGCAGAGAAATTTGTGAGATATTCTGACCAAGGCGATACAGCGACTGCCGTCAACTTCCCAGAAGTGTCTGTACCGTTTAAAGAAGGCTCGCATCGTCTGCTGCATATCCACAAAAACGTGCCAGGTGTGCTATCTCAGATTAACCGCCTGTTTGCTGAAGCAAATATTAATATCTTAGCCCAGAGCTTGATGACAGAAGGCGATGTCGGCTATCTCGTTATGGATGTAGATTATAACGACTCAACCGCGGCTTTAGACCAGCTAAAGGATGTTCAAGAAACGATTCGTGTGCGTATTTTATTCTAAGTATATCTGTATCTAATTAGAATTTATCGTTGTTATATCAGTTGTTATATCAGTTGTTATATCAATGGCAGGCAATTTAATAGATTGTCTGCCATTTTTTTGCTTAAATAATGGTTAACACAATCATTACTTGCTACCAATATTCATTATATAAGTTAACATTTTCTTTACATTTTGATGGCAATGACAACTTATACTAAACAACTGCATTGCTAGTGTTTAAATTTTATAACAAGTTAAAAGGCAAGTACTCTTATCAGATAACTTCAGTTTTTTATTTAACGCTTAGCATGCTTCAATCAAACTTATATAGGGATTTTTATGAAAGCAAGTATTATAAAAGCGGCGGCACTTGGTATAGTCAACGAACTTAAAAACTGCCACATAGCCAGAGGAAATAAAAGAACAAAGTATCGATACAATCTAGACGCCACTCTTTACGTTTGCGTTTAACCCAAGCCCAGACTTGCTCAATAGGGTTTA
>NZ_CAJGZK010000007.1 GCF_904846215.1 Psychrobacter glacincola | reverse complement strand
CTTTCACGATACCAGATTCAACACGGCCAGTCACAACGGTACCACGACCTGAGATTGAGAATACGTCTTCGATTGGCATTAGGAATGCTTTGTCGATGTCACGCTCAGGCTCTGGGATGTAGGTGTCTAGAATGTGTAGCAGTTCTACGACAGCAGGTTCGCCGTATTTGCCGTCGTTGCCTTTGAGGGCTTCAGTGGCTGAGCCTTTGATGATTGGGGTGTCGTCACCTGGGAAGTCATAGTCGCTTAATAATTCGCGAACTTCCATCTCTACTAGCTCAAGCAATTCTTCGTCATCAACAACGTCGCATTTGTTCATGAATACGACGATGTATGGTACGCCAACCTGACGTGAAAGCAGGATGTGCTCACGGGTTTGTGGCATAGGGCCGTCAGTGGCTGATACTACTAAAATAGCACCATCCATCTGGGCGGCACCAGTGATCATGTTTTTAACATAATCGGCGTGACCTGGGCAATCAACGTGAGCATAGTGACGTGCTGCGGTGTCATATTCTACGTGTGAGGTGTTGATGGTGATGCCACGTGCTTTTTCTTCTGGTGCTGAGTCAATAGACGCGTAGTCTTTGGCTTCGCCACCTGAAGTTTTGGCAGCTACGGTTGCGATAGCAGCAGTAAGGGTGGTTTTGCCGTGGTCAACGTGTCCGATGGTGCCGACGTTAACATGGGGTTTTAGACGTTCAAACTTGGCCTTTGCCATGGGTATTTCCTCTTTTTTTGGGGTCAAATGCTTAATGTATATAAAGTAATCAAGCGAATACTGACCACATTAAGATAACTGTTAAAAGGGTGCACATACTAATGTGCAGATATTATAAGAAAATCACGAGCAATAACAAGTCTTTTAACCAATTATTGCTCGATTATCTACTGACAATATAGAGATATGCCCTATATTGCCATTATCGATAGATTTTTGCTTACTCGTCATCATCTTTATTGTTGAATTTAGAGATGATAGCTTCTGCAACTGATTTTGGAATTTCAGCGTACTTTTGGAATTCCATAGAGTAAGTTGCACGGCCCTGTGACATTGAGCGCATTTGCGTGGCATAGCCAAACATTTCTGCTAATGGTACTTCAGCACTAATCTGCTTAGTGCCGCCAGGTAAGTCTTCCATACCTTGAACCATACCACGACGACGGTTAAGATCGCCCATGATATCGCCCATGTAATCTTCAGGCGTTTCAACTTCTACTCTCATTACTGGCTCAAGTAGTGTTGGGTTTGCAGCCATGAAGCCTTTACGGAAAGCGATAGAACCAGCCATTTTAAATGATAACTCATCCGAGTCAACATCATGGTAAGAACCATCATACAAAGTCGCTTTTACGCCAACGATTGGGTAACCAGCAAGTACGCCGTTTTTCATGCGCTCTTGGATACCTTTATCAACCGCACCGTGGAATTCTTTTGGTACCGTACCACCAACCACTTCTTCTTTAAACTCGTACAACACGTCGCCAGCTGGGTCCATAGGCTCAAGACGTAACCAAACGTGACCGAATTTACCACGACCACCAGTTTGACGTACAAATTTACCTTCTTGTTCAACAGTGTTACGAATCGTTTCGCGATAAGCAACCTGCGGCGCGCCGATGTTGGCTTCTACACCAAATTCACGCTTCATACGGTCAACAAGAATCTCAAGATGCAGCTCACCCATACCACTGATGATAGTCTGACCAGACTCTTCGTCAGTATGTACACGGAACGATGGATCTTCTTTCGCCAGACGACCCAAAGCAATTGACATTTTTTCTTGGTCAGCTTTGGTCTTAGGTTCAACCGCTAGACTGATGACTGGATCTGGGAATTCCATACGCTCTAGAGTGATAACATTTTGCTCATCACATAACGTATCACCAGTGGTCACATCTTTCATGCCAACCAAGGCTGCGATATCACCAGTACGGATTTCTTGCAACTCTTCTTGTGAGTTTGCCATCATCTGTACGATACGGCCAACACGCTCACGCTTCATTTTTACTGGGTTATAAACGCTACTGCCTTGCTTAAGAACGCCTGAATAAACACGAACGAAGGTTAAATTACCAACGAACTTGTCATTCATGATTTTGAATGCTAAAGCTGAGAACGGTGCTTCGTCTGATGCTTCACGAGTGCCTTCACTTTCATCTTTGTCATCAAGGATACCTTTAATAGCAGGTACATCCATTGGTGCAGGAAGATATTGAATAACCGCATCCAACATCTTCTGTACACCTTTGTTTTTAAAGGCAGTACCACAAAGTAGTGGAATGATTTCATTATCAATGGTTAATTGACGAATAGCGCCGTTAATCTGCTCTACGGTTAATTCACCATTTTCAAGATACTCATTCATGAGCTCTTCTGTCGCTTCAGCCGCATTTTCTACCAGATATTCGCGATACTCTTCCGCTTTTTCTTGTAGTTCTGCTGGGATTTCGCGCTCATCATATTCCATACCTTGAGACGCTTCGTCCCAATAGATGGCTTTCATCGTTACTAGATCTACAACGCCTTCAAAGTCGTCTTCTTTACCAATTGGGATAACCAATGGTACTGGCTTGCCGCCTAGACGAGTTTTGATTTGTTCGACAACGCGGTAGAAATCAGCGCCAACACGATCCATTTTGTTAATGAATGCAAGACGTGGCACTTTATATTTGTTTGCCTGACGCCATACGGTCTCAGACTGTGGCTGAACGCCGCCTACTGCACAGTAAACCATGCAAGCGCCATCAAGTACACGCATAGAACGTTCAACTTCAATGGTGAAGTCAACGTGACCTGGGGTGTCAATGATATTGATACGGTGTTCGTCAAACTGTTTTGCCATACCTGACCAAAAACAAGTTGTCGCCGCTGAGGTGATAGTAATACCACGCTCTTGTTCTTGCTCCATCCAATCCATGGTGGCTGCGCCATCATGAACTTCACCAATCTTGTGGCTAACACCGGTATAGAACAAAACACGTTCAGTAGTGGTCGTTTTACCAGCATCAATGTGCGCAGAGATACCAATATTGCGATAGCGCTTTAGGGGAGTTTTACGAGCCATAGTGTTTTCCTAGGGAAATTCGTGTATATATTAATGTGTTGTGTCTCTACCTCTACTCTATGGCAAAGCCACTTTGCTTTGCAATATTACTAATTATTGGACCTAATACGGACAAAAAAGAGTAAATACTAAGAATAGTGCGGCATCAAATCCAGGAAATCTTCTGTGCAGGCTTTATAGGCTTTACAGAGTAGCATCCCTGTTTAAAACAGCATCTTGACAGATGTCCGCCATCTAAAATGAGCGTCTCTGTTATTATCTTTCGATAAATACAAGCAAATCATTTATTAACAATGGCGACAATCAATAGAATAAATTACATCTGGATAACTGGTATACACCAGTCATCCAAAACTACTTTTAAAAAGCTATATTTAAAAGAATAGCTTAATTAAGAGTAGCTTAGAAACGGTAATGAGAGAATGCTTTGTTAGCATCTGCCATGCGGTGAACTTCATCACGCTTCTTCATGGCATTACCTTTACCGTCAGCAGCATCATTCAATTCGCCAGCTAAACGCAAAGCCATTGATTTCTCAGAACGCTTTGCAGCAGCTTCAGCTAACCAACGCATAGCCAAGGCAGTACGACGGGAGGGGCGTACTTCCATTGGTACTTGGTAGGTTGCACCACCAACGCGGCGAGCTTTTACTTCAACCATTGGGCGAACATTTTCCAATACTTCTTCAAAGAAAGAAACTGGATCTTCAATGTTACGCTTTTGGCTTACTGTCTCAAGTGCACCGTAAACGATACGCTCAGCAGTAGATTTTTTACCATGACTCATGACATGGTTGATGAATTTTGCAACAGTTTGGCTACCAAACTTAGGATCCGGTAGGATCTCACGGGTAGCAACGACGCGACGTCTTGGCATAATAAATATCCTTTTCTTCAGGAGTGTCTGACATTCACAATCTCGCACCAATTAATATTGGATGGCGTTATATCGAGTTGTCAGTCAGCCTTACTGCATGGCGGTGTGTGATAAAGGTTAATGACTCATTTGGTCAAAAATCACTCACATCAGATCCATGCACAGTTAATGTTTGATACAAAGAAACTCATTTAATAACGATTGGTTATTAAACTTTAGGTTTCTTAGCACCATATTTAGAGCGACCTTGCTTACGGTCTTTAACGCCTGCGCAATCTAGTGCACCACGAACGGTGTGATAACGTACACCTGGTAGATCTTTTACACGACCACCGCGGATAAGAACAACACTGTGCTCTTGTAGGTTATGACCTTCGCCGCCGATGTAGCTTGATACTTCATAACCTGAAGTCAAACGTACACGACATACTTTACGCATGGCTGAGTTAGGTTTTTTAGGGGTAGTAGTATATACGCGAGTACATACACCACGACGTTGTGGGCACGCTTCCAACGCAGGAACTTTTGACTTTTCCTTGATGGTTTTGCGACCTTTACGAATCAATTGGTTAGTTGTTGCCATGAGGCATCCTTCTCCCGTTTGGTAAAAAACAAAAAAATAGGGAAACGCACCATCCATCTGACTTTAACGACAGATTTTGGTACACCCATTTTTAGGACAGTGTATTATAAAGACTTGTTGCTGCTATTTCAACCACTTATGAGCAGTTGGACTTTACAGCAGCGGATAGATATGTATTCAGTCTACCACTATACCACTTTATCTGTTTTTGACGGCATAACCGAAAAAACCGCCAACTAAATACGGTATCAAAAGTAGATGAATACACAGTTTAGATAGGATATTTAGAAATTAAAAAGTCGTCTCTTTTAACTATATGGCGATATCGTCTTATTATTCAAGAGAAGTAAGCCGATATCGCCAACATTAAAGATAAATAGCAAATACGTAGCGCTTCAATTTGCTAAAACAAAGTAATCAACAACTCCTAAGAGCTTGTTATTTGCTCGACTTAGTAGCCGTTTTTTTTGATTTGCTGTAAGAAGATTTATCTGCACTACCCTGCATCTCATCCTTGGTACTTTCAGCTCTCTTTTGGCTAGCTTGCTTATCGTCAGCTTTTTTCTGAGTATCTTCTGTAGTACTCTCATCTGACTTCGTATTTTTTGAAGCTTGAGCTTTATCTTCTTTGTGCTCATTGTTACCCGTTGCTTTACTCACCTTTACTTCGCTACTACTGTCATCAGTGATAGCACGATTGGCAAGTTTGGCTTCTGGCGCAAAGGTTGCTTGAGCAACGCCAATGACCTCGTCAATCAGCTGACTGTTATAGCGCATACCGACGATAACGGCGGTGGCTGGCAGGAATCGGCGTATCCATACTAAGTTTATTTGATCCAAATCAATACCGACCTGACTGGCAATACTGTCAACTTGCTCGGCATAAAAGTTAACCTTTTTATTCTGTAAACCTAAGTTTTTGAGCTCATTGTGCAAACCACTGCTTTGGGCACTATCAAGCAAGCCTTTACCGATACCAATACCTGCTAGTAGCGCTTGCTTCTCTTGCATTTTGCTGAGATCGGCATTGGCCAGTAACTCATACGCCATTTTGACCCCTTGTTTGCCAGTCAATGGCTTGTTATAAACAGCGCCCAATTGATAAACGGTACGCAAAGACACCAATAATAACCATAAGGTATCCGCAAGCAAACCCGGTAAGCCTGCCAAACCTGTAATACCGCCAAGCGTGGCTAAAGCACGGTTTTGATTGGCGATATCAGTTGCTAGCGCATAACGCTGCTCATCGTCTAGACTGGCAATATTGGCAAAGCGGTGCTGATTGGGTAAGTCAATTTGACTCCAATTGTCGGCAAGCTTAGCAATTTGAGCAAAAGCACCATCAATAGTCGACTCAAAAAAACTGTTAGGTACGACTTTTTTGGCATATTTACCATAAGCGGCAAAGCGCGTACCTAGTAACTGCTGTGTTGCTTTTAAGGTTTGCTCACGAAACAAATCTTGTTGGTAATCCTCATCGCCTAAGTTTACTGCCTTAAATTGACGCGGTTTGCCAGTTTTTGCATTCGCGCTATCAATCATGGCGCCAATACGCTCTAGATTGCCACGAGTGAAAGACCCAACCGTACTGATACCTTTAGATAAAGTGCTACGCTTTCCCATCTTAATATCCTTAATATGATGTCTGTTATAAAGTATTTGTTGTAAAGTAACTGTTATAAAGTAACCGTGGTTAAAGTACTGGGTATTAAAGCACCATTAATTAAAGTGCTGCTATAATAGCCTTGCTTATATAGTAGTACGCTGCTTGCCATTCTAGCGAACCCCTACTGTGAGTGTCAGTGCGAACAATGTTATCGCTATCAGCCCTTTTGTATCTAAAAGTGTCATTAGTCGATGATCACTTAACCATCATAGTCAAGTTATTGCATCAGTTGATATTAAAAAATTTTGTACCATGACGTGCATTGTCCTCATCATCTATCTCTTAAGAATAAACTACAAAAGCTATAGAATAACAATGATGGTTAATCGGCCAAGTTTTATGATTATTTTGCATTTGCTCAAACATTTTGCCACCTCGATACGCTATCATATGCCATAATTCAAAGTACACTTGTACCATTATTTACCCGCACTCTTTATCTATCCTATTATGAATCGATGATAATGCTAGAGGCTGCTTCTAGCATTTAGATGCCTTGATATAACAACACATTTATTATCAGAGATAGAGAGGTGTGACGTGATATGGTAAAGATAGATATTTGAGAACGATGATTAAAAGTAATTATCAAAAATCATTACTAATAAGGAATATTGTATGCGCCGCGTTGTTATCACTGGAGCAGGGATTGTCTCTTGTATCGGACATGATTTGGCTACTGTCACAGAGGCTCTTAAACAAGGACGCTCTGGCATCACATTTAACGACTCTTATGCTGAGCACGAGTTCAAATCACAGGTCAGCGGCAGTATTGATCACTCACAGCTTGATACCTCGGCTATTGACCGCAAACTAAAACGGTTTTTTAGTGACGCAAGCCTTTATGCTTATGTTAGTGCATTGAGTGCAATTGAGCACGCTGGACTCTCTTTGGAAACCATCAATAATAACCCTCGTGTGGGCGTAGTCGCCAGCTCAGGTGGCGCGTCAACAGAAAATATCGCCAATGCAATAGACGCCATGCGAGAAAAAGGGCTGCGCGGCGTTGGTGCGATGGCAGTACCAAAAACGATGGGCAGCTCAGTATCAGCGGCACTTGCTACCGGTCTAAAAATACAAGGCATCTCATACTCGTTGACCTCAGCTTGTGCAACCTCGACGCATTGTATCGGTCATGCTGCCGAGCTGATTCAGTTGGGTAAAGCGGATGTGATACTCGCTGGTGGTAGTGAAGCAGAACACTGGACCCAGTCTTGTATGTTTGATGCCATGGGCGCAGTCAGTACTCAATATAATGATACCCCAGAGCTTGCCTCAAGGGCTTATGATAAAGACCGTGACGGTTTTGTCATTGCTGCGGGCGGTGCGATGGTGGTGGTTGAAAGCTTAGAACATGCCCAAGCACGCGGTGCCAATATTTTAGCTGAAATCGTCGGTTATGGTGCCAGCTCTGATGGCGCAGAAATGGTCGCACCAAGCGGTGAAGGCGCAGTACGCTGTATGAAGCTGGCACTTGCTGAAGCTGGTTTAGAAAGCGTGGATTATATCAATAGCCACGGTACCAGCACGCCACTTGGGGACATCACAGAGCTTAAAGCCATTGCCAAAGTATTTGATAATGACATCAGTAAAGTCCCTGCGATTAGCTCAACCAAATCCATGACAGGACATAGCTTGGGTGCGGTCGGTGCGCAAGAGCTGATTTATTGCCTACTGATGCTACAAGATAGCTTTATCGCCCCAAGTATCAATATTACAGAATTAGATCCGGCTGCCAAAGGCTTTGATATCGTCACTGAAAAGCGTGAGGTTAAGCTTGAAACGCTTATGAGCAATAGCTTTGGCTTTGGCGGTACCAACGCGACATTAATCATCAAAAAGTTTGATGCCTAGGCTATGGTTGTACTACCTTCTGATATCATGGCACAGACAGACTCTACCCTACCGCCAGCTAGCAAAACGAGCTGGCGATTTGGTGACTTATCTGCCACAGAGTTGATGCCGCAACTACAGCGACATTTGCTAGAGCAGGATAATACGGCAAATTGGCAATTGATTTGGCTCAATAATGACGGGCAAGCAGTCATTGGCTTATTACCAAAGACGAGCTGGTGTGTTTATCCTGTGGCTGATGAAACACCGTATTCCGCTAAGCAGGTAGGTCTTTATAAAGTCAAAAAAATATGCCGTGGAAATGTTGCCCTTTATAGCAATAATGCCAGTGATAGCGCAGCTGCCACAAGATATATCAGTTATAGCGACTGGCAGGACGAATTGATTGCCTACAGTCAAGCTTATGACAATAACAACAATAACGATGACTCACTCTCAATAAATCAGGATAATCAGCTGCCGCATTATCATCATGGATTGATAGGTTTCATCGGCTATGACATGACGGCTCATGAGCTCAGTCCAACCGCCAATATTGAGCGGGCAGCACAGCCCTGTGCGCTACTAGGACATTATGATATTTATCTAATGGCAAACGCTGAGCAAAAAATCTGGCAGCTAAAGGTAACTAATGATAGTAATCCCGATAACAGCTCAGTTCAGCAGGAGACAAATTCATTAGTCGCAGTGCTGATATCTTATTTAGATAGTTTGGATAATCACCTATTAAATGAAGGTGCAACTAAAAAACGAGCGAATAAAACGCTACCTTTATTACTAGAAGCTCAGTGGAGTAAGCAGCATTATCAGCAGGCGTTTCATCAAACGCAAAACTACTTACAGCAAGGCGATTGTTATCAAATCAATTTGACTCAATTATGGAATGGCTATTTAAGCGCTTATGACGATAAATCAGACATAAGCCTCATCGACTATTTACCTGCTTTGCACGCTAATACTCAAGCGCCCTTTGCAGGATATGTAGCGACTAATACTTTTGATTATAAAAGCCAAACAGATACGTCAAACTGTCAGTTTGAATTACTCAGCTGTTCGCCTGAACTGTTTTTTACCTTTAGCAAAAACAATAAAACAGGTAAGCATCATATACGTACCAAACCGATTAAAGGCACGATGCCGCGTGGCTTAACAACCGAACAAGATAATAATTATAAGCAGCAGTTAATCGATAGCGAAAAAGACCGTGCCGAAAACGTCATGATTGTGGACTTGTTGCGTAATGACTTGGGTAAATATGCCAAAATCGGTAGCGTGAAAGTGCCACAGCTATTTGCGATTGAAAGCTTTAGTAATGTTCATCATATGGTCAGCACCATTACTGCCGAGCTAAAGACAGATACTCATCCGTTAAGTGTGTTATTCGGCTGTTTGCCTGCAGGTTCTATTACTGGTACGCCAAAGAAACGCGCGGTGGAGATTATTTCAGAATTAGAAGTCGCGCCGCGCGGGGCTTACTGCGGTACTATGGGCTATATGAACTTTGATGGCAGTGGTCAGTGGAATGTACTGATTCGTACATTGCAAGCGACCAGCACAGCATATAATAGCAAACAAGTCAGTTTATGGGCAGGCGGCGGCATCACCGTTGCTTCTGACTGCGATGCTGAATATCAAGAATGTCTCGATAAAGTTGGTAACCTACTATCTGTCCTTGCTAACTATTAAGCTTTATATTTAAAGACATCTTAAAGCGCCAAAAAAAGCCTGTTAACATCACATTAGCAGGCTTTTCTTAGTACGTGTAGTCAATGAAAAGTAATATCGACACATTATGTACGGCGGGTATCAATTTTTCTTGCTTGCTGTGCCTACGCAGACAGAGGCTGCAAAAAATTATACCCGCAGTACCGTAGCGTTTTTAGGGTATTTTGACTATAGAATATTATTCCACTTCAAAATTACACTGAAGCTAAATATCAGCTCACCTCGACATCCGCCACTGCTTGCAGCGCTTTTAATGCATTAATTAGACGCTCATGCTGTGCGGGCGTACCGATCGTAATACGCAAATACTCATTAATACGTGGTTTATCAAAATGACGAACGATGATACCTTGCTCACGTAATACGTTTGCTACTTGACTGGCAGCACCATCATGAGGACGCGCAAAGACAAAATTGGCATGCGATGGCAGTACGTCATAACCCAATGCCGTTAACTCAGCAGTCAACGATGTGCGCAAATCAATGACTTGCTGGCGAGCTTGCTCAAAGTATGCAACATCTAAAATACTGGCCATCGCACCAGCTTGTGCCAACTTATCTAGCGGATAGCTGTTAAAGCTATTTTTCATACGTGTCAATGCTTCAATCAATGAGGCACTACCAAACGCCATACCGACACGCAATCCAGCGAGCGAGCGTGATTTTGAAAAGGTTTGCGTCACCAGTAAATTATCAAACTCATTGATGAGGCTAACGGCTGACACCTGAGAATCTGCACTTCCCTCCTCGTACTGAGCAAAGTCAATATAAGCTTCATCAATCACAATCACTGAGTTTGAGTGCTCGCCTGCAAGCTTACGGATGTCAGCAAGCGACAATAATAAACCGGTTGGTGCATTCGGATTAGCAATAACTATACCGCTACAAGGCCTACGATAGGCATCAGGACTGATACTAAAATCTGCTTCTAATGGTATCTGTACCAGCTCTATCCCAAAGGTATTGGCATAAACTGGATAAAAACTGTAACTGATATCAGGTGCTAAAATAGGGCGCTCTTTTAAGAAAAAACTGGCAAATACTAGCGCCAATACTTCATCGGAGCCATTACCAACGAACACTTGATTCATGTCAAGATCATAAAGCGCTGCCAATGCACCGCGCAATTCTTCAGACTCAGGTGCAGGATACAAACGCAAATCATCCGCTTGCTGCGCTAGAACTTTGGTAATCGCCTCACCGACTTTTGGTGAAGGTGGAAATGGATTTTCATTGGTGTTTAACTTGCACAAATCGTCATGCTGAGGCTGCTCGCCAGGAACATACGGCGATAAATTACGCGCTTTAGATGACCAAAGTCTGGTATCTATCTTTGACTCACTCATAAACTATCCTACTATTAATCACAGAGGCGGCTATTTATAAAAGCTGTTATTGTAAAAATTGTTATGACAAGACTAAGACTTATAGCGATAGCGGGCTGAACGCGCATGGGCTTCTAAGTCCTCATGTTGCGCTAAAATATCAGCCGTCTGCGCGAGAGGCTTACTACCAGTCTCAGAACAATAAATAATAGAGGATTTCTTTTGGAAGTCATACACACCAAGCGGTGACGAAAAACGCGCCGTACCCGATGTCGGTAGCACATGGTTCGGTCCTGCACAGTAGTCACCGATTGCCTCTGGCGTATGACGTCCCATAAAGATAGCACCCGCGTGACGGATACTATCAAGCAGCGCATCAGGATTATCAACAGATAACTCCAAATGCTCAGGCGCGACGCGATTGATCACCGCCATACCTTCCTCGCGGTCTTTGACCAAGATAAGCGCGCCACGATTTTTTAATGAATCACGAGCGATATCCGCCTTGGGCAATTTAGCCAAGGCTTTTTCAATTTCAATAGCGACTTCTTTAAGCTGCTTTTCGCTGGTGGTCACAAAAATCGCTTGAGCAATACGGTCATGCTCTGCCTGTGACAATAAATCCATCGCAAGCCAATCAGCACAGTCTTGTGCCTCGCCTTCTGCATAAACCAGTACCTCAGATGGACCGGCAATCATATCGATACCCACTTGACCAAATACCGCGCGTTTGGCAGCAGCAACATACTTATTGCCCGGTCCAGTGATTTTATCTACCGCTGGAATGGTCTCAGTGCCATATGCCAATGCGGCAACTGCCTGTGCGCCGCCAATAGTGAAGACCCGATCGACTTTTGCTAAATGAGCAGCTGCCAGTACCAGAGGATTTAATACACCCTTTGGAGCGGGCACGACCATAATCACCTCTTTGACGCCAGCAACTTTGGCAGGGATAGCATTCATCAATACCGATGATGGATAAGATGCCAAACCGCCCGGCACATAAATACCGACGCGATCAAGTGCTGTGACCTTTTGACCCAAGCGATTGCCGAGCTCATCTTCATACTGCCATGTCTCTTGTATTTGGCGCTCATGAAAATTCTGTACGCGCGTCGCCGCTGTGGTCAAAGCCGTCTTCACGACATCGTCAAGATTGATAAATGCCTCAGCGAGCGCCTCTTGAGACAACTCCAAAGCTTGTATTGTCGTTGCTGGATGTTGATCAAACTGCTGTGTCAATTCTAGAACCACCCTATCGCCGCCATGGCGTACTTTTGCAATGATGTCATCTACCGTTTTGAGTAAATCGGCATCATTAACGGTTTCAAAAGCAAGCAACTCTGTCAACTGACTGTCAAAATCGGCGTCTTGCGTACTTAATTGGCGCATGGCTTTGTCCTATATTTGAGCATAGATACGGCGGTAAAAGGGATAATATGAGGGCTTACATATAGTCAGTTCAAAATAAAAGCGCTACGATTGTAATAACGTGCTATTGGCTATAATTTTTTCTTGCTTGCTGTTCGCAGGCGTGACAGAGGCTGCAAAAAATTTATAGCCAATAGCACTGTATCGTTTTTAAAATGAATCAACTATACCCGCTTACTTATACTGATCTTGTTCAGATTATACGGTGCTTTTATTCGCTGGCAAGCAAATACAATAAAACCAGTTTAGCACGCTATGTTCTCCTTAGCGCGTTAAACTGGTTTGGAATTTTGTATGACCATACTTGATATTATCAATCTATGATAAGGCACCATCATGCACTGATTTATGAAGCGCTGCTGATGCTGTTTTTAAAGCTATCCAAAATAGGCTCAAGCAGTGCAAACTTGCGCTTATAGCTGACTTGATTGACAATCAGACGGGATGAGACATCACAGATATGATCGCGTGCTTCAAGTCCATTGGCGCGTAGGGTATTGCCCGTATCAACGACATCGACTATCAAATCACCCAAACCGACCAAAGGCGCAAGCTCCATTGAGCCGTACAGCTTAATCACATCGACTTGCTGACCTTGGCTTGCAAAGTAAGCACGAGCGACATTGACGTATTTGGTGGCAATGCGAAGGCGACGATTTGGTAATGGCACATCTTTCACACCAGCGGTCATGAGCTTACACTGAGCAATTTTTAGATCTAATAATTCATAAACATGATTGGCACCATGCTCAAGCAACACATCTTTACCCGCCACACCAAAGTCCGCGGCGCCGTGCTCTACATAGGTGGGCACATCGCTTGCGCGTAAAATCAATACGCGAACATTGGGGTTTGAGGTTGGAAAAATAAGCTTGCGTGAGGCTTCAGGGTCTTCCAATAATTCAACACCAGCGGCACGCAAAAGTGGCATCGTCTCATCTAAGATACGACCCTTCGATAACGCCAGTGTTAAGCCTGAAAACTCATCATTTACTTCGTTTAATAAACCACTGGTTGGTAAGCTGTTGGTTGCTTCAGTCATAGTAACGCTGGTCCGTGTGCTGATGGTGCTGAAAGTTGTCGCCGCTAAAGGGCATTTTTAATAATATCACGCTGGGCTTTAAAATTATTTTAAAATTATAACACCAGTATTACTCCTTACTGACGTTACAAGTTTTAAGAAGCCATATTAATTGTTGCTATTGATACGCTCGATATTGACGCCAAGTGCACGCAATTTGTCTTCAACGTGCTCATAGCCACGGTCGATATGATAAATGCGATCAATTAAACTCTCGCCTTCAGCAGCGGCAACA
The DNA here is from genome assembly GCF_904846215.1 of Psychrobacter glacincola. Lineage (GTDB taxonomy): Bacteria > Pseudomonadota > Gammaproteobacteria > Pseudomonadales > Moraxellaceae > Psychrobacter > Psychrobacter glacincola. The sequence continues at coordinate 138,621 of NZ_CAJGZK010000007.1, read as the reverse complement.
GCCATCACTAATGACATAGAAGCGCGTAAATCAGTTGCCATCACAGGCGCGGCTGTAAAGCATTCAACCCCTTTTACCACAGCAGTATGACCATCTACTTGGATAGATGCTCCTAAGCGGTTAAGCTCTGGCACATGCATATAGCGATTTTCAAAGATATTTTCGATGAAAGTACTGGTGCCATCAGCCAAACAGGCAATCGCCATCACCTGCGCTTGCATATCCGTTGGAAAGCCTGGATGCGGCTGAGTACGAATATCAACTGATTTTGGTCGACCTTTCATCTGCGCACGAATCCAATCCTCACCCGTAGTGATAATCGCACCCATGTCTTCAAATTTTTCTAATACAGGTGCTAATAACAGCGCCGAGGTATTCTTGGTCAATACGTCACCGCGCGTCATTAAAGCACCAGCAAGATAAGAGCCTGTTTCGATACGATCTGGCACAACTGAATACTCGCAACCATGCAAACGCTCAACACCTTCAATCGTCATGGTTGCTGTGCCGATACCACTGATCTTAGCACCCATTGCGACCAGCATATTGGCCAAGTCAACCACTTCTGGCTCAAGCGCACAGTTACCCAAAATAGTCGTGCCTTTAGCTAAGGCTGCTGCCATGATGACGTTTTCAGTACCGCCTACCGTCACCATATCAAATGAGAACTTACACCCTAACAGCTTGCCGCCTTTTGGCGCTTGCGCGATTACGTAGCCGTTTTCTACCGTAATAGTAGCACCCATCGCTTCAAAAGCTTTAAGATGCTGATCAACAGGGCGCGAACCAATCGCACAACCACCTGGTAATGATACTTCAGCCTCACCAAAACGTGCTAACAATGGCCCTAATACTAAAATTGAGGCGCGCATGGTTTTGACCAAATCATAAGGCGCATAAAAATTATCAATACTCTTGGTATCGCACGTTACCGTATCGCCCTGCTTTTGGATATTGATACCCATGCCACCAATCAACTCAATCAAAGTGCGCACATCTTGCAACGATGGCACATTATGCAATGTCGTCGGCGTCTCAGCCAATATCATAGCCGCAAGCAACGGCAAAGCGGCATTTTTGGCGCCTGAGATGGTAACTTCCCCTGCAATACGACTACTACCAGTGATTAAAAATTGATCCATAAAGGTGACAACCTAACGATAAGTATAAAAACAATGAAAAACCGAATCGCTTATCAGTGGCAAAAATACTTGCTCACAATAAACAATCCAGTCGTAAATAAGAAGCGAACTACTCTAACTCTAGCCTTGCGATTGAACATCCCATTCAGCAGGCGTTAACGCTTGAATATTGAGCGCATGAATATCGCCACTGGCAATTTTATCATTGACCAAAGCATAAACTGCTTGCTGACGCTGCACGGCGCGTTTGCCCTCAAAACTGGCATCAACCACACGCACATCAAACTTAGTTCCTTGATTGGCAGCTTGAATAAAGGCATCCGGAAAATGCGTTTGTAAAAATGCAATCAAATCGTCAGCGTTCATGCTCATAGAATATTCTGCCTTAAGGTTTTGGATAGGGTATAGAGGTAAAGTGATGACATTATAACAAGAGTTTGACCATCTTACAGTACTGTCTTACACAACGGTGCATAACCATTGTTAGCCTTAAATAAACACAATAGCCATGCCAGACTTATTAATGAGGCCCCCTATTTGAGGGTTTTGTCCAAATAACTTAATACTTGCGCACGTACATCATTGACCCAGCGTAGTGGTGGTGCCATCGCGCCAATACTGGTGGCATGACTGGCGCCTTTAATCTCACTTGTCTGCACGGTAACACCTGCCGCCTTTAATGCCTGTGTCATTTTGATGGTATTGGTCGCATAGACGACTTTGTCTTTTTCAGCAGTCAATAATAAATATGGCGGCTGCGCACCTTTTATTTGACGATCTGGCATCACCTCATCAGGTGTCGCGTCGGCTGCAAAAGCGGTGACGCTACTAAATTTACGAAAGTCATAACTATAAGGACCGGCAATACCAATCACTGCACTGATATCTGTTGGCTTAATACCATAAGGCTTTAAAAAATCCTCATTGGCGATTGCAGCAACAGCATTAAACGCGCCCGCAGAATGACCAACGACTGCGAAACGTTCTGGATTGGCATGAAAACGCTTGGCATTTTTATAGCTCCACGCAATCGCTTGCGCCGTATCCTCGACATAATCAGGATAGACATGCTCAGGGGCTTTACGATAATTAATCACCGCCGTCACGTAACCTGCTTGCGCCAAACTTTGCCCGACAAAGGCATATTCCTCTTTATTACCACTCTCCCAAGAGCCGCCATGGACAAATACCACCATCGGATACTCTTGTTTGATAGTGGTATTGGTTTTCATAGCCTGCGCTAAGGGCTTTGGATAATAAATATCCAAATCTTGTAATGGCTCGTCACCATACAGAATGTCTTTACTGACCCCGACACCCCCATTTGCAGTAATACCATTAACGATAGCAAGCGCTGAGAACGCCTGTGCTTGCTGCGTCGCGAGCATAATAGTGCCCACTGCCAATGCCGCAGTAACCCCTACGCGTACGAATTTGGGCATACTTACTTTAGGTCGCTGTACATCATTATTTAAAGCCTTCATAGCAGTATCCCTGATATATTTCAGTCAATTTTCATCTCATTAATCACTATCATTCCGTCAATGATTCAGACAATTATACTGTCATAACCATTTATAATCTTACCTAACAGTGCATTCCCTATATTTACCGTTAGTATTTTTTGACTACACATATTTTACGCAGTAACGGCGGATTTATCGTGCTGCTACTGTTAGGGGTGTTTAGTGTTCTTGTCAGTGCTGTTTCAAAATAAAACCAGTACAAACTAACGATAGCTTATCATTATGAATCACTTAACCCCTTCAATCTACGGCGTTTGATACAGGTCAATATAAGGGCTTGATGAAGGCTCGGTAACTGGCGAGCCATCCTCGGTCACTATAATAGGTGTGGTACTAATAGTGGCATCTGCTGCGATAGAACCGCTACCTTCAGGCGTTGCGCTGTTATTCACGACTGCGACTCTAGTTGGATTGGCTGAGTTGGCAACATTTTCCTCATACATGATGTCATCGTTACCGAGCTTGACGCCTCGATCGTCGACGACAGTGGTCAGTAGCACCAATTCTGTGATACCAACTGTACTATTGGCAATATCAATCAGGTGGCTTTGCTGCGTCGGTGTCATACGACCCATGATATACACTACGCCATTATTGGTCACTGCTCTAATTTGTGATGCTTTAACCCCATCAGCAGCGGCTGTTTTTGCCATCAGCTTTGATGTGATATAACCGTCGTGGACAGTTTGGCTATAGCCTTTTGAGGCTCCAACTGTCAGCTCGTTGTAGACTTGGCGAACGTCTGGCATGGAACCGACGACTTTACTAATTTCTGCCTTGATTGCCTCAGTTGGCACTTCGCCGGTCAGTAATACAATACTATTAAAGCTATCAATACTCATGCGACTGGTCTGCTGCAAATTTTCTTGCAAGCCATAAACATTAATCTTGACGGTATGCTCAATACTACGATCAAGCAGACGCTGCGGAATGGTGCGCTCGGTCATGGGCACGCCATAAGTACCTTCTGTACTATTGGTCAAATAGTTGGTGGTACAGCCCGTTGTGACCACGCTCGACATTAATATAATACCTATCACGTTACGGCGCGGTGAGCCAAAAATAGCAGTGCGCAGATGCATCTGTGTCATGATTTACCTCTTAGTACATGAGTAGTCATAATAAATAATAGCAACAGTTAATGGTTTTTATTTTAACAAATATGACAAAAACTTGATTCAATAAAATTCTTGTAGTGCCGCTACTCTACTGAATTTTTACTGCTTACAGTTAGGCTTTTGGTAACGACTACTTCATTTAATATGCTTTGACATTATAAAATTAGCCACGCTTAAATAAATCCCAAACCAGCTTTATGACCAAGCTGACGCGATAAATGCGCCTTGCAGCCATTCAGGCCGATTGTTCTCGAACCGTTGATTTGGTTGATTATCCAACGTGACATCTGTCTCATTTTTATTGACTGTATTATAAGCAATCACATCAAACCGGCATTCATAATAATGATATCGAGGGTTTTGCTGTAAAAAGTAACGTGCTGCTTTGATAATTTTGCGCTGCTTGCCGGCTGTGACGCTGAGTGCCGCATCACCAAAATCTGAGTACTGTCTTTGCCGTACTTCCACAAATACCAGTATCGACCACGCTTGTCCTTTTTCTAACATCACCAAATCAAGCTCGCCAACTTTGGGCTGTTGCCAGTTTTGCGCAATCAAAATCAACCCTTGTCCCTGCAAAAATTCACACGCCTGCTGCTCAAAATAACTGCCTTGGCGCTGCTTTGGAGAAGTTAGCATTAAAGGTTTATCATTTGCCATGACGTCTATCAGTCTGCTCAACATTTCAGAATTATCATAGCACATCATGCTAAACTAACCACTTTCGCGTGCAGATGCTGGTGTGGTTTTTTATGCTGTGCTTAAACTTTATTTGATGGGACACTTTTGCCTTTTTTGATAAGGCACTTTTGCCTTTAATGTTGAATGTTGTTAGCCAGTTTTATCAGTCAGTGCGCCATATTCTTTATTTAATATCTTAATGACCCGAGGTTTTCATGTCTAGCCCTACTGCGATGCCAGCTTGTCTATATATCGTTGCCACGCCGATTGGCAATCTGAGCGACATGACACCGCATGCGATTGACGTCTTAAAGCAAGTTGCTATCATTGCCTGCGAAGATACGCGAACCTCAGGTAAGCTGTTATCACACTTTGGCATCAACACCAAAGGCAATAAGAGTGATGATACCGAAGAAGTAACGGCGCACAATAATAAAAATGATGCCGACCTTGATACTGATAGCACCGTTAAGCAAAAAGGTCATAATAAGCTATGGGCGTATCATGAGCACAACAGCGCCATTCAAACACCCAAAATTATTGAGATGATTGAACAAGGTCATTCTGTTGCTTTGATTAGTGATGCTGGCACGCCGCTCATTAGTGACCCAGGCTACCAATTGGTACAGGCAGCACATGCGGCTGGTGTTCGCGTATCTCCTATTATTGGTGCCTCTGCTGCCATTGCGGCACTGTCTGTAGCAGGCTTGCCCTCAGACCGCTTTAGCTTTATTGGTTTTTTGCCAGCAAAAACCCATGGTCGCCAAAAGCAGCTGGCAGCATTGCACTCTCGTACTGAAACCTTGATATTTTACGAAGCGCCGCACCGTATTATTGCAAGCTTAGAAGATATGGCAACTGTATTTGGTGCTGAACGCGAAGTGACGTTTTGCCGTGAATTAACCAAAACCTTTGAGACCGTCAATAAGAGTACCCTTGGCGCTTTGGTTGAATTTGTCAAAGCGGATGACAATCAGCAGCGCGGTGAAATAGTGGTGGTAGTCGCTGGCGCTAACGTCGCCCAAGATGATGACGATATCAGTATTCATGATAAATTATTGCAACGTCTACTAGAGGATTTGTCGGTTAAAAAAGCCGCTGCTTTGGCTGCTGATATTACTGGCGTAAAAAAGAATGCGCTTTATCAGCGCTTGCTTGAGCTGCAAGCTGAATAGCTTTTAGATAAAAACAACAGACACATTTATAAATTTATTGAGGAGAGACACGCAATGTACGATGTAATGGCGATAGGTAATGCCCTGGTTGACCACGAATATCTGTTATCAGATGCAGCTTTAGAAGAGACTGAGCTGACCAAAGGCAATATGACGCTGGCAGATATTGAAGAGCAACAGCAATTATTGGCGTATTTCAAGCTGGCCGAAATCGACCCATCAAAACAAGCGGGCGGCGGTTCAGCGGCCAATACGATGGTCGCCTTTTCAAGTTTGGGCGGCAAACCTTTTTATGCCTGCCGCGTTGGTGATGACAAGCAAGGTGAGTTTTATCTAAAAGACTTACATGAAGCAGGCGTTGCTACCTCTGCACAGTCCATTCATGCAGGCGGCGTGACGGGTTCATGTGTGGTTGCGGTCACCGAAGATGGCGAGCGCACCATGCAGACGTTCCTAGGTACTTCAAGCGATATCACCGCTGATAACGTTGACTTTGATGCCTTAACTCAAGCTGAGTGGTTGTATTTGGAAGGCTACCTTGCCATGTCTGCAGGCATTCAGCCAGCGATGGATCAATTGCGTCAGCAAGCGGCTGCAAATGGCATAAAGATTGCCGTTAGCTTTGCTGATCCAGCCGTCGTAAAATTCGCCAAAGACGGTTTGCTGAATATGCTTGGCAACAAGGTAGCCGTGATATTTTGCAATAGTGAAGAAGCGCGTTTATTCACCGATGAAAAAGAATACAAATCAGCGGCGCGTGCGCTACTTGAGTATTGCCAAATTGCAGTGGTTACTGACGGTGCAAATGGGGCGGTGATTGCTCATCAAAAAGATGATGATTCTGATATTGAGATTTATGACATTCCTACGCCAGCAGTCGATAGTGTCATCGACACCAATGGTGCCGGTGATAACTATGCCGGTGCATTTCTATACGCTTTATCACAGCAATATAGCTTGCCAGAATGTGGTCGTCTTGCCAGCGCAGTTGCCGCGCAAGTGATTCAACAGTTCGGTCCACGTTTAGCGTCAAAAGATTATCAAGATATTGCCAAACGCGTGCTCTCTGCTTAACCAATCAAGCCTAATACTTAGCGTTATTTAGTCGATTAATTTTAAAAAGAATACAGTACTGCTAGTACAAATTTTTTGCAGCCTCTGTCTGCATGGGCACAGCAAGCAAGAAAAATTGATACCAGCAGTACATCATGTGTCGATATTACTTTTCACTGACTATAGCTATCGCTAAACGATAGGCATAAAAAAAGCTGAGTTAATCATAACTCAACTTTTTTATGAAAAGAATAGCAAATTATCTGTCACTTAATGACAAAAATTCATAAGCGATAAAAAAAGCAAGCATTCTATTCGTATTTCTAACCGATAATTAGCCTCTATTTATAAAAGCATTCTTATTTATAGTACGCGTTTTCAGTACGAGTATGGTCAGTCTCATCAATCACTTGCGTCAGCTCGGGTATTTGCTGCTTCAGTTGCACCTCAACACCTTGACGCAAGGTCATATCAACCGCTGAACAGCCCTGACAACCGCCGCCGAACTTCAATACCGCAGTCAAACCAATACCTTCTTCATCAATCAGTTCAAGTAACTGCACATCACCACCATGAGCCGCCAATCCTGGGTTAATCTCAGACTGCAATACATAGTTGATGCGCTCTTCAACACTGGCATCAGCGCCGACTTTTGGTACTTTAGAGTTTGGCGCACGGAAAGTCAGCTGACCACCAAAACGGTCTTTATTATAGTCGATAACCGCATCTTCTAAATAAGGCACTGATGCCGCTTCAATAAAGGCAGAAAAATTATCGTAGCTAAATTTCAGGTCAGCACTGTCTTCTTCGCCCGGCTGATTGTAAGCCATACAGCACTCAGCACGCGGTGTGCCCGGATGCTCAACAAAAATACGTACACCAATACCATCGGTGTCTTGCTTGGATAGTAAGTCTGCTAAGTAACCTTGAGCGGCTTCCGTGATGGTAATGTTACTTTTGGCTTCCGTTTGCTCAGTATCTAACGCTGACTCGTAATCGGCAGCAGGTTCTACTTGAGTATCCGTTGGGTTGTGTTCACTCATAATGCGTCCTATCTGTGTTATGACACCAGCGTGCTGTGTACCCGCCTCTTGTGTCGTCAATGCAAGGGAATATGTGTTAGCAACCACCATGGCTTATCGTTTTATTGCTTTAACCATAATAGCTGTCTATTTATACGGCTCATTATAGCGCACTTAGTCGACTATTCCGACTGTGGCGGTGCGAATTAGCAGTGGCTATCTTTCATGATACTCATTTATAGTGAGCTGACCGTATCTTCATTGTATATAAAGACAGTAAGCTGACTTATCAAGTCTATAACGCATTGAATGCAGTGAAAATCTTGTATATGCAATAAAAGCAGCTAAAGAACTTTGCTCAGAAATCTAAGTCTTAAGAGAGCCTTATATGTTGACTGAAAACCTAACATTTGTAAGAACAAAAGATAATGTGCAAATCGCTATTTGGCATATCTTTGATAGTGAAAAACAGCCCCATTTAGCTGATTGCACTACTCATAAAGCTCAAAATATTTTCTTAACTCATGGCACTTTTTCGGACAAAAAAACCTGCTTAAGAATCGCGGAATACTTGGCAATACTGGGACATCACTGCTATATCATGGAGTGGCGCGCTCATGGCGCAAGCTCAACACCAAAAGATAAATTTAACTTCGAAACCGTCGCAACCTATGACTATGAAGCTACTTTTCGATATTTCTTTGAGGCACTCAAGCTCAACAACCTACACTGCGTCACTCATAGCGGCGGCGGGATTGGTTTAACCATGTTTTTGATACAAAACCCACACTATATCGACAAAATTAATAGCGCCAGTATGTTTGCCTGCCAAGCCTATGGTGCGGCGTCAAACCCAATCAGCTACGTTAAAATTCTTGTGGTAAAACTACTAACGCGGCTGCTTGGCTATATCCCTGCCAAAAAACTCAAGCTCGGTCCTTTCAATGAAAGCTACTACACCATGAGTCAGTGGTACAACTGGAACTTGCGTAAAAACTTTCACAGTAGTTTTATAAAACAAGGCGATATGAATGAAAGCGATATGAATAAGAACAGAGCGCCATATACATTTGCTGATAATCAGCCTTTTGATTACCGACAGCATATGCCAACCATTACCATACCCATATATGCTATTAGTGCAAAAGGTGACAGATTTATCTCACCCACTTTGGGGTGTCGCGCACTGTTTAATGATTTTAACAATCATGCGAATACCTTTCGTGAGTACTCGCTCGGTCATGGTGACCTAGACGATTATAGTCACAGCCGTATTTTAAATAGTCGCCCTGCTACTAAGGAGGTGTGGCCAACAGTCGCCGCGTGGATTGAGAAACATGCCACTTGACAGAGTCGCGTACTTATTTGTCTGAGCAAAACTTAATACAGACAATAGCCAATATAGCCAATATAGCCAATAATGACACACCCCTAAACATCTTTACACTTGTCAGCAACTCCTATGCTGTGGCAGTATTGGCGGCATTACTTTTTTAATCAATGAAATATTAGCAGTGGGAAAGTGGCGTATATGAGTGATTCATCAGATCAACATTCAGATAAAAACAAACACTATCGTTATTTGGTATTTATCGGTCGTTTCCAGCCGTTTCACTGTGGTCATAAAGCAGTCGTTGATGAAGCATTAAAGCGTGCTGATAACGTCATTATGCTGATTGGTTCTGCAAATTTGCCCCGTAGTCTGCGCAATCCGTTTAGTGTCGATGAGCGTGCGATGATGATAAAGAATGCCTACTCGCCAGCAGATGCGGCACGTATACATTGCGTCGGGCTCGATGATGCACTCTACAATGACACGCGCTGGCTACAATATGTGCAAGCGGGCGTCAAATCTGTCACTGGTGACTTACAGACTGATATCGGTCTGATTGGTCATTCAAAAGACAGCTCATCGTATTATTTATCGCTATTCCCCAACTGGGCATCAGTCTCTGTGCCCAATTATCATAATTTATCCGCAACGCCTATACGCGACAGCTATTTGATGGGTGCCACGCCAACGCCCGAGCGTACCCCCGAATCAACGCGCGAAGTCCTAAATAATTTTAAAAAGACCGACGATTATCAACAGCTGCATGAAGAAGCAGATTTTGTTGATAAATATAAAAGACAATGGGAATCTGCCCCTTATCCGCCAACCTTTATGACTGCCGATGCGCTAGTCGTACAATCAGGGCATATCTTGCTGGTTGAACGCCGTAGTATGCCAGGGCGCGGATTGTGGGCGCTACCGGGCGGGTTCTTGAATCCAAAAGAGACGCTCTTTGACGCCTGTCTCCGTGAATTGCGTGAAGAAACTCGTCTTAAAGTTCCTGAACCGGTCTTGCGCGGCTCTTGTCACAGTCAGCATACTTTTGACGATCCGTATCGCTCGGCACGTGGGCGCACCATTACTCAAGCATTTTACTTTCAGCTAAAAAACGACCCAAAAGGCTTGCCAAAAGTAAAAGGCGGCGATGACGCAGCCACAGCGTTTTGGTTACCGCTTGCTGAGCTTGATGCCACCATGATGTTTGAAGACCATTATGCCATTATCACCAAGATGGTTGGTTTGTAAAATTTCATTAGACGACGACTAAATTTTTTATTAACAATTTTCCCCGCCCAAACCGATAGACGGTAAAGGCTCATCGCCGCCATCGTTGCGGCATCTCAAAGCAGAGGAGTTCTGTGATGTACACCAGTAATTTGAATAATTTAATCCTAAATAGCGACAGCTATAAAACCTCACATTGGGTGCAATATCCAAAAGGTAGTGAGTATCTCTCAAGCTATATTGAGGCGCGTAAAGGCGACTATGATGTGGTATTTTTTGGTTTGCAAGCGTTTATTAAAGAATACTTAAGCACCCCCATTACCCATCAAGATATTGATGAAGCTGAAGCGATGATTCAAGCGCATGGCCTGACCTTTAACCGTGCTGGCTGGGAGCGATTGGTTGATAAGCATGGTGGTTATTTGCCACTACGCATCGAAGCCATACCTGAAGGCAGCATCGTACCTGTATCGAATGTCGTCTGCCAAGTCATCAATACCGACCCTGAGTTTTATTGGTTGCCAAGCTATATTGAAACAGCGCTGCTACGCGCGATTTGGTATCCGTCAACCGTCGCTAGTGTCTCGCACTATTGCAAAGGTATCATTCGTCAAGCGCTAGAGAAATCGGCAGACAATAGCGATTCCTTGATTTTTCGCTTACATGATTTTGGCTCACGCGGTGCTTCTAGCCAAGAGTCGGTCGCCATCGGCAGTCTCGCCCATTTGGTCAATTTTGCCGGTACCGATTCGATGACCGCTTTGGTAGCTGCCAGTCGCTGGTATCAAATGGATAAAGACATGCCTGCTTTTTCTATTCCGGCTGCTGAGCATAGTACGATGACCGCATGGGGACGCGAGGGTGAAACCGCTGCCTTTGCCAATATGATTGAGCAATTCGGCGGCGAAGGTAAAAGCTTTTCTGTGGTTTCTGACAGCTACGACTTATGGAATGCCATTGACAATATTTGGGGTGGCAGCCTAAAAGACAATGTCAAAAACATGGGCGGTACCTTGGTCATCAGACCAGACAGTGGCGATCCGGCTAAAGTGGTCCGCGAAGCATTAGAGCGTTTGGCAGTAAAGTTCGGTACAACGACCAATAGTAAAGGCTATAAAGTTCTACCCGACTATGTGCGTGTTATCCAAGGTGATGGCATCAGTCCGCAAAGCTTGAGCAAGATTATCGATGTGGTGATGAAAGCCGGTTTTAGCGCCGAAAATGTAACCTTTGGTATGGGCGGCGGGCTACTGCAACAAGTCAACCTCGATACCATGAGTTGGGCGATGAAAGCCAGTGCCATCTCTATCGATGGCGTATGGAAAGACATCTATAAAGACCCAATTACCAGTCGCTCCAAACGCTCCAAAAAAGGACGTTTAGCTTTGGTTGAAAATAGTAAAAAGCAGCTAAAAACCATCAAATTTGATGAGTTGCCCGCCGGTGCAGACAACCTACTACGTGATGTTTATATTGATGGCACATTATTAATTGAAGACAGTCTCACCACTATTCGGGAGCGTGCAGGATGGTAGCTACTAAAAAAATACAGAATAAATTAGCCACTGTCGCAAAGGATGTCTTGTTTGCTCCTGTGTATCTTTATCAAGGTCGCAAAATCAAGCGTGATACTGTCCGTTTGCCCGAGCCAAATGGAGAAAGACATGGGTTTGTGCAGCTGGGAAAAGGAAATAGCGAGCCATCAGCTCAGCCCAAGCAGACATTAAACCTTTTGATCGTTGGTGATTCGGCAGCCGCTGGCGTCGGTAGTGAGACGCAGCAAGAAGCGCTCGTTGGCAAGCTCATCCCTATCTTGCAAAAGCAGGCTACTATTTCCGATCAATTTGAGGCGCTGTGCTGGTCCCTACAAGCGACAACAGGACATACCAGTTTTGATATTTTGCGCCGTTTATATATCATGCCAACGCCAAGCGAGCCTATCGATATCATGGTATTGAGTGTCGGTGTTAATGATACAACAAGTAGCGTGTCTGTAGACAGGTGGCATCAGCAAATCAAAGATATTATTACCATTGCCCAGCGTAAGTTTGGCGTGCGCGAGTTGGTTTTTTTGAGTCTACCGCCGATGGCACAAATGCCGGCGATACCTACTCCGCTCAATAACTTTGTTGGCGCAAAAGCGTCTATCCTTGACGGAATATTGCAGCAAACCTGCCTGACTTATGACAACGTTACTTATATGGCAACGGATTTTCCACGCATGATAGCAGAGCACTCTAATGGCACACCCATCGATATCAAGGTGATGTTTGCAAGCGACGGCTTTCACCCAAGCAGCCTGATGTATGGCTATTGGGCGCAGCAATTGTCAGAGCTGATTATACAGTTACTGAACCCTTCTGATGCTGAGTTGACTGAGTAAGAGCCGTTAAGCAGTTACTTCTAAAAATTTAAACAAAAAAAACCGCTGAATAGTCAGCGGTTTTTTATATTCTTAATACTATTGCTGTGCATGTTTAAGAAAACACATGCTCAAAATAATATCACGCAATACGTGTGAATTATTCTGCAGCGTCAGTATCAGCCGCTTTTTTACGGCCACCAAACGCACCAAAGCGTTTGTTGAAGCTTGCAACACGACCTTCAGTAGAAGTTTTACGTTGCTCGCCAGTATAGAATGGATGCGACGCACTTGAAACATCAAGTGGGTAGTATGGATATTCTGACCCTTCATATTCACGAGTAGATTTGGTCTTAACGGTTGAACGAGTCAAAAAGAACACGTCAGCGTTTGTGTCGTGAAATAAAACTTCTTGGTAATTAGGATGGATATCTTTACGCATAAGAAACTCTCTATGTCCGATGTATGTACAACGCCTTTGCAAAACAGCATTTTTAACGATGCGTTCAACAAACGATGACATACGTAACTGAGGCACTAAGGACATCTTTCAGTCTGGCAACTGCGTCACTGGCTTATTCCAGTACCCAATACCACACCTCTGCTCGCTTAGCCTTTCCCCAGCGGGAAAATTAAACCGCGATTTTACCGGTTTTTGGCGTTTGATGCAAGCAGCAGTTATAAGCATTATCAGTACTGATTTGTCACTAAAACGTGGATAGTATTGAGAACGACATACGAGCAAAGTATAATTCAATATTAGATAATATAATCAATAACTATCAATTTTTTAGATTAATTTAATAATATTATTTAATCAGTAGTGGTACTGTACTTGTCAATGCATATAAAATACTAACATTTAATAAGAGGAAGATAATGAAAAATACAATAGCAAAAAACAGTATCAGAGCTGTTCTATTTGGCTCAGCAATTGCGATGACAACACTAGCAAGTGCGGCGCTGCCAACTCAATGGCAGCTAGATGACTCCCATACCCGTGTCGGATTTTCGGTTAATCATTTAGGGTTTTCGACGACTATGGGTCATTTTAATGATGTCAAAGGTATGGTCAATTACGATATCAAAACACCCAATAAAGCCAATATGAATTTCACCATTGCCACTGACAGCATTGATACCAATTGGGATGCTCGAGATGCTCATTTGAAAAAAGATGAGTTTTTTAATGTGGCAAAATATCCAACCATAACTTTTAAATCGACTAACGTCACATTTAGAAATCCACAACAAGCCACAGTCACGGGTGATTTTACCATGCTCGGTCAAACCAAGCCACTGACCCTAGATGTGACTTTGAATAAAATAGCCAATAGCCCGATGACCAAAGAGCCAGTTATCGGTTTTCGTGCCACCGGTACTATCGACCGCGCTGCTTATGGCATGACGGCTTTTGCAAGTGGCATTACAACAGAAGTACCCATTCAAATCGATGGTGAGCTTATTGAGAAAAAAGCAACTACGAAGAATAAAGCAAAATAATATAAAATCACAACAACGAATCTTATTCTCTTTTAATGCAATCATCAGTCAAAAATATTGTAGTAAAAAGCAGCCATCAGATAGCTGCTTTTGATCAGAAAAATTAAGCTTTATGTTTAGCCTTTACTTGGTTCTAATGATATGCCAAACGCCAAGTTTATTGTCGCCATCTTTATCCCCAACATTGACGTCATTGGCATAAAAATACAAAGGCTTGCCATTCATCGCCCATTGATACTTACCGTCTTCACGTTGGAAAGCTGCAAACTGACCTGAGGCTTTAGCATCACTAGGTGCCATAAATGCTGGCCAAACTAGCATACAAGCGCTGCCGCACTCTGATCTATTCATCGAATCTTTATCAAAGGTATACAAGGTCATATGGTTGCTAGTATCAACCAACATGCCGTTTTTACTCATGACCGGTGCTGTATTTTTATTGGTGGCTTGCACGTCGTGCATACCAGAGTCGTCATTGCCGACCATATTATTGAGTGTTGAACAACCGCTAAGCGCTAACACGCCACTAAAAGCAGATAATAAAAATATATGTTTCATAATCACTTCCTTGTCATTGTCATCATAGATTATTAATTGTTATTAAATCGTTCTCATCGCTCTAGGATTTAAGCCCTAATCAAATATCTTAAACCCATTATTGAGATTTTAAATATAGCATAGGGTTTATAGCTGTTATTCTTGTCCTTATATAAATTTACAAAAGCCCATAAACATTACAATTTCGCCAAACAAAAACACTTAATACTATCAATAGTTAGCCGCTTTAAGATAAAGCAAATCTGCTTACCCCCTATGCTAGTAGTAGGATGAGGCTTTTAGACTGCATTAAAGATATTGTCTTGATTGAATCATTTTATACCCAATAGAATTTTGGGTTAAACGTTGACAAAAATCATGTATGCACTTACCAATTTGCCCTCTTATTGACTGATGTTTTTTGTAGAATATCGCTATAGAAATTAAGCATGACTACACAATGCCTAATGTGACCATTGGGGTTTATTATCACTGTTGAACTTGACTGCCTCTGCACGCATATCAATACTTATAAGCCATCTCATGACTATGCTAATTACCAGTTAATTACCAGTTAAGTACCACTTTTCAGCACCAATTTAAGTACCACTTGATGCAAATGCTATTAAGGATATAACCTCGACAATGACTCATTCTCTTATGAACAATCAAGTACTTGCGACCCAACGTGTCGGTATCCTCGGTGGTGGTACAGCAGGGGCAACCATTGCCATTCGATTGGCGGCGTTAGGGCTTGAAACTTACGTGTTTGAAAAAAACAAATCGCTGATTGATGGTCCGCCTATGTGCCATTTGCATGCTGGTGGCAATCTCTATCGCGAAATTCCTGACGAGGACTGCGTCGCCCTCCTCAAGCAGTGTATCGATATTTTACGTCTTTATCCTTATACCATTGATGTACGCCCGACCGTATTTGCGGTGCCGACTCGTGATGAGGGTTTGCCCGAAGACTTGCTACCGCGGCTTGAGATATTGACCGATGCGTATCGTGAGCTGATTGCTCAAGATGCCAATAACAAAGTACTGGGTGAACCAGAAGAGTATTATCAGCTCTATAGCCATGATCAACTGATTGCATTGTCTGAGCGTGAGCAAGTGACTGTGCCAACTACCGTTGATGAATGGATAATACCGGTTGCAAAGTATTTGGATTTAAATAAGGTTAAATTTCCGCTGATTGTGGTACAAGAATATGGCTGGAATATTTTCCGCTTGGCAGCATCGGCGCAATTGGCATTAGATGGTTATGAGCATGCGCATGTCTTTACTGATACTGAAGTAAAGCAGGTCATGCCGGTCGATTGTGAAAACTGCTCAAACGCTGATCATCATGTGACCAAATGGCGTATTGATTATCAGCAAGGCGCTGGTTTAGATCCTAAAGCGCAATCTCATAGCAAAACCGAGTCCATCGAAGTCGATTACCTCGTCAATGCCTGTGGTTTTCGTACAGGGGTGATTGATGATATGGTCGGTGTCAAAGTCACGCGTATGGTAGAGTTTAAATCCTCTTATATCACTCATTGGGAAGATACCGGTGGACAGATACCAGAGATTATTGTTTATGGCAATCGCGGTACACCAGAAGGGATGGCACAACTAACGCCCTATCCGGGTGGCTATTTTCAGATACATGGCATGAGTAATTTTATCACGCTGTTCAATGATGGCTTGGTGGCTTCAAGCAAAGACAGCGCCCAACCAAAACTGCCGCCGCAATACGTGCACTATATCGAAGATGGTTGGGACAAAGCACCACTACAAGCGCGTAGCCAACAAGCGATCGATTATGTGGCAGAGTTTGTACCGACCTTTCATAGTGCCCGTACTGTCGGCAATGCTTTATACGGTGGGCAGCAAATTCCTGGTGAGGATGATACGCTGCGGGTCGCTGATGTGAGCTTATACTCTAATATTCGCTATGCCCGTGCTGAAAATGTCAAAGCATCTTCAACTCTAATTGCGGCAGATCAAATCGTTGATGAATTGAGCGAGCTTGGTTTGATTGAACTTGATACGCCCGTGAACCGCAATCGCTATGCTCATGAGTGGGCGTATCTGGCGCACAACGACAGTCTTGCCATTGAGGCAGTCGCCCGTGATTTGGCAAAAGAGCGTGGCTTTCCGCTGGCAATGGCAGGCGTCAATCGCGGTATTCGCGAGAAAACGCTAGAGGATTTAAGTACCAATAATGGTTCAAGCAATGATTCAGATAATACTAGTATAGTCAGGGAAAAGTAATATCGATACATCAAGTACTGCTGATATTAATTTTTCTTGCTTGCTGTGCCTACGCAGACAGAGGCTGCAAAAAATTTATACCAGCAGCACTGTAGCGTTTTTGAGATATGTTAACTATACTTAAGAAAGACGTTTTTAATTAACGGACAAAAAAAGGGAGAGAAGGGCTTATTTTAGCCCTTCTCTCCCTTTTTCATATTTGCTTATATATTTGCTTTTAGTTGCCAGCCATCTTTTCTGTATTGACAGCGGCATCTATTTTGACCATCGTCTGCAGTAAATCAATGGCATCACCAATCGTATTACATACTACCAAGCGCTCAAGATCTTCTTGCTTCATAAACCCTTGCTCAGTGGTATATTTTAAATGCTCAATCATACGATCATAAAAACCGTTGATGTTTAAAATAATCATCGGTTTTTCGTGTTGATACAGCTGACGCCAAGTGGCGATTTCCATGATTTCCTCTAAGGTACCAAGCCCGCCCGGCAAAGTGATAAAGGCATCGGCATATTCTGCCATCACTGTTTTACGCGTATGCATAGTATCCGTCAGATGTAGACGGGTCAGCTGCTCATGAGCAATTTCGTGCTTGAGCATAAAGGTTGGAATAACACCGACTGCTTCTGCACCGCCTCGAATCACCTCATCAGCCACTGCGCCCATCAGCCCGATACTTGCGCCGCCGTATACCAAGCCCATGCCATTGTCTGCTAACGCCATCCCAAGCTCTCGTGCGGCTTGCTCATATATGACATCATTACCCAAACGCGACCCACAATAGACTGCCACCAGCGGCATGGTTAACGCTGATTTATCCACGGCTTTTTCGATATCAGTAATATCTTGACTGGTAATCACTTCATACGTGTCATTGTTAATTTTCATTTGCATATAGCTTCCTTAATTTTTATATCAATTGTTTTTATTAAGAACGTGTTTATTAATGCCTGTTTATCCGTACATATTAAATAGTCAAAATAGTTATTCATTCCAGTCTTTATACATCATATTATGCAAGATAAATGGGGATAGAACTTAGAAGTCATATTTGAGCGCCTTCCCTACTGAGATTTATTTTAACATAAGCAATGCTATCACGCGGGCGCAACGATTTATCACTACGCAATTACTACATTTTTAAGACTGCGCACTGGCAGCTTATTGCAAATATAGCAGGCGATATTTACTAGCAAAGCTCATTCATAAAATCGATTAAAAACGATAATAATATATCAAGGTTAAACCATGGAAAATAGCTCTACTATTACTCAAACCGAGGCTTATTCATTAAGCATCATGAATGATCGCAATCAGGCATTGGCCGCGACTGTCTATCGTCCCAAAACGCCTGTAAAGACGGCCGTCATGATAGCGCCAGCGACGGGTATCAAACGTCAGTTTTATCATAACTTTGCCACTTACTTAGCCGAGCATGGCTTTGGCGTACTGACTTTTGACAATGAAGGTATCGGAGAGTCATTGTCCACTGATTTGGCAAAATGTGATGCATCTCTAATCAGTTGGGGTCGCCATGACATGCCAGCCGTCCTTGATGCCTTGCAAGATGAATTTACCGATGCCACTTATCATTTGATTGGTCATAGCGCCGGTGGTCAGCTGATTGGCTTGATGCCAAATTACCAGTCTATTGCTTCAGTATTTAATGTCGCCTGCTCATCGGGTCGCATCAAAAACATGGACATGCCTTACAAGCTCAAAGCCATGGGTTTTATGGCGGCATTTATTCCACTTACTAACTTGACGCTAGGCTACACGCCATCGGATAAAATCGGCATGGGCGAACCGCTACCGCGCGGCGTCGCTCGTCAGTGGCGCGAGTGGTGTAATGGCGCAGGTTATATCAAGACCGCCTTTGGAAAAAGCATACATACGCACTTTTATGATGAGATTGCTATGCCAGCATTGTGGCTAGGATTTAGTGATGATGAGATTGCCAATAGCAAAAATATGGATGATATGATTCAGGTATTTACCAAAATGCCAGTAGAAAAACGCTTTTTAGATCCCAAAGATTTTGGTGTTAGTAGCATCGGTCACATGCGTTATTTTAGCAGCAGGACCAATGCTAAAGCACCAAAACTGTGGCAAATGGCGATTGATTGGCTAAAGAATCAATAGACTTCAGAGCCTATTTAATTACGGATTTGTCTATTGATTCTTTCACGTTTTTTGCCGCTTCTGCCTTGACGCGTTTGGTCAATGCAGAATAAAGCGACGGCTGCATATTATGGATATTACCAAGCATCCATTTGACATAGCTAATAGGGACGTCTTTAATCGGCATACCTTTGTGTTTACCAAAGGGCATTTTACCGACTGGATTGGCTTTATTGGCAATAGCATGCGCTGCCGCAAAATCAGTTGGCGCAATCTCTAAACGCTCGCAGCAAGCCTGATATAGCAGATAACACATACGAGCATCGCCGAGCGCATCATGAGCGGCAATCGTCATACTACTTGCTTCGCCCTTGCCCAATAATTGCTCAATACATTTGGACTGACCATAGGCGCTCCATTCTGGAAACGCGGCGCGCGCCAGCCTAACGGTACAAATTAGCTTAGCGGAAGGACTGCCAATCACCCGCCAGTCAAAGCGTACATTATGACCGATAAGGTACTCAGGCAATTCAAACTGCTCAAGCTCAAAACGCTCAAGCCCAGCCACATCGTCATCGGTAATGCCATGGACTCTAATCACAACCGGCGATATCGAGCGCCCACTATTAAAGTATTTCATCCACTCAAAACCCGTGGCTACGTTAATCGTCGCCACTTGGATAGGACGTGGATCCCGACCTTGATCGGTTTCGGTATCGATAACAAGCGCAGTATCAGTCATGTTAAAAGCAGCCGTCATAAAAATTTAACCATAGCCAGTTGGCCATAAATGATAGCCCATTTTGATCGTTTAAAAAGAGCGTTATAGTTAATACACTTTTAAAGGAGCACAACACTACTGGAGTTAATTGCTCGCAGCCTCTGTCGGCTAGCTACAGCAAGCAAGAAAAATTAACCCAAGTAGTGATTGATAGCATTTGCACTTCTTTTATTTAGGACCCACTATATAATAGATGCCATTAGATTCAGTAGCTTTTCATTTATGGGGATAAAAACCAGATATAACAATGCTATACGAAGAGCAAAGGGTAATATCTATATAATATAAATGACAGGAATAACCAGAAAAAGAGATGTCGATGCAAGCAGATGGCAATCACGAACAACCAAAGCCTACGTTTATCAGCCGCGCAATTGGCGTACTTATCAAGGCGGCAGTATTGCTGATGCTGTTATTCATAGTTGACAAATTACTGCCAAGTATCAGCCAACAAACCCAATCATTTGTGATGGCAAAATGGCAGCAGCTCAGCCTATTGCAACAACCGCTACCAACAGAGAACAGCCTACCAAATCCGCTACCCAAGCAGCATCTAACAGACACGTGGGGCGCTGCGCGTAGCCAAGGTCGCTCTCATGAAGGGATTGATATTTTTGCCGAGCGTGGCACACCGATACAAGCCACGACACAAGGCATCGTCAGCAAAGTTGGTGAGAATACGTTAGGCGGTCGTGTGGTGGTCGTGATTGGACCAGGCGGCGCAGGACATTATTATGCCCATTTGGAAGACTATGCTGACCTCTCTCCCAATGACTGGGTAAATGCCGGTGATACCATTGGTTATGTGGGTGATAGCGGCAATGCTAAAGGCACACCGCCGCATGTTCATTATGGGATTTATATTAATGGTAGTGCGGTCAACCCTTATCCACTTTTGCAAAAGGAGTAGAGTGGATTAAGCATCAATTCATTGCAGTAGATCGTACATGGTTGTTTGGGAACACCGCACTAAATGTCGAACCAACCCCTTCGACGGACTCAATTTGCAAGCATGCTTCGTGCTGATATAACACATGTTTTACAATTGCCAGTCCAAGCCCTGTCCCGCCTGTGGTTCGGCTGCGCCCACTGTCAACGCGATAAAAACGCTCAGTCAAACGCATAAGATGCTGCGCGGCAATGCCAATACCATCATCCTCAACAGCAAATCGGCAGCCCTCAAGCGTCTTAGTCCAGCTGATAGAGATATTGCCACCTTTTGGTGTGTATTTAATGGCGTTAATCACCAGATTGGACAATGCGCTATTTAGGTACATCTCTGAGCCATATAGCCCGTCATAGGTATCGATATGCAAATGAATGGTGTGCTTATACTCTTGGTTATACGCCTGTGCATCATCATAGACATGAGTCAGCAGCTTGGTCATGTCGATTTCATTAAACTCATGCGTTTCTTCGATTTCAATGCGCGATAGCAGCAGCAAGTCATTGACGACTCTATTCATGCGCGCCGTCTGCTGGGTCATCAGCTCAAAACCGCGCCGCCAATGCGCAGGCATATCGGGTTGATGCGAGAAATTCTCTAGGTAGCCCATCAATACTGTCAATGGCGTACGTAACTCGTGCGAGACATTGGCCACAAAGTCGCGGCGCATCCCCTCCAAATGCTGCAAGCGCGTCACATCATAAATAATCAGTATTTTTTCATCGCCAAAGGGTGTCAGTTCACACTTTAGATAACGATTTGGATCTTGCCACGAGACGAGGTGCACGCCCTCATGGGCATCCATATGAGTCGTTGCTTCTTGATAATATTTAAGAAAATCAGGGACTTGAATGAAGTTAAAAATACACCTACCTTTATCGGTAGATTGTAACAATAATAAATCCTGCGCCGCTTGGTTCCACCATTCAAGCCCATCATCATCATTGAGCAAAATCACGGCATCACGTAGTGCTCGTAAGGCACTGCCAATTTTTTTAAGTTGATCCGTGGCATCTTGTTGCATGGCTAAATCTAATTGATCTTGCTCATTATCTTGGATAGGCATTTTTATAGTCAGTCCTAAATAAAAGAAATACAAATATTATAAATCACTACTGGGGTTAATTTTTCTTGCTTGCTTGCTGTGCCTGCGCAGGCAGAGGCTGCGAATAATTAACCCCAGTAGTGCTGCGCTATTTTAAAACTGGATCAACTATATTTATCCGTCATTTTTTACTGCTTCTCTACTATTGTCGCTCTAAATGAGAGGCGACACCCTACGATGCTCATATTAATAACCATTAACTTTTTTCGATACGGCTAGAAAATCGATAACCAGTACCGCGTACCGTCTGTATCAATGTATCGCAATCATGTGGACGCAGTAAGGTGCGCAAACGCTTTACATGAACATCAATGGTTCTATCTTCGATATAGACATTACCGCCCCATACTTGGTCGAGCAGTTGAGCACGAGTATAAGCACGTTCTGGATGACTCATAAAAAACGCCAATAAGCGGTATTCTGTCGGACCCATATCGATGATATCATCACCCACCATAAAGCGTTGACTTTTGGCATCTAAAGTTAGCTTGCCTATATTGATAGGTTTGTCGCCGCTTAGCGCGCTACTACGGCGCAATACCGCTTTGATTCTTGAGATGAGCTCACGGGTAGAAAACGGCTTAGTCATATAATCATCGGCACCTGCATCAAGACCATGTACCTTACTGTCTTCCTCACTTTTGGCAGTCAACATAATGACCGGTATCTCAGCGAGCAGCGCATCGTTTTTTAGCATACGGCAAAAATCAATACCACTTTTATCACCCGGTAACATCCAATCTAGCAAAATCAGCGCTGGCCTATGATCCACCACCTGTTGATGCGCCTCTGACACATCAGCCGCCTGCAAACTATCAAAGCCTGCCATCTCTAACGTCATGACGACCATTTCACGAATGGCATCTTCATCTTCAACAATCAAAATTTGCTCTTTAGACATAGTGTATTCTTAGTGTTAGAGGACAAAATAGCGCTTATAAAAACAGCAATAAATGCAGATAAGCGTTCCTTTATTAAAGAACTTAATTATGACAGCTTGATGACATTTACCTTTAAATTCATGATACTTAGTAGTCATTCTAATGGATTAATTTACTTCTAATAAAAAGTTTAATGGTCCATCATTGACACTCATGACTTGCATATCAGCACCAAATTGACCGGTTGCAACAGTTGGATGTTGCGTCTTTGCGTAATCAACCAACTGTGCAAACAACGCTTGCGCCGCATCAGGTGCCATCGCGCCACCAAAATCAGGACGACGACCTTTATCGGTCTTTGCCATCAAGGTGAATTGTGAGACCAATAATAGACCACCGCCCACTTGTTGGACATTTTTATCCAGTTTACCGTATTTGTCTGGATCGTCATCATTTTCAAAGAGTCGATAAGTCAGGATTTTATCGACTAAACGCTGCGCACTTGGTAAGTTATCATCGTGTCCCAAGCCAATATACGCCAGTATTCCGTGCTCAATGGCACCGACATCATGCCCATCAATGCTGACGTTGGCATGTTTGACTCGCTGGATTAGCGCTCTCATTGCTTACTTCCTTTAACGATTATGGTCATACAGTCTGCTGCTGACCATGATAAAATGTGATTATCTACAACTGCATTTATGCATAAATCTGGCTATAAAACACCTATCTATCTATAATTTGCTCATACGAATTTTTATTTTAATAACTGTTTTCTTAATCCTTACTTTGGTCATCTATTATGAATGTATTTACTACCTTACAGCAATTTGTACCGCAGCAAAAAATCAGTAAAGTCGCAGGGCGCTTAGCCGCCAGTCGCCACCCTTGGGTCAAGCGTACGTTTATTCGTAGTTTCGCCAAAGCATATGATGTTAGCTTAGATGAATATGAGCGTCAAAGCCTAAACGCTTATGAGAGCTTTAATGACTTTTTTACCCGTGAGCTCCAAGATAATGCCCGTATTATAGATGCCAGTATTAATGGTATCGTCAGTCCTGCTGATGGGATGATATCTCAGCTTGGACAAATTCATGACCATAAAATACTACAAGCCAAAGGTCGCGACTATGATATCGGTCAGCTTTTAGCTGACAGTGCCGACGGAGATTATTTTGCTGATGGGAGTTTTGCCACGGTCTATCTTGCCCCAAGCAACTATCACCGTGTCCATATGCCATTTGACGGCATGTTAACCAAAACCCGCTATGTCCCTGGTACGCTATTTTCGGTCAATAACACCACAGCAGCTAACGTGCCTGATTTGTTTGCTCGCAACGAGCGTCTGGTTTGTCTGTTTGATACGGCCTATGGTAAAGCGGCTGTCATCATGGTCGGTGCGATGATTGTCGCTGGCATCGAGACGGTCGCGACGGGTAAAATTATCCGTACCGATGATATTCAAGAAGCGGACCATGATATGAGCTTGAAAAAAGGCGATGAGCTTGGTCGTTTTTATCTGGGCTCAACAGCGATTGTGGTGCTACCAAAAGCGGCAAAAACGGATTGGCAAGACACCATGAAACATGGCTCAACGGTACAAATGGGTCAACTATTAGGCAATACTAAAATCTAACACCATTTATCTAAGTAAAAAACACGTGTAATAAGTAATGTTGAAAAAAAATGAGCATAGACAGTAACTAGAATACTGCCTATGCTTTTTTTGTGCCCACTCCTTTAACATCGTTTTTTTAACACTGTCTTTTTTCAGTCGTTTTTTTGATAGCAACGCTTCATGTCATTAAACTGTCATATTCATTTGGCACAATCTCCTCATTAACTGCACAGCATCATTTTCAGCAAACCTCAGAAAACCATTGACATTGTTTTTTACAAATACTTAATACTCAAAACTGATTAATTTTAGGAGAAATAATGCGTTATTCATTCATAGCAGTAGCAATCGCTAGCACTCTGGCATTAGCCGCTTGTAACCAAACGACTAGTAACAACGAGAGCGACAAGAGCGATACAACCAACGAAGCAGCCACCGCAGCGCCATCAAATGCCGCTGCTAGTGCCGACGCTAGTGCTAGCGCAAATGAAAGTGCCTCGATGAATATTACCGGTGCTGGTGCTTCTTTTCCACAGCCTATCTATGCTAAGTGGTCAGATGCCTACAATAAAGCCACAGGTGGTCAGGTAAACTATCAGTCTATCGGCTCATCAGGCGGTATCAAACAAATCGTTGCAAAGACCGTAGATTTTGGCGCATCTGATGCGCCCATGACACCAGAAGAATTAGAGGAAGCTGGTCTGATTCAGTTCCCAAGTGTCATCGGTGGCGTAGTACCTGTCGTTAATGTCGATGGTATCAAGCCTGGTCAGTTAAAGCTCGATGGTAAAATGCTTGCCGATATTTATCTTGGTAAAATCAGTAAATGGAACGACCCTGCCATCGTAGCTATGAATCCAGAGCTTAAATTGCCAGACGCTACCATTACCACGGTATTTCGCTCAGATGGTTCTGGTACGACCTTTAACTTCACTGACTATCTAGCAAAAGTATCAAGCGATTGGAAAGACAAGATTGGCGTCGATAAGACAGTCAAGTGGCCAACGTCGGCTACCGGTGCTGGTGGTAAAGGTAATGAAGGTGTGGCGAGCTATGTCACACGTATGAAAAACTCTATCGGCTATGTCGAATATGCTTATGCTAAGCAAAACGGCATGGCACACGTCGCCCTCAAAAATGCCGCAGGCAATGTCGTACAACCTTCTGCTGAAACCTTTGCTGCAGCAGGTGACATCGATTGGTCAAAGCAAGAAGGCTTTTATAAAGTCATTACCAACTCTGAAACGGACCAAGCTTGGCCAATCGCCGCGGCGACTTTTATCTTAGTACATAAGCAGCCACAAGATGCCAAGCAAGTTGCTGGCGTATTAAAGTTCTTTGACTGGGCTTATACGCAAGGTGATGAGGACGCAATGGCGCTCGATTATGTGCCGTTTTCTGATACTGCCGTTGCTTTGTTTAAAGCAAAATGGAATGAAGTCGTTGATAGCAACGGTCAACCTGTCTATCGTCAAGATTAGATAAATTAAGACTTTTATTATTTAACCTACTCCCCAGTCCTAGAACAAGCGTATCAGATTATTGAGACTTTTATGGCAGATTTAAAACACCAACTGGCAAAACAAAAACGCTACGATGCTATTTTTGTCAATGCCACCAAAGCCTTTGCAATTTTGGTGCTGTTGTCGCTTGGTGGCATTCTTCTCTCATTAATCGTGGGTGCTTGGCCAAGTATTACGGAGTTTGGACTGGGGTTTTATACCAGCAATAACTGGGATACGGTGAACGATCAATACGGCGCGCTTGCGCCTATTTACGGTACGGTTATCACCTCCCTTATCGCGATCGGTATTGCAGTGCCAGTGAGTTTTGGGATTGCTATTTTTTTGACCGAACTGTGCCCCAATTTTTTGAAAAAGCCGTTGGGTATTGCAATTGAGCTACTGGCAGGTATCCCTTCTATTATTTATGGCATGTGGGGCTTGTTTGTGTTTGCCCCTTACTTTAGCGAAAACATTCAGCCATGGTTGATTGAAAATATCGGTCCTCTGCCTATTATCGGTCAAGTATTCACCGGCGCGCCGATGGGACTTGGCATGTTTACCGCCTCCTTAGTACTGGCCATTATGATTATTCCTTTTATTGCGGCCACCATGCGGGATGTTTTTTCTGTGGTGCCTGATTTATTAAAAGAATCCGCGTACGGCATGGGTGCTACGACGTGGGAGGTCATGTTCAAAATCATCTTACCTTATACCAAAGCGGGCGTGGTTGGTGGCGTAATTTTAGGGCTTGGACGCGCATTGGGTGAGACGATGGCGGTGACCTTTTTAATCGGTAATGCCTTTAATATCAGCCCAAGTCTGTTTACCTCTGGGGTGACGATTACCTCTGCACTCGCTAATGAATTTGCCGAAGCATCAAGTGAATTACATTTGGCGTCGCTACTGCATTTGGGCTTAATCCTGTTTGTTATTACCTTTATTGTATTGTCCATCTCTAAGCTGATGTTGATGCGTATTGACCAAAAAGCCGGTCATTAAGCAATCATTTCAAGCAACCGTTTTAAGCAACCACTTGACCCAATTCTTCGACCAACCAAGGACAAACGCCTAATGACTTTAGCGACTGTCACGACTGATATTGACCAAACCAGCCCGGCCGCTTTACGCTTTGAAGATCGCTATGACAAGCGCTTATATAACAAGCGCCGTCTTATCAATAGATTGGGCCTTGGTTTTGCCATCTCAGCCATCGCTTTTGGTTTGTTCTGGCTGACGTGGATTTTGATAACGCTTTTTGTTGAGGGTTTTCAAGGGTTAATTGAGATGCCAGTATTTATGGCAGATACACCGCCGCCCATGGGTGAAGGTGGTTTACGTAATGCTATTATTGGTTCAGCGATGATCGCATTGTCAGGCCTCGCGATTGGTACACCGATTGGAATGATGGCAGGTATCTATTTAGCAGAGTTCTCACAAGGCAGTCTATTAGGTAAAGTGACCCGCTTTTTAAATGATATCTTGCTATCGGCACCCTCTATCGTTATTGGTTTGTTTGTTTATGCATTGATGGTAAAAGGTCAAAGCTTCTCCGGCTGGGCTGGTGCATTCGCGCTTGCCTTGATTGTGATTCCAATCGTCGTGCGCACCACTGAGAGTATGCTAAATCTTGTACCAAACACTTTACGTGAAGCGGCTTATGCACTCGGCACGCCAAAATGGAAGCTAATAAGCACGGTCACGCTCAAAGCGGCTAAAGCAGGTCTGACCACAGGGGTGCTACTGGCATTTGCCCGTATCACTGGTGAGACCGCGCCGTTACTATTCACCGCATTAAACAATCAATACTTTAGTACCGATATGAGCCAGCCGATGGCAAACTTACCGAACACCATTTATCAGTTTGCCATGAGCCCTTATGACAACTGGCATGCGTTGGCATGGGCGGCGGCGTTGCTGATTACCGCAACGGTATTGGTGGTCAATATTCTCGCGCGCTTCATTGGCGGTAAAGACCACACAAGATAGCTGCTTATTAAAAACTGCTTATCTAAAAAAAGACTGAATAGCCAATTTTTTAGCGCGCCTTTAACACCGATATTCAGCACCCGTATTGACAACATTCTAAAATAATTGGATAAGATGATGACAGACTTACTAGAAAGAAAAGCCGCTAAGCAGAAAATAGGTAAAAACAATATCAAAGGTCGTTTACTAGGTCAGCCAACATCTACTAATAGCCAGAAAAAGCAGCCAGATAGCGCTCATTTGACTAAACAAACCATGGCAGACATGCCCGACAATATGCCTCCTGCTAAGATTGCCATTCGGGATTTAGATTTTTATTATGGTGATTTTAAAGCGTTAAAAAATATCAATATCGATATCCCAGAAAAGAATGTAACTGCTTTTATCGGCCCCTCAGGCTGTGGTAAATCAACGCTATTGCGCACGCTTAACCGTATGTATGACTTGTATCCTAACATGCATGCCGAAGGTCAAATCATCCTTGATGGCAGCAACATTCTGGCAAAAGAGATGGATGTCAATTTGCTACGTGCGCGTGTCGGTATGGTATTTCAAAAACCCACGCCGTTTCCTATGTCAATCTATGACAACGTAGCGTTTGGGGTACGTCTATATGAGAAGCTGAGCAAAGTAGAAATGGATGAGCGTGTCGAGTGGGCATTGAAAAAATCGGCGTTATGGCTCGAGGTCAAAGACAAACTTCGCGCGTCAGGGCTGTCATTATCTGGCGGTCAACAACAAAGGCTGTGTATTGCTCGCGGTGTGGCGACAAAACCTGAAGTTCTGTTATTAGATGAGCCAACCTCAGCACTTGACCCTATCTCAACCGGTGCAATTGAAGATTTGATTACGGATTTAAAAAATGACTATACGATTGCTATCGTGACGCACAATATGCAGCAGGCTGCTCGCATATCCGATTACACCGCTTATATGTATTTGGGTGACATGGTAGAGATGGGTGAAACCGATCAAATATTCACCAACCCAGCACAAAAAGCGACTGAAGATTATATTACCGGGCGTTATGGCTAAGTTGCTTTTATTTAGCGCGGTCATCTATAACCACCATCATTTTGGCAGTATCCTTATGACCAACACCAATACGACCAACACCAATACGACCAACACCGATACGACCAACACCGATACGATTAAGACCGATACGATTAAGACCGATACGATTAAAGAGGTTACCATGCCAATCACTGAAAAGCATTTATCAAAGAGTTTTGATAATGATTTAAATGAAGTTGTTGAGTTGTTTATGCAAATGGGGCGTATGGCAGCAGAGCAAGTCATGATTGCAACCCGTGCTTTGATAGCAGCAGATGAGACAACTGCGAAACAAGTGATTGCTGATGATAGTTTAATCAATCAATTAGAAATCAAAATCGATGAGCAAATCATTTTGCTGGTTGCCAAACGTCAGCCAACCGCCAATGACTTACGTCTGGTGATGGCACTCAGTAAAGGGATTGTCGACTTTGAGCGTGTGGGTGATGAGGCAGAAAAAATCGCCCGTATGGCGTGCCAGTTGATTGAGGATGGCGCATCCCCAAAAGGCTACTCAGAGGTTCAGCATTTATCCAATCAGGTACGCTTGATGCTACTCAATGCGCTTGAAGCGTTTGCACGTATGGATACGCAGCAGGCATTTTCAGTATTGCAAAGCGATACGGCGGTCGATGAAGAGTATCAGTCTGCCACGCGCTCATTGATGACTTATATCATGGAAGACAATCGTCATGTGTCCAAGGTGATTAATATCCTATGGGTATTGCGCGCATTAGAGCGTGTTGGCGATCATGCACGTAATATTGCGGAGCTGGTCATTTTTTGTGCCAGTGGCAAAGATGTGCGTCATACGGATTTTTTACGAGTAGAACAAATTGTCCAGCAGACCACGGATGCAGGCTTGGGTAGACAACATTCTAAATAGCATTTTCTTTACTTCACATGATATAGTCAAAATATCCTAAAAACGCTACGGTACTGCGGGTATAAATTTTTTGTAGCCTCTGTCTGCGTAGGCACAGCAAGCAAGAAAAACTAATACCCGCAGTGCGTAATGTATCGATATTACTTTTCACTGACTATAGTCAGTTCAACCTAAAAGAGATAGGTTTTTAGCAAGGCGATACTGGTATAAATTTACGCATTAATCAACCATTCTTGCTGAGTGGCAAAGTCAATCTGCGCGGCTAACCAATCATAGATACTTGGAAAACTGTCTTTAATAAACATATGCGCCCCGCTCACTTGTGACCGCGTAACGTTAGAATCAGTCCACGTTTTGCCATTGGTATGCAAATTAAGCAAAAACGGTAATAGACGATCTACCACTTTTAGCAGCTGGGTTTCTTTGCTACTACCCGTCTCTTGCTCTTCCCAAATCTCATTTAAATCTTTAATGCCATTACCACACTCGCTTTGTAAGCGGACAATGCCCGCCCGCTCTTCAACGTGCGCATCAATACGAGTATCGGCATATAAAAAAGTATCACCAGCATCAATCTCGCCCAAATCATGCACCAGTGCCATCTTAAGCAATTTTTCATGATTGACATCTAAATCGAATAATTCAGCGATTGACCAACATGCCATCGCTAAATGCCAAGAATGTTCGGCAGAGTTCTCTAAACGAGTGGTGCCTGTCACATAGCTACGTCGACTTACCCGTTTAAGAGCATCAAGCTCTAATAGGAAATGAGTGACATTATCTATATCAATGTTTGAGGCAAGCGTTGGGTCGGTCAGCGTTATAGGCGTGTTTAAGGACATGTTTCTCTCTGGTTAAATGCAATACAGCGCCTGTCTTATCAAGCGCTGTATCTACGAAAATAATTTACAATGATTGAAACAACAACGCTAAGAGTTCGCCATTCATTCTCAACCCTTTATTGCATCTACTATTTAATCAAATTACTAATGGTTTTAAACGCAGGGTCTTGACTACTGCGGCATAGCTCAAACAGAATGGTTTCAACCGTCGTAATCACCCCACCAGCACGGCGAATACGGCGAATCGCTTGCTTTTTATCATAGGGAAAACGCGAACCAACCGCATCACCAATAATGACTGGCTGCATACCATTATCAAGCAAATCAAGCGCTGTTTGTAGCACGCAGACATGCGCCTCTACACCGAATAATAAAACAATGCTTCGATTCTGCTGGGCAAGATGATTCCATGAATCATCATTGTCGCAGGCACTAAAGGTGACTTTTTCAAAACCTTTGGCATTATCACCTTCTAATAACTCACAAATCTCAGGTAAAGTTTCGCCTAAGCCTTTTTTATACTGCTCATTGAGCATAATTGGAATATCAAGCGCTTGCAGTCCTTTAATCAAAGTCGTTATTTTTTTGATAATATTTTCATGGTCATAAATATGCGGGGTCAGACGTTCTTGGACGTCGATTATCATCGCTTGGGTATTTTCACGGTCAATACGGTAGGTACGATCAGTAATCATGGTGGACATAGCACACTCCTTGTACGGCTTATTTTATTATTAAAAGCTGTTATCATTTTATAGTTGATATTAGCATCGTTCAATCCTCTATCATTTAGTCATAGTTTGCTGAATGCGTCAATGGAGATAAGCGATAGTAACAACTTATGACCTTTTTATTTCCTAGATTCAAATAAGAAGTGCAACGTTTTAAAAGAATGAGTTGAAGAGTAAGATGTGCCGTGTTGCATTTCAAACTTCAACTCCTACATATCAGAACGTTATGACACACTATACACATCTTACCCAAGAGCAAAGATATCAAATATCAGCGCTATTGCAAGCTAAAAAGAGTTTCAGTGAAATAGCTAGAATTATTGGCTGTCATAAATCAACGGTGAGTCGAGAGATAAGGCGAAACATGGGACAAAGGGGTTATCGCCCCAAACAAGCCCATCGTTTGGCAAACGCGCGCAAAGTTGTGAATAGCGCACAGATCAGCCGCTTTGGCTGGTGCTATATTGATCATCTACTCAGCAAGCACTGCTCACCTGAGCAAATCACAGGGCGACTGAGAATGCTGGGTTGGCAAGAGGTCCCAAGCCATGAATCGATATACCAACGCATCTATACTGACAAAAAGGCAGGGGGTGATCTACACAACGCCCTCAGATGTCAAAAGCGTTATAAGAGACGGTATCTGCAAGGCAATGATAGGCGTGGAAAGATAGCGAACCGCTGTGATATCACTGAGCGTCCAAGTATCATTGATACGCGCAGTCGTATGGGCGATTATGAAGGAGATACGGTGGTTGGTCATGGACATCAAGGTGTTCTGGTTACTTTAGTAGATAGAACGACTCGAGAGACTAAGATCAAAGCGCTACCCAATCGCAAGGCAGTAGCCGTCACACAAGCTTGTATTGGCATGCTAAAAGGTGAACAGGCGTTAAGCATCACCTTTGACAACGGTAAAGAGTTTTCTGACCATGAAACGATGGCAACCGCGTTGAAGGCTGATATTTACTTTGCTCAGCCTTATCATTCTTGGGAGCGTGGAACGAATGAGAATACCAATGGTTTAATTCGTCAGTTTCTACCTAAGTCGATGCGTCTTGATAACCTATGCACGCGCTTAGTTCAGTCGATTGAAGATAGTTTAAATAATCGACCTAGAAAGGTGCTAGGGTTTAGAACACCGCTTGAGGTAAAATCTAGCTTCGGGTGCGTTGCACTTCGATGTTGAATCCAAGTTTTATAAAACCACTATGATCCATAAATGCAAAAACCCCTAGCCATGATGACTAGGGGTTTTTATTAAAACAATTAATTATTTTAAAATCATTGCAATATTACAGGCTTAAACACGCTCAATAATAGTCGCGATACCTTGACCAAGACCGATACACATCGTCGCAAGACCGATTTCAGTATCTGACTGCTCCATGGCGTTTAGCAAGGTCACTGTGATACGAGCACCAGAACAGCCTAGTGGATGTCCTAAAGCAATCGCGCCGCCGTTGATGTTGACGATGTCTTGCTTATCGGTCAAGTTTAAGGCTTTTAGTACTGATAAGCCCTGCGCTGCAAACGCTTCATTTAGCTCGATCGTTTGCATATCATCGATGCTCATGCCAGCACGTTTAAGTGCTTTTTGAGTCGCAGGTACAGGACCATAGCCCATGATAGCAGCATCACAACCAGCAATTGCCATGCTACGAATACGAGCACGTGGCTTTAAACCCAGCTCTTTGGCTTTTTGTGCGCTCATGATTAGCATGGCTGATGCACCATCAGATAATGCAGATGAGGTCGCAGCCGTTACCGTACCGCCTACTGGATCAAAGGCTGGACGTAGCTTTTGCATTTGCTCCATCGTGGCATCAGGACGAATCACTTCATCGACAGTACATAGTTGCAGGCGACCCGCTTCGTCATGACCTTCGATACCGATGATTTCATTGTCAAAACGACCCTCTACCGTCGCAGCCCATGCACGGCGATGCGACTCAAGACCAAAGGCATCTTGCTCTTCGCGGCTGATGTTATTCATGCGACCAAGCATTTCAGCGGTCAAGCCCATCATGTTTGAAGCTTTTGCATAGTGCTTTGACGCTTCAGGGTTAAGATCAACGCCATGCATCATGCCGACGTGACCCATATGCTCAACACCACCGATGATGAACACATCACCTTGGTTGGTCATGATTTGGGCCGCTGCAGTATGTAGCGCTTGCATAGATGAGCCGCATAGACGATTGACAGTTTGACCGCCCGCTGTCTTTGGAATACCAGCCAGCAGACCGATGTTACGACCGATGTTTAGACCTTGCTCTAGTGTCTGGTTGACACAGCCCCAGATAATGTCTTCAACATCACGTGGGTCAAAGTCATTACGCTCAACCAATGCACGGACCAATTCAGCAGATATACTATCAGCACGGACATGACGGAACATACCGTTTTTGGTTTTACCCATCGCTGAGCGTACGCCATCTACGATGACCACGTCTTTTGGACTTAAAATTGTCATACTATTTTCCTTTTCAATTTTTATTGTCAGTGGCAGTAATGCTATGCTCGCCTATCTAATTTAGAAGGTTACTGATAATAAATAAATTACCAGTAATCTTATCGAGCACGTGTACTGCACTTTATCCTAGTCATGACTGCCCATTACGCCGTGGCGTAAAAGGTCTCGCCTGCTGCTACCATATCGCGAATCTTTTGCGGTGCTTCATAAGCTTTGCCAAGGTGCGCATATTTTTCACACAGTGCCAAGTAGTTATCTAGACCCATTTGGTCGATATAACGGCAAGGTCCACCGCGGAATGGCGGGAAGCCAACGCCCATAATCATCGCCATATCAGCCTCACTAGGCGTGCTGACGATGTTGTCTTCTAGGCAGCGTACGGTTTCATTACAGAAAGCCAGCATGGTGCGATCGATGATGGCTTGATCTTCAAACGTTTGCTTGTCGCTATCAGTGGTGGCTTTTAATAGCTCATAAGTTGCTTCATCAGCAACTTTCTTTGGCTTGCCGCGCTTGTCAGTTTCGTACTTATAGAAACCAACGCCGTTTTTCTGACCTAAGCGTTTGTTTTCATATAAAAGCTCAATCGCGCCTTTATAATCAGGCTTCATGCGGTCAGGGAAACCTTCTGCCATCACTTCTGCGCCGTGTACGCCGGTATCTAAACCAACCACGTCGATTAAGTATGCAGGACCCATTGGCCAGCCAAATTTTTCCATGACTTTATCGACATGAGCAAAATCAGCGCCTTGCTTAAGTAGCAAATCAAACGCGCCAAAGTATGGGAATAGCACACGGTTTACTAGGAAACCTGGGCAATCATTAACCACAACGGGTACTTTACCCATTTTAGTAGCCAAGGCGACCGTAGTAGAAATGGCTTCTTCAGAGGACTTTTCACCACGAATGACTTCAACCAATGGCATACGGCTTACCGGGTTAAAGAAATGCATACCGACGAAGTTTTCTGGACGCTCAAGTGCTTCAGCTAAGAAAGTAATAGAGATCGTTGAAGTGTTTGAGGCTAAGATACAGTCATCTTTTACCAAGCCTTCAACTTCTTTTAGTACCGCGCGCTTCACGTTTGGATTTTCTACCACTGCTTCGATAACGATATCCGTTTCAGCAAAATCACCATAATTCAAAGTAGGACGGATACGGCTTAAGGTTTCGCCCATTTTAGTTGCGGTCATCTTACCGCGATCGACCATTTTGCCAAGTAACTTGCTGGCCTCATTCATACCAAGGTCTAATTGCTCAGACTTGATGTCTTTCATGATGATGGGCAAGCCTTTGCTAGCTGCTTGATAAGCGATACCGCCGCCCATGATACCTGCGCCAAGTACCGCAGCTTCATTGATTTCATGTGCTTGTTTGCTGTGTTGCTTGGCTAACTTTTTAACCAACTGATCGCTTAAGAACAAACCAACCAAGCTCTCTGCTTGTGGGGTTTTAGCCGCTTTTGCAAAACCAGCGGCTTCTACTTCAATCGCTTTATCACGTGGTAAGTTAACGTGTTTTTCGATCGCCGCGATAGCAAGCGCTGGTGCAGGGTACTGTTTAGGATTGGCTTTGGCAAAGATCATACCTTTTGCACTATTGAACGCCATTGCTTGCTCAAGCTGATTCAATTTGACAGGAACCAGCTTCTCTTCACGCTTCGCTTTCCAATCAAGCTCACCTGAGATACATTTTTTGACCAAGTCAATGGCAGCATCTTGCAAGTCATCAGCAGCAACAGTCGCATCAACCAAGCCTAGCTTTAAAGCGTCAAGGGCCTTTTTAGGTGCGCCCGTTGCAATCAGCTCAAGCGCATTATCGATACCGATGATACGCGTACTACGGACCGTACCACCAAAACCTGGGAAAATACCCAGTTGGGTTTCTGGTAGACCGATGATCGCTTTGTCGCTCATGACACGATATTCACAAACCAATGTCATCTCACAACCACCGCCCATCGCTGCACCATTGATGGCAGCTACTTTCGGAAATGGCAAATCTTCAAAGCGATTAAAGGCGTCATTGATATTAATAACCCACTCTTTAATCTCTTCTTCTGATTGCTTAAAAGAAGCCACAAACTCTGTGATGTCCGCACCAGCGATAAACACGCCTTTGCTTGACGTCACAATTAAGCCTTTAATGTCATCCGCTTTTTCTAACGCATTAACGACTTCAGCAAACTGCTTATTGGTCTCAGTATCAAACTTGTTCACGCTCTCATTTTCGGCGTTGTATTGCATGTTGGCGATGCCATCCTCTAGCATTGTCACCGTAATGCGATTTCCTTGGTATACCATGTGGAACTCCTTGCTATGTTATAAAGGCTGTGTGATAAAATTTACAACTGAAAAGCTACGTTTAAAAAATATAGCCGGTTATTGTTAGTAAAACAGGTAATAGCACTGCCAACCTGCTGTATCATAACCATAAATACATGACAGATTAACCAGTGAAGATATCTTTATTATCCAGCGCTCATTGCTATTTATCGGTACTAACTTTATTGCACCGATAGATAAGGCGCTTCATTTATATAGTACTGCTATGGGTACTGATGTTGTAGATGCTGATTGGAATTTGGTTCAATACTGAGCGTTATCAATCAGATGCGGTGTTCAAAAGCACAATAGCATCGTCAGTGTTGTCTTCAGACTATTTGCACGCCAATTAGTGTAGGGGATTATGCCCCCGACTGTCACAAGCTAATACCATACTCACAAGTCACTCTTAAATCGCCAGCAGCCCTTTACCTGACTACCAATCTCCCTTAAGTGATTGTTTGTATATTTAAATTAGACTGTGGCGATTGACCTCTAAATACAGCCTCTTATCAAAACATATTCAACTGCTAAGTTAAATCGCCAATACGTAACGAGGGCTTGTTGCATTATTTCATGCCGTTTTTCATATTAAGCTTTCTGTTTTTGACACCGCACTTTATATAGTTGATCCACTTTTAAAAGAGTACAGCACTGCTAGGGTTGATTGTTCGTAGCCTCTGTCTGCGTAGGCACAGCAAGCAAAGAAATTAACCCCGGTAGTGATTGATACTATTTGTATTTCTTTTATTTAGGACTGACTATATTTTTGATATAGAACTTTAAAAAATAC
The DNA here is from genome assembly GCF_904846215.1 of Psychrobacter glacincola. Taxonomy (GTDB): domain Bacteria; phylum Pseudomonadota; class Gammaproteobacteria; order Pseudomonadales; family Moraxellaceae; genus Psychrobacter; species Psychrobacter glacincola. The sequence goes on along the minus strand of NZ_CAJGZK010000007.1, from coordinate 101,631 downwards.
ATTAGGGATGATAGGTGTGGCATAAGGAATATAATCTATCATGTTACACTAACGATATTCTTATTATTTACCTGATAGAAGGTTGGGTTATGTCTGTTTCTTCTACGCCGAGTATTATGCCTGTTAGCTTTATTCCCTTTATTAGCACCGAGCAATTCCATCATGATGTGCGCGCGCAATTAGCAAAAGATATCGACGTGTTGTTTGCTTATGCTGAGCTGCCAAGTCCGCTGCTTGACGCTTGCCGTTATGTAATGACAGGTACTGGCAAATTGGTACGTCCGCTATTGGTCGCCAGCGCCTTTGCCAGTACTTATAGCCATAATGAGGCTGATAATAAAAACAGCATGGCTGACGCTGATGGTTTGGAAGATTTGTTAGAAAACGACTCAGATTATGATATGTGTCGCCGTGCAGCATTGGCGGTGGAGCTGCTGCATACTTATTCGTTGGTGCACGATGACTTGCCGTGTATGGACGATGACGAGCTACGCCGTGGTCAGCCAACCGCGCATATCGTCTTTGAAGAAGCGACTGCACTGCTCGCAGGTGATGTATTACAGACACTGGCTTTTGAAGTACTGACCGCCGAGATGCCAACCTTTGCACCTTTCGATTCAGCTATCGCAAGCCAGTTATTTGCCATATTTGCCCCACGTGCCAGACGTATGGTGTCGGGTCAAATGCTTGATCTCAATGCCGAAGCTACTGTTGGTATCTCACAAAACGATTTAGAAGCCATTCACCGTGATAAAACGGGCGCATTAATTGAAGCGGCAATGCTGATGGGTGGTATCTGTGCAGGTGCAACAGCTCCGCAGCGCATGGCATTACAAGAATGTGCTCAGCATATCGGTCTCGCCTTTCAAGTACAGGACGATATTCTAGACGTAACAACCTCTACCGATACGCTTGGCAAACCTGCCGGCAGTGATGAAAAGTTAGATAAATCTACCTATGTGAAGTTAATAGGTGTTGATAAGGCGACCAACTATGCGCAATCGCTGTTTGATGAGGGACGCGCCGCCCTTACTCGTGAATTAAATAGTCGTGAGTTGAGCAGCGATGAGCTGGACGACAGCACAGACAATGATGCGCTAATGGCACTCATCGAGTGGCTCTGGGCGCGTAAAAAATAGCCAAAAGAAGCATTAAGCTTAGAAACAACACGCTCAATCTTTTAATCAGTAAAAATAACAAAGGGTGGTCAACATGGATAGTGCCCCTACTCCGCGTATTTATCTAGGCACTGGTGGCTATAGCGATACCGACTTGCTTGGTACGCTGTATCCCACTGGCACCAAAAAAACGGACTTCTTACGGGAGTACGCCAAACACTATGGCGCGGTCGAAATCAATAGCACTTTTTATGCGCCTATCGGACAAAAAGCCTTTGCGGGTATGGTCAATAAAGCCTATGTGCAAACCGATAGCCAGCTTAAATTTGCCGTCAAGCTGCATCAAGACTTTACTCATGCACGTAAAGGCACTAGCGATCACGCCCAAGCATTCCTGACTGCGCTCACGCCACTTATCGAAGCCAATGCGCTCGCGCCACTATTATTACAATTTCCGCACGGCTTTGACCGTACCCGTGAGCATCGTCTATATCTCGCAAACCTTGTCAGTTGGTTTCAAGATTATCCACTCGCCGTCGAGTTTCGTCATAACGGCTGGCATACGCCGCAAGTGGTCGACAGCTTTATCGAGCAAGGTTTGATTTGGTGCAGCGTCGATTATCCCAAAGTCAGCGGTTTACCGCCGTCAAGGTTGATATTTACCGAGCGCACTGGCTATCTGCGTATGCATGGCAATAATCTAAACTGGTGGGATGCGATGAGCGCCGCTGATCGTCATGATTATCGCTATAGCGAGACAGAGATGCAGGACTGGGCGCAAGCGATTGCTAATCAACGTCAGCATTTTGATACGCTATATATCTTCTTTCAAAATACGGTCAATGCGCATGCATATTATAATATTGCGATGCTCAGGGAGGCGTTGGGGAGGTTTGGATTTGAGGTGTTGTAAAATTAATACCCATCTTAAAGAAAAAATTAATTTTAAGATGCAAAAGCTAAATACTATTACAATGTGGGTTATATATATTCAAAACCTTTACGCTATAATTTAATTGAGATGACTTATGAGTATAGATGAAGTGATAAATCTAGAACTAGAATTAGAAAAAGAAGAAGAAAACTTATTCTATGAAGATGAATCTGATCAGCAACCACCATCAGATATAATTGCCTATAATGAACTGCGCTCTTGTGCAGATTTATATCGAATGTATGACAAAGGCATACTGAATATAACACCTGACTTTCAAAGGAATTCAGTTTGGAGCCCACCCGCTCAAACAAGATTTATTGACTCATTAATAAAGCAGCTGCCTATACCAAGCATGTGTTTTAGTTTAGATTTTAAGACCCAAAAATGGCAAGTGATAGATGGTCTACAGCGAATGACTGCCATTATTCGTTTTTTAGAAGATAAAACATGGCGCTTATCTGATCTTGATGATATTGATAAGAAATTAGCTGGTAAGAAAGTCTCTCACTTCAAAGATGAGAGTAGTGTTGATCATATCCTTTATCAAAGACTAGAGAACCTGACTCTACCAGTAACCGTTTTAAGATGTGACCATAGTAAAAAATCACATATGGAATATTTGTTCACTATATTTCATAGACTTAACACTGGAGGTACTAAATTAAACAACCAAGAGATAAGAAACTGTATATTTAGTGGTACCTTTAACACTCTTTTAAAAGAGTTAAACGAAAATACTCATTGGAGATCAATAAATAGGTTAAAAGATAAAGATGACTCAAGATTTAAAAATGTTGAAATGATATTAAGACATTTTGCGTTCAACGATAATCTATCTACATATAAAGGTATTTTATCTAAGTTTTTGAATGAATACATGAGAGTTAATAGAAACCCTACTGAGTCTTTCTTAAACAGTAAAAACATAAACTTTACTAGAACTGTAGGGTTAATAGCAACAAAAATTCTTAATGAAGATGAAAGAATAGGTGTTTCAATATTAGAGGCTCTTTTAGCAGGTATATCTCAAAACATAGATAAACTTGAAAAATTATCAGAAGAAGATCTGAAATTACGTTTTAGAAAGCTTCGAGAACACTCTTCACTAGCGACCGAGTACCTCAATGATGGTGTTGCTAAAAAAGAGAAAGTTCAAGCTCGCATATCAGCATCCATACAAATTTTTTCATAGTGTATCTAATTATGATTGTGCGTAAATATATAGAAAATAACCTCAAACAATTAAATAAACTATATTTCGGCACTAATAGCCATAAAAGAAAGTTGTATTATTCGAAACTTGCAATTCTTGAGCTCTGTGGGTGGATTGAAGAATCTATGGATAACATTATCCAGATGTGTGCAAATCGTTTGTTAAAGTTACAAGCAACTAAAACTCATATAAAAAGACAAATTATAGACCGGAACTACGGATTTGAATATAAAAACCATTTTATTAAAATGCTCTCATCTGTAATTGGTTTCATGAATATTGAAAGATTAGAAAAAAAACTTGATGCATCGAAAAATGCTCTCCTTTTATCAGCCCTTGGTACTCTCAAGATTATACGCAATGCGGAAGCTCACACTCATCTTAAAGGAGTTACGAGACACGTAGACTCACCTTCTATTACATTAAATTTATTTTCTCAAGTATTTGATGGTCTGAAAGATATAGAGATACAACTAAAAGTAATTAAATGTTGATGCCTATTAAATTCTCATATAACAATTTTATCTGATAACACTTACTTATAGAATTTGATTTATATCAAATTTTGAAGAAGAAAATGAAACCAAAAAAAAGGACGCCTCTCAGCGTCCTTTTTTATCAATCAAAACCTTAAGTTTTAAAGATTACTCTTCAACACCAGCATCTTGACCTTTATATTTAGCGTTTGCATAGTCCCAGTTCACTAGTTTGTCTAGGAACGTGTCGACGTAATCAGGACGACGGTTACGATAATCGATGTAGTACGCATGTTCCCACACGTCACAAGTCAATACCGCGATTTGGTCATGTGCAAGTGGCGTATCAGCGTTAGCTGTTTTGGCGATAGACAGTTTGCCACCGACTTTATCAGCGACTAGCCATGCCCAACCTGAACCGAACTGAGTCAATGCTGCGTTTTTGAACTCTTCACGGAACTTATCATAGCTACCGAAATCTTCTTCGATTTTGCCTTTTAGATCGCCAGTAGGTTCGCCGCCGCCATTGTCTGGCGTCATGCAGTTCCAATAGAAGGTGTGGTTCCATACTTGGGCTGCTTGGTTAAACATGCCTTGCTTGCTGTCATCTTTCGCCGTGGCTTCGATGATTTCTGGCAAGGTTTTGTCTTCTAGACCAGAACCAGGTAGCAATTCATTTAACTTAGTCACGTATGCATTGTGATGCTTGTCATGATGATATTCTAACGTCTCGGCACTGATATGTGGCTCTAATGCGTCTTTTGCGTACGGTAATTCTGGTAAAGTAATATGCGACATAATTTTTTTATCCTTGCTAGTTTTAGTCGTTAATTTACAGAAACTGATGGTAAATATTGGATTTTACGCTATTTTTACCGCGCAAAAAACCCTATAAAATAAGCGACTAAATTGGCTGAGTTTATTGTTTGAAATGAATACTATCGTTACTACGTGTTATTTCTTAATACCATATCACGTATTATTATGAATCCAAAATGAACTTAACTATTATTCTTTTGTTGCTGTGCGCTCACAAGCCAAATACTTGACTTTATAGGCATTTATTAACTTAATATTTACAAGCTATAAGATATAATTCACGATAGCTTGGCAGCTATTATAGCAATAGTAGCAGCAAATCTCAGTTACTAAATGTTATGCAAAGCGTCCTTAGTAGCGCGTGTGCGTAGCAAGCAGAAAACATTTATAGCCATAGCATATTGATATAAATAACTATTTTTTTAGATCTAACGACACGACGGAATATTCTCTATGAGTGCTACAAGTACATCGCGACCCTTGACCCAACCCACATTTCACAATCAATGGGTACTCGCCAGCAATAATAAAGGCAAACTTACTGAATTTAAAAGGTTGTTTGCCGAAGCAGATTTGGATGTAACCGTTGTACCGCAAGGTCAGCTGGATATCGACGATGCGATTGAAGATGGCTTGAGTTTTATCGAAAACGCCATCATAAAAGCCCGTCATGCCAGCCGTATTAGTGGATTGCCTGCTATCGCTGATGACTCAGGTTTATGCGTACCTGCACTTGGCAACGCGCCCGGTATCTACTCGGCTCGCTATGCCGGTGAGCATGGCAACGATGACAAAAACAATGCCAAGCTTGTTGCTGAATTACAGCCTATTCGCGCTGAGCACCCTAACGAGCCTATTAAAGGTATGTTCGTTTGCGTACTGGCGATGGTGCGCCATGCTGATGATCCCTTACCGATTATCGCGCAAGGTCTATGGCACGGTGAGATTTTAGAAGTACCACTCGGTGATGGTGGCTTTGGTTATGACCCACTATTTTGGCTGCCAGAGTTGCAAGCGACTGCTGCCAGTTTAAGTGCTACTGACAAAAACAGCATCAGTCATCGCGGTCAAGCGATTAAACAGCTATTAGCTCAATTATAGCTGTCAGTTCGATTAGAACCATGACCTTAATGACAGCTATGCACCAATTTATAGCCTTTACAAAGGTATATTCACATTATAAAACCAACTATCGTGCTTAAAAACAGATAACTTTTACTTTAATAAACAGATAGATTATACTGTTCTACTTTTGAAATTTTGTTGAAAGCCGTTAATTGTCCGTATAATTCACCAAAAAGCATTATTATGCGACCTATTGACGGTTTATTATTGATATTTGATAGCGCCCGCTAAGATGAAAAGTTTTAAATTTTAGTGCCAGTTAATGTCAGCAGCGATTGCTAAAGGCATTGATTTGAGAATGACTCGCTATCACTATCCTCTATTTATTCCAACGGCAACCAATCGTACACGCCCATATTTTGAGGCATGGTTGTCTATTATTTAATCCTAAAGGTGTAATGATCATGGCTACAGATTTACAAGTCACAACCAACAAGTTATCTAACAAAGAAACTCAGTTAACGGTTAAAGTACCCGTTGAAAAGATTCAAAACAAAGTTGAAGGCCGTATTCGTCAAGTCGCGAAAACTGCCAAGATTGACGGTTTCCGTAAAGGCAACGTCCCTATGTCACATATCCGTTCACAGTACGGAGCTGGCATTCAACAAGAAGTCATCAACGACGTCATCCGTGATACTGTGTTTGAAGCGATCAAATCTGAAGACATCCGCGCGGTTGGCATGCCTAATATCGACGACGTAAAACTTGAAGACGATTTCTTGGTATATCAAGCGACGGTTGAAATCTTCCCAGAAGTTGATGTACAAGGTATCGATGAGATCGAAGTTGAGCGTCATACCGCTAAAGTCGATGAAGCTGATGTTGACACCATGATCGAAAACCTACAAAAACAACGTGAAGAATTCGTTGAGAAAAAAGGTAAAGCGGACAAAGGCAATCAAGTCACTTTTGATTTTGAAGGCTCTATCGACGGCGAAAAATTCGAAGGCGGCTCTGCTGAGGACTTCAAACTGGTTATCGGTAGTAACCAGATGATTCCTGGTTTTGAAGCGGGCATCAAAGGCATGAAAGCTGGCGAAGAGAAAACCATCGACGTGACTTTCCCAGAAGATTACCAAGCTGAAAACTTGGCGGGTAAAGAAGCGCAGTTCAAAATCAATGTAAAATTGGTTGAAAAATCTAAGCTACCAGAAATTGACGATGCGTTCCTTGAGCTGTTCGGTGTTAAAGAAGGCGGCGTTGAGAAGTTAAAAGACGACGTTCGCAAAAACATGGAACGCGAAATCAAAAACGCGGCTCGTAGCCAAGTGAAGCAAGCAACGTTTGATGCTTTACTAGAAAAGAACGAGTTTGACGTACCAAACGCCATGCTAGAGCAAGAAATCGAGCGTCAACGCAACATGATGATGCAACGTTTTTCTCAGCAGTTCGGTGCCAATGCTGATAGCTTCGATAAAGACATGCTGCCAAATGAGCTGTTTGAAGAACAAGCGCTACGTGCGGCACGCCTTGGCATAATCGTTGCTCGTGTTATCGATACCAAAGGCTTAGAAGTTGACCAAGCTCGCGTTGAGACTTTCATCAAAGAAGCGGCTGAAAACTACGAAGATCCAAGCGAGGTAATCGAGTACTACACCACTGACAAGCAACAGCGCGCCAACATTGAGTCTGTGGTACTAGAAGACCAAGTCGTTGATTATCTCATTGCTCAAGGCAAAGTCACTGACAAAGAAGTGAGCTATCAAGACCTATTAGCTGCTCAGCAGCAACAACAGCAAGCGATGTAATTTAGCAAATCCTTTGTCATTCATTGGCACTGATTGCTAAGATTGATCCAAAAATGCCTTAACACAGTGCCCTGACAAATTTGTTAGGGCATTTTTATTGGTGGCTTATAGGCTATCTTTATGAATAGATTGTAGACCGTGCCCTTGATAAATGCGCACGAACGCCCTATTAATAGGGAGTTACTTATGTTATGAATAGAAAGTCACTTGTCACATTGAAAAGTTACTATTAACGCGATAAAAAAGTTACCATTGGCTCAATTATTTTAAGCTATTAGCCTTTATTACCCCTATTTATCAGCTATTGACGAGATACACGTCTCATTTAACGTAATAGGTTTTATTATAAACCGACAATGTTTACAATGATAAACACCAATAAAAATTTAACGATTTTCCACTTTTTATCTTCTATCTTTATAAACAGGATATTTTTATGACAGATTATGATCGCATCACTGCCAACCCACATTTTGATATGCTGATGAGTGCGCACAATACTGCTCAAAGCGCGCAATATACTCAAAGTGCACCTCAAGCTGCATTGGTTCCTATGGTTGTAGAACAATCAGCACGCGGTGAACGCTCGTTTGATATTTTCTCGCGTCTATTACGTGAGCGTGTTATCTTTTTGACGGGTCAAGTCGAAGACCATATGGCCAATCTAATCGTCGCGCAGTTGCTATTTTTGGAAGCTGAAAACCCTGACAAAGACATTCATTTATATATCAACTCGCCAGGCGGCTCAGTCAGTGCCGGTTTGGCAATCTTCGATACCATGAACTTTATCAAACCTGAAGTATCGACTATTTGTATGGGCGGTGCTTACAGCATGGGTTCATTCCTTTTGGCGGCTGGCGAGAAAGGCAAACGTTACGCATTGGCTAACGCTCGCGTGATGATTCATCAGCCTTCAGGTGGCGCGCAAGGTCAAGCAAGTGATATCGAAATAAATGCGCGTGAAATCCTAAAAACTCGTGCGCGCTTAAACGAGATTTTGGCTGAGCGTACGGGTCAACCGGTCGAGAAAATTGAAAAAGACGTCGAGCGTGATTATTGGCTTGACGCCAAAGAAGCCAAAGAATATGGTCTGATTGATGAAGTATTAGAGCGTCGCCCTGCGTCTTTATAATAGCGACTCTATTAGCAGCCGTATCCATGTAGCTAGTAACCGAGCCGTGTCCTCATGCTTAAGTACTCTGTATTAGGTACTTAAGCCTTGATGCAAACATCAGACTATTTATAAGTATAAAATTTTAGGAGTGCCTGTATATGGCAAAAGATAATATCCCGTATTGCTCGTTTTGCGGCAAAGAAAAAAGTGAAGTGAAGCAGCTGATTGCTGCTGACGATGCCAATATCTGTAATGAATGTATTGAGCTATGTACTGACCTTATCGCCGACAGTGATGACCATGGTGATGACGATAGCGACATTGATACTTCTTGGGTCAATAAAAAGCTGCCAACACCAAAAGAGCTGCGCGCCAAACTCGATGAATACGTCATTGGACAGGATGCTGCCAAAAAAGCATTGGCGGTTGCGGTTTATAACCATTATAAACGCTTAAAAGTCAGTCAAACTTTAGCCAATGACAGCAAAAAAGCGAAGATCGGCGCTGATGATGCGATGGTAGAATTGGCAAAGAGTAATATCTTGCTGATTGGTCCGACCGGTTCTGGTAAGACCTTACTGGCACAAACTTTAGCACGCCTACTAGATGTACCCTTTGCAATGGCAGATGCGACGACTTTGACCGAAGCAGGTTATGTCGGTGAAGACGTTGAAAACATCGTCCAAAAGCTACTACAAGCATCGGATTATGATGTAAGCAAAGCTGAGCAAGGTATTATCTATATCGATGAGATTGATAAAATCAGCAAAAAAGGTGACAACCCTTCTATCACGCGTGATGTGTCTGGTGAAGGCGTTCAGCAAGCATTGCTAAAGCTTATCGAAGGTACAGTTGCTGCTATTCCGCCACACGGTGGTCGTAAGCATCCACAGCAAGAGCTGATCCAAGTCGATACCAGCAATATCTTGATTATTGTTGGTGGTGCATTTGCAGGTCTTGATAAAGTCATTCAGCAGCGTACTGAAAAAACAGGCATTGGCTTCAATGCTGATGTGAGCTCAAAAGACGATAGTAAACGTAGCTCAGAGCTGCTACAACAAGTAGAGCCTGAAGATTTGATTAAGTTTGGGCTTATCCCAGAGCTCATCGGTCGTCTTCCTGTCCTTGCTGCGCTGCAAGAGCTTGACGAAGATGCATTGGTTCAAATATTGACGGAGCCAAAAAACGCTTTGGTTAAGCAGTATAAGTATCTGTTTGATATGGAAGGCGCTGACATTACGTTTACCAAAGAAGCCCTTGATGCCATTGCCAAAAAAGCCATGGCGCGCAAAACGGGTGCTCGTGGACTGCGCTCTATCGTTGAAAATGCCCTTCTTGAGACGATGTATGAGCTGCCTTCTATGAAAAATGCTAAGACAGTACTCGTTGATGAACAAGTGATTAACGAAGGCAAAATCCCTGAAATCACCTTCTCTACCGATGACTCAGAGCAAATAGCGATAGATGCTTAAAAAGTCTTACTTGCTTTATAGAAAAAGCGTCTAGCATATTTTATGCCAGACGCTTTTTTTATGTCTGCTTAGTTCTCACTTTATTTACTTGCTCTAATATATAGTTAAAATATCTCAAAAACGCTACGGTACTGCTGGTATGGATTTTTTGCAGCCTCTGTCGGCTAGCTACAGCAAGCAAGAAAAATTGATACCCGCAGTACTTGATGTATCGATATTACTTTTCCCTGACTATACTTAAAAATGACAGCTGCGTTTATCAATCGCTATCAGTATTTTTCATAAAGCATGCTAAGGTAGCAATACCAGTAGACCACCATTGTCTACCAATATTATTAATGAAACAAAGGATTGTTCATCATGCTTAATAACGTATTTGCTATAGCAACCTCCCTACGTCAACACTTGCCTTTTTCTGTCGATCCCGACTTTGATATTGCGCCTTATTACCATAATCATGTCGCTGCTATTACTGGTGCAGGCTCTGGTATGGGTCGCGAGCTTGCCATTCATTTAGCCAAAATGGGCTGTCATGTGGCATTATCTGATATCAACGCTGAGCAGCTCATACAAACCAAAGAGATGCTCGTTAATTACGATATTAAAGCGACTACGACGGTACTTGATGTCTCGGACAACAAAGCCGTTGAAGCATGGGCTGATAATGTCATGGCAGAGCACGGTAAAGTGAATTTTATCTTTAATAATGCAGGCGTAGCGCTGTACTCCACGGTCGAAGGCAGCAGCATTAGCGAGCTTGAATGGGTGATGGATATCAATTTTTGGGGCGTCGTCTATGGGACCAAAGCATTTTTACCACTGATTAAAAACAGTGTTAAACAAAGCGAAATTGATATTAGTGCTAATAAATCCAATAGTAATGATAAGAACAAAAAATCCCGCCAGTTTAAAGAACATGGTCATATCGTCAATATCTCAAGCCTATTTGGCTTGACCGCTCAGCCTTCACAATCCGCCTACAACGCCAGTAAATTTGCCGTACGTGGCTTTACCGAGAGTTTGCGCCAAGAGCTAGATATTCAGCATTGCGGCGTTTCAGCAACCTGTATTCATCCTGGTGGTATTAAAACCAATATCGCCAATAGTGCACGTGGTAACGACAGCGTCAAAGATATCGGTATGCGTGGTGGTCGTAAATCCATCAGTAGCTTTAATAAGTTTTTAAAATTTGATGCAAGCGAAGCTGCTTGGATTATTTTGCATGCTGCAGCGACGAACCAGCCGCGCTGCTTGATTGGAAGTGACGCCAAAATGATAGATGCGGTCCAGCGCGTGTTCCCATCACGTTATAGCAAGGTATTAAATGATATGAATATACTGTCTCGTAAACTCAAAGGTAAAAAGCATTCTAAAAATGCTGCTAATAAGGCTATCACCGCTAAATAACTTAATATTGAATCAGTAATAGCAAGCAAACTGTCATAAAAAATCTTGATTAAAAAAGCGCTTAAACGTTATCGCGTTTAAGCGCTTTTTTAATCAAGGTAATGAATGCTTTTTGTTTTTTAATGGATACTAAGGCAGTTTCATATCGCCATCGACCAACCAACCAAATCGGCGCATCATATAAGCCACCAGTCCAGCAATCACAGCGGGTAATACAAACATCAATAAAATAATCGCCGTCCATAACTGACCGGTACTCATAATCTCTTGTGATGCTTCAATCACACCAAACACGCCGACCAATCCAGCGGTACCCATACCGGCGCCTGTTGCGGTACAAGCCAGCTCAAAGCCGACGGTTGCTATCGGACCGACGATAGCACTTGCTATGACAGCAGGTAATAAAATGATAGGTTTTCTGAGGACGTTAGGGATTTGTAGCATACTGGTGCCCAAACCCTGAGACACGACCCCACTGATGCCATTATCCTTAAAGCTGGCGACGGCAAAGCCAATCATATGCGCTGCGCAGCCGACGACTGCCGCCCCACCTGCGACACCGCCAAGTCCAATTGCAATACAAATAGCAGCACTCGATGTCGGCATGGTCAGCAATATACCGACGACGACAGCAATAACAATACCCATTAATAATGGCTGAAGGGTCGTTGCTGCTTGAATGCCTTGACCAATCGCATTGACTGCGGCAACGATAGGAGGATTTAGTAGCGCACATACCGCCAATGCCACCGCGCAGACTATCAAAGGCACCAATAGAATATCAAGCTTAGTTTTACCAGCAACCCATGTACCAGCACGATAGGCAAAAACTGACGCCAAATACGCACCAATCGGATTACCCGGTAACGCGGCAAAGGTGGCAGGACCTGCTTCTTGCGCAATAAACAGATTACCTGCCATTAGTGCTTCAGAGTGAGCGCCCAGCATACCAGCGACTAAGCAGCTAAGCATTACCAAAGTTGGCGCTTTTAGATAATAAGCAATGCCGACGCCGATACCTGCGCCCATTAGCACGGATGCCAGCTTACCAACCGCAATGAGTGCTGGTATATTTAGCCAGCCTCCGATTTGCGAGATGATAAGACCCGCTATGAGGGTGACAAAAAGCCCTAATGCCATACCAGTAAATGCATCAATAAAGTATTTTTGAAAAAATGCTTTCATCATACCGACGGGTACAGTTTCTGAATTAGTGACAGTCATCATTATGCTCTTATATGAAGTTTGATAGAAGGTACTAAAAAAAAGGGATAAAAAAAACGTCATTGTGACGCTTTTTTATAAAAAAATAAATTTAAATCTAACGACGCTGTTCGACAATAATAGAATCAATACCGTTATTTTGTAGGCGCTGCTGCGCAGTAGCAACCGCTTGGCGACTGGTCATCGGGCGTGAGATCACTTGATAAATAGGCAAGCCATTACCGGTCGTGTTTTTGACGACTTTCGCATCGACACCTGCCATCAGTACTTGCGCACGGCGGCGGTCAGCTTCATCAGCATCACCAAAGCTGTTAATTTGCAAAATATACGTGGCAGCAGGCTTGGCAGCTTGAATACTTGCGTTACCAGCATTGGGTTTGTTTGCACTCATACCCGTATTGCTTGTCGCTGGCGTGCCGTCATAGGTTGCGTCTTCTTCAATAATAACGATATCATCATTACTACTGCTAGTGCCGGCATTTGGTGCACTTATTGTACCTTCAGAGATATTACCCGTACCATCATTAGCACCAGGCACGGTACTGTCAGTTTGATTGACGATCACATCCGGTTCAAAATCTATGATCTCACCCAATTGGTCACTGTCGGTCTTATCAAACTCTTCATCAGGGACGGTTGCCATCTCTTGATTGGGTAAAATATCATAGAACTCATAATCACCATTGTCTGCATCCGTATCCACTCTTTGCTGTATTTGCTTATTGGGATCTGCAGCCGTATCAGCGGGACTAAAATTAAACCATGGTGACAGGTATAAAAACACCCCAATCATCAGTGTCAATACGGCACCGACAAACATCCATAATAAGCCTGACGCACTACTTGTTTTGCGCTTTTCAGTGGCACCTCTTGGTTTTTTGGCTAACATGGATCGCATTCTCCCTACTGAATCTATCTGTCATTATCGAATTATTACTATCAGTTGCTAGCTTTATTACATGCTAGACGGTGCAGACAGCCCTAATAAACCAAGCCCATTACTGATAACTTGACGTACTGCTTTAGATAAGCGCAAACGAGCTTGCATCATCACCATCTCATCGGCGCTTGGTGTTTCGCCTGAAGTCAGGCTCACAGGCAAAATACGATTGCTGTCGTACCAACCATGAAATAATGCCGCCAACTCTTTAAGATAGTTGGTCAAGATGTGCGGCTCATAACCTGTCGCTGAGCGCATCAAGGTAGCAGGATAAGCGGCAAGCAATTTAATGAGCTCCTCTTCGCTTGGTGCAACAAGCAATTCCTGCTGCGCCGCACCTATCGCATCATCCACACTTAAACCGCTGGCTTCTAGTTTTTCTAACACACGGCAAACGCGGGCATGTGCATATTGAATGTAATAAACCAAGTTATCTTTACTTTGCGATTTGGCAAGCTCTAAGTCAAAATCAACGTGTACTTCAGGCTTACGCGCGACGTAATAAAAACGCGCTGCATCGTTGCCGACTTCGTGACGTAGCTCACGTAAGGTCACAAATTTTCCAGAGCGTGATGACATTTGTACTTTTTCATCACCGCGCCATAATGCGACAAACTGCACCAACACCACATCCAAACGGTCGGCATCGATACCAAGCGCCAATAACGCCGCTTTTACGCGCGGTACATAGCCATGATGGTCTGCACCCCAAACGTTCACTACTTTGTCAAAACCGCGATCGAATTTATTTTTATGATAGGCGATATCAGAGGCAAAATAGGTACTTTGACCATTGGCGCGGCGTACGACACGGTCTTTTTCATCGCCAAAGTCCGTTGATTTAAACCAGATATTGCCGTCTTTTTCGTAGAGATAGCCCTTATCTTCTAAAATCTGTAAGACTGGCTCAATCTCGCTATCAATTGATCTTTCGCTAAACCAGCATTCATAGCTCACACCGAAGTCATTTAGATCGTCTTTGATATCAGCCAAAATACTGCTCAAAGCCGCGTTTAAAAACAGCTCATAGCCACTACCAAGCAAAGCTTTACTATTGGCAATTAGCCCATCAATATGCGCTTCTTTATCACCTGATAACAGTACTTTTTCGTCATCAGCATTTATTTCAAACTGCGCATCTTCTGGCACACCTTTGGCAATTTTGGCAAAACGATGTACGTAAGTATCAGTATGCTGCGTTTTTAATGTTTGAGCAATATCACTGACATAGTCACCTTGATAGCCGTTGACGGGGAAGATCACCGTCTCACCATTGGTCTCTAGATAGCGCAAATAGGTACTGGTTGCCAAGATATCCATCTGGCGACCGGCGTCATTGACATAGTACTCACGCGTGACATCATAGCCAATCGCCTCAAGCAAGTTTGATACGCTCATACCAAATGCGGCGCCGCGTCCATGACCGACATGCAAGCTAGAGGTTGGATTGGCAGAGACAAACTCAACCTGTATTTTTTGGCCTTCGAACTGCTTGCTTAGGCCAAAGCTATCTTGCAAATTAAAAATGTCGTCTAACACAGCGAACTTGGCTTCAGTGTTCAAAAATACATTGATGAACCCTGGACCTGCGATTTCTATTTGGCGGATATCTTGATTCTCAGGCAATGCATTGACAATTTTTTCAGCCACTTGGCGCGGATTGGCTTTGGCCGCTTTGGCGGCAGTCAGAGCGATATTGCTCGCAAAGTCACCATGGCTAGTATCTTTAGTACGCGTAATTTGGCTATTATTTTGCCAATCAGCCGGTAATTCGCCGTCATTTTTGAGGACTTCAATCGCACTGTCAAACAGTGAGGTGAGCGTATCGATTTGGGCTTGTGACATAGGACTATAAACTCAGATAAATAAATAATAAAAACGGTAGGATATAAACTAGTACAAAAAGATAAGTAACCTATAAATATAACAACCTTTACCTGCTATTGCACTATTTGTACCAAAAATAGCGATAAAATCCTATTTATAGCAAAGTCCTAGGGCTTATCTAAGGTTTATTTGGCGTTTGAGGACTATTATGATGTGCAGATAACTTATATATTAGAGCTATTGTAGCGTTCCTGTTTCCTAAGCTTAGTGACATATTCATACCTCGCCTATTCCGCGTTATAATGACGCCATTTGTTGGCTATTTTCTCTAAATATCGTGACGCTTAAATACTTATTCAACTATTCGTAATTATTTCACTCAAAAGTCATAAAAATAACGAACAGAGAACGTGGTACTTTACTACCTTTATATACAGGATAAAATTATGTTTGCTATTGCTGCCAGTACCGTTACCAGTTGGGGACTTTACATCTTATTGCCCATTTTTATTGCCTTTTTATTCTTTATCATTTGGGACTTATCAAAACAGTCTGGTGCAGGTCGCGCCGGTACGTTTTGGATGTTTTTGGCGCTTGGTGCTGGTTTTATCGGTTTTATCTTAAAGATATTGCTAGAAATGGCATTTACACGCTGGTTTATCTAAGTATTATTGACGACTTATCACTTCTATAGTCGATTCATTTTAAAAACGATACAGTGCTGTTGGCTATAAATTTTTTGCAGCCTCTGTCTGCGTAAGTACAGCAAGCAAGAAAAAATTATAGCCAATAGCACGTTATTACAATCGTATCGCTTTTATTTTGAACGGACTATAGTACTCATTTTTTGGCAATTAGAGTAGCACGCATCGGCGCAGGATAGCCTTCAATGGTCTTTGTTGGATCATTAGAATCTAAGAAATCTGCTAACGAATGATAAGTCATCCATTCAGTTTTGCGCTGTTCATCGGTTGAGGTCACTGCCACATCGACGCAGCGCACCTCGCTAAAACCAGCTTTCTCTAACCAGCCAATCAACGCCGCCACCGAAGGTAAAAAATACACGTTATTCATCTGAGCGTAGCGGTCGTGCGGCACCAGTACGGTATTGGCACCGCCATCAATGACCAAGGTCTCAAGTACCAACTCGCCACCTTTTACCAGTTGACCTTTTAGCTTTTGTAAATGCTCAAAGGGCGACTGACGATGATAGAGCACGCCCATACTAAATACCGTATCAAACAGCTGACTATTTTCAGGCAGTGCTTCTAGCGGTACTGGAATATAGTGGGTACGATAACGGCCTTTGCCATGAGCATCAGCATCGGCGCGACCTACAAAATGCCGAATCGCCATAAACTGATGATAAAACAAGCACGATGGGTCAATGATGATGACCGTATCAGCACCCGCGCCTGCCATACGCCAGCCATGATAGCCAGAGCCGCCGCCTACATCTAACACACGGCGTCCTTTTAGAGGACTCAAATACGGTGCAACTCGTTGCCACTTCCAATCACTGTGCCATTCGGTATCAATAAATATCGAATTGCCTTCGTCATTACCAATTTGAAAAGGTCCTTTGCGCCATGGCATCAGCTGCTTCAATAATGCCGTCGCTTGCTTGTACTCAGAGTCAGTCAATGTTGCATTGATTGTCAATGTATCATTATCTAACTGCACATTATCAACGATTAAGTTTGGCAAACGCGCGACCGACGCTTGATAACCTGGCGCATGAGCGTAGTTGGCTTTATCTTTTATATCATTTAACCAAGTTGGTAACTGCTTGAGCCACTCATAAGCATTCGGCTGCTGCTGCGCCCATGCTAGTAAGGTTAAATATAGTTCGCGTTCAGCGTGGATGATAGTGTCGTTAAGCATAAAAACGGATTACTCTGTTGATCAAAAGATAGGCTGACATTTAACGTTAAGAACGTAGCTGTTATTTAAATGCCACAATAGAGATGAAGTTTAAAAATTGAAACCAAGTGAGATGACGCTGAAAGCCAACGTCACTCAAGCGTGCATGATGCTCATCTAAAGTATCAGTAATCAGGACGTTCTCTAGCGCATTACGTTTTCCGCTGATTTCCATTTCGGTATAGCCATTAGCCCGTTTAAAATCGTAATAACGCTCAACCAACCACGCATCGTATTGTTCATCAAAAGCATGCGTCTTTTCGGTCAATACCAATATGCCACCTTCACTTAATGCGCCATAAATCTTCTCAAGTACCGCCACTCTATCGGCAGCGGGCAAAAACTGTAAGGTTAAATTCAAAATCACCATATCACATGGCTCAAGCTCAATATCACGAATATCCGCAGTGATGACCTCTATGTCATGCTTAGGATAATTGTCATTCAGCAAAGTAGTCGCTTCACTGGTCATCGCAGGTGAAATATCAATCGCTTTAATTTGCAAATCTTGTGGCTCAAACTCGCCAGCCAACGTCATACTTGCGGCACCCAGTGAGCAGCCCAAATCATAAATGCGACTGACACGCTGACCATTATCGCCCTGTTGTCGATATTTACAATGACGACGAGCAAATATAGGCAACATCGCCAAGACCTGACCATAACCTGGGACACTGCGACGAATCATATCCGGAAAACAAGCCACCACTTGCTCATCAAATGAAAAGCGCGCCGCCTTATCTAGTGGCGTAGTGAATAGGGTATCATGTTTAATAGTGTCAGGCTTTTGGCTCATTGGGTGACTCATTCTTTGGGGATAAAACTAAACTTTAAAGTATGTAATTATTTTGACTTACGCTATTGATGACAAGCAGCTGATAGGAACGAGCGTCTTAGCGTAGCAAAAGCCCATTATAACATTACTGTTTGTTACTTATCGCAGTCAACTGCGCTGTTAAGCTAAATGTATATCGCTAAGCAAACTAGATTCGTAATACATGCTTGGCGCATACTACATAGCTAAAAAAATGACAACAAAAATAGGAATTATTATGCAAACCATTATATTAGGCGGCGGCTGCTTTTGGTGTACCGAATCAGTATTTTTATCCGTAAAAGGCGTACAGTCTGTCGTATCAGGCTATATGGGTGGCGATTCAGTATCAGCCAATTATGAAGCGGTCTGCGGCGGTGATACCGGTCACGTTGAAGTCATTAAAGTTGAGTTTGATGAAAATACGGTCCCATTAGAAGTGCTGCTCGACGTATTTTTTGCCACCCATGATCCCACCACGATGGATCGTCAAGGCAATGATGTTGGCAGCCAATATCGTAGTGTGGTCTTCTATACTGATGAAGCACAAAAACCAACCGTCGATCGTACCATTAATAAACTGCGCGATATGGGTATTGGTATCGTCACCGAAGTACATCCTGCCGCTGAATTTTATCAAGCAGAAGACACACATCAAGACTTTTTTAATCGTAATCCGGGACAGGCTTATTGTAACTTTGCGATACCGCCAAAGCTTGCCAAACTGCGTAAAGAATTCAGTCAGTATATGGTGAATTAAACGGCAATTTGCCTAAAAGCACATTTGTCTACCGTAAATGCTGAGTTTAGAATGTCATAAAAGCCAAATGCTTATAAGATAAGTATTTGGCTTTCTTAGTTTTACTGCTTTTTAATGGCTTTAACAGTATCTAGTAACACGTTATGATGATGAGTTCAAAGTGAAATAATAACAAATAAGATAAATCCTGATAAATAAAGGCTAAATCAATGAATCCAGAATTTTGGCGAACACGCTGGCAAGAAAAACGCATCGGCTTTAATCAGTCTGAAGTGAATCCCTCATTGATAAAGTACTTTTCAGATCTAGAATTGCCCACCGGTAGCCGTGTCCTTGTCCCTTTATGTGGTAAATCCATTGATATGGTGTGGCTAGCAGCCCAAGGTTATGGTGTCGTTGGCATTGAATTGGTTGAGTCAGCAATACGGGAATTTTTTGTTGAACAAGCTATCGCTTATACGATCACAGAACATAGTAAAAACGCCAATATAAAATGCTATCAAGGGCAATTGTTAGAGCAAACAATAGAGTTGTGGGTTGCTGATATTTTCACTTTAGACTCTAATAATATTGGTCACATTGACGCAGGGTATGATAGAGCGGCATTGATTGCCATGCCAACAGAGTTGCGTCCGCAATATAGCCAACAAGTAATCGACCTTAGTCAAAATGCTCCTCAGTTATTACTGACACTCTATTACGACCAAAACGAATGGGCAGGACCGCCCTTTTCAATCAGTCATGAGCAGATTCAGCAGTACTATAGCGCGCGCTATAATATTCATAAGCTTGAAGGAGAACCATCAGTGTTGAACGCCGCGCCTGAGATGACAGTGACAGAGCATGTTTGGTTATTGAATAAACCATAAGCGAGAAATCTAATGAAAATTTTAGTGAGTTTCATGAGTTTAATTGCTTTTCTTTTAGTTGTATTGACAGGGCCGCTTTATAAATATGACATTATCGAATTAAGTACGGTATTTACAGGGTTCAAATATGGCATATTTACCGCTGTTGCAGCGCTTGTGTTGCTTGCATTACAAATTATATTCAAGCGCAATACGCTAACACTTGCTAGCGCGGCAATCGCCGTTGCGTTATCCGCCGTTGCTCTTGGATTACCACTTAGTATGCTGAGCAAGGGCAAAAGCGTACCGCCCATTCATGATATTTCGACCGATTTGATAAATCCACCTGAGTTTGTCGCTATCGCTCCACTACGTGCTGATGCGCCAAACCCAATCGCCTACGCTGGTGAAGCAGCTGCCGCGCAACAACGTCAAGGCTATCCAGAACTAAAAACGCTGAGCTACTTACAATCAAAAGCTGAATTGGTGAACGCTGTCGAACAAGCCGCCACAAATTTAGGTTGGGAATTAGCAAATACTGACACTAGCGAAGGTGTTGTTGAAGCGACTGATACGACCATGTGGTTTGGTTTTGAAGATGATGTCGTTGTACGTATTACGGATACTGGTAACAAGCGTCTGGTCGATATACGCAGTAAATCAAGGGTTGGCGGTAGCGATTTGGGTAAAAATGCTGAGCGTATTCATGGTTTTATTAAAGAGCTGGATAGCATTTTGGTAAAGTAATTTTATAAAACGACCGTAAAACGACCATAAAATCACTGGCATTAAAATTATTGGCATTAAGAGCCTTTCCTAAAGTCATGTAATGCTATATTTCTCAAAACCCTCTCCTAACCTCACGCTCGCGTCAATTTATAGTAACTGAGTACTTCGAGACCTTTTCTTTATTATGCAGATTGGTTACTCTAAGTAGCATCTACTTTTACTCGACTTGCTCCACTTTCTACTGACTGTCTCGATATTTATAGGATATTTATATGCGCTTGTCTCACTTGTCCACCTTATCTTTATTGACTGCAGCGATTGGCTTAAGCTTTGCCAGCACCGCCCAAGCTGCTCAATCAGACGCCCCAAACTTGTCTAATGCTCAGTTTCAACAGTGTTTAGATGGGCTAAAAAACTCTAGCAAATTTCGCGATGTTGATAGTTATACCTTTAATAACTATCGCCCCTCTCAGCCTGACCCGAGTGTGATTGCATCGCTAAACTATCAACCAGAATTTCAAAAAGACGTTTGGGATTATTTGTCATCACTTGTTGATACCGAACGAGTAGATGATGGTATCCGTGCCAACCGTCAATGGGCGGATACGTTGCGTAAAATTGAATCACGCTATGGTGTCAAAGCTGAACATGTCTTAGGCGTTTGGGGCGTGGAGTCTAACTTTGGGCAGACATTGGGAAAAAAACCCTTATTTGAGTCTTTAGCAACCTTATCTTGCTTTGATCGTCGTCAAAGCTATTTTCAAGGTGAGTATGCCAATGCCTTAAAAATCGTGCAAAATGGCGATATTGCGCCAAGTGACATGACAGGTTCATGGGCAGGCGCTTTTGGGCAAACGCAATTTATGCCAAGCACGTTTTTAGAATTGGCTGTTGATTTTGATGGTGATGGTCGCCGCGACTTAGTTAATAGTGTTCCCGATGCGCTTGCTTCTACGGCAAACTTCTTGGATAAGCGCGGCTACCGTTCAGGCGAAGCATGGGGTTATGAGGTAAAACTGCCAAGTGGATTTTGGGCAGCCTCTAATCGTAAAGATAAAAAATCAATGAGCCACTGGCGCAATCAAGGCTTAACCCTTGCTAATGGTAGCCCATTGCCTTCTGACTTGAGTAGTGCTGGATTATTATTACCCGCAGGTCCTGACGGTCCTGCATTCTTAGTCGGTAAAAACTTCGATACTTTTTATTCCTACAATGCCTCAGAAAGCTATGCACTGGCGATTGCTCATTTATCAGATTTGATTACTCGCGAGAGTAGCAGTAAAACTGACTTTATCACGGCGTGGCCAACCGACGACCCTGGTATTGGTCGTCAAGAATCCAGAGCGATTCAGCAAGCATTATTAAATGCAGGGTATGATATTGGCGCAGTCGATGGCATTATCGGTGATAATACTCGTACTGCCATTCAGCAATACCAGTCTAGCCGTGGTATTTTTCCGGCTGATGGACGCGCAGGGCAGAAATTTTATCGTGCCATCGTTGGTAATACCACACATAATAACTCATATGGCAATCAATATGGACAACCAGCAAACAGTCGTCCTTTAAACCCTGCCCCTGCTGATCGTATGGGACAATTGATCCAACAGCAAAACACTACCCCTAACAGCTACTCGCAGCCTACAGCGATCAGTCCATCAAACTCAGGCACAACGCGATCAATGCGATATCGCCGCGTAGCAGGTACTGATGGTGTCATTAAACTGGTGCGTATTGATGAAGGCTCTTAATAGGGTAATATCTTTCAATGATGACTAAAAATAAAAAGCCACGCTAATTAAGCGTGGCTTTTTTATTCTGTCAGTTGTCTACTTATTTATGGCTTGACACAGTTTATATCATACAGTCAGAGAAAAGTAATATCGATACATCAAGTACTGCTGATATTAATTTTTCTTGCTTGCTGTGCCTATGCAGACAGAGGCTGCAAAAAATGTATACCAGCAGCACTGTAGCGTTTTTGAGATATTTTAACTATAACTTTAATACTCAAGAATCAAACGATAGGCGGTGGATTAGGTTTACCATTGTCACCATCCCAGTTCTCACGGGCTTTGTCATCTAAATCTGCCGGCGTCTTAGGCTCCCACTTGCCATTTTCTTTCCATGTAGCATCACCCCAATCTGCATCTTCTTCTTTGCTATCCAACTCTTTGTAGGCTTTGGTAGGATCGATACCGCGGCGCTTCATATCTGCTATTTGCTCTTCCAACGTATGAAACTGACTTGCCTCATGCATGGTTTGCTCTAAGCCATCCAACTCACTTTTTAACGCATCATTTTTGGCATTACTCATCGTCTGTTCTCCTTAATTATTCAGTATTCTTATGTGTTTATCTTTTCATTATTACGATTATCAAAGGGATTGACAACTGGTACGACGTATACTTTGTATTACAAAACGTAGCCATAGACAAAAAACGTGTTAGTAAAACATGATTTTTATGAGGTTCTATAGTTGATCTACTTTTAAAAGAGTACATCATTACTGGGATTCATTATTCGCAGCCTCTGTCTGCGTAGACACAGCAAGCAAGAAAAATGAATCCCAGTGGTGCTTTATAACATTTGTATTTCTTTTAATTAGGACTGACTATACGAGTGATAGCGAAGATAATTCATAATTATAGCAGATGCTATAAGCTAGCTGGCAGGGATTGGTATAAGAGTATTTTCTATCGCTGTCTTTTTTTCACCAAGCAAACCTTTTGCATAAAAAGTCAGCTTCCAAAGCTCTTGTGTGACCCGTGTTCCGTAGGTAGTCAGTTGTATCCAATTAGCAGCAATCAGTTGCCGCTGGAGATGATTGAGATCATCTTGAGAGATTTGGCAACGTGCCACAGCATGGACATTTGGCATCTCGCGCTTGATATAGACCTCAGCTCGAGTGGCGATTAAGCGGTTGATACCGCTTTGTAAGCCATAGCTTGAAAAGGTAGCCGGCATTTTTATCAGAGTGATTAACACGTCTTGCCACGCTAATACCATAGGTCTGGTAACATCGGTCAAATTACCACCTTCATAAGCTTGAGCTTTATAGTGAATCTCAAAGGTATCTGTCAATACGATTGGCTTACTGACATTATCGTCCATACTCTGAGTAGGGGCGACAGTATTCTCTTGCCTTGTCATTCTATTATTTGCCAAATTAGCCGCTAGAGTCTCAGATACCGAAGGTTTGTTAGACTCCATTGCCTCTTCATCAACCCTAACCCATCCGGCACCTATTTGATGACTGGCAACCATTTTATAATAGGCTTGGATAAGCAATTGCTCAATGTCATTTTCTGTCTCATAATAATAAATCTTATCCGTCTTTGAGGTCACCATACTGGTAAACTCCTGCAACTGCCGACTGATATTGGCACCGGTATGATGTTTTTTTATTAATATTAAGAGAGGCTTGAGCTTCGCCTTAGCATTTAGATAGCTCAAATGCATTTGACTGACACCGGTATTTTGCGCAGTACCGTAGCTATCGCCAATGACCATCAAAGCATAGTCACAAGCATCAATGCATTGACGCCCATATAACGAGGCTTTGGGTAATTTACTAGAGACATCATAGGTTAAGAAGGCGCGCCCTTGAAAAAATATCGAAATACTATCCAATACCAACAACTGGTGGTTATCAGCACATACAACATGAATATGGTAGCGACGATTTGGCACGATCACCTCTAATCTCAGTTAGCTGGTCAAATAATCTTAGTTAGCTGGTCAAAAAACGTAAGTTCTCTAAAAATAGCGCAATAATACCCAATTTAAATATTCTTTTTGGCAAATACAAGCCTAGCATACTATTGCTAGAATGCGTTTAATTTATTTCCAATTCCATTAATATACTACGGGATTATAACAGCTGTATTGACATTAATCCTATAAGCATCTAATACTAATAATAAAAGTGAGCATATAATCAGTCCTAAATAAAAGAAATACTAGCAATCACTACTGGGATTGATTTTTCTTACTTGCTGTGGCTTGTGCCTTGGGTCTAGGTAGACAAAGGCTGCGAATAACGAACCCTAGTAGTGCTGTAAATGCGTTTGCTCGCCAAGTAAGCGTGCTAGCAGCAAATCTATCTGTTTGTCGTATTTGGTCGCATAAAATATCAACGGTGGCTTAATCTGATGATCACTCAAACTGACATTCACGACACTGTTTCTATCCAACCCATCTATAGGCAATGCTGACAAATTATTGGCTATCAATAATTGCTTGACACGCTCGGCAATTGCCTGCCCTGAGTCAACCACTTGCATCGACAGTTTTTGCTCTTTGATCTCTTGCATCACAAAATCTTTGAAGAACGGATAATGCGTACATCCTAATACCAGCTGGTCTACCCCATCCTTTGCAAATACTTGTAATTGATGACGCAGATTTTTAGCAGTTTCACTGTTTTCTGGCATGCCTGATTCTACCCAAGGTACCAGTTGCGGGTCAAAATACTTTGTCACTCTGGTTGCACTTGGACTGGCTATCTTAGCAATGACATCGTTAAGTAACGTTCCGTTTAAAGTCGCTTTGGTTGCCAGTACTGCCACATGGCCACTTTTACTGGCCAATACCGCAGGTTTTAATGCTGGTACCAAACCCACGATCGGCAGCTGCGGATAATGATTTCTTGCTATCTCTAGCGCATCGGCAGAAGCACTATTACACGCAATGACAATAAGCTTGCAGCCTTGCTGATATAGCCAATCTACTGCCGCTAATGTCAATGCCTTAATATCTTCACTATCACGATTTCCATACGGCACGTGCAAGGTGTCTGCATAATAAATGTAACGCTCATCGGATAGTTGCTGCGCTAAATGTAGATAAACAGACAATCCACCGATGCCAGAATCAAATACACCAATGGGCGCACTACGATCTGCCTTTATCCTTTTATTATCTATTTTCTGACTATATGTCACACTATTGACCATCGCTTTTTTAGAGGTATTGTTATCAAAAATATTTGAATGAGCATTGACCCTATTAGTAACGACATCAGCGGCGATTTTCATCGTATTTTACCGCCGTTTTGTTAAAAATACCGTCATACCGACCCTACTGATAAAGCTCACTAACATCACTCTCAACAATAAATCTATGAATAAAGAGGGCTATAAATAGATAATAGGTTTTGCCTGAAAGCGATAGCAATTATTGGCTAATTATAGCGCATTATTCACCGTTAAATAGATGGCATCGATAATGTATAAGTGCTGCCGC
Source organism: Psychrobacter glacincola (assembly GCF_904846215.1). Classification (GTDB taxonomy): domain Bacteria; phylum Pseudomonadota; class Gammaproteobacteria; order Pseudomonadales; family Moraxellaceae; genus Psychrobacter; species Psychrobacter glacincola. Next base: position 75,890 of record NZ_CAJGZK010000007.1, on the reverse strand, counting down.
CACTTTGCAGGGTTAGTGTGGTCTTACCATCTTGTTCTGTCAATTCGCCAATCTCGGTTAAATGATAAAATACATTGCGACCAATAAGTGCCGTCAACCCATTTCGAACCAGCATATAAGGGCGTATTGGCACGTCAGCTGCTGAGTGTTTGTCTGCTACACTTTGGTTGTTATGAGGCGCACCCGTATCAGTAGAGCAATCATTTTCGTTTTCATCACCATTGTCCTTAATAAAGTTATTAACAACGTCATAAGGACGTAAAATAATAGGATGCTCATCATCTAAGCGAACCACATCACCCGTTGTCGTGGTAAATTCTAGCCAACTATTAGCATCTTCATTGACGATGCCAACATCATTAATCAATAGTGGCGCATCTTCTACTTGGATACGCAGTTTTTGTACGGGCGTCTTTAAAAAATACTCAGTCACCCCGTCTTTCTCTTCTTTCCATAAGATAGTAGCAAACAGACTGACTAATGACTCTCGGGTCATGTGTCCGCCTTCATGCCACCACTCACCGTTGGCTTTGATGACCAAATCCATATCATCAATTTGCTTAGGATGCCAGTTTTCTAGTGGCGGTATGGCACGCCCTTCACGTGTCCCTGCCGCAGACTTTAGGTAGTGGCTCAAGTTGTCTATATTATTTAGCTCGGATAGCTTGTCATTAGAGGCTTTAGCATCTTTTACAGTCGCGGCATTGATGTCTTTATTGTTATCTGTCATCGTAAAATCCTTTACGTAGTAATCAAAGTTTGGCAAATCTGTTATTACTATAAATTTTAGTTTCGGGTATGATGAGACAATATCGTCATTGTACCCCCACCGTCTTAATCTTACCTTAACACTGATGTTGTGAAATGCGTATCGTGTTTGTGCGACTTTTCTTTTATAATAAGTAACGATTTTTTATTTAAAATAGTCTGGTGGGCGTTGTACTAACGACACATCTTACGTTATGTGTTGAAGTTTTTTAAAAACATTTTCACCATAACGTCGTCAACTGATACCGTAAAGACCCTTTTTATCGGGCAGCCATATGTCTGAGTAAAGTTAGCGCCGCAAGCCTTATTATTCAATTGTTAAGCTAATGATGCCCTGAGATAAGCCACTACAAGTTTAGGAGTAGGTATGCAAGAGCAAGACAATCAAACGCCAGTTATTGATGGCGATACTGTGAATATCGACACGCCAAATGTGACAGACACGCCAAATACAGAGCCAGCAGTGGTGACACCCGAAGTGCTCGCTGAAGAAACGCCCGTTATTGTAGATACGCAAGCCGTTGTAGAGACGCAAGCCGTTGAGCCAGTTGCTGAGGCGGTTGTCGTCGACAAAGCGCCAGAACCTGCTATCGAACCTGTCGCAGCAGAGCCTGAAGTTGAACGTGAATCGATGGAGTTTGATGTCATCATCGTGGGCGGTGGGCCTGCCGGTCTTTCAGCTGCCATCCGTTTACGCCAGCTTGCCATCGCAGCAGGTAACGATGAGTTCATGGTTTGTGTGGTCGAAAAAGGTTCGGAGTTTGGCGCTCATACTCTATCTGGTGCGGTCATAGAAACGCGCGCTTTGGATGAGCTGATTCCAGATTGGAAAGAAAAAGGTGCACCGCTAAACGTTCCTGCAATTGAAGACCGCGTTTATATGCTGGGTTCCGCGACCAAATCTACCAAACTGATGGATTCAATCATTCCTGCCAGCATGCATAACGAAGGCAACTATATTGTCTCATTGGGCAACGTCGTTCGTTGGTTGGCTCAGCAAGCTGAAGAATTAGAAGTCATGATGTTCCCAGGCTTCCCTGCTGATGAAATCTTATATAATGATGATGGTTCAGTCAAAGGCGTCCTTACAGGCGATATGGGAGTGGCTGCCAGTGGCGAAGCGAAGCATAGCTTTGAGCCAGGTTATGAGCTGCTTGGTAAATACACTATCTTTTCCGAAGGTTGCCGTGGTCACTTGGGCAAACGCTTAATCAGCCGTTTTGATTTGGATAAAGACTCAGATCCGCAGCATTATGGTATTGGTCTAAAAGAGCTATGGGAAGTGACGCCTGAGAAGCATGAAGAAGGCGTAGTGATGCATGGCTCAGGCTGGCCATTGACGGACACTGGCTCGTCTGGTGGTTGGTGGTTATATTTCGATGAAAACAATCAAGTAAGCTTTGGTATGGTCATCGATTTATCCTACTCAAACCCATATATGTCTCCATTTGATGAGATGCAGCGTCTAAAATTGCATCCTCTTATTCGTAACATATTGGAAGGTGGTAAACGTCTGTCCTACGGCGCTCGTGCATTGACCAAAGGCGGTTTAAACTCCTTGCCAAAATTCACTTTCCCAGGTGGTGTATTGGCAGGTGATGATGCCGGTTTCTTGAACCCTGCCAAAATCAAAGGCACGCATACGTCAATGAAGTCAGGCATGCTCGCTGCTGAAGCGATTTTTGAGGCAGTGCAAGCCGGTCGCCAACATGATGACGTAGAAGCGTATAGCACCATGTATAAAGAGTCGTGGTTGTATCAAGACAACTATGAAGCGCGTAACTTTGCTCCAGCCATGCACCGTATGGGTCAGTGGATGGGCGGCGCCTTTACCTTTATCGAGCAAAACTTGCTTGGTGGCAAAATGCCTTTAACCATCCATGATAATCAAAAGGATTATGATCAGTTGGAGCGTGCGGCTCATGCCTATCAGCCAACCTATGCTAAACCGGATGGCAAATTGGTCTTTGATAAATTATCATCAGTATTTATCTCAAACACCAACCATGCTGAAGATCAGCCCGTACATTTAAAACTGACCGATCCAACGGTGCCTGTCACTATCAACTTGCCACTATATGCTGAGCCAGCACGTTTGTATTGCCCAGCTGGCGTGTACGAGATCGTAAAAGATGCCGAAGGTGCTAAATTTGTCATCAATGCGCAAAACTGCGTCCATTGCAAAACTTGTGATATCAAAGACCCTTCACAAAACATCACGTGGGTAACGCCAGAAGGCGGCGGCGGTCCTAACTATCCGAACATGTAAATTGTTATTTAGTTATTGTTTAGATAATTATTATTTAAAATAAGCTACAAAAAAATCGCCCTCTTGAGGGCGATTTTTTTGTATGGATATATTTAGTATAGTCAGTCTTAAGCAAAAGAAATACAAATATTATAAAGCACTACTGGGGCGAATTTTCCTTGCTTGCTGTGCTTACGCAGACAGAGGCTGCGAATAATTCATACCAATAGCGCTATAACACTTTTGTAATAAACTCACTATATAAAATATAGTCAACGAACTTAAAAACTACCACACAGCCATAAGAAATAAAAGAACAAAGTATCAATACAATCTAGACGCCACTCTTTACGTTTGCGTTTAACCCAAGCCCAGACTTGCTCAATAGGGTTTAAATCTGGACCATAAGGTGGAAGCCACAAAATGGCATGTTCTGCATCTTCGATAAGCTCTTGTATGTCTTGTCTTTTATGGAAAGTAGCATTATCCATAACGATAACACTGTTCTCAGGAAGATTAGGCAGTAGTAACTGGCTTACCCAACTATGAAAAACGTCACTGTTAACGCTACAATCATAAAGTCCGACAGCAAATAATTGATTGTTATAAATTGCCCCTATAGCATTAGTCTGGTTCTTTAACTGCCAATTATACTCACCAAAGCATTTTTGTCCTTTGTTGGAGTAACCGTGAGGCCTGTTATCATGAGATTTAAAGCCACTTTCATCTAAAAATACAATGGGTCTATTATCTTTCTCAAACTGGTGCAATTGTTCCAGGAATAGGCATCTTAGTTCAGCGTCCGCCTTAGGATGTTTTAATGTCTTTTTTTTGGGTAATACCGAGACGCTTTAAGGCTTTGGATATGCCTCTATCGCTACAGTTGAAACGTCTTGCGCGCTCATAGTGATAGTCATCAGGATGTAACTCAACATCTAGTATGAGTGCTTTATTATCTATTTTTGTTGGTTTAAACTGACGCTCTACACCATCAATGTTTTTACACCAGCTTTGTATGGTGCTGGTGCTTATTTGATACTCCAGAGCAAGTTGACGATAGGTGTGATCGTCTTCTAGTTTCCTTAATATCATTTGTCGGTAATCTTTTGAATATGCCATAACGGTTATTGTATCGGATTTATTGTTCGTTGACTATAGTACTGCTATTAGATTTTCAGTAGCAAATTTTGATTTAATTTCTAATTGAGCGCACTATGTCAGACACTGCAACGATTACTTCACCGAAAACGTCACTCCAAGTGTCATTTAAAGAGATTCCCGCTATCACTGCTACAGCCACACTATTGATTAAATGCCGTGACCAAGCCGGTATCGTACAAGCGGTATCTGAGTTTATTCATCGTTATGGCGGCAATATCATTACGTTAGATCAGTACTCAACTGCCCATGAAGGCGGTCAATACTTTATGCGTTTAGAGTTTGCTTTGGCAGGATTGAGCGAGATTATCGATAACTTTGAAGCCAGCTTTGCCCATACCGTTGCCAAACGCCACAATATGGAATGGCGCTTACATGATAATGGCATTAAAACCAAAGTTGGTATCTTAGTATCTAAATTTGACCATGCTTTATTAGACTTATTATGGCGTCATCAGCGCGGATTGCTTGACTGTCAGATTACCTCAGTCGTTAGCAATCACGAAGATTTGCGCCAATCAGTAGAAAACTTTGGTATCGCTTTTCATCACGTTCCAGTGACCAAAGACAATAAGGTAGAAGCAGAAGAGCAAATTCATGACTTGATGGCAGGCAATGACTTATTAGTCTTAGCGCGCTATATGCAGATATTGTCGTCAGATTTTGTAAAGCGCTGGCCGATGCAGATTATCAATATTCATCATTCGTTCTTGCCAGCGTTTGTCGGTGCCGATCCTTATCGCCAAGCTTATGATAAAGGCGTGAAGCTTATCGGTGCAACCGCGCATTATGTGACCACTGAGCTCGATCAAGGACCTATCATTGAGCAAGATGTGCACCGCGTGACCCATCGTCAAGGCGTCACCGAGCTGCGAGCCATTGGTCGTGATATCGAGCGCAATGTATTGGCACGCGCCGTCAATTGGCATGTACAAAATCGCGTAATCGTAGCAGGGAATAAGACAGTGGTTTTTAATTAAAATCGTTTTGATTGAAATTTGCTAAGCAGTAGTTCTGTAGCCTTTTAGAAGTGGATTAACCATATTCTTATTAGATAACCGTATTTACAGCAGCATCTCCAGCACAAACTTGCTACCAACAAAACCAATGGCTAATAAAATAAAAGCATAAATGGTCATGTTGGCAGCACGTCTTCCGCGCCACCCAACACGCCAATTACCGATGAGCAATGCGCCAAATAGCAGCCATGACAGCAGACTAAAAGTTGTCTTGTGGACAAGATGCTGCGCCATCAAGTCGTCTACGTAGATAAAACCAATTCCCAGTGCAATGCTCAGCAGGACAAAGCCGACCAATAACATATCGAATAATAGACTCTCCATGCTTTGAAGTGACGGCAGCTTGTTGACCCAAAAGCGGTGAATAGATTGATGCTTAAGCTCACATATTTGTATGCGCAGAAATAGCGCCTGTACCGCTGCCATCAGCAGCACACAATAAGCCGCAAGCGATAGCAATATATGAGCCTCAAGCCCAATGCTAATATCCGTAATCGGACGATAAGGCGCGCGCCCTACATAGCCAATTATCATACCCGTAAGGGCGGTCGGTGCGGCGAGAATACCCAGACTGACAATAGGTCGATATAGAGAGAACATGACGTAGAAAAATAAGAAGAACAAACTGATCAAGCTGATGATATTAAAAAGATTAAAATTTAACCCATAAAGTGTGACTACGTGCGGATAGAGCAGCGCTGCATGTGCCAACATACCCACAAACAATAAGCTTAGGCTTGTGCTTTTATGGATAGATTTATCCTGAATCAGCGCCCAACCAATATAGATGCTGACTAAGAGGTAAGCCATCGCAGCAAGTAAGAATGCAAGTTGCAAGATAAAGAACCTCATCTCATAATGCGCGCAAAATACGCGCTTAATTTCATGCTAAAGTGGTATTATTAGAATAATTACCCAATTTATCATAAAATGGCACTCAATTGAGCACCATCTTATGTATTCCTGATAAATGCTTGGCAATTGAGCTTCAATGCCTGCCATCGCATACTCAAATCGTATTTATCAGCGCTTTAACTCGCGAAGCCAACCTCTACTAAGAGCCAAGTTTCAATATGAGTCAGAGCTAAGTTTAATCAAGAATTATTTTAACTGAGAGTTATTTATGTTTGATACTTTAACAGAACGATTGTCGTCGAGCCTGCGCAATATCGCAGGGACAGGACAATTAACCGAAGACAACATCAAAGACACCTTGCGCGAAGTACGTATGGCGCTATTAGAAGCCGATGTGGCACTGCCAGTTACTCGCGATTTTGTCAAGCGTGTCAAAGAGCAAGCGCTTGGTGCTGAAGTGCTCAAAGAGTTGGCACCAGGTCAAGCATTTGTCAAAATCGTCCATGATGAGCTGACCGAAATGATGGGCAGTGCCAATCAGCAGCTTGAGATGACAGGCAAGCCTCCCGTTGTTTACCTACTGGCAGGTCTGCAAGGTGCCGGTAAAACGACGACTGCTGGTAAATTGGCAAAGTTTTTACAAGAGCGCCATAAGAAAAAAGTCATGTTGGTCTCAGCTGACGTTTACCGTCCAGCGGCGATTGCCCAGCTTGAGCAAGTCGCTGGGCAAGTCAATGCCAAGTTCGTCAATTCAAGTAGCGACGAGAATCCGATTGATATCGCCTTACGTGCTATCGAAGAAGCCAAAATCCAATATCAAGACATTTTGATTATTGATACAGCAGGTCGTCTGGCTATCGATGAAACCATGATGGATGAAATCAAGGCGTTAACCGCTGCGGTCAATCCTTCTGAGACTTTATTTGTCGTTGATGCGATGACTGGTCAGGATGCGGCAAATACTGCCAAAGCCTTTAACGATGCGCTGCCATTAACGGGCGTTATTTTGACCAAGACTGACGGTGATGCTCGCGGCGGTGCAGCGCTTTCTGTGCGCGCCATTACTGGTAAGCCAATTAAGTTTTTGGGTCGCGGTGAAAAGTTAGATGCGTTAGAGCTGTTCCATCCTGAACGTATCGCCCAACGTATCCTTGGTATGGGTGACGTCTTAAGCCTTGTCGAAGAAGTTGAGCAAAAAATTGACCGTGATAAAGCCGAAAAAATGGCGAAAAAGATGCAAAAGGGCGGTGATTTCGACCTTGAGGATCTATTGACCCAGTTTCAGCAAATGAAAAGCATGGGCGGCATGGCAGGCTTTTTAGATAAAATGCCGGGTATGGGCGGCTCGGATATGCAAAAAGCTGTCGAAGAGGCTAAGCCTGAAGAAAAAGTACGTGAGATGGAAGCCTTGATTAACTCTATGACGCCATTTGAGCGCAAAAATCCAGATAAGATTAATCCAAGTCGTAAGCGCCGTATTGCTGCAGGCTCCGGTCGTGAGATTCAAGACGTCAATCGTTTGCTCAAGCAGCATAAGCAAATGGCAAAAATGATGAAGATGATTTCAAAGCCTGAAGGCATCAGCAAAATGATGAAATCGATGCAAGGATTAATGGGCGGCGGCAGTGGAGCTGGCGGCGGTGGTCCATTATTCGGCGGTGGTCAGCAAGGCGGCGCAAAAGATGTGAATCCGCAGCAAATGGCAAAACAGATGGGTTTGGATTCAAATAATATGCCAAGTACTGAAGAGATGCAAAAGCAGATGCAAGAGCTACAAAACCAAGCGCCGAAGAAGTTTAAGACACGTTTTTAATTAATTAAAAGCTATTTGCAATACTTTTTTATAAAACCTCGACGGCTGAATAGCGTTGAGGTTTTTTTATGTTTTAACCGTTTAAGTAAATTCTCACAAAGAAACTATTAAAAATTATGAAAAATATAGAAAGTCGGTCAATTAATCTGTCCTAAATGCTATGATAGGCGCTGTTTTATGATGCCAAGAGAATAAGTCGAGGTGATGATGTTTTTAGCAATGGATACGGTGTTTGATCAATGCTCGATTGCTATTTTAGACAGCAGCGGCAAGGTTATATCAAATCAAACTGAAACGGGCAAACGCCAGCAGACGCAGCAGATATTACCGATGATTGACGCGGCATTATCTGAGGCGCAGCTAAAACTGGCTGACATACAAGCGCTTATTTTTAACCGAGGCCCCGGTGCTTTTAGCGGTATACGTATTAATACCGCTGTCGTACAAGCGCTATCGGTTGCGCATGATATTCCTTGTGTGGGCGTTTCAAGCTTACAGGCGATTGCGCAAGCAGCGTATGAGCGGCGAGGTTTGAGCGAAGTATATAGTGCCCTTGATGCGCGTATGCAGCAGGTATATTTTGGGCATTATGAATTAATAGATAATATTATGCAGCCCGTTAATCAAGAAAATGGCGAAGATAGCGAGCAGTTGCTGGATTATGATAGCCAGACAACGCTAGATATTCCTATTGTTGGTAATGGTGCCGGTTTATTGAGCCTGCATGACGCTCAGAATATTTATGCTGACATTCATCCTGACGCTACTGCGATAGCGCAGCTCGGCATTGCTCAGTTTATGGTTAATGGTGGAACGGAAGCGGCGCAAGCGCTACCAAAGTACTTACGCAATCAGGCATGGAAAACGCTCAAAGAACAAGGTAAGGCGTAGTATGGTCTTCCTAGATAAAGTGTTTATAAGGTGCTTATAAAGTATTTATAAAGTGCTTAAGCTTTGCACGCGCAAGCGATAACAATAGCAGTATGAATATAACAATATAAAACAGACGCCTGTACTGTTTTTGGCTTCTTTAGGAACAATGTTGTGGATATCATTTTATTAATTCAAGCTGTGATCATGGGTATCGTTGAAGGTATCACTGAGTTTTTGCCCATCTCTAGCACAGGATATTTAATTTTATCCGCTGATTTGATGGGTTTTTGGACCAAAGAAAAAGTCGATTTGTTTGTGGTGGTGGTGCAGTTTGGGGCTATCTTAGCAGTCATATATGACTACTGGGGCAGATTGTGGCAAGCACTAATGGGGCTGCTGACGGGTAAAGCAGAGGGCATGAGTAATCCGCGTCAGCTTGGACTTAGCTTGATTGTCGCCACTATTCCGGTGATGATTGTTGGTTTTACTTTTGCTGATGAGATTAAAGCCTACTTATTTAATCCTATTGTCGTAGCTATTATGCTGATTATCGGCGGTCTGCTGATATTTTATGTCGAGAATCGCCCGAAAGCCATTATTGCAGAAGAAGCAGAAGACGTAAGCCTAAAGACAGCTTTGATGATAGGTTTGCTGCAATGTTTGGCATTGATACCCGGCACATCGCGCTCAGGTGCGACCATTATTGGTGCGCTATGGCTTGGCGTCTCACGTAAAGCGTCCGCTGAGTTTTCCTTCTTTTTGGGTATTCCTGTCATCATTGGTGCGGCTCTCCTAGATTTTATTAAGCATCGTGACGTTTTAACCAGTAGCGAAGATTGGTTGGTGCTAGGTATCGGTACTGTCGTGTCCTTTATCATCGCTTTGCTTTGTATTCGCTTATTGGTCGCTTGGGTCAGTCGCCGTGACTTTAAAATCTTTGCATGGTTACGTATTATCACCGGTGTATTGGTATTAGTAGCCGCTTGGGGTTTTGGCTATCAGATGGCAGGCTAGAGTCGATTGTAGGGCTGGCTTAATAAGGCGCATAAGGAAAGTAGCAATGACTGCTTCACGCACAGATTTTAAAGAGAGTGGTCACATTATGCACTGCCAATTACTTTATATTAGCGAGTCGCAGGCAGTCCAAGTTGAGAGCCTGCAAGCGCTGATAGCTGAGCATAAATTGCCACTCGTCCTAATTGCTGAGATATTAGTCGATAAAATCACTCAAAAACGTCGTCAGCAATTAAGTCAAGAATTCACTCAGCCTGTACTCTTATTAGATGATAAAAACAAACTGTCATGGCTGAGTGATGGATTAAGCGTTACCCCCGAATGGGATAAACTGCAGAGGCGCGTAGTCAGTGCAGGGCGCAAGTCTGAGTTGTTATTGCAGGCAGCGAGAATCACCGCGGATAGTTACGTGATTGATGCGACCGCAGGCTTTGGTCATGATAGTTTAATATTGGCCAGTACTGGTGCCCAAGTTACCATGCTTGAGCAGCAGCCTTTGATGGCGCTACTGTTGTTAGCAGAACAGCTGCGTATGAATGCGTTGCCAAATTGGCAAAAATTGATGTCACGTTTGCATATTATTAATACCAATGCACTCAGTTATTTTGCAAGCTTTGACAATGAATCAGTTACTGCTAATGATCAAGCCGTTGATGTGGTATATCTTGACCCTATGTTTCCAAAAGACAGCTATCAAGACAGTAAGACGGGCAAAGGGGCAAAAGTAGGTAAGCATATGCAAGCATTACATCAATTGGCGCGTCCGCCAACGCTAGATGAAGAGCTACAATTGCTACAAAGCGCGCAGAAGATGGTCAGACAGCAGGGACAAAAGCAAGGTCGCGTCATTGTTAAGCGTCCACAATTTGCGCCCCTGCTTGCTCATCTAGCGCCAAGTGAGAGCTGGAGTAATGAAGCGCTGCGTTTTGACGGCTACTTCGTTTGATAATGATATAGTCAGTTCAATGTAGAGATGATACCGCGAGACTGGGATGATTTTTTTGTATAGTCAAAATACTCTAAAAACGCTACGGTGCTGCGGGTATAAATTTTTTGCAGCCTCTGTCTGCGTAGGCACAGCAAGCAAGAAAAATTTATACCCGCAGTACATAATGTGTCGATATTACTTTTCACTGACTGTAGTCTCTGTCGGCGTAGGCACAGCAAACTAGAAAAAGTCATCCCAGTCTTGCGTCATAAAATAACGTATCTATTTTATATGGTATCGACTATAAATATATTTAGTGAATACAATCAGAGTGTTTACGTTTAACGAGTTTAGGAGCAGGGAATGTCTGTGTTAATCGTTTGGGTGATGGGTGCGGCGCTATTACTAATCAATATTATGCTACGTACCAGAATTTTGAGGCTTGAAGCGCGTTTAAGAGAGCTTAGTAACCCACAAGAGCAAGTGGCATTTTTGCGCCAACAAGCAGCAAAGAAAAATAAAACCCCTGCCATTAAAGCTTTACGCAAACAATATCCTGAGTTATCACTTATTGAAGCAAATAAGATGTGGCAACAAGTCTAGCGGCTTTTATGCTAGCAAACTGTTATGTATCAAATTTTATGCTTCATATTTTTAGACCATGAAACCATTATGCAAAACCTGCTATCAATGATAATGAAAACGCCATGACATTTAATGACAAACTACAAGCCTATATTCAGCTAACGCGCTTTGATAAGCCAGTCGGTATTGAGCTGCTACTATGGCCAACATTATGGGGCGTGTTATTCGCTGCGATGGGGCAGGCGCAGCAACAAGGCGCGGGCGTGACAGCCGGTCTACCGAGTCTTAGTGTCTTTATTATTTTTGCCCTTGGGGCGATATTGATGCGAGCGGCAGGCTGTGCGATCAATGATTTTGCCGATCGTAAAGTCGACGGTCATATCAGCCGCACCAAAGGTCGACCGTTAGCCGATGGTCGTCTGTCTGCTAAAGAGGCCATTGCAGCTTTTTTAGTGTTGGTGTTATTAAGCGCCAGTCTGCTGCTATTTTTACCCATTCAAGTATTTTATTGGTCGCTTGGTGCCGTGATATTGGCTTTTATTTATCCCTTTATGAAGCGTTATACCCATTTGCCGCAAGTATTTTTGGCCGCAGCTTTCGGTTGGGCGATACCGATGGCGTATGTGGCGATACAAGGCGCGCCTGATATTTGGTGTTGGTTATTATTCATTGCCTATATGTGCTGGACAGTCGCTTATGATACTCAATATGCGATGGCTGACCGCGAGGATGATATAAAGATAGGGGTCAAATCAACCGCGATATTATTTGGTCGCTATGATGTGATTATCATCTCATTACTACAGACGCTGTTTTTAATCATCATGGGCGTGGTGATGTGGCATTATTTTGCACCGACCAGTTTAGGGCTTACGCCAGTCTTTGGCTTGGCTTTAGTTGCCATGATGTTTGCCAAGCAAAACAGCGCTTGTGCCAGTCGCAACGCTTTAGCCTGTTTTCAGGCATTTTTAGCCAATATATGGGTAGGGCGTTACGTCTTTGCTCTTATAGCCATCGCTTGTATATGGACGACGTTTAATGGATAAGCTTAATAAATTTTCGAGATTAAAAGCCAAAAAATCAGCCGCGCATGATACGCCTAAGCGTGATTATGAGGCAAGACTTGCTGAGCATGGGCTCACACGCGAGCAAGTCATTGCTACTGAGCGTAAGCTGGCAAAGTTTGCCAATACCATGGATTCTCTGGTGCGTGTGCCTTTTACCAAACAAGGCATGGGCGCTGATGCCGCACTTTCGACCATTCCGCTGGCAGGTGACTTGGCGGGTCTGGCATTGACAAGTTATGCGTTTATATTGGGTCGTCAGCTGGGTGTACCGGCGCATAAAATGACACCTGCTGTCAGATTGGCGCTTATCGATATGGTCGTTGGTATCGTACCGGGTATCGGGACGCTGCTTGATATCTTTATCCGTCCCAGTCGTAAAACGTTGGGTATCGTCCATGAACATTTGCAAAACGAGTATGGCATCACTGAAACCATCCATATGGATCGACCATTTTTGCATCAATCACTCGAAGATAAGCAGCAGAGTCGCTTTGGGGCTTTTTGGCGCAATCCAGTGATTGCTTGGCTGTATCTGCATATTCCTGATATGTTGGGGCTCATGGTGATTGTTATTATCGCTTGGGGCTTGTGGACGGTAATAAGCTGGCTGGTGAGTTTGTTTGGAAAAACAACGGGGTTTGCTTAATCAAAGGTAAAATAAGTCACATCAATAGCAAAAAAAGCGGCAACGATATCAACGTTTGCCGCCTTTTTATTGCCTGTTGCTATGATTATAACGCTTACTCTGTGATGACTTCTGCATCGGCACTAACAGCATCAAAGCTTGTCATTTTATTATTTTGGATGAAATCTATCGTGCCGCCGCCAGCATGACTGACCAGCTGAATCTGACCATTGCTTGAGCGATAGGTAGGATTGTTCCCTTGACCTTCAGGTGCGCTCAAGGTCATTTTGGGTTTGTTCGGTAAGGTGATGATGGCATTAAGCATACCTGCTGCCGAGGTCTCAAAGGTAACGGATAACGATTCGCCTGCGGCGCTTTTATAGCGAACATCGGTGATTTGGGCACCTTTGATGGCTTGCTCTGGATTGGGCGCTGGAGCGGGGTTATCGATTGAGGTATCAGTTGTGCCAAGATTGCCTTCTAGCTCTTTTAAGCTAATATCTGTTTCTGGAGTTGTAGTAGAGGCCTCTTCATCAGCAACTGTCGGTGCATTAATATTAGAGGTGACTGGCGTCGTTTGTGTTGCCGCTTCTGTGGTTGTCTCATTAGCTGTTTCAGGCTCGGGTGTTTTTTGGCAGGCACTCAATAGTGATAGGCTTAAAAAAACGGCAGCTGCAGCTTGAAAGTAAGGTTTTGACTTTATAAAAGTAAAAAAGTAAGTTTTCATAATAAGATAGCTATCCATTTATAATGATTGTTCAAGCATTTTAAACGCTAAGGACAGTCTATCATTAGCGGTACTATCTAATAGAATATTTACGGTAACCACCAAGGTAAGCCATCTGCCATTTTTGCTGAGTATGCTTGTATGTTGTCACAAATACAAGACTCGGCTACCGCTTAAGCTAAAATCATTTATTAATGAGTAGAGTGGCTTAGCTCAAGGTTAAAGCGATCTTTTATGTGATTTTTGCACTTTATGCAGCCGTACCCGATTGGGCGATAAGCGCGTCAACATAACGCTAGACAATGGCGTAAAACAGCCTAACATCATATCTGCTAAGGCTTCGGCACATATGGGTGCTAAGGCATAACCTTTTGCACCCATTGCTGACATGGTCCATAAACGCTGACTTTGCGCAAGCAGACCGACCAGTGGATGATAATCAAGTGTTTGGGTGCGAATGCCAGCACGCGCCTGCCATGCACGGATATCATCTGGCAAGATATCGCTTAATTCAGGAATATCCTCAAGCAATTTATCATAATTTTGCTGATTTTCTTCACTTCGGATATCAGTATTGGCATCACCATCTATAAAGCTTGCCCCAAGTAAAAACTGTGGCTGGCTTTTGCTAATTGGGTTCAGCTCCCCATCACCGCTTTGTCCGATAAATGGCGCACAGTAGCCACTGTATTTAAGCGGTAATTTAGGCAGCTTGGTCAGTTGCTCAGCAGTTGGGGTAAACCAAGACAGTTGACCACGGATGGTACGGCACTTAACGATACGTTTATCCAATTGATGGCTTTCGTAAGCTGCGCAAATCACAACATGGTCGGTAGTGATCGTGACAGATTTTTGGTTAACACTTTCATCGCTATCATCACCTTCAACGCCTGTCAGAACGACGTTATCTTGAGTCTCTTCAATATTGGTAATTTGAAGCTGCTGATAGGTAATAGAGGGGTGCGCAAGGATAACAGTTTTCAAGGCTTGTGGATTGACCAAACCCGCCTGTGGCAGATACAGGTTATTAACCAAACCCTTATTGTTTAAACCGCTTATATCGCATGCTTCTTGAGTGCTGATGGTGGTTGCCATGCTATCTGGATAGTCTGCAATCTGCGCCGTACCAATATTGGTTTTTATCAACAAATCTAGCGTGCCAGTTTGCTCAAGTATCAATGGCGACTTTTGGATAGCGGCTTGCTGATTAAAGTATCGATATAATCGACCACTGTATAAATAGCCAATAGAATGCAGATGCTCATAGACATGATGAATAGGCGTCATATTGGGGGCAAGTAGGGCGCGTGGATTACCGGATGCACCAGCTAACGGCGCGTCTTTATCGAGCACCGTGACGCTTATACCACGATTGGCAAGCGACCATGCAGTCAGTAGTCCTGCCACGCCAGCACCAATAACGACTGCATTACTAGGATAATTGGACAAAGGCGCCTTATTGGATAAGGATGAAATACGCTCATCTAGAGATGACATCTCGCTCATAACGGCCGTAAGCATCGCAGGCTTAGGCCCAAATCCTTTGCTCTTTTTAATGACAAAACCTTGCGACTGCAATCCACGTTTGACGATACTCGCGCAGCTATAGGTAGCAACAGTCGTGCCAGCACGTGACAAGTGTTGCATCTGGCTAAAAATACGCTCTGTCCATGATATCTCATTGCAAGAAGGCGCAAGTCCATCTAAAAACCAGGCATCAATATAAGGGCGTTTAATAGCAGTCTCAAACCCCAAACTTGCTAAGCTGTCATTAGCGTCGCCCAACCAGATATCAAGGGTTAAATTATCCTCAATAAAACTTAGCCGATGACAACCAGCGATAAGGGGCGGATAGCTGGCTAAAAATTGCTCAATCAATGCTGCCAGTTCAGGTGCACGCTGTGGCCATGGAGCAAGTATCTTTGCTAAGTCGCTAAAGGGTATGGGGTACTTTTCGGTGGTAATAAAATGCAAACGGGCGCTTGCTAAGTGCGGGTGTGTTAATCGAAGCTGTCGCCAAAGCTGCCAAGTCGCGAGCAAGTTAAGTCCTGTACCAAAACCCAATTCGCAGATCGTAAAGCATTGTTTCGCTGAAAGATTTGCTAGACGTTCTGAAAGTTGGTTGTTCTCCAAAAATATATGGCGCGATTCTGCTAAACCGTCTGCGTGCGAAAAATACACATCACCAAACTCGCCTGATACCGGCACTTTATTACCAGTGTCATCAGTTTGCCACTCAATGTTAGCGGGAGAAATAACGGCTACCAGCGTTCACGGCGGACAAACACCAGCCATGAGATAAAAATACCAACCAATAGGCTAATCAAAACGGTAAATGCGCCATATAAAAACAATTGACCTTTACTTTCATAAACCAAGACGTTTGCTTGAGTGTGCAAATCATTGACTTGGCGCTGCAGCTGGGCATTACGGCTTAGCAATTCTTGATTGGCGGCAGATAAGGCTTTATTTGATGGCTGAAGTTGTGCTGCCAAGGTATCGTTAATATTGGTCGCAGGCTTTGTTGCGGTAGCTACTTCTGTCACCGGAGTAGCTGTTTGAGTTTGAGAGGCATTGTTGGCTGCAATTAGTGCAGGTGCAATCCTTGCTGTAGGTTCGGTTTGAGCAGTCAGTGTTGGTGCTGCGTGCACCGATACGGCAGCCATGAATATGATGCTTGCAAAACCAATGCTAGTAGAACCAATGCTAGCAGAACCACTCTTATGAATAGGCTTTTTTAATGAGCGTAACCGCTGAATCACGATGATGTTACCTCATCTGATGGTGTGTTTTTTAGATTGGCTACGGAGTTGTCAGTCACTGCTGGTAATGCTTGGATAAATGGCTTGATGTCGACATGACTGTAGACACCGTCACGCAGATACGGCTCAGCGCTTGCCCAATCTTGAGCCGCCGCAAGCGAGTCGAAATCAGCGATGATAAGGCTGCCTGACATCTCATTTTTGCCGTGCTCGATGGGGGTTGGTCCTGCGATAATCAACCGCTGCTCACGATTCAAGACTTGTAAGCGTTCAACGTGCTCTGGGCGCGTCAGCTGACGTTGCGTGCTACTGCCTGCTACGTCGTGACCGATAATGGCGAATAAGGACATGCTGCTTCCTCAATTAATAATAAAAATAAAGCATTTGAATCGAGAACCATGATGCATCATTTGTCTCATCGGACTTAATAAACCATCATGGTTCTCATTGGCATTCAGAAATAACAAAATATCTACTACAAGATGTCAGCTATGATGTAACTTTTTTATTTAACAGACTTATCCGTTAATGCAGGGTTTAGATGCTTTTTTAATAATAAAAATTGAGCAACTACGAATACCAACATAAGCGGAATCCAGCCATAAGTTTTAAAGTTGATCCAAGCCTCATCAGACATGGTAAATGCCGTGATATAATGTAGGACAGCCATCATGGCAAAAAACAATGCCCAAGCGATAGTCAGTTTTTTCCAACCACTCATCGTGAGCAAAAAGACATCTTTCATTGCCAGTTGCATCAAAGGCTTGTTGATTGCGGCACTGACCAATAGCGTTAGGGCAAAAATACCGTTAATAATCGGTGATTTCCAGCGCAAATAAATATCGTCACGTAACAGCAAAGTGCCACCGCAAAAAACGATGGTTAACAATAAAACGACCCATTGTTGTTTGTCGAATTTGCCTTTTTGACGCACAAAGTGAATCGCATAGACGATAATAGTGGCAACGAGTAATGCGCCGGCTGCCGCCAAAATACCATTGTAACGAGCGGCAATAAAAAACGCGATTAAAGGAATGAAGTCTAATAAGGCTTTCATAGCAAATAAAATATCCAACCAAAACGTATGCGCTAGTTTACACGTCTACTGCGCCAAAAAAAAGCAATCAACACGATAATCCTCTGATATGACCTGCTTTGGCGCTTTTAACCTTATTTTACTCAAGAATATTCAAAACTCTAAGGCTCGCTTTATGAAAATTGATTTACATTGCCACAGTACCCGCTCTGATGGCACTTATGCACCGGCAGAAGTCGTACAACGCGCCCATAGCGTTGGGATTAATGTACTAGCTTTGACCGATCATGATACCTTGCTCGGTATCGATGAAGCGCGCGCCATGGCTGAATCTTGCAATATACAATTGATCAATGGCGTAGAAATCAGCTGTGAACATACCTTGAGCGGCGGCTATGGTAAAAATAAATCGACCAATAAAATCATTCATGTACTTGGTCTTGATTTTACGGACCGCGAAAAAATGCACGCCACACTACAGCAGCTGCAAGACAGCCGTGCCACACGTGGTCAACGTATCACTGAAAAACTCAGTACGTTGCTTACTATCGATTACGATGAGCTGTGGCAAGCTGTTCTTGCTAAAGCCAGTGGCAATCCGCAAGCAGTTGGGCGTGCACATATCGGACAGGTATTGTTTGAGCGCGGCGAGGTCAAGACCGTACAAAAAGCCTTTGATAAGTATTTGGCGGATAACAAACCGGCTTATGTGGCGATTGAGGCGCTGACAATGCAGCGCGGCATTGAGCTGATACAAGGATGTGGCGGCAAAGCGGTGCTAGCACATCCGACGCGTTATCAGCTGTCAGCGACGCGCGTCCGTAAGCTTATTGAAGAGTTTGCCCTGCTTTGCGGTGATGCTTGTGAATTACCTGCCAATAGCGAGCCTGTCAGCACGCGCAAAATGGTTGACCGTAGTATTGCTGAGCACAAGCTTGCAGTATCAATAGGTAGCGACTTTCATGGTAGTAATATGCCATGGAGGCGCTTGGGCGATGTACCCAAGATACATCCCGAGCAGCAAGGTATCTGGCAATCTTTTGCGACTTTATCTTAAATAGACAACGGCTGTATTTATTGACCGATGAATCAATTAAACGGATTGATAAATCGGTCAAAAATTGCCACACTCAAGGATAGGTTGAGATTTAGTATCAATCATAACACCGGATAGATTGCTCTGCTTTTGACTCAATCACTTTCATTCTTTGTGGTAGCCCCTTATGGCTTTTTCGATATCTCATCTAGGCTATAGAAAACTCTCTCGAGTGATTTTCGAGTGGCAGGCTGCTGATAGAGCATTGCTGCTAGCCTTGTTTGTGTTGATGGAAATTACCTTACATTGGCTTTGGTGCTTATATGTTTGGTTTCGTAAAGATACCTATGGCGCCTATGTTGATATGGCGTTGTTGTATCCTTTATGGCTTGGCATTACGCTTCTTGGACTCTTCTTTTTATGGATGGTCAGTCGCTTATCGCCTATCAAAACGGGTCATGGGTCGCTACATACATGGCAAGCGGTCTTAATCACACTCTATAGCACTTATATTGCGGTGATTATTTTGGTGATGGGGCATAGCAGCTTGGTTGCTGGGGTGTCGCTGGTGGGCGGGGCGATGCTCGGTATGATGCTTATACGGCGCCGCTATGTGTGGAAGGCTTTTTTGGCTCATAGTATGCTGATTTTTTTGGTCACGCTGATTCCCTATTTTGGCTTTACGATTCCCAATCTACAACAAATGACGATGACGTCTTTTCCCTTGGATAGCTATAGCTATTTGACCTATAGCGAGACCACGGCTATCGAAAATTCCATCTCTGCGTCCATATTTCAAAATGGGACGCTTAGCTGGGATACGTTTAATCAACTGCGTTTTTCTTCTGCGTTTTTTTGGCGCAGCACCCATATTTATATGTCGCTGCCAAAAGCGATCTTTATCATCTATATGTTTCGCACGCTGCTGTTGATATTGGATAACAGTAAAGCTGAGATTATGCAGTATGCCAATCATGACGAATTGACACAGTTAAAGAGTCGTCGCTACGGCTTGACGCAAATGCAGCAAGCGCTTTTGGCAATGGGGGATCAGCAGGATTTTAGTATTGTATTATTAGACTTAGATTGGTTTAAAAACATCAATGACAATTATGGTCATGATGTTGGCGATCAGGTGTTGTCTGAGATTGCACAGACCTTATTGAATTCATTGACAGAAGAGGCAATCGTGAGTCGATATGGCGGAGAAGAGTTTTTAATCGTGCTCCCAGATACGTCGCACGATAGCGCCATGATGATTGCCAAACAACTGCGCCGAGATATTGCTGAGCAGGTCATCAGTGGTGACAACCATGCAGATTTTAATGTTACGGCAAGCTTAGGGGTTTATACCTTGACGCATGATGAGCGCGCTCATATTCAACGTGAATATAGAGCTGCTGAGGCAAAAGAGAATGTGCAGTCGCCAAACCATTCAAAAAAAGACTGGCCATCTATTAAAGGGTTGCAAAAAAGTAGCCCAAAACACAACAGCTCTCAACGAAGAATTGCCCATAGAAGAAAACGCGTCGCCACAGAAATTGCAAAGGCGCAATTGCCCATTGACATCTGCCAGCGCTTGATTTGTATCGCTGATAAAGCATTATATCAAGCCAAAGATCTTGGGCGCAATCAAGTCGTCAGTGCCAATGACGTACTAACGACAGAAAATAGCACGATCATCTCATTTTATACCGCTAGCAAATAAATCAGTACTTTGCTCTTTTCAATCTTCAGTCATTTATGATATAGAGGATGACGAGGTACTTAATTCCTGTACCAAACTTGCCAATACGCTGGTCGCAAAGCTACCGGTCGTCAAAGTAAAGTTTAATACCAGTATCTGTCCACCTTCTATGTCTTGCCATTGCCAGCTTAATGCCTCAATAGGTAAGCGCAGTGCTCGCCTTTGCGCCTTGATATTACGTTGCTCTAAACCTGTGGCTAGCTGAGTTAATAATGGGCTTTGCGCGACGATATCAGTTTCCATAGCTGCTGCTTGACCACTGACTTTGTCATTAGCTGTGCCCCATAGTACGGCAGTCGGATGGATATCACCCGCTTCAAGACGTCCTTGTAAGGTATCGTCTATCTCGTCGCTTGCAAATATCGAGCCTGAGCCATCTAGATTGAAGACTTCACCTGCCAGTCCGGTATTCCAGCTGCCATCACCGACACGTACTGCCAATATTTTATTAAATATCAAACTGCGCGCTGCCGACAGCTCCATGGTGTTTTGCTCTCGCGGCACACGTTTGCGTTTGCCTTTATTAGACGGCGGACGGGCTTCAGGTACGGGACGGGCAAACAGTGACAATGCTTCTCTAATATTGTTGCCACTGCGACCAAAGCGCTGCGGCCCAAAATAATTGGGCACACCGCTTTGGCTGATAGTTGTTAAGTGTTGCTCGACAGCTTGCTTAGTAGATAACAGTTGTTCAGGATTCGAGAAAGAATTATCAATATCCGCAAATTCAATATCACGCAAGGTAATAATAAATTGATTGGCGCGGTGCGTACCGCGATTGAGTTTTTTATTGTGCCACTGCTGCTCAAGGATAGTGACTGACTCATTGGCGCTGATATCTACGGGCGCAAACTCAGAGTCTGGCAGTTGTTTTTTTGGTATGCGCAGGCTAAACCACTGCGTCGTTAGTGCATGACGGTCTTTCAGCCCTGAGAAACCGACATCACGTAATGGAATCTCCGCCCATTCAGACAGCAGTTTTGCAAGGTAGGCGGTATTCATCCCTGACTTTTGGATATGTAGCCATAAATGCTCACCTTCGCCCGTGAACTCCAAAGGTAACAGCTCATTAACGACGAAATCTGTGGTATGCGCTTTATAAGTAGCTTGCTTTAACGGCGGCTGCATAGGCTGCGGTAACTTGGCGGTATCAGTGGCAGTGGTAATATCATGGTCTTGAACAGTCATAGAGTAGCCTTTTACATTTTGTATAACATTAATAGGGATTAAAAAGGCAGTAATTACGTTTTGCAACGTGGCAAACATACAAAAGAACAGCATCAGTGAAGGGAGCTTGCTACTATCGATAAGTCTCAATATGCTTTAAACAGGAATAATAATAACCGCTAAGGATGACTTATGACCAATACAGCTACTATAAATACAGCTACTATAAATACAGTCACTATAAACAAAGCCGACATCATCAGTGGCGGCATGAAATCCTATAAACAGGACGACGATAGTATCATTTTAATTACCCGTGATGAGGATGAGTTTAGCGCATTTGATGGTAAATGTCCGCATGCTGGGGCAGATTTGGGCACAGGTTTACGTTGCGGTAATCGGGTGATTTGTCCTTGGCATCATGCAACTTTTGATAGTCGTGACGGCACGCTACTAGAGCCATTAGCGACAGAAGGCTTGACCCAATATCAAATCACAGACAATGGTGATAGCTTGACGGTTGATACCTCAGCCAAGATAGATAAGCAGGTTAAAAATGATAAGCTGACTGACACTCATACCATTATCGTTGGTGGTGGCGGTGCAGGTTTTATGACCGCCCATCAACTGCGTAATACTGGCTACGGCGGCAAGATTACCTTGGTGAGCGCCGAGGATAAAGCCCCTTATAATCGACCTTTATTATCCAAGGCATTTTTGGCAGGGAATATGCCAGAAGAAAAGCTCTTACTGGGTGGTGCAGATTGGGCGAATAAACACAATATTGAGCTGCATCTAAACCAAACGGTCAGCGAAGTAATATCCAATGAGCGCACTATCGTGATGACAGATAATGACGGCAATGAGGATAGACAGACAGCAGACTTCTTAGTCGTGGCAACAGGCGCTGAGCCCAAGATTCCACCTATTAAAGGCGCGACCCTTGATGGTGTCTATACCCTGCGTAGTATGGAAGATGCCAAATTAATCAAAGCCGCCAGTCATGATCAGCGCGTGGTCATCGTCGGTACGGGCTTTATCGGTATGGAGGTCGCGTCAGCACTGGCGCAGTCGGGTACTACTGCCTCTATCACTGTTATCGGTCAAGACCATCGCGTGATGGGTAATATCGTCTCAGAAGTGGTCAGTAATGCGTTGATTAAATTGCATAAAGAAAAAGGTATTCAGTTCGTGTTTGACGCCAGCGTCGCTGAAATTACGGCAGCTGAAAATAATACTACTAATGACGAAGATAACTTCTCACAAGTGTGTGGCGTCAAATTAGCCAATGGTGAGCAAATCGATGCCGATATCGTGATTTTGGGCACGGGTGTCGCACCGCGTATGGAGTTATTACAGGATACCAATCATCCGGATGGCGTACAAGTTGATGAACATCTACAACTGCGCGATGGCGTTTATGCGCTTGGCGATATTGCCAAAGCAAGTAATCAACTGGGACGCATGCGTATTGAGCATTGGCGCGTGGCATTGCAACATGGCATGGTCACGGCAGCAGCGATATTAAAGGATGACAATGTCAACTCGCTAGCGGAGCGTATTCCTTTTTTTTGGACGATGCAATACGGCAAAAGTCTGCGTTATAGCGGACACGCTGCGACGCCAGAGTATGGCATTTTGCTTGGCTCGCCAGATACTTTTAATTATATCGAATATTATTTTGATGACGAGGGTGAGAATACACGTGCCAGTGCAGCAAGCTCGCTTGGGCGTGATAAAGAATTGGTGGCATTCTCTGAGTTATTACGCTGTGGGCACGCGCCAACGCGGGCACAGGTTAACGCAGGGCTTGATATTATGGAGCAAGCGCAGGCGTTATCGCGTTATCGTTGATCCACTTTTAAAGGAGTACAGAACTACTGGGGTTAATTATTCGCAGCCTCTGTCGGCTAGGCACAGCAAGCAAGAAAAATTAACCCCAGTAGTGATTGATAATATTTGTATTTCTTTTATTTAGGACTGATTATAGTACTGAAAACGGATAAATATTACTATCAAAGCTGAGCTATTTCATTGGGTCAGCTTTTTTAATATAGGTATAAAAAAAGGGAAAGAATAATATGAATAAAGCCTACTTAAATAAAGAATCCGTGTTTTTACGTCAAGCTGACATTGAAGATATTGACGCACTAGAGCAGTTATTGAACCGTTGTTATCGGCAGACAGAAGGCTGGACCAATGAGGCAGATTTGGTCGGCGGTATTCGTATCACTCAAGATGAGCTGGCTAGTACCATCGCTAATCCCACCCATTATCTGTTCGTCTATCCAAAAACCACAACGGGCGAGCGTGATGGCGAAGAAACAGGTGAGTTATTAGGCTGTATTGGCGTAGATATGAAAATTAATGCTGGCTCAAATCAGAGTAGCTATAATAAAAGCGCTTACATCGGTATGTTTGCCGTCCATCCTGAGCTACAAGGGCAGGGCGTTGGTGATGTAATTTTGCAAGCAGCTGAGACATTTGCGGCTCGTCATTTGCAATCAGATAAGCAAGCCACTGATAGTCAAGCAACGGATAAAAAACCGGCTCGTTTGACCATGTCTATTTTAAGCCATCGTCCAGAGCTATTGTCTTATTATCAGCGCCGCGGCTATCAGCTAAATGGTAATAAAATGCCGTTTCCAAATGATGGGAATAATGGCGAGCCAAAGCGTCAGGATTTGGAATTATTAGAATTAGAAAAAATGGTTAATTGAAAAATATTGAATGTTTAAAGGCTGATTTTATCGACCCCAAAAGTATTTGAAAGTCATAAATAGTCCCATGCTCAGCAATAAAAATGCCACCACGATTAAGCGCTTAAACCAGTTAAATGCTGGTAAGCGTGTGGCATTATCATTGGATGTGATATAGGCAAATAAAAATATCAGACTGACAACCAAGGTTATAATGCCAAGCCCAATAGGTAATATAAAAAAATACGCCTGCCACATGCTTATCTCGCAACCATCATTATTAAGCACATCATAGCAGTATCCCGATTGTACTGTCTGACTTATCCGCACCTTAAACTTTATAAACATATCAGGAGTACGACGTGGGAAATTTCGAAAAATGGGTATTGATTGTGGTATTTATCCCATTCTTTGCCGCGTGTTCTAATGCGCCTCCTGAAAGTACGGTTGAAGGGCTGATTGAAGCACAATATGAGCAAACGACCAAGATAGTAGAAGACGCAAAGGCTAATGCAGGCAATGATAAGATGGCAAAAGTCATGAGCGGGATGATGGAGAGCATGATGCCAAAGCTTGAGCGCATTGAGAATATCGACTGCGATACCATTGAGGGTGAAAACGCCTATCTCTGTAGCGCTGATGTCACGCAGTCGATAGCGGGTAATAGCCAAACCAATAAGACAGGTTTTAAGGTATATAAGCTAAATAATGAGTGGGTATTGGGAGATTAATGGCTACTCTGTTAGCTTTTGATTATAGAAATCGTTTACTCAGTCGAGACAACGATAGCTGATAAGTAAGATACTTAAATAAGGAGTAGGGCATGCATATCGTCATTCTAACTTTAAGCTTTACTCTACCCGGTTGTGGCTCGTTAAAAGAGAAGCGCCAACGTATGGGCGGCTTGCATGCTCGCTTTGGCAATACGCCAAGTGTCGCGGTATGTGAGAGCGGTGAGCGTGATCGGCATGAGGCCAGCGAGTGGGCGTTTGTGATCGTCGGGCTGTCCAAACGTGAGGTCGAGTCGCAATGCAGCCAAATCGAGGAAAAGATAGAGCGGACGGTAGATGCACGGGTGATGAATGTTGAGAAAGAGTTTATCTAGGTTAGATAATTTATCTATAAAGGCCAATTTGACAAAATTTTGCCTTCCCTTATGATTTAAATATAGTTTAAATTATCGGTAATATTCAACCACATTTCAATTGGCGCTCGACTATTAGGGTTTTCTTCTATTTTTTCTTTCAGTAGCTCCAATGTCCATTGGCGTAGTATGTCTTTCTTCATAATATAAATTAGGTTATTAAAAGTGATTGTTGGGCTGATATATCTATTTGAATAATTCCATGACAGGGTGTTCCAATCCTCGATGAACTTTAAAGAAATAATATGATGTCTAAATGCTGGATAACTTATAACATGAGCGATATATGATTTTCGGTCTCTCTCATCGCTTAGAGGTTTCCAAAGAATACCCCTGAGTTCTGACTTGTTTATGTTTAACAGACTCAGGTCAAAATTTTTATCATCATAAGTCTTATTATGGAAGTAATCATCGAATAACGTATGATATTTATCTTTATTATCTACATTGGAAGAATAGGATAGTGAGATATTGCCAAGATATTCATAGAAAATATCATCACCATCTACTCCTGACGGATACCAGTAAGACTCATTGTAATTGCTATAGTCAATCCACAATAAAATTAGTACATCCCATATCATGGAACAGTTTAGTTAGATTATTTTCCATCCATCCTTGTCGTAGAAACTTAGCCTGTGCCCATTTTTTCTCAATAGGGTTTAAATCAGGGCTGTAAGGCGGTAGAAATAGTAGGCGATGACCATGTCTATTTAGCAGCCTCTGAACCCGTTTGTGAAAGCTGGCATTATCCATAACAATCACACACTTACGTTTAAGGCTCGGGATTAGCGTGGTTTTGCACCAGTTATAAAATATATCTCCATTGATATTCTTCTCAAAGTAATCAAGTGCAAATAACGCTTTTTTATATAAGGCACCAATAACGTTGGTGCGCTTTTTGCCTTGCCAGTTATAGCGATCAATGCAAGGGGTTCCAATAGGTGCATAGCCATGAGAGCGAATGGTCTCGGCCTCAAAGCCACTCTCATCCATGTATACAATTGCATAGCCTTGAGCGATGTAGTCGCCCAGTTTTCTTTGATACTTAGCTCTCTTTAGGGGGCAAGCTTTTGGATGCGCTAAGGTCTTTTTTTTGGCTAATGCCAAGACGTTTTAAAGCGGCCTTGATACCCGACTTACTACAGTCAAAACGCTGTGCTCTCTCGTACATGTAATCGTCTGGATACTGTTCAATATCTATTAATAGCGCTTCATTAGGTATTTTACTGGGTGGTTTATTGCGAGTTAGTTTGATACTAGGATCTTTGAGCCAATTCTGTAGCGTGGCCTTACTAATGTCATAGAATGCACAAGCTTGCCTGATACTCATGCCTTGTTTTTCGACACTTTTAATCACTTGAGCACGGAAATCTGCTGAGTAAGTCATAATCTTTTTACTTTTCGCTTGTTTTAAAACTACTGTACTATCTTTATAAAGGATTTACTATAGCCCAGCTTTCCAATCTAAATTTTTTATGAAATTTTTCTATGATTCGTTTCGCTTTATCAATTTTATCATTTAACCTTGCTTTTTCTTCTTCGCTACCAAATCTTCTGGCTTCAATACGCTCATCTAAATGACGGTCAGAAAAGTAGGTTTGAAATAGTTTCATATCGATACCGAACAAATCAGGCATATCATATACGGCCTTTATAATTAATACTTGTCTGAGTATCTCTTCTTTGCTTAGCTTTGATAAAGATGATGAGTGTTTTATTATTTCGTGATAAGTTTTCTGAACACGCTGATAAAATCTAAGGTTTCTAACACCAATAGTTTGATAAAATTTTTCGTAGATAGGAAATGTCTCGATATCACTAATCTTATCTTTAATAATTGACAATGAGTCGTCTAAAATTAAGACTTCATCAAACACCTTTTCTTTATATTTGTCAAAATAGTCTTTATCTTCTGATTCTTCGTCATGCATTATCATCAATACTTGACACTTACGCTCATTTCTTAAGTAATTTACCAAACCCAATATTTCTGACATTGGTAAGCTATCTGATTTCCTTTCTATATCATCTAAGCAAACTAATGTGTCTTTTAGATGAGACATGATGATATTGGTAACGAGTTTATTACCAATATTAATACCAAAGCGCATATCTCCTGATGCACCGATATTTCCACCACCTACGAATCCAAATAATTTCTTAAAATGCTTTGAAATATCGACACTCAAAGGTGAATCGTAAGCCGCATCTGTTTGCACTTCAGTGGCGATTGCTAATTTGAGACTCTCTAGCGAATCCAATCCAAACAAAGATACATAAGCATACTTTTTACCAGAAAAGGATTCTCTATTTTTATCACGAAAGTTATTCCAGAAATAAGTCTTACCAATACCCCATTCACCTGTGAGGGCAACAGCAAAAGGGTTGTCAGTTTCGATAAGCTTTACAAGCTTTTTTTCGAGGTTCTCTACATTTGCCATTACTCATTGCCTTACAGATGTTCTTAAAATATTGCCTATATTAGCATTGAATATAAAACCTCACCCAACAAAAAAGGCCACCCCCTAAAGAGTAGCCTTTTATCAAAAGTTAACTAACTTGTATTAACTCACTTCTTTCATTGCTTGCTTAAGCATCGGCTTTAAAAACTCACCCGTATATGAGCCTTTTACTTCCGCCACTTCCTCAGGCGTACCTTCAGCGATAATCAGTCCGCCACCTTTACCGCCTTCAGGGCCAAGGTCAATCACCCAATCAGCCGTTTTGATGACGTCAAGATTGTGCTCGATGACGACGATAGTATTACCTTTATCACGTAAGGTATGCAGAATATGCAGCAGCTTATCGATATCATGAAAATGCAAACCAGTCGTTGGCTCATCCAAGATATACAGCGTCTGTCCCGTATCACGCTTGGCAAGCTCACGCGCCAATTTAACACGTTGTGCTTCACCACCTGATAGCGTCGGTGCAGACTGTCCAAGACGAATATAGCTAAGACCAACATCCATTAAAGCTTGCAGACGACGATAAATCGCTGGAATGGCTGAGAAGAACTCAGTCGCATCTTCAACGGTCATATCTAGGACGTCAGCGATGCTTTTGCCTTTATAATGAATCTCTAAAGTCTCGCGGTTATAGCGTTTGCCTTCACAGATATCACACGGCACATACATATCAGGTAAGAAATGCATTTCGACTTTGATAAGACCATCGCCTTGGCACATCTCACAGCGCCCGCCTTTTACGTTGAAGCTAAAGCGACCCGCTTTATAACCACGAGCGCGTGCTTCTTGTGTTTGGGCAAACATTTCACGTACTGGCGTAAACACGCCAGTATAAGTCGCTGGGTTTGAGCGCGGCGTACGACCAATTGGGCTTTGATCGATATCGACCATTTTGTCCAAATGCTCAAGTCCACTGATGCTGTCATGCTTATCCGCAATCAGCGTTGAGGCGTTATTCAACTGCGTGGCGGCTAATGGCATCAAGGTACGATTAATCAAAGTTGATTTACCAGAGCCAGAAACACCTGTGATACAAGTCATGATGCCAATAGGTAAGGTCAAATCAACATCGTGCAAGTTATTGCCAGATGCGCCTTTTAGCTCAATCGTCATAGGAACTTGTTTGGGCTTGGCTTTGCCTTTGACTTCCATATCTATCGTTTTAGCTTTATGACGAATAGTAGGAATCTCGATTCTTTTCTTACCAGACATATATTGTCCAGTCAGCGATTCTTTATTTGCCATGATGTCATCGACCGTACCCTGAGCGATGATATGTCCGCCATGTACACCCGCGCCAACACCGATATCGATAACGTGATCCGCTTGACGAATCGCATCTTCATCATGCTCGACGACCAGCACCGTATTACCCAAATCACGCAGCCGCGTTAAGGTTTTTAGCAAGCGATCGTTATCGCGCTGATGTAGACCAATAGATGGCTCATCAAGGACATACATCACGCCCATCAGACCCGCGCCAATTTGGCTGGCAAGACGAATACGTTGCGCTTCACCGCCTGATAGCGTTTCGGCAGAGCGGGCAAGGGATAAATAATCAAGACCGACACTGACGAGGAAATTTAAGCGCTCATTAATTTCTTTAAAGATTTTTTCAGCGACTTCGCCTTTATGACCGCCAATTTTTAGCGTTTTATAATAGTCAGCTGCGTCACCGATAGACAGTTTGACGATTTCGGCGATGGTGTGATTCTCAACACGGACATTGCGTGATATTTCATTAAGACGCGCGCCATCGCAGACATTACAAGTGGTATCTGCCAGATATTTCGCCAGCTCATCACGGACGAGATTGCTTTGGGTTTTAGCATAGCGACGTTCTAAATAAGGTAATACGCCTTCAAAAGGTACAGTCTTGTTGGTTTTACGACCGCGCTCATCGGTAAAGTTAAAGGTCAGCTTTTCTTTACCAGAGCCTTGCATAATGATATCTTGCTGCGCTTTTGGCAGCTCTTGCCATGGACTGTCCATGTCAATTTTAAAATGATTACAGACGGTAGATAACAAACCAAAGTAATAAGCATGACGCTTATCCCAACCATTGATTGCGCCTTGATTGAGTGATTTCTCATGATGGGTAATGAGTTTTTCTGCAGAGAAATACTGACGTTTACCGAGACCATCACAGCTTGGGCAGGCGCCATAAGGGTTGTTAAAACTAAACATACGCGGCTCAAGCTCAGAGACCGCACGATCACAAACAGGGCAAGAGTGCTTAGCTGACATCACTTGGTTTTCATCGCCGCCTTCTTTGGGATTACCCTCCATAAAGTGTAGCGTGACCAAACCTTGACCCAAACGTAGAGCGGTCTCTAAACTTTCTGCAACGCGATTACCCAAGTCATCACGGACTTTAAAGCGATCGACCACCACTTCAATGGTGTGTTTTTTCTTTTTATCCAATGTCGGTAGCTCGTCAGTATCGTAGACATCACCATCGACGCGCACACGTACAAACCCTTGCCCAATTAATTGCTCAAGCAATACCGTATGCTCGCCTTTACGCTCACGGATGACTGGCGCAAGAATCATTATCTTAGTATCAGCGGGCAATGCCATAACCTGATCGACCATCTCAGTCACCGACTGCGCCACCATCGGCTCGCCGTGCTCTGGACAATAGGGCGTACCAATGCGTGCATAAAGCAGACGCAAATAATCATAAATCTCGGTAATCGTCCCGACCGTAGAGCGTGGGTTATGGTTGGTTGATTTTTGCTCGATAGCAATCGCAGGGGACAGCCCTTCAATACTATCAACGTCTGGTTTCTCCATTTGAGATAAGAACTGACGCGCATACGCCGACAAGCTCTCGACATAACGACGTTGCCCTTCAGCATACAAGGTATCGAATGCCAATGACGATTTACCAGAGCCTGATAAACCCGTAATCACCACAAATTTATCTCGTGGAATGTCTAAGTCGATATTTTTTAGATTATGAGTGCGTGCGCCGCGAACCTTAATATACTCATGTGCCATCGGTGATAGGTTTCCTATTTGCTAAAATGGTATTTTCAAAAAATTTAAAAGGGTAATTAATATGAGTCAAATAACTCATCAAAAACGTGGATAATTTTAAAGATGCTATTCAAATTACTATGGCTTTATAAAAATATGCAGTTCTCACAAAGCGATAGTAATGCTTGTCTATCTTAGATCATGCTTTTAATACTTGAAATGGATAAAGGTAATCTAAATAAAGGGTAACTAATATGAGTGGTTTGTTATAGATTTAGCCGAGCAACGTTGTTTTATCAAAAGATTCATCATAAAGTTTTTTTAGACAACAACGTTCTCAACATCTCACTTTATTGTCATGATGGCCGCATTATTCAAGGTGTGATGACTGATGAGATGCACTTGGTAACAAAATTATCGCGTAATATTAATGGCTTAAGTCTGTGTCCGCTATGATGCTGAAGTAGGAGGGCAAAAGTCTCGGCAAGCAGACGGCGAATGTCTTATACTAGTGAGCTTAATTTGTACGCTAAAGCCTTGATAGAGCGGTAATGATAGCTTGACAGAGCGGTAGTGATAGAAATCATAGCGGTATTGATAGAAAGTATAGCGGCAGTGATATATCAGCAGTGCAGCCGTGATAAACCAGCAATGATGAACCAGTGAGGCAAGTATGAATAGCGTAGAAAAACGGGCAATCCTCGGGGTCGGTGGCATCTTTGCCTTGCGGATGATCGGTTTGTTTATGATTGTGCCAGTATTTTCTGTGTATGGTGATAATTATTCGCATGCGACGCCGTTTCTGATTGGTTTGGCAGTCGGTATTTATGGGCTAGGGCAGGCGATATTTCAGATCCCGATGAGCCTTGCTGCGGATAAGTTTCCACGTAAGCCGATTATATTTTTAGGTCTCATCTTATTTGGCCTCGGCGGTATCATCGCCGCCAATGCCACGGATATTTATGAGGTCATCATTGGTCGGGCGCTGGCAGGCAGTGGTGCGGTTTCTGCGGTATTAATGGCGTTACTTGCTGATGTGACTCGGGAGGAGATGCGCACCAAAGCGATGGCGACGATGGGTTTGACCATTGCCACCTCTATCATGCTTGCGTTTGCCTTTGGCCCCTTATTAGTCGGCTCACTCGGTATTTCTGGACTGTTTTGGTTGACCGCAGGCTTTGCGGTTTTGGCGATGTTATTGTTACTTTTTGTGCCGACGCCGCTACGGGTGCTTAAGCACAATTTAGACAATAAATCGATTGGCCAGCAGTTGGCGACAGTCCTAAAAATTGGTGATTTAAATCGATTGCATATTGGTATTTTTGCCCTGCATCTGACCATGACGGCCATCTTTGTGATTTTGCCACATCAGCTCAATGAGGTACTAGGATTGTCGGTACGTCAGCAAGGCTTGGTCTATTTGCCTTTACTGTTCATCGGTTTTGCCGTCGCGATACCTTTTATTATTATCGCCGAAAAGAAACGTAAAATGCGCCAAGTATTTTTGGGTGCCATTGCACTGATGACAGTCGCCTTAGCCTTATTGGCGCTCGGTGGTCAGGTTGGTGTGGGTATTATATTAGGTTTACTGCTCTACTTTATGGGCTTTAATCTACTTGAGGCGACGATTCCTTCATGGATATCTAAGCGCGCACCAGTCGCCAATAAAGCGACCGCGATGGGGTTAAATTCATCCAGTCAGTTCTTTGGTGCGTTTGTTGGCGGTGCGATGGGTGGATTACTATTAAGTCAGCCTAACGTACTGGCTTGGGGTTTATTGGCTATCATAATGGCGGCCTCTTTATTGCTGATTATTCCTATTGCTGATCCACCATATTTATCAAGTACCACAGTGACGATACCAAAGCATATCAATATTCAGGACTGGTCACGGCAAGTGCTGGCAGTAGATGGTGTTGATGAGTTGGTGGTCATGGCAAAAGAACAAGTTGCCTATTTAAAGTTGGACAAAACACAGCTCACAGATACTTCGCGACAGGAGCTGTCGCATCTGGCGCAAAGCCCCCTAGATATTTAACAGAAAAATGGTTAAAGTAAAAGTATATTACTGCTAAGATTAATGCTTTATATTAAAGACTCGATTAAAGCTGATAATAAAATTATTCATAAGTAAAAGGACGATATCATGCGCGGTGTTAATAAAGTTATCATCATCGGTAACCTCGGTGCAGACCCTGAGGCACGTCAATTCAATAACGGCGGTAGCGTGACCAATATTTCGGTTGCGACATCAGAGCAGTGGACAGACAAGCAAAGCGGTGAAAAAAGAGAAGCAACGGAATGGCATCGTATTTCATTGTTCAATCGCTTGGGTGAAATCGCCGCGCAGTATCTTCGTAAAGGCAGCAAAGTCTATATCGAAGGCAGCTTGCGCACCCGTAAATATCAAGATCCCAATGGGCAAGACCGTTATATCACTGAAATTCGTGCTGAGCAAATGCAAATGTTAGATGGCTCCACAGGTGGTAGTAATGATGCTGGTAGCTTTGGTAGCAATAACCAAGGTGGCCAAAGCAATCAAGGTAGCTATGGTAATCAGGGCGGCGGATTTAGTAACCAAGGAAGCCAGAACGACTATGGTCAACAAGGAGGCAATCAGCCAGCTCAACAAGGCGGCTATAACCAAGGTGGCGGTGCGTCACAGGGTGGTCATCAAAATAGCTTTAACAATCAAAATGCGCCAGCTCAGCAGAATCAATTTAATAAGCCGACTCAAGCACCAGCACAGTCGAAGCCTACAGCGATGCCAGATGGTCCTGTAGACGATGATATTCCGTTCTGATGGTTATAAGAGATGGTTTGTAAAGATAATTAATTAGATAGGGTCTATGTAAGTAGACCCTTTTTCTATATTTAAAGAAAGGTTAATAAATAAAGCTATAGTCAGAGAAAAGTAATATCGATACATCAAGTACTGCTGATATTAATTTTTCTTGCTTGCTGTGCCTATGCAGACAGAGGCTGCAAAAAATTCATACCAGCAGTACCGTAGCGTTTCTAGAGTATTTTGACTATATTTATTTAATGTCATTGATTGTCGTTAAATTAAGCATCATTTATTGGTTTTTATATAAAATGACGATAAGTCATTGTTATTGTCAGTATTTTTGTTTATATTAGCACTGCTTACAATTTTAAGAATCAACACAGTATTTATCATTAAACAATCAAATGTTTATCAATATTTGAAAGATTTATCATTGAATAATTACTGTATTTAGTAACTCTTGATAAATCTATTCTTAGTATAAATACTATTTATTTATACCCTTTCTTTTAATGTGGAAAATACTATGAACAAAAGTAACGTTATTGATTTAAATAACTTAAACGTTGATGAGCTACGTGCTATTACTGAAAATGCGCAGCAACTTATTGCTCAAAAACAACACCAGCGCTTGTATGATGCTTATACGCAATTTGAAAGAATCGCTGAAGAGAGCAATGCCAGTATTGAGGATATTTTGCAAGCGGGCGAGAAACTAGAAAAGAAGCGCAGCATTAAATATCGCAATACCGATGATGACGAAAAAACTTGGACTGGTCGCGGACGTAAACCAACATGGTTGGTAGAGGCATTAGCTGCAGGTCGTCATCTTGAAGATTTTGCTATTTAATTTTCTAATGGATAGTCGCTCTGTTATTTGGTAACTAGCGCTCTGTCAGTAGAGATTTGTTTGATTGATGATTAGATCAAACGATTATAGGTAGGTAAAAGCCAGTATCTTTGTTGCCAATATTTGGATGAAAAGATACTGGCTTTTTTGCTGTCATCTGTATGCTATTGTTTGCTATGATAATGACGTTTTTATCTGATATAAGAGTTATGCCATCGTGACCCAAGTATCCGCCTCGTCTCATAAGCGTCCCCGCCGTAAGCTATGGTGGTTGGTCGGGCTTGTCTTATTTGCGCTATTTGCTGTTTTGCAGATGCCCGCAGCATGGCTGCTTGAAAAGTATGCGCCAGAGACGCCTTATGTGCAGCACGTGTCTGGTAACGTATGGCAGGGTGCTGCGATTTGGCAGATCCCTCTGTCAGCAGCGCCATTGATTGGTGCGGCTGAATGGTCGTGGCAGCCGTGGCATTTATTATTGGGTAAGTTTGGTGCAGAGGTTGATATTTTATCAGAGCAAACTCGCCTAAATGGGCAGGTGAAAATAGGTGCAAACTCTTGGGAAATAAAAGACATGAGCGGTAAAATTGCGCCTGAGACTCTGACTCGTGTCGTCGATTGGCAATTACCAAATACGCCAATTCAGGTCAATAATATCTCACTAAAACGTCAGTCTGGTTCAGATACAGCCGATAATGGTTCAACCAATGAATCTAGCAAAAATCTCTCTGGGTTTAGTCAAGCGGCGGGTCAGCTAACATGGGTTGGCGGCGAGCTTGGCTACCCTAGTGGGGGTAAGGTCTTTTATATCACCATACCAGCGCTGCGTGCTGAGCTCAGTGCTGAGCAGAAGAATAATAAAAACCTGCTGCATATCAATCTTGTCAACAATCAAGATAAGCGTTTAGGCGACTTGTATCTCGATGGTGATAATATGTTGGATGTCAGCTTGACGCAGCGTCTGCTCGAGAGTATGCCTGAATACAAAGGACAAGCGCCGCAGGATACGCCTGTGGTTAGTGTGCGTCAACCATTGCTAAATGGGCTAGGGGCACGCTAGATGATGATGACGCTCCCTACAAGTTTGAAACCTGTGTTGAATGTTTTCAACCGCTTTGCCGCTTGGCTGCTATTACTCACCATCGCTTGGTTAAGCTGGACGGCAGCGCGGCTCTTATGGCTACTGCTTGCGCCACCGTTAGCACCGGCATTACCACTCGTGCCTTTACAGGATAACGCTTTATCTGCTCCAGATTATAGTAGTTTATTTGCTATTTTTGCCGACCCTGATCCTATCGCTGCTGTGGTACAGCCGCCGCCTAATATTGCATTGAAAGGCGTCTTACTCGCCATACCAGAGAGTCTGTCTTCAGCACTCTTAGATGTCAACGGTGAAGTCAAAAACTACCGAATCGGTGACACCTTAAAAGACAGTGATTACACTCTGGTCGCAGTTGCTTGGAACGAGATTATTATCGCTGATGCCACTGACAAGGAAACGGTGATTCGGATGGTAGAAGCCATGCCACTTGATCAAAGTGCAATGATGGCAGGCGGCGTCAGTAACCAGCGCTTGCAAGATGGTAATATGTTACCTAATGCGTCTTTGCCTGACCAACCCAATACTGATAGTCAACCAGCTGCTGGAGCGCCTAGCAACAACGATCCCAAATCTGCAATTGATGAAGCGGTGACTGAATTACAAGAAAATCCTGCTAATTATTTGAGTAGAATGGGTGTCATGGCAGGTGGCGATAACTATCAAGTCACGGCAGCGATGCCTGCTAATATACGCAATCGCTTGGGACTTGAATCTGGTGATCGAGTGCTGAAAGTCAACGGGCAAAGTGTCGGTGGTGATCCTGCTCAAGATGCTCGCGTATTACAACAAGTGAAGCAAACAGGGGAAGCACAAATAGAGGTACAACGTGGCGATCAAGTCATTACGATTCGCCAGCAGTTTTAGCTCATATCAGTGACAAAAATGCTTCTGTAAAATAAATATGTGTTGGCTGGTATGATGAGCGATATGATGACTATAGTTAATCCACTTTTAAAAAAGTACAGAACTACTGGGATTAATTATTCGCAGCCTCTGTCTGCGTAGGCACAGCGTAATCACAGCAAGCAAGAAAAATTAACCCCAGTAGTATTTTATAATATTTGTATTTCTTTTATTTAGGATCGGCTATAACACAACTGAGTAATCATTAAATCATGACTGATCAAATCCAGTAATCGTTAAATCCAGTAATCATTAAATTCAACATTCATTGAATTCAGTACATACCAAGCGCCATCACTGTAGGTAATCATCAATATGGTAAGTTCTCATAATTTTTCAGTCACACCTTTGCATCATATTTTGCAGCGTTTGATGCGACTGTGCCGTCCTCTTTGCTTAGCCATACCACTATGGGCGGCTAGTACTGGGCTGGTGAGTGCTGAAAGCTGGAAGGTCAATTTACAAGATGCCGATATCAAAGCCTTTATCAATGAGGTGGCGACGATTACCAATCAAAACTTTGTCCTTGATCCTCGCATCAACGGTAATGTGACTGTGATTTCCAATAAGCCATTGTCGCGTGATGAGATTTATCAGCTGTTTTTGAGCGTGATGCAAGTCAACGGTATTGCTGCTATCGATTCAGGTACAACGATTAAACTGGTTCCTGATAGTGTTGCCAAACAAACTGGTATCGCTGTGGATTTACGTGGTGAGACCGTCGGTGAGACCTTGGCCACGCGGGTGATTTATCTGACCAATACCCAAGCGGCAGAAGTGTTAGGTATCATCAGACCGCTCATGCCGCCGTCTGCACATGCGGCTGCTGTGACTGGGGTCAATGCCTTGGTGCTGTCTGATCGTGCTGATAGCCTAAATCAGCTGACAGCGCTTATCCGTGATTTAGACAGCAATGTGAATGACAGCTTACAAGTGATACCACTACGTCATGTTGATGCCGAGCGTATGATGGAGTTGATTAGCGCGCTGGTGGCGAGTGCTGGTAGCGGGCAAGCGCAAGGTGGCAGTAATCAGCTAAAGGTCATTGCCGACACGGCGAGCGACAGACTGCTGGTTAAAGGCAGTCCTGAGATGATTGCCAAAGTTCAAGAAATGGTCAATCGGTTGGACACAACACCCTCAAGGCGCTTAAGTGGTCTGCGTGTCTTTCGCCTAAAATATGCCAGTGCCGGTCACATTGCCGAGATGCTGCGCGGTCTACTTGCCAGTCAATCTATCAATAGCTCTGGCGCTTCGTCAACATTAGAGTCAGCATCCTTGAACGATGCCGCTACTACAGGATCATCGCTGACTGGTGGCACTAATAATAGTAAGGTGGGTAGCAATAATATAGGCAGTACCGCTGCCACGCCTTTACCGAATAACAGTTCAGCGGGTACAAGTATCGGTAGCGGTGGTCGACCCTTTAGTATCATCGCGGACGAAACTCAGAACGCCGTCATTGTTAATGCAGCGCCTGAGTTGATGTTTGAGATTGAAGATGCCGTCAATCAGTTAGACAGCCGCCGCTCGCAAGTATTGATTCAAGCGGCGATTGTTGAAGTGTCAGGCGATGATGCGACGCAGCTTGGGGTTCAGTGGGCGCTGGGTAATGCCAATAGTGGTTATGGCGTGGTGAACTTTAATAACGTGGGTGCGAGTGCGGTTTCGCTTGCAGCCGCTGCTTTGTCCGGTGGGACAGGCATAAGCGCAGCAGCAGGCTCCATTGCTGGTGCTTTGTTAGGTATTGGCAGTAGTAGTAAAGACAGCAAAGGTAATGCGCAATTTTATGGGGCTATCTTGCAAGCGCTTGATTCTTCTACCAGTGCCAATCTACTGTCTATGCCATCGATTTTGACCTTGGACAATGAAAAAGCGAGTATCTTAGTCGGTCAGAACGTGCCGTTTGTGACAGGCTCTTACACCACGGGTAGTGACTCCTCGACCAATCCCTTTCAGACCATTGATCGCCAAGATATTGGTATCAATCTAAACGTCATCCCGCATATTGGTGCAAACGGCACCGTACGTTTAGAGGTATCACAAGAAGTTTCCTCAGTTGTGCCAGGCAGTGCAGGGAATGCCAGCGGTCTTATCACCAATAAAAGTCTTATCAATACCACCATTTTGGCAGATGATCAGCAGACCATTGCTTTAGGTGGTTTGATGCGTGATAACTCTACTACGCGCCAACAAAAAGTGCCAGGTTTGGGTAATGTGCCCCTTATCGGTCGACTGTTCCGCTCGGACAATGACAATAGCCAAAAAAGCAACTTAATCATATTTTTACAGCCGACTATCCTACGTGATGGCGGCGCAGTAGCAAGCGTGACAGAGCGTAAATATAATCAGATGCGCGTCCTTCAGCTGGTCATCGATAAAAACGGTACAATTAAACAGCTGCCATTAAGTGGTACCGAAGGTTGGAATGGTGATATTAGTGCCGATTACGAGCTCATGCCACTCAATCCTTTGATTCCCAAACGTGATCAAAAGCCAAAAACACCCGCAAAAGGTTTTACTCGTGTTGATAGCCCAAGCACAGGTATTACAACTTATCCATTAAGCCGTTAAGCGCTTTGATGGTGGTTTTCTAACAGGTTAACTAGGCTTTTAGCGCTGCTTTTAGCGCTGCTTTTAGTGCTTATAGTCAGTCGTAAATAAAAGAAATACAAATATTATCAATCACCACTGGGGTTAAGTTTTCTTGCTTGCTGTGATTATGCTGTGCCTATGCAGACAGAGGCTGCGGATAATCAACCCCAGTCGTTCTGTACTTTTTTAAAAGTGGGTCAACTATAGCAAATGCCGCTTTCATATCTCTCTTAAAGTTTTACTATCCTCAAAAGTACGGTGTATGACATACGCCGTACTTTAGTTTGTATATTCATATAATAGATAAACATACACCTTAGCTATAGGCGTATAATAAAAACAGCTAACATAGGTATATAACGCTCCTAATGACAGTACGGTATCTTTGTTCAAATGGATTAAATCTATCAAGTTTTATTTGTAAAGCATCGTCTAGCTGTTATTCGTCAGCTAATTTTAAAAGGTAACTATCATGGCAAGCACTGGTAATAAGAAAAAGTGGTTGGCATTAAGCGCCATGGGTGTTGCTCTATTGCTGATCCCAAGACGGAGTAGCAAAAAGGCGGATAAACGATTGCCTAAAAATGATGACTCTATAAAAAAGGCTAAAAACCCAGATAGTGAGTAACGTGTAAAGTAGCTATTTAAAAAGTAGCTATTTAAAAAGTAGCTAATGCAAAAGTATACTTATCATACCAATGATGAATTTTGGAGTTTATGGATGATGGCGATTGGCGCATCAGGTATCAATTCTAGAGTAAGAGCGGATACTTTCCCCTTGATTGATACCCATACGCATTTTGATGCTCCGGTGTTTAATGAGGATAGAGATGAGCAGGCACAATTTGCCTATGATAAAGGCGTGCGTCATTTAGTCTTGGTTGGCTATCTATATCGACATTTTTCGCGGCTTTATGAGACTCAGCAGCAGCTAAAAGTGCCTTGTCAGTTGGAGGCAAAAGATTGTCTAAATCAAGAAAAGTATTGTCCTAAAGTGCATATCGCCCTAGGTTTGCATCCTTTTTATATTGAGCAGCATAAAGACGCTCATTTGGAAGAAATGGCGCAAATGTTGAATACCAAGCGCCCTTTAGCAATAGGTGAGATCGGTTTAGATACTTTTACCAATGTCATGAAGCAGCCTGATATATTTGCCAAACAGCAGCGGTTTTTTAGTACGCAGCTAGATATGGCAGTGGCGCATCAACTGCCCGTTATGCTACATATTCGTAAGGCTCATGCCGAAGCGCTGGCTTTACTAAAGGCGCATGATTACGATGCGCATAAACTGGGTGGTATTGCCCACAGTTTTAGTGGCGGCGTACAAGAAGCCAAAGCATTTGCAAAATTAGGGTTTAAGCTTGGCGTGACCGGTCAAATAACCAATCCGAACGCGAAAAAGCTGCGCCTTGCTATCCAAGCGGCAGTCGATAGCTATGGTATCGACTGCTTGGTAATTGAAACGGATTGTCCAGATATGATGCCTATCCTATACCAGACGGTAGATGATTTAGAGGGTGCGTCATACAGTAGCGCATCGGTGTTTGCACAAGATAAAGAGAATGAATGGGGCGATACGCTTATACATAATAGAAATATTCCTGCAAATTTGTTTTATGTATTATATAGCTTGAGCGAATTACTAAATGTTCCCGTCGCTATTCTCGCTCAGCAATTGTGGCTCAATAGTTGCAATGCTTTGCAGACTAAGTGGTCTTATACGCTTTGAATTTTTTAGCGAATACCGACTACTATACAAATGGTTTAACAATAAGATTCTTAAGAGTTTCTACATCGTTATGAATGAAGATATACACATGCAGTCAGATATTATCCAGCGAGAGCCTATTGAAGAGCAGATACTTGTACCGGAAGCATTGACAGTACCCGATAGTGAGGCCGCGCAATATGAGCGTCGTTTTAAAGGCACTCAGACACTGTACGGTAATGCCGCAGTAGATACATTTTTTGCTGCACATGTCTATGTTATTGGTGTCGGCGGTGTGGGTTCTTGGGCAGCAGAAGCTTTGGCGCGTACGGCTATTGGTACTATTACGTTAATTGATTTGGATATATTGGTAGTATCCAATGTCAATAGGCAGCTACCCGCTTTAGATAGTACCTTTGGGCAAAGTAAAATTGAGGCGATGGCAGCCCGTATCCGTGAGATAAATCCGAAAGTTACCCTGCATTTGGTTGATGATTTTTTGACCACTGAAAACGTCGCCACATTGCTGCCCAGCCGCGCACAAGCAAAAATGACGGCTCAAACGGCTCCGATTGTGATTTTAGATTGTGTCGATGATATGGATGCCAAACTTGCTATTGCCTTGCATTGCCGCTTCAACAAACTAAAATTGGTTTGCGCTGGCGGGGCAGGGGGTAAAATAGACCCAAGTCAAATTAGAGTTGGCGATTTACGTGACACCTATCAAGATCCGTTACTGGCCAAATTACGTAATAAATTACGCCATGAAAAAGGCATCAATAGTGCCTTAAAAGAGAAATTCGGTATCAAGTGTGTTTATTCGACAGAACCACCCCGCGTAGACAAAAGCGGTCAAACAGGTGGCTTGCACTGCGGTGGTTATGGCTCGGCGGTCGTCGTCACCTCAGTGGTTGCCATGCTTATGGTGAGTGAGGCATTACAATTATTGCTTAAGCAGGCGGCTGTTAAACCAAGCCTCTGATATGAATTTATGGAGTCCATCTTGTCTACATCCAACTTGCTAGAGAATAGTTATCCCATCGCTATAGATGAAGTTGAGCGTATTAATAAACTCAAAAAATATCAGGTGCTCAATAATAATGAAGAACCTTCTTTTGCGCGCTTAACTGAACTTGTCAAACTGTTTTTTAATATGCCAGTGGTGACCATTACCTTTATGGATGAGAACACCCAGTATCTAAAATCTGTCCATGGACTTGGTGGTGTTTGTACGACGACGCGTAAAGTCGCTATTTGTAATTATACCGTGCTCTCAAATAACGTTTTTGTGGTGCCAGATTTAACCAAAGACAGTCGATTTAATCAAAATCCATTGGTTACCGATTGGCCTAAGATACAGTTTTATGCGGGTGCTCCTATCATTATGCATGAAGACGGTAAAACCTATCGTTTGGGCTCGCTATGTTTGATGGATATGCAGCCTCACCATGATTTTACTGACAAACAAGCGGATTTATTGGCTCAGTTTGCGATGATGGCAGCCGATGCTTTACAGCTACAAGAACAACAGCGTAATGCCAAATATGCCAATGAGATGAAGTCATCGTTTTTGGCCAATATGAGTCATGAGATACGCACACCGATGAACGGTATCATCGGTATGGTTGAGATGCTGAGCGATACCATGCTGAGCGTTGAACAAAGAGAGTATATCGAGAATATAAAGGTCTCAAATGAGCATTTGCTCGCGATTATCAATGGTATTTTAGACTTATCAAAAGTTGAAGCCGGTAAAATGACCATCGATTCTATCCCGATGAATCTATCTAGCCTCTGTAATGAGGTTGTCAGCTTATTTGCCATCAAAGCTCGCCAACGCGGCTTGGTTTTAGACTATCATTATACTGAGTCGCTATCGCCTTATATTAAAGGGGATCCCGTACGTCTTAAGCAGGTCATGGCAAATTTGGTCAATAATGCGATCAAATTCACCCGTGAAGGCGGGCGTGTGACGATTGATGTCAAACATATGGAAGACAATCCTTGTCTAGATAATAAGGATTGTGATCATGGTAAAGAAACTCAAAATAGTGTTCCAGATTTTACCATTGATGCTAAAAATAGCACAACGATTCATCAAGACATGACGTTATGCATTGAGATCACAGACACTGGTGTCGGTATTAAGTCTGAATCATTAGAGGCAATATTTGATGCTTATGACCAAGCAAATAAATACACTCACAGGCTTTATGGTGGGACGGGGCTTGGATTGTCTGTTTGTAAGTCTTTAGTTGAGCTAATGGGTGGCTATATCGAAGTAGATAGCGAAGTCGGCGTTGGGACGACTTTTAGAGTGTTATTGCCGCTACCGTGTATTGCTGCAGAAGATTATGAGACATGGCAAACGGCAAATGACTTTACGATAACGTTGCCAAGCGATGAGCTGGTGGGTCATATTTTGTTGGTCGAAGATGACAGTGTGAACGCTATAATTGCCAAAAAAGCCCTTAATAATGGTGGTCATACGGTCACTCATGTCAATGATGGCCAACAAGCTATCGAAATTTTTGCATTATATCCTGATCGTTATGATGTGATTTTGATGGATCATCATATGCCGATTATGGATGGCGTACAGGCAACCATCAAACTCCATGAGCTCTATGCCCCTCAGGATTTGCCACCTATTATTGCGTTAACTGCCAATGCAATGGATGGTGAACGTAAGAAATATCTTGATGTAGGCATGCAGGATTATTGTACCAA
Organism: Psychrobacter glacincola; assembly: GCF_904846215.1. Taxonomy (GTDB): domain Bacteria; phylum Pseudomonadota; class Gammaproteobacteria; order Pseudomonadales; family Moraxellaceae; genus Psychrobacter; species Psychrobacter glacincola. Next base: position 32,493 of record NZ_CAJGZK010000007.1, on the reverse strand, counting down.
GCCCTTTAAGCAAGAGCAGCTTAATGCGTTGGTTCAATATTGGTTGATGCATCGGCAATCACTAGAAGAATAGGTATAGTCAAAATACTCTAAAAACGCTACGGTACTGCTGGTACAAATTTTTTGCAGCCTCTGTCTGCGTAGGCACAGCAAGCAAGAAAAATTGATACCAGCAGTACCTAATGTGTCGATATTATTTTTCACTGACTCTATCTATTTGAGCTACGCCGTTATTATCCATAACCTATTCATCACCCACTAAACAATAGCCATTAAAAAAGCTTAACTGCTCGAAGAGCGGTTAAGCTTTTTTGTTCTGACAGACAGACTAGAGCTATCTATTAATAGCTTTAGCTAACGCGCGTTTGATAATCGCCAGTACGAGTATCCACACGCACCACTTCACCTTGCTGTACAAATAATGGTACACGTACTACCGCACCCGTCTCTAATGTTGCAGGTTTGCCGCCGCCACCTGAAGTATCGCCGCGTACGCCCGGATCGGTTTCAGTGATTTGTAATTCAACGAAGTTTGGCGGTGTTACTGAAAGAGGAGCACCGTTGAATAAAGTGATGGTACATAGTGCATTGCTGTTTTCTTTTAGCCATTTTACCGAATCGCTCATCGCTGTTTTGTCCGCCTGAATCTGCTCAAAACTCTCAGGATGCATAAAATGCCAAAATTCACCATCATTATACAGATAGTTCATTTCAGTGTCCATGACATCAGCAGCTTCTAAGCTATCGCCTGACTTAAAAGTCTGTTCCAGTACTTTACCACTACGAAGATTGCGCAATTTAACACGGTTAAAGGCTTGCCCTTTACCTGGTTTGACAAACTCGTTTTCAAGAATGGCACAAGGGTTGCCATCGAGCATGACTTTGAGACCAGATTTAAATTCATTGGTAGAAAAACTTGCCACGGAAAACTCCTAGAAATTCAGAAAAAATAGTTTATAAAAAAGGTGGTAAATGTTACCAGCGAAAAATGAGTGCCAGATCTACTGTGCTAAAAGCATGAGCCATTTTAGTATATAGAGGATAGGACGTATGCTTTGATAGGCGACGCCCTAACAGCGTATAATATCGGCTTTTGGGCACAGGTATTAGGTTGTCATGATAAACCATTTAATCACACAAAAAAACTGGCAAACGCAATTATCCGAAGCCATTACCTCTATTGATGAGCTGCTTGAGATATTACAGCTACAATCACTGCGCTCAGAGGTTTACGTACCTGAGCATTTTGAGCTGCGAGTACCGCGTGCCTTTGTAGCAAAAATGACCGTTGGCGATCGTGATGACCCTTTATTGAGACAGGTATTGCCCAATCAAAAAGAGCAAATGGCAGTAGCAGGCTATGTGGCTGACCCATTAGCCGAAAATGCACATAACCCCGTCAAAGGTGTGCTGCATAAATACCAGTCAAGAGTGCTATTAACCATCACCGGTGCGTGCGCGATTCATTGCCGTTACTGCTTTCGCCAGCATTTTGACTATAGTGCCAATATGCCAACTGCCAGCGCAAAACAGGATATTATCGATTATATCAGCGCCCATCCTGAGATTAATGAAGTTATCTTAAGCGGCGGCGATCCATTAAATGTGACCAATAGACGTCTATTTGCTTGGCTAGATACCTTGGAGGCGATTGAGCAACTGACAACCATTCGTATACATAGCCGTCTGCCGCTCGTGATTCCAGCAAGGCTTGATGATGCGCTATTAGAGCGTTTGGCCCAGAGCCGCTGCCAAATCGTCATGGTCATTCATGGTAATCATGCCAATGAGATTGATGCGTTGACAGCAGAGTATTTGCAGCGCGCGCGTGCTGCAGGAATTACCTTGTTAAATCAAGCGGTGCTTTTAAAGGGTATCAATGACAGCGTTAGTGCCCAAACAGCATTGAGTCAGCGTTTATTTTCGGCGGGCGTATTGCCTTATTATCTACATGTGCTAGATAAAGTGGCGGGCGCAGCTCATTTTGATCATGATGAGCGCTCAGCCATCGAGCTTTATTGGTTATTATTGGCTAAGTTACCTGGCTACCTAGTCCCTAAACTGGTCAGAGAGTTGCCAAATAAACCTTTTAAAGTACCAATTAATGTTTACAATAATAAATAAAGTGTGCACTATGATAGGCTGTTTATTTTGGCAAATAAATGATAAGGAAAAGTTATAGCTGATCATGATAAAGAGACGAATGGTTAGGTGTGATAACAATATTCTTTTTTAAGAGTATATCCTTATACCCTGATAGATAACTTACGCAATTGCTAAGGATGGTAATGATAAATTCATCGACCTTTCAAAAGTATTTAGCAGCTGAACCCCCTTTGTTAGAGGCTTGCGATAAGCCTACGAGCAGTAATAAGCCCCATTTACGTAAATGGGCGGCACTATTGCCAGCGCAAACAGAGGCGCAGCAAGTCGAGCAAATAGAAAAAGTATTGACAGAATTGCGTCTGACTTCTATGGATGATAGAGCGCGCCTGTCATTGATTAAGATTGTCATTGACGCCGCCAATCAGCTGATTGCCGCGCTTCGCCAACAGTATATTTATGAGCCAGGTGCGCTTAATGAGGCTCAGCTTGGCTATGTGGCTCAGGTAAAATCGCTGTATTATTCATTGATTATGACCTATGACGGCGTGATACACCGCGAAACTGCCTCTTTAAAGGATAAGCAGCAAGCACCTTCTAGCCGTCTATGGCGTCGTTATTTTACCAGCGAAAGATGGTCCCCTGTTACCTTGGCGATTGCCATTTACCAAACACTGCTTATTTATCAAAAGCTGCTGTTTGAAGATGCGCTTTGCTATCAAAAGCCGCCAGCCTATACATGGGCTAATATAAACAAGCTGTATCGTATCGCATGCCAGCAGCAAGCCTCAGCTATCGTACTGAGTGTTTATCTCCCAACTCAGCAAGCTGATACTATCCATCACTTATACTGCCAAATATGCTTGCACGATTTGCTAAATGTACGAGCACTGCGTCGCCCTCATATCCTACTGCTACAGCGTTTGCTGCCAGATTGGAGCGTACATATGGTTGCTGCCATAGAGCCGCGTACGGCAACGCGAGTGTTCGTCAATCTACAGAGTAAAGAGCCGCCTACTTATTTAACCGCATTGTCTACTATCAATCCATATGATGCTCATCATACCTGCTTATTTATAGAGCTTGAATCCTTATTGACGTATTTACAATCGCGTATGCAAACCCTAATCGATACTGAGCGAAGAGGGGTTGAATACTATCTGATTAATACTGTTTCAATGGCGATAAGCTACCGTTATATCGACCCAAAAATCACCCTTCCTATCAAGCATAATACAGAGCAAACGGCGACGATCATAACAGGTTTTAATGAGATACATTACCGTATCAGTAACGGCGAAGTTTTTAGCAGTTTAATAGCATCTAAAAACCTGCCAAAGTATCAGCAGCCGCGTTATGACACCTTACCAAAAACCCCTGCTAGCTATAAAGAATTAGGGGCGAATATATTTGAGGGTGATAATCCGTTGTCACACTTTCGTACGCTATGCTTGTTACCAGAATGCTTGTTACCAGATTCATCTGAGCCATCTGATAATATTGATGATCTCATTTCCATCGCACCACCTTTGCAAATAATGAGCCTTTTTTTACTATGCCGCAAAGATATTGCTACCCCGTCTAAATGGTCTATGGGAGTGGTGCGTTGGCTTGATTTGGATAGCGAAAAGCCTAAACTTGAGTGGCAAGTCCTTGGTCATAAGATGATTGCCTGTGGAATTTGTCTACAAGATAGAGAGGATCGCAGTCAGCATTTTGTGCCAGCGTTTGTTATTGGAGATGATGAACGGCTGCAAACGGCTCACAGTGTATTATTGCCGACCTCTCATTTTAAAACAGATGATAAGGTTATTATGCGTATTAATGACCAACAGAAATCTTTGCGCTTGGGTCGTAGTCTAATGATGACCGATGAGTTTAGCCAATATGAAGTAATGCAGGCTCAATCGCGTTAATTTACTTAAAAGTTCTGATCCTTAAACACTCTGATAGCCATGTAATAAAATACAGCTATTGGTTCGTACCATTTAACAATTGCCATAGTAAGTTAAGCAGCAGTCGGTTGCATTATTGTTTATAATGACAACAATAACCACGATGCTGTTTCTTAATATTCTGGTATTTTTCATCTATAGTCAAAATACCCTAAAAACGCTACGGTACTGCGGGTACAAATTTTTTGCAGCCTCTGTCTGCGTAGGCACAGCAAGCAAGAAAAATTGATACCAGCAGTACATAATGTGTCGATATTACTTTTCATTGACTATATTTGACTACAGCGCATCGGCGACTCATATTATTTTATAAGATTAAAAAGGCTTTCTATGCGTACTCATTCTCTCTTAAACTTATTGGTTATCGATGCTGATCAGCTCTATGCTGAGCGCCTCGTACACTTGCTAGGTTCGTACTATGACAGCGTGAATTTAGGTTTTTTGGATGATAAAGAAGAGTTATTGAAATCGCTACGACAGTCTTGGGATGTCTTGGTTTTCGGTCAAGCCTACGATATGAGTTTTACCGATGTGGTTGCTATCATTCAAGAGCAAAATATTGATTTGCCCTTAGTTTGTTTGATAAATAAAGACACGGTAGCCAACGCTCAGAATGACGAAGGCTTGCCTTCTATCGTGAATGGTACGATGGTTAAGGCACTCTATGCAGAGCAAGAAATGGCAGTCATCATGGCTATTCGCTTATTGCACGAAAACTTGCACAGTCGCCAACAGCTCAAGACATTGCACTCTGTGCTATCTGAGGCAGAACAGCGCGCAAACGTCCTGATTAAAAACTCGAAAAGTGCAGTCGCTTATATCGATCAAGGCATTCATATCTTTGCCAATGATCCGTATCTGCAGTTATTTGGTTTTGAGCAGATGAACGACATCATTGGCATACCTGTGATTGATTTGATTGCGGGTGGTGACAATGTCAAAGCCGTTAAACAGTTTTTGCGTCAGTTCGACAAAGGGAACCGTAAAGACGTTGAGTTTAATTTTGAGAGTCGACGTACAGATGGCAGTACGTTTGAAGCAAAATTACAGTTGGCAATAGCGACACTAGATGGTGAGCCGGTCACCCAGATAATCATTCAACAAAATAACAGCAATAGCAGTGAGGTTGCCAAACGTTTGGCTGAGGCTGAGCGTAAAGACAGCTTAACGGGCATTGATAATCGCCACAGCTTTGAAGAGCAGCTGACGGCAGCCTATGAGCAGGCCAAAAAGGGCACTTTGACGGCGGCACTGTTGTATGTGCAACTCGATAATGTCGGCAAAATTAGAAACAGTTTAGGTCTGCAAGGTATTGACAGCACGGTAAAACAAGTCGCGAATACCCTAGATGAGCTGGTAGCCGATGGTCATGTCAGCCGCTTTAGTGATAAGGCATTTACTATTTTGGTCGAAAATCAGACGACAGCTGCGCTTGAAAAGCTGGCTGAACAGATTGGTATAAGTATCAGTAATATGCTTATTGAGGTAGATAAGCGTACAACCAGTACGACGGCAAGTATTGCTATTGTTAAAATTGAAAAAAACACCCCTGAGCCAAGAGTACTCCTTGAGCGCGCCATGGATGCCATCAATCAAATTATGATTGAGACCTCCAATAATGGTGGAAGATATCATTTGTATGATGCCAGTGAACACGCCAATAGTGATGATCATGCACTGGCAGAATCTCTGGTCGATGCCATCACAAATAATCGTTTTCAGTTATTGTTTCAGCCAATATATGACATCAATAACGACCGTAGTGACTTCTTTGAAGTATACCTGCGCTTACCGCTAGCAAATGCGGACAATACCATATTGACCCCAGATCAGTTTATGGCAGTTGCCAAATCTCATCAATTATTAGAAAAAATAGACCGTTGGGTACTAATTAATGCCTGTAAAAGAATCAATGAAGTGCGTAAAACCCATTCAGAGGCGCGGTTACTGGTACAGCTAACCAGTGCGTCTTTAATCGATAAAAAACTGCCGAGTGTTGCAAGCCAGCTCATCAATGCCATCGGTGGTAAAGCTGGGGCGTTGACACTGCAGTTCAATGAAAAAGACATCTCGGATTATTTAACGGTAGCGAAATCTCAATTTACCGCGCTCAATCAGATAAACTGCCAGCTTGGCATCAACAATTTTGGCTCATCTGTCAAATCTGTGGAGCTTGCCAATCTTGTTCGTCCAAATATGGTACGCTTAGCCCGTAATTATGTCGAGGGGATTGATGCCGCTGACAATTTAGAGACGGTCAAATCAATTATCGTACGTACCAATGAGAGTGGCGTTGATGTATTAATGCCTTATATTGAAGATGCCGCGACCATGTCTGTTGCATGGAGTGTGGGAGCACGTTACCTACAAGGCAATTATCTAGAAGCGCCGAGTAACACCATCACAGTCTCTAACGAGAGTTAAGCCTTGTTTTATATTCATCAATATAGTTAGACGAAAATAAAAATGTTATGAAAATTTAAACACGCTATTGGTACAAATTTTACTGGCGTGCTGCGTTCCCAGAGGCTGCGCAAAATTCATACCAATAGCGCTATAACACTTTTGTAGTAAACTCACTATACTATATCAATACTATGCGTTTATAGTCTACAGACGGCTATCGATGTCTATCACCCTTTGCATTATAGGATGGTTGATGTAGACTCATCGACATCAATACCTATTAATTAAAGATGACACCATGTCTATAGTCAAAAAATATCAACTGGTCGGTATGCTTGTCGCCGCTTTGCTGCTAAGTGCTTGTGAGAAAATACCGCCTGATTATCGTGCGCCTGTTACGCTGCCACTATATACAGAAGGTGATGCTGATAACGGCGCTCTGATATATAAAGACGCTTGTGGTCAGTGTCATCAGCTAAATCCCGGTCTCAATAAAAAAGGTCCGCAGCTGATGAATATTTATGGCGCGCCGGCAGCGAAGCTTGCAGATTATACTTATAGTGAAGGACTAAAAGCCTCAGGTTGGGTTTGGGATGCTCAAACACTTGATACTTATATTGCCGATGCAGAAAAAGCCATGCCAGACTCTAAGATGCTAGCAGATCCTATGCCTGATGCCAAAGAACGTGCGGACGTGATTGCCTATTTGTCTACCCTTCGCGCAGCTGCCCCGATCGTTGAAAATGATAAATAACGCTTGCCTGAGACCTCTTGTTTTCCTCATAAGTTAAACCCATAATCGCCCATAATGCAGCCACCAATATGCCACTTTCATCGAAACATAAGCTGATACCAGAAACACCCACTCAGACAGTTAGTGCGGCTGATTATACTCATAACCAGCAAGAAATCTTCCAATTAATGGCGCAATTGAATCAAATCGTGCTGGACAAATCACAGGTAGTTAAGCTTGCGCTTAGCGGCATTTTAGCAGGCGGACATTTACTGCTACAAGACTTGCCGGGTATGGGAAAAACCACTCTGGCACAAGGGTTAGCGCAGCTGTTAGGGTTAAGTTTTAGCCGTGTTCAGTTCACCAATGATATGCTGCCGGCTGATATATTGGGCATGAGTATCTACGATCAAAGCAAGCTGCAGTTTGAGTTTCGAGCAGGTCCTATCTTTACTCAGCTGCTGCTTGCTGATGAGATAAATCGCTCAAGTCCCAAAACTCAGAGCGCTTTACTTGAAGCGATGGAGGAGCGGCAGGTGACACAAGATGGGCAAAGCTATCTTTTGCCAAAGCCATTTTTTGTGATAGCCACTCAAAACCCTTTGCAGCAAGCGGGTGTTTACCCACTTCCTGAGTCGCAGCTAGATCGATTTTTATTGTGTTTGTCGCTCGGTTATCCATCGCCTGCGGCAGAGCGGGAGCTATTAAAAGGTCAAGATCGCCGCGAGCTTTTGAATAGTTTAGAGGCAGTGCTTGATACAAGGGCTGTGTTGTTGGCGCAGCAAGGCGTCAAGCAAGTTTATGTCGCGGATGTGGTCTTAGATTATCTGCAAAGACTGGTCGCAAAAACACGAGAAAGTCACGAGTATCATGGTCTGTCGCCGCGCGGTGCATTGTCGTTACAGCGTGCCGCTCAGGCTTATGCCTATGTATCGGGGCATATGGAAATGACCCCTGAAGATGTCCAAGCGGTGTTTGCTGCAGTTACGGATCATCGTCTTGGTCAGCGCTTTGTACCTGCGCATTTGACTGGTGGGCAAGCAACACCAACCATCGCTCAGCGTATTTTGGCAGAAGTGGCGGTTATTGTTTAAACGTTTATCATCCGGTAACTGCTCGTCTCAAATTATTGAATACTGAAATGGAATTTTTAGATATAGTTAAAATATCTCAAAAACGCTACAGTGCTGCTGATATAAATTTTTTGTAGCCTCTGTCGGCTAGCTACAGCAAGCAAGAAAAATTAATATCAGCAGTACTTGATGTATCGATATTACTTTTCTCTGACTATAGTTGTTCAGCATATCGTCATCAAACCTTTTCGCCGAATATTAATAATATTGTCAATTTTATGGTAACGATAGGGTAGCCATGAGCCTTTTGCCAAAAGCTTTTACTTCAGCGGCCAATCGATGGTTCGCTTCGCGCGCGCCAACCAGTGACAGCGCTGTACTTAATCTTCGTAACGTTTATATCTTTTTTAGCCGCGAAGGGTTGCTGTTTGCGGTGCTGCTGATTATTACTTTTATTGCTGGTATTAACTATGGCAATAACTTGGTACTGGGCTTGTGCTTTTATCTGATCAGCGTTTGGCTTATCAGTTTTCATGTGACCTTTGCGCATATCTCAGGCTTAAAGGTGCGTTTATTGGATGTGACTATGGCAGAAGCGGGCGCGCCTGTTTGGGTCACCTTGCAGCTGCGCAGTGAGAATCGTCAACCAAGGCGGCAGTTGTTATTTAGCTTTAAGCAGGCTGCTGAACAGAAGAAAAATAAAGCCAACAAAAATAGCATCCGCCACAATAACCGCATAGAAAATCAAAGTTCAATAATGGTCACAAGGTTGCAAGATGAGCAAATTATCAGACTGCCTGTACAGACGCACGTACGTGGACAGCTTGAATTACCAAGATTGACCATAAAAACCGTTTATCCTTTGGGTATTATGCGCGCATGGTCTTACGTGTATTTTGCACGTACGGCTTGGGTGTATCCAAAACCTGAAGCATTCGATTGGCAAGCTCAGTATGCAATCGCAAGTCAGGAGGATTTACCTACCGGTGCGCAGTATCGGCAAGGTCAAGATGACTTTGAGCGGCTAGATAGCTATATTGAAGGGGAGTCGCTGGCACGGGTATCTTGGGGACATGTGGCGCGTGGTCAGGGTATGCTTACCAAGCATTTTGCCGATCCTGTCGGTCATGAGCAAACGTTAGATTATGCCGATATGCCAGCCGCGCATCATGAACAGAAGCTGGCACAACTGGCGCACGGGGCACTAACGCTCGGGCAATTGGGCGTACCGTTTAATATGCGCTTACCAAATGAGGCGCCGTCTGATGTGTCCTCTGCGGCAATGATGGGCGAGGGCGACAGCTTTGCACAAGTTTGCTTGCTAAGGTTGGCAAAATCACTATGAACGACTCTCAACACTTGATTAAAGCCTCCTCTAAAAACCTACCTATAGAAGCGTCTATAGCAAGCTTTGAGCAGTTGGCAGTGGGTCAAAGCATTCGCTCTGATACTGAACGGGACAATACTAGAAAATGGTATCGCCATCTCTTAGCGCTACCAGCCTATTACTGGGTATTAATCGCCCAAGTCATCGTTATTTTACCTCATGCGGCGCACTTGCCCTTATGGTTAATAGGTTTTGCAGTGGTCAGTATTATTGCGCAGCTGCCACGTATTAAAGCGAAGTTTAAAAAAGGTCGTCATTTAAAACGCGTCTATCAAGCCATGCAAATGCTTGGTTTCTTATTAGGGCTGGTAGGTCTATGGCTGACCTACAATACTGCGTTTGGGCTGGATATGGGCGTGGCATTTTTAGTGCTATGCCTTATCAGTAAGCTGTGGGAATTGTATCAGCGCCGTGATGCCTATGTAGTGTTGAATTTATCGCTATTCGTACTCGCAGCATTGTTTTTAATGGACCAAGGATTAATCACTACCTTGGAGGTCATTATTGGCGCGGTCATTATATTATTGGCGTTTATTGCGTTAAACGATGATGGCAATAGTCGCGGTGATGGTCGTCTGCGCACTTTGGGTGTATTGGGCATTGGAGCATTGCCATTATTGGTGGTGCTGTTTCTATTCTTTCCGCGCTTGCCGCCGTTATGGTCAGTACAGTTATCAGGTCAGCAAGCAACCACAGGTGTCTCTGATAGCATGTCGCCAGGTGACTTTGCGAATTTGGGTCAGTCGACCGAATTGGCTTTTCGCGTAGAATTTACAGACAATCGACCCCCGCAGCAGGAGTTGTATTGGCGAGGCTTGGTGTTTAGCGATTTTGATGGCGTTACTTGGCGTCAAAGCCCGCAGCAGCGAGCATGGCAGCCTACGTTACCTATACCTACTTGGATTGAAAATGCGTTTTCGACTGTTCCTGATGCAGTGAAATCTGCTCCCAATAACTATCAGATTATCTTAGAACCTACTCAGCAAAACTGGCTATTTGGACTCGATTACCCGTTTGCACAGCAACAAGATATCAGTATCACATCGGACTTTACTTTATTAAAAGACCAGCCTGTCACGCAGCAGCTGCGCTACGATGTGTCGCAGTTTGCGTCGATGCAGATTGATCCTATTCTCACTGATGAGGCACGACAACTAAATCTTGCCTTGCCCAAAAGTGGCAATCCACAAGCGCGAGCGTTGGCTCAGCAGCTTTTTGCGCAGTCAGGGTCAGATCCTGTACGCTATATGGCCGCTATCGAGCGCTGGATTCATCAGACAGAATTTCGCTATACGCTATCGCCGCCACGGCTCAATACCAATCGTATCGACGAGTTTTTATTTGAGACCAAAGCAGGATTCTGTGAGCATTATTCTTCAAGCTTTACTTTTATGCTGCGGGCAGCTGGTATTCCTGCGCGAGTAGTGGCTGGCTATCAAGGCGGCGAGCTGAGTCGTAGCGGCAATGTTTGGGAAGTACGGCAGATGGACGCGCACGCTTGGACTGAGGTATGGCTTGAGGGTAAAGGTTGGCTTCGTGTCGATCCGACTGCGTTTGTAGCACCTGAGCGCGTTGAGCAAGGCATGAATACGATGACGCAGGCACAAGGCGCTACGATGTTTGGTGATGGGGCTGGCGCGCAAATCAGCTATCAGCAGTATCAAATGCTACAAACCTTGCGCCGTTTATCTGACCAAGCAAGTTACTATTGGCAAAAGGACGTCGTTGGCTATGATCAAGACAAGCAAGCTGACTCACTACTTAAGTGGTTCAATATCCGCTCAATGATGGAACAAATTATTTGGTTGTCGGTGAGTGCCATTAGCGTCATGGCTATTTTGGTCTTCTTTATCTGGCAACGTCGACGCAAACGCTGGCACCCAGCCGATTTACCGCTTGTTCAATTATCAAAGCGTCTTAGCAAAGCGGATAAAGCGCTGGCTCGTCATGAGAGCGAAGGGCAGTTGGCATGGCTTGAACGCTTGGCAACGGTAGCTGCTATAGATGCTGAGACAACTATTCAAAATCGCGCTGTAAATAAGCTGATAGGAAGCAACGATTTGACAGCGATTCAGATAAAAGTTGAGCAGATTAAACAGGATTATCGCCAGCTGCGTTATGGGCGTTTAAGCACACAAGATATTAGGGATAATGAGTACCAAAAAGTACTAAAGCAGCTAAAAGAAAACATAAGTGATTTACCAAGGTTATATTGATTGTGCTTTATGAACGTACTAGAGTAAAAATACTTAGTGAGTTTTATGCAAGGGATGAAAGGTCGGTTATATGGCGATATACGTAGATTTTATGCAGATAGAGTTCAGAGGTTATAAGTGGTGCCATATGCTGGCAGATACCTTGCAAGAGCTACATGATTTTGCCGCTTTGATAGAAGTAGATAAACGCTTATTTCACCGTCATGCCAGTTATCCGCATTATGATGTGACGGTGCAAATGCGCGAAACTGCCATTGAGTATGGTGCTATCCCTGCCGATCGAAAAAAGATTATAGAATGTGCAAAGAAGCTCAAAGTAGAGTTGCAATATCAAATGTCACGCTCTGATGATGCTTAATTTATTGTTGTAAATATGATTCAATAGTGGCTATACGCTACTAATTATCAGTTTCTTAAATTAACAATTAGGGCGTGTTGAACATTGGTGCCAAATTGATAGCAAAAAAAATAGCGAACGGTTAATCTTTAAGTTCTCACACAAAAAAGATATCGTTCGCTATGCCTCGCACCATGCTCAAAGATGAACACTGGACAAGACTGAAACCTATCTTACTAGAACTTAATATCTATGACAAAGGAAATCTTAGACAAACGGTTGAAGGCGTGCTTTATCGCATGCGTGTTGGCTGTCCTTGGCGGGATCTACCAGCTTACTTTGGCAAGCCTAATACCGTCTACAAAGCTTACCAGCGCTGGTTTAAGAGTAATAAGCTGATTACGCTGTTTGCTTTATTAATCAAAGACTCAGATCTTGAGTGGGTCTTTATTGATGGTACTCATATCAAAGCACATCAGCACAGTAGTGGTGGTAACGAGAACCTACAATCCATTAGTAAAAGTGTGGCAGGACGCGCGACCAAGATTCACTTAGCAGTTGATGCGCATGGCAATCCCATCACCTTTGTCTTGTCAGATGGTACGACCCACGATGTTAAAGTCGCACCTGATTTGATAGACAAGGTTGATTTGAGCGATACAGAGGTTTTATGTGCCGATAAAGGCTATGATTCTGATGCACTACGCGCGCATATTGAACAAGCAGGGACGCGTGATAACATCCCTCGGAAGCGAAACACGAAGTCCTCTAACGATCATATGGACTGGGACTTGTATAAAGTACGCCACTTAGTGGAAAATGCCTTTGCTAGGCTAAAACAGTATAGGGCGGTTGCTACCAGATTTGATAAGCTCAAGCAGAGTTATGAGAATACGGTAGCGCTCGCTTGCGCTTATATCTGGCTGAAGTTATGAATGTTCAACACGCCCTAATCTTTTTTAAGCCAAATGCTCTGCCAGATAATCAACCAATAATCTGATCTTTGGTGATAGATGACGGTTGTGCGGGTAGATTGCCCAAATCCCTTCTTCTTGCTCTCGATATTCGTCCAATACCGTCATCAAACGATCGGTTGCTAGATATTTTTGCACATAGTAATCCGGCAGTTGTACGATACCAAGCCCCTTTAGCGCCGCATCAACCAAGCTATAGCCGCTGTTATAACGTATCTTACCGCTCACGCGTATATTGCGCTCTGTATCCCTCTCTTTAAAATGCCAATAATCTAATGTACCCAATAAGCAGCTGTGTTGATTGAGCTCATCCAAGGTTTTTGGCTGGCCGTATTTTTCAAAATAAATGGGCGCTGCACAGACAAAATTGGTACGGTGACTGAGTTTTTTGGCCATCATCGTAGAGTCGCTCAGCTTACCGATACGTATTGCCAAATCGTAACCCCCTTCAATCAAATCAATCTTCTGATTGCTCAAAAAAGCCGTCACTTCGATATCACTATATTGCATCATAAAATCATTTACCAGCGGCAATAGCTGCTGCTCTCCATAGGTGACAGGGGCAGTCAGCTTGATTCGACCTTGCGGTTTGGATTGCAAATTACTGACGGCTTGTTCTGCGGCATCGAGTCCATCAAGGATGCTGCGACAATGCTGATAAAACACGCGTCCTTCTTCTGTTAGCGACACTTTGCGCGTGGTTCGATATAGTAGCTTGGTATTGAGCCGCTTCTCCAATGCAGTGACCTGCCGGCTCACTTGCGCCGTCGAGATAGCAAGCTTTGCTGCCGCTTTAGTAAAGCTCTCAAGTTCTGCCACGTAAACAAACTCACTGATACCATCCCACTTCATGATTATTACCACTGTGTAAAAGATATTTGCAAATATGCTATATTATCATTAGCAGGGAAGTAATATAAAATAATCACACTATTAAAATTTAACTATTAAAATTCAACTATTAAAAAGAGAGACTTTTATGTCAGACAAATTTATTAAGTCCAAAGCCGCCATTGCATGGGCTCCTAATCAGCCATTATCGATTGAAGAAGTAGACGTGATGCTACCGCGCAAAGGTGAAGTATTGGTCAAAATAATTGCCAGCGGCGTCTGCCATACTGATGCGTTTACCTTATCTGGTGAAGATCCAGAAGGTGTTTTCCCAGCGATTTTAGGTCATGAAGGTGGTGGTATCGTTGAACAAATCGGCGAAGGCGTCACCAGCGTGCAAGTTGGCGATCATGTCATTCCTTTGTATACCGCAGAATGTGGCGAATGTAAGTTCTGTACTTCAGGTAAAACCAACTTATGCTCAGCGGTACGTGAGACCCAAGGTAAAGGCTTGATGCCTGATGGCACCACGCGTTTTTATAAAGATGGTGAGCCAATTTACCATTATATGGGTTGTTCAACCTTCTCTGAATATACGGTATTACCAGAGATATCTTTAGCCAAAGTTGACGCCAATGCACCGTTAGAAAAAGTTTGCTTGCTAGGTTGTGGCGTCACTACTGGTCTTGGCGCAGTCATGAATACGGCTAAGGTTGAAGAAGGCGCGACCGTTGCTGTTTTCGGTCTTGGTGGTATTGGCTTAGCGGCTATTATCGGTGCAAAAATGGCAAAAGCCAGTCGTATTATCGGTATTGATATCAACGAAGATAAATTTGAGCTCGCCAAAAAGCTAGGCGCAACTGATTGTATCAACTCTAAAGATTATGACAAGCCTATCCAAGAGGTCATCGTTGAGATGACTGATGGCGGCGTAGATTATTCATTTGAGTGTATCGGTAATGTCGATGTTATGCGTTCAGCGCTTGAGTGCTGCCATAAAGGCTGGGGCGAGTCGGTCATCATTGGTGTCGCTGGTGCGGGCAAGGAAATCTCAACCCGTCCCTTCCAGCTAGTAACTGGTCGCGTCTGGCGTGGTTCTGCATTTGGCGGCGTCAAAGGTCGTTCAGAGCTGCCAGGTTATGTCGATCGTTATATGCAAGGTGATATCCCATTAAATGACTTTATCACTCATACGATGCCATTAGAAAACATCAATGAAGCCTTTGATTTGATGCATAAGGGTGAGAGTATCCGTACGGTTATTCATTTTTAAGCATCAGTCTTAACAATAGCAGTGATATCACTAGTGCTATGAGATAGAAAATATAAAAATGCCGTTCCTAGATTGGAGCGGCATTCATATATAGTCAGTAAAAAGTAATATCGACATATTATGTACTGCGGGTATCAATTTTTCTTGCTTGCTGTAGCTAGCCGACAGAGGCTACAAAAAATTTATACCCGCAGCACCGTAGCGTTTTTAGAGTATTTTGACTATAAAGGCTTAATTTATCTAAAACGAGGGCTTCTGCTGCATCTGATAGGGTGATTGGTTTGTCTTTATTCATATAAAACATCCTAATAGACAGATTCGGCATTGCAATGTTTATGCTCTGCCTAAGTTTCCTCTGAGTTTTACTAAAATGCTTGAAAAGAGTTAAACGTTCAATTTACTCTTTCATATTGGCTAATTGCTCTAAAATATCGACATAATTTTCCACGCCTTGCGCGCCGCTAACCAAGTGCTGCTCATCAAAAATGATGGCAGGGACGCTTTGAATACCTTGCCGCTGCCAATGCTGCTCTACCTCACGTATGTCATTGGCAAAGCGCTGGTCTTCTAAAACCGCTAACGCTTCTTTGCTATCTAACCCAATCTCTGCAGCAATATCGGCAAGTACCCTGATATCAGAGAGGTTTCTATTATCGGTGAAATGCGCGGTAAATAATGCCTGTTTTAACTCATGCATGTGTCCTTGCTGCTCAGCCCAATGCAAAAGCTGATGCAGATTAAAGGTATTGTGCATACGCAAGTCATCAGTAAAATTAAACTCAAAGCCGACCTCAGAACCTGCCTCGGCTATTCTGGCACGGCTGGCATCGGACTCGGCTTGGCTTGAACCATATTTCTCCATGATATGCTCACGCATATTCTGACCCTCGCTTGGCATATTAGGGTTTAGCTCAAACGGATGCCATTGTATCTCATGGGCAGTATGGGTCTGCTCTAATGCTGCTGCCAGCTGACGATAGCCGACGACACACCAAGGGCAAACCACGTCTGATACGATATCGATGCGTAGTGGCTGCTCTAATATTAACTGTTTTGAATTTTCCATATCTTCCACCTAATTTATTGTCTGTTTTTGATTTAACGAAGTGCTGTTTGAGGCACGCTTCTTTTATGCCAAGCTGACTAGAACCAATATACTTATTCAATGATACTTATTCAACGATACTTATCAAACGATACTTATCAAACGATACTAGGAGAAAGGCTAGATGATTACAATGGCTGCTAAGTTACTAATGATAACTAGCAGCCATAATCATTAGCCATAATGATTATGGATTCTTAAACTGGGTAGCCATAATAAGAATAGCTTGAAAAATTATATCAACAGGCAATTTAATGAGTGTTATAGAGTATCCGATGAAATCCTATATAGAAACAGAGCGTCTTTATCTTAGACAATGGCAAGCGAGCGATTTTGTAGTATTTGCTGCTATGAATGCTGATCCAGAAGTGATGAAGTATTTCCCTAAGTTATTATCAGCGACAGTGAGCGATATCATTGCAAATAAATGCCAGCAGCTGATTGAAGAGAACGGTTGGGGATTTTGGGCGCTCAGCTTAAAAGAGGGTTCAGACAATAATGATGCCTTTATTGGTTTTGTCGGCTTAAATCAGACACATGCTGAGATGTCTTTTGCTCCCTGTGTTGAGATTGCTTGGCGACTGCGTAAGGAGTTTTGGGGACAAGGCTATGCAACTGAAGCCGCTCGTGCGTCTTTAGGTTTTGCTTTCAGCGAGCTGGCGCTTGATGAGGTGGTTGCATTTACTGCTGTGATTAATCAGCGCTCACAACTGCTTATGGCGCGTATTGGCATGACTGATACGCAAGACAATTTTTATCATCCTGCGCTTGAGTCAAATCATCGGCTCGCTGAGCATGTGCTATATAAGCTCAATCGGCAGCAGTGGCAGGCAGTTTAAGCAGCTCTAGAATAAGCGTTGCCACGTCAAAAGAGAATGCTTTGATGTGTTACTATAGTCCGTTCAAAATAAAAGCGATACGATTGTAATAACGTGCTGTTGGCTATAATTTTTTCTTGCTTGCTGTTCGCAGGCGTGACAGAGGCTGCAAAAAATTTATAGCCAACAGCACTGTATCGTTTTTTAAATGAATCGAATCTATCTCATTGTGAATGGCTATTCTATTATTTAAAGGTGCTGACGACTTATTGCATATAGACAGTGTGCAATACCTTAAATAATTTTTATAAGACAGGGTGCCTATTTTCATTTAAAGTGTTATTGATAAAGCGATTGATGGCTAGATGCGGTATCAAACAGCATTGATGTTTCTTTAATAGCATTTATCACATCATTTTTGCCAGTGACAATAAAAGCTGCATACCTCGAACGCGCTCTGCATTGACGCCTGTTGGCAGTGCTAATGAAATCATTGTTCATTGTTCATTGTTAAAGGCAAATGCTTCAATATTTGCTTGAGTCGTCTAAAACTTTCTGAGCTAAGCGCCTTTTTTTCATTATTAAGTTTTTGCTACGCACTATTTTCAGATATGATAAAAACCTATCCATAACTTTTGATGATGCCGATATTTAATAGACTTACCCATCAAGAAAAATAATATAAAGTTATGAGATAAAAATAGTTCGGGCTTATTTATCATGATTTAGAGGCGCAAATCGTTGGATTCTAATCCCACCAGTTGTTATACCAAACAGCATATAGCAGCGACATCAATTCTACTTCTACGCTTACTATCCTATCGTTTGCGGGCATACGATAAAGCGCCGATATAGATCAGCACTATTTTAATTTCTACCTTAAGGAGCTTATATGAGTATCAGTCAGGCAATCGAAAAAATCGAAGCACGTTATGCCCATCAACCTGAGTTTATTCAGGCAGTAAAAGAAGTTGCAATCACGATTGCTCCACTATATGACGCTCATCCCGAATATGATACTTTTAAAGTTTTTGAGCGCCTTGTTGAGCCTGACCGTGTGATGGGATTTCGTATCAATTGGGAAGACGATAAAGGTAAAGTACAGGTCAATCGCGGCTGGCGTGTCCAGTTTAGTAATGCGTTAGGTCCTTACAAAGGTGGTATTAGATTTCACCCAACCGTCAATCAATCGGTTTTGAAATTCTTAGGCTTTGAGCAAATCTTTAAAAATGCTTTGACAGGCTTACCGATGGGCGGCGCTAAAGGTGGTTCTGACTTTGATCCAAAAGGCAAATCAGACACTGAAATACGTCGTTTTTGCTATGCCTTTATGCGTGAGCTGCATCCATATATCAATAAAGATACCGACGTGCCAGCTGGTGATATCGGCGTCGGCGGACGTGAAATCAGCTATATGTTTGCCATGTATAAGAATCTGACGCGCGAATACGGCGGTGTATTGACCGGTAAAGGCGTGGGTTTTGGCGGTAGTTTGATGCGTACAGAAGCGACGGGCTATGGCGCAGTTTACTTCTTAGAAAATATGCTAACGGCTCAAAACGAAAATATTAAAGGTAAAAAGGTATTGGTTTCAGGTGCGGGTAACGTCTCCTTACATGCTGCTGAAAAAGCTCATATGCTGGGCGGTGTTGTGGTCACCGTATCTGACTCACAAGGTACCTTGTATGATGAGGCGGGCTTAAATCAAGAAAAGATCAACTGGCTAAAAGCGCAGAAAACAAAAAGCCAGCCATTAGCGGATTACGTTGCTGTCTATGGTGGTGAATGGTTCGCTGGACAAAAGCCTTGGCATATCAAAGGTGATATCGCCATCCCATCAGCCACGCAAAACGAAGTGAATGAGGATGACGCTAAGCTGATGGTTGAAAACGGCATTAAATATGTGGTTGAAGGGGCTAATATGCCATTGACTGCAGGAGCAATTGATCATGTCCGCTTGCACCGTGTGCACTATGCTCCGGGTAAAGCGGCGAATGCAGGAGGCGTAGCAGTATCTGGTCTTGAGATGTCACAGAACTCAGTACGTCAGTACAAAACTTTTGAAGAGATCGATGCGCGTTTAAAAGACATTATGAAAAATATTCATGACGGTGCTGCTGAAGCCTCAGAAAAATACCATCAAACTGATAAAGGCTATATCGATTATATGACTGGTGCCAATATCGTCGGCTTTAAACGTGTTGCCGATGCCTTAGTCGCTTATGGTATCTTAAACTAACCTATGGTATTTTAAGCTAAGACGATAAATTCTCTTAGCTTTTCCACTCTAGTTTTAAATACCGCTTCTATCTCTAATAGGATAGCGGCGGTATTTTTTTGTGTAAAAAATATTTGGCATTTTTTAAAAGGACGCTTACTAAAGTTTTTTGGCTTATAAGCACCTAATTTATAACTGTTTTTACATTTTTTACCTGAAGTTACATTAATCTATTTTATTAGACAGATTATAAATAATCATTGTTCGTCCTTTTGGCTATTATCAATTCTCTAGGTTTATTTTGGCTTACCTAAAGTTGTCAGCTATAGCATCGATATAGTCGATTCATTTTAAAAACGATACAGTGCTGTTGGCTATAAATTTTTTGCAGCCTCTGTCACGCCTGCGAACAGCAAGCAAGAAAAAATTATAGCCAATAGCACGTTATTACAATCGTATCTCTTTTATTCTGAACTGACTATACATTCATCAAAGGATTAACCATGACCGTCCATAAGGGAGTCCATACTGGCATAAGCTCAATTTTTTTGAGCTCAATTCCTGTGATGAGAAATAGGCTAAATGCTTATTTATTTAGCGATGGCATTCTTAGCGATCAGACTCCTAACGATAGTACGCTTAGCGACGATAAAAGCGATTTCAATGCTTTGAGAGGCAACTTATCAAAATATGCCGTACCAAAAACTGGCTTATATAAAGTTGGCTTATATAAAAATAGGACATTAAAAGGTAATCGTGCTCTAAAAGATTATAGTGATATTGATGGCTATGCTGGTATTAAAGACCATGCTAGAGAGGCTATAAATATTCATATGGATTGCCGCGATCATACCTCAAAAAACTCTGTCCGTTTAAGCTTTCAATTGATGACCTGTGCTGAACCGGCAGAGATGGTGATTGAGACGATTAAGTCGTTATTAGCAATCAAAGCAGGCGACGATGAGATTTTAATTGTCGATAATAATAATACTCAAACAACGCTCTACAAGCCATTAGCTCAGTTCTGCGCCAGTCTTGATGCGCGTCACAATGTACATTTTTATCATATCGATTCAGTAGCAGGTTTCAAAGCTGGTGCACTTAATTTAGCATTGGGGCTTATGGATCCCAATTGCAGCCATATAGTGGTAGTCGATAGTGACTATCAGGCGCTACCAAAAGCGCGAACATCGATTGCCAATGCTATCGAGCGCTATCCGACCCATGCGTTATTGCAGTTTCCACAATTTTATCGTGACGCGGGGCGAGTCGATATTCATAGCGAGTTAAACCACTATTTCAATCACCATTTATACCGTCCGTTTAATCGCAAACGTGCGCTATCGACTGGGACTTATGCGGTCATTCGCCGACGTGCGTTATTGGATTTAGGCGGTTGGTCAAGTGCGTCGATTACCGAGGACGCGCAGATGGGAGTACTGATGCATAGTCGCGGCTTGCGTAGTCAATTCATCCCTGAGGTCATCGCGACAGGTTTGCTGCCGACTACCTTACACGACCTGATGAGCCAGCGTCAGCGCTGGATTTACGGCAACATGCAGGTGCTTAATACGTATTTTTCTACTGCGACATTCTTTTCTACTGGGTCATCAAACTTACCTTCAACAAGTTTACCCGCCACAAACTTATCCGCTACAAAAAAGAAACTCAGTGAGCGTTTAGCTTATACGCGTGCACATTTATCTCAGCTTAGTGCTTGGGTGAACTTTACCGGTATCTTTATCGTATTGCAGCTAGTGACGTTGCTCATGATTATAGCTGCGCTATTATTTACCGCCAGTTTGAATCTACATGATTTTCTCGCTCTGCTATACATCGTGTATGCGAGCTACGCAATATTTTTGGTCAGACGTTTATGGGCGTATATGAAAGATGGTGCCCCGCTTAATCAACAAACCAACAATGGCGCTGCGCCAAGTGTGGCTAGACGTTTGCGCGCTTGGGCAGTACATTTAAATTTTTGGGAGCTGGGTGCTTTATCATGGTGGCCAGTGCTGTGGGGACAAGAAAAACCATTCATCTGTACGCCGAAGCAACAGTGTGTGCGTACACGCAAATCAGTATATGTGGCTAACCTGATAGCACTGCCCAAATTGCTACTCACATTAAATGTGATAACAGCCATTATCGTATCGCCATTTTCACCATTATATTCGCCGCTATTATTCGGCTGTGCAATGGTGGTTTGTCTGCTAAAACTTTGGGCTGCCAAGGTGATGGTCGCTAATTACGGTTACGAAAAGATTAGTATTGAAAATAAAGTAGTAGCGGATAACCACTTAGTTGTTAAGAAACCATCCCAGTCTCGCGTCACAACATAACGTATTTATTTTATTTGGTATCAGCTATAGCTATGATTTTTAGCTTGATTTAATACCTGTTAATTTATCCATATAGTTAAAATATCTCAAAAACGCTACAGTGCTGCTGGTATAAATTTTTTGCAGCCTCTGTCTGCATAGGCACAGCAAGCTAGAAAAATTAATCTCAGCAGTACTTGATGTATCGATATTACTTTTCTCTGACTATATTTACTTCATTTATACTGGACTCGTCATGCAATCTAGCCCTGAGTTTAATTTCTCAAACATCATTGATAGTAATGTCAAAAAAACGAAAACGCCATTACGCATTGCTATTATTGCCCATTGTCTGTACCCAATCGCGCAGCCATATGCAGGTGGTCTTGAAATGATTACCCAGCTTATTTGCGATGAATTGGTCGCTCAAGGACATGAGGTATTACTTTATGCGCATGCGGATAGTCGGACAGATGCGACGCTGATACCATTCATGACACGTGTGCAGTTTGATGCGCTGGTCTACGAGGATGAGCATGACGCCGTCGGTATGAGCCGCGAAGAGCTATATCAGTATTTGGTCTATCAGCAAGCCATGCGCGATATCATCAGCCGTGATGAGCAGGGCAGGGTTGATGTGGTGCACAATCATAGCTTGCATCATATACCGATGATGCTGGGTCAAGCCTTTGGCGCGCGCTTCTTTACGACCTTTCATACCCCAATTTTTCCGCAATTGCGCTTGGCATTATTGACGCTACGTCAAGGTACGCAAACCCAGTTCACGGCGATTAGTGGTCATCAGCAGCAGCTATTTGATGAGTTCGTACCTTCCCACGTGGTCTATAACGGTATCGATGTACAGTCGTTTAAAGCCAACATGCGACCGATTGAAGAGGAAATTTACTTTTGGTATGGACGCATTTGTGTTGAGAAAGGCACACATTTGGCGATGGAGTATTGCAAAGCAGCAGGTAAACGCTTGATTATTGCAGGGCCCAAGAGCAATGAAGCATATTTTGATCAGTACGTGGCGCCATTATTAGACGAAGATAAAAGTAATGGTACGCCAGCATTATTCAATTACGTCGGTCATCTGAGTAAAGATCAAATCAACGAACACTTAAGTCAAGCCACCGCCATGCTATTTACCAGTACTTGGGATGAGCCTTATGGCTTAACCTTGGCGGAGAGTTTGGCTTGCGGTACGCCAGTCATTGGCTTTGATGTCGGTGCAAGCGCTGAGATTGTCACGCCAGCGACAGGCATTATTGTGCCCAAAGTGGATAGAGGTGCGTTTATTCAAGCGTTTGATGATATCAAACATATCTCACGCGCAGCATGTCGCCTGCGTGCTGAGCAATTCTGTTCCGTCGCCGCGATGGTCGATGGTTATCTGCAATTATATGAGCAAGCATTAGCAAGTAATGACAGTACTAAAACGCATGAATTGTCTTTTTAAGCGCTCAGTTTTAGGTTATCGATATTACAGTGCAAGTCATGTAATTTACCTATATTTAAGTGTCATTTTTTTAACTGGCAAGTTTTGGGGCACCCTTTATGCGTATCGGCTACTATGCTCATCATCATGGTTCAGGTCATTGCCGCCAAGCAGATAAGTTGGCTGCCTTACTGCCGTTTGGGTTTCGCCAGCAGATGACAGTGTTTACCAGTCTGCCCATTGATAGCTACTGTTTTAGCACCATAACTGACGAGCAAATAGTGCGGTTAAGTGCCGAGGATCAGCTGCCAGAAGATGTGATATCAGGGCGAGCTGGAGAATATTGGCAGCCGAGTAGTTTGCACTATTCACCAGTAGGTAATCGTCATGTGCAGACACGCAGCTGGCAGTTGCTCGAGCAGATCCGTCAGCGTCAGATTGACTTGATGATTATTGATGTCAGCGTCGAAGTGGCGATGCTTTGCCGTACGGCAAGCGTGCCTTATTTATACGTAAGGCTAGCAGGTGAGCGTGATGATGCGCCGCACCTGAACGCCTTTGCTGGCGCGCTTGGATTATTAGCCCCTTATCCACGCCAACTTGAAGCGGCAGTAACGCCAGACTGGGTACGCCAAAAAACGCTATATCTCGATTTTATGCCGAATAAGATAGATAAGCTGTCAACGTTTCCCGACTTTATAGATAAGCTGATCACGCTCACTACGAATGGCGATATTCATAAGCGTCTGTACTCACGTTTGGACGGTGTTAATAAATCGGCTAAAAATAACAATCACAAAGATAACAATAATAAAGATCACATAGTCACCGTTATTAAGGGGTATGGAGGTCACGATGCTATTGATGCCAAGCTCCCAGAGCTGCGCTGTGCATTACCAAATGCACTGATTGTATCGCTTGGACCTATTAATGATGAGGTGCGTGATTGTGTTGATATTGCCGCTCACGTGGATGATGTGTCACCATTTATTGCCTATAGTGATTTGCTTTTGATGGCTTGTGGTTTGAACGGTATTGCTCAAGCATATAACTATGCAACGCCACTCGTGGTATTACCAGATGAGCGCCCGCATCGTGAGCAAGAAGTCATGGCGGAGGCGCTTATTGAGCAAGGACGCGCTTTAAGTTGGGCGCAGTTTATCACTCAAACTTCAAATTTGAGTAATCAGGACACATCATCTTTTCTATCAATTAACAATGACTCAATTAGCAACGAAACTATTAATAATGAAAAGGCTGCTTTAACGGATATTCAACCTAGTATGGCGGCGCAAAATTTTATGGATAGTATTGCTGACTATGTTTCTGTTAAAGCTTGGTTTCAAGAATGGTTATTGCCGCAGTTGGGCTTAAGACCTGAAAAATAATAAGAAACCTGAAAAATAATAGGTCAATAACAAGGGTAAATAAAATATCTATGACAACGACAACCACAGCGCAAAACGCCACTCATAGTACCATTACGCATAGCACCACTCCCGTTAGCGTGCCTTTGAGTGTGATTACCACCTGCTATGGGCGCAATCGTCACCTCTCCAATCTACTCAGTAGTTTGGCGCAGGGCAGTGTACAACCAGCAGAAGTTATTATCGTTAATGACGATGCCAAGCCTGAATGTCTTGCACAATACGATTTAAATATTGTTAAGATTGCAACGACTGAGAATGGAGTAGCAGATAGCGCTTCCTTCGATATTGGTCGTAACCGTAACCTTGGCGCAGCGCGTGCCACACATGATGCTATGATTTTCTTGGATGTGGATTGTATCGTCGCGCCCACCTTTATTGAGCAGCTATATAGTAAATTACAAGCGCATCCCAACGCCTTATTGATGGGTCAACCGCGTTATTTGACGCGTCCTTTAACAGATGATGAAAGTCATCAGCTACAACAAGGAGTATTAGCGTGCGATTATTTAAACAAACTATCCGTTTTTAACCCTTATCGTGACAACTTCTATTTGCAACAGCAGGATCTAGAGCAGCAGGGTTCAAAGCAGGACACAAAGTGCTATACCTCTATTAAACAGACGCAAGATTATGGTGCGTTTTGGAGTCTTTGCTTTGCGATAATGCGCAGTCAGTTTGAGCAAATTGGCGGCTTTGATACCAGTTATGTCGGTTATGGCGCTGAAGATACGGATTTTGCTTTTATGGCGCAGGCGTCAAACATTGATTTTTATTTAACCAACGATGTGATTTATCATCAGCAGCATAGTGTTTATAGACCGCCACTCAATCATCTAGATAGCATCGTTATGAATGCCAATCGTTTTTATGAGAAATGGCAGCATTGGCCAATGTCGGGATGGTTAGCAGAGTTTGCGCAGCTGCAATTAATTGATTGGCGAGATATGCAGACAGTGCCGATTGGTATCAATCGACAGCCAAGTGCCGCTGAGGTTACAGCGGCGCACTATCCGGATGCGCCTTATGTCTAGATATGGTTTATAAGTTCATTTTATTGATACTGATTTATTAATACTGACGAATAATCTCAACACTATCAAACGGCGTGGCAAGCTCTCGTCTCTCAAATGCCCAATTATGCCCTTCCCAAAAGTGTGCGGTTCTATCCTCATCATTAAAGCCTAACATGACTATGGAGAGCGGCGTCTCAACGTCTTGTCGCTGTTGCACTTCTAAGCGCGCTGCTAATAATAGCCGATATAATAGAAATCCTGAGGTCGGCGCGGATGAATGAATATCAGCAAAAATAGGATAATCCGCTACCACACTATGCTGCTCTGATAGCACGCGACAATGCTCATCGCTATGCAGCAAATCATTTAGTAGTTTTGGGATATCTAGTATTCGGCTGGCTGTGATTGGATCATCATTAGGGTTTGGATCGTCAGCTGGCAGGGGAAACTGATAATCAGTGTTTCCAAACAATATGCCTAATGGTGCCTGCTTTGCCATATCTAACATGGCAGTCAAATTATTACTACGAGGCGGTAGTCCAAAATGCAACGCGCTGTCGCCAATTTGCCTAAAAAATAACAATTTTGGTAAATCTCGGACGATAGGATTGTTAGCGAAAAAATCAGCATGGATAAAGTCATTAAACAAAACCAACATATCTGTCGGCTGCAATAGCGCCTCTAAGCTCGCTGTATTTATTGAGGGATTATTGGCAATTAAGACAATACGCTGCTGTTGTAACAGCACTTGTTGTATGATGCTTGGCAAGGTATTGAAAGCAGCAGCCGAGGTGTCTGGTTGATCGTAATTATTGTTATAAAGTAAATTTTGTAACGTGTTTCGCATCATTAATTATGGTCTCAATATTGGGAGATTCAGAGAAGGCAATACCAAGACTAGTATAACGTTTATCAGCTTAAATTAATATATAAAACAAGGGCTTATATGTTAATTATGGCTATGCCTGATGACAGCATACTTTTTAGAACACCACCTAATAATCTTACGCATGCTCACTGTTTTTGTACGTTTATTCTTTCTGAAGTGCGTTAGTATATGACTTAGCTACTGTTTGCCTTTTAAGTTTGCCTTTTAAGCTTGCTACTCAACTGACTATAAGTATGAGCGCTGACTAGCAACTCTAATTAAACATGAATATTACTGGAAAAATGCTTAAAAATTAAACCTAATGCCAAAAGTAGCATTGAAAAATAGGCTTACTATCCTCAAATTGAGCAACCAAAGACAAAAATAATAGAACATAGGCTTTATCGCCCTCTCTATATTTCATGAGTTAGTTATTTTTTTGCTTATATAGTTTTGCTCCAGTTATATTTTTGTATTATTCATTCATCTTATAAGGATGCCTTATGAAACGTCGTAACCTTTTAGCCCTCGCTGCCAGTACGATACTGCTTGCCGCTTGTGGTCAGTCTAACACCAATGAAACCGATACCAATGCGACGGACAGTACCGCGACAGGTGGCTCTGATTTGCTGCAACGTATCAATAATGGTGGCACCATCAACGTTGGTACTGAAGGTACTTATCCACCGTTCACTTACCATGATGAGAGTGGCAAGCTGACGGGTTATGATGTTGAAGTGACTCGTGCAGTCGCTGATAAATTGGGCGTTGAGGTGGAATTTAAGGAAACTCAGTGGGATGCCATGCTGGCAGGCTTAGACTCAAAACGTTTCGATATGGTGGCCAACCAAGTCAGCTTAACGACGCCTGAACGTCTAGCCAAATACGATAAATCTACCGCCTATAGCTGGTCAGGCGCCGTCGTACTAGCACCGACTGACGACAATCGTTATAGCTCGTGGGAAGCTTTGAAAGGCTTACGTTCAGCACAGTCGCTAAGCAGTAATTATGGGGAGTTGGCAGAACGCTACGAAGCCGAAATCGTCCCTGTTGATGGTATGGCACAAGCGATTCAATTGGTCAAACAAGACCGCGCTGACTTCACAATGAATGACAATCTGGCGATATTGGATTATCTTAAAAAATTCCCAGACAGTGCCCTTGAGATTAAATTGGTCGCTCCAGCCAGTGAGCAGACGGGTTCAGGCATCGTATTGTTAAAAGGCGATGATGCTGTGGTGGCAAAATTAGATGAAGCAATGGCAGCATTAAAAGCCGATGGTACATTGACCAAGCTGAGCGAAGAATTCTTTGGTGCTGATATAAGTCAACAAAAATAATGCTAGCTTCTATCACGTCAGTGCTGGCTGAATTACTGGCATTATTGCCATTTATGGATCCGGATCGGGCGCAAATTGTCATAACCTCGTTTTGGCCAATGCTCAAAGGCGGTATCTATTATTCGATACCGCTGGCGTTGATCTCATTTGCGATTGGTATGGCAATTGCGCTGTCGGTGGCGCTCATTCGTATCGTGCCACGTGCTAGTTGGTGGCATGAGATTGTTTATCGGCTCGCGCGGATTTATGTCTCTGCGATTCGTGGGACACCTATGCTCGTGCAGCTGTTTATTATCTTTTATGGATTACCTAGTGTCGGGCTTAAGCTTGATCCGTTTCCTTCAGCGATTATTGCCTTCTCATTAAACATTGGCGCTTACGCATCAGAGACGGTACGCGCCTCGATTTTATCTATTCCAAAAGGTCAATGGGAAGCAGGCTCAACGGTCGGGTTAACCTACCTACAAACCTTCCGCCATGTGATTTTGCCGCAAGCGCTTAGGGTATCGGTACCGCCGTTATCCAATACTTTCATCAGCCTAGTAAAAGACACTTCATTAGCCTCATTGGTACTGGTAACGGAGCTGTTTAAACAAGCTCAAATTATCACGGCGCGTAACTATGAGTTTATGTTGGTTTATACCGAAGCGGCAGTGATTTATTGGGGTATTTGTTTATTTTTAACCTTTATTCAAGGTAAGCTTGAGACCAGACTTGATCGCTACGTAGCGAAATAGCTAAGTACGAAATAGCTTTTTGACTGATTGCAGAACAGCTTCAGCATCATCCGCACAACAGGAACCTTTATGATCAAAGTCACCAACATTCACAAAGCCTTTGGCAGCAATCAAGTGCTTAAAGGCATCGACTTGACTATTAATAAAGGCAAAGTGGTCGTAATATTAGGGCCGTCTGGGTCAGGTAAAACGACTTTTTTACGTTGTCTTAATGCATTGGAAATTCCAGATCAAGGCGTTATTGCTTTTGACGATGGCAGTTTGATGGTAGATTTTGCCACTAAGCCTAAGAAAAAAACCTTACTGGCACTGCAACGTAAGTCGGGCATGGTATTTCAGTCTTATAATTTATTTCCGCACAAGACTGCACTTGAGAATTTAATGCTTGGGCCGACCGTCGTACAAGGACAAAGTAAAGCTCAAGCCCGCGAGCAGGCTTTAGTGTTATTGGAAAAGGTTGGTCTGTCAGATAAAGCGGATCTTTATCCGTTTCAGCTATCTGGTGGTCAGCAGCAGCGTATTGGTATTGCCCGTGCGCTTGCGATTGAGCCGTCCTTATTGTTGTTCGATGAACCAACGTCCGCGCTTGATCCTGAGCTGGTACAAGATGTCCTTGAGACGATGAAAAAATTGGCCTCTGAAGGCTGGACGATGGTCGTAGTCACGCATGAGATTAATTTTGCTCGCGATGTTGCAGATCATGTGGTGTTAATTGAAGATGGTGTTGTCGTCGAAGAGGGCAGCGCCAAGCAGTTATTTGAGGATTCAGAACATCCTCGTACGCAGGCATTTTTGCAGCGCATTCAGCTGTAAGCCGCTTATTCAGTGGTAATGTACTAAGCTATAAAAAAATCATCAGTCGCGCGGCTGATGATTTTTTTTGGCTCATTCCTCATTTTTATCAGCATTAGACCGTTTGTATAAGTCTGCATTGTTTACGTTCTAAAATATTTTACTATAATGACTGTTATGGGAATGAGCATGGTTCCCTAGTGAGGACTTGAGTATTCGGCTGTAGGCGAATGATAGAAACGATCTTAATCCCTGAGATAGTTTTAGTGTACTTCGTTGTGTACACGTAGTGAGTTTTATTATTATTATTATTATTTTCCATAAGCGCTGCTATAGGAACAACGAGCATTATTATTGAGCCGCCGGATCAAAACAACCCAAGTTTGTTTGTACGGATTTGACGGCAGCGGACATAATTAATGTAGGTGAAAATAAGTAAAATGTGTATATTAAAGTTTCTTTTTAAGGTTCTGTTACTAGTATGAGTGCATACCAATTGGAACCAAATAGAATCTGATCCCTGTTGTCTATACTTAAGGAATATTGTGGAAACCATCGGCACCCCTTGGCTATATGCCATTTTTTTTGCAATGGTCGCAGTCATGCTGCTGATCGACTTTTTAGGCTTTAAGCATACAGATCCGCCAGAGAATTCCGATGTAAACGCAGTACAAGATGAGCACCAACCTGTATCTATTAAATTGGCTGCACTATGGAGTATCGCTTGGGTCAGTGTATCTGCTTTATTCGCAGGCGGATTATGGTGGTATTTAAATACAAATTTGGGTACGGCAGTTGCTAACCAAAAAACCTTAGAGTTTGTAACTGGTTATTTAATCGAAAAATCCCTAGCGATTGATAACGTGTTCGTCTGGCTTATGATTTTTGGCGCGTTTGCTGTTCCACCTGCGTTGCAGCGTCGTATACTATTATACGGCGTGATAGGCGCTATTGTTTTACGTACTATTTTTATTCTTGCAGGCGCATGGCTAATCCAAGAGTTTTCATGGGTACTTTATATCTTTGGTGCGTTTTTGGTTTATACCGGTTATAAGTTTTTAAAAGGTGGCCACGACGAACCTGTCGACCTTGAAGAAATGAAGCTATTAAAATGGCTGCGTAGACATATGCGCATTACGTCCACGCTGCGAGGCGAAAAGTTTTTAGTACGTGAAAACGGTCTATTGTGGGCGACACCCATGTTAGTAGTGTTAATTTTAGTCGAAATTTCTGATGTTGTTTTTGCAGTTGATTCTATTCCTGCTATTTTTGCCATTACCACCGACCCATTCATTGTTTTAACTGCTAACTTATTCGCTATTTTGGGTTTGCGTGCTATGTTCTTCCTGTTAGCTGGCGCAGCAGCCACAATGCACTACTTACCATATGGG
This sequence comes from Psychrobacter glacincola, assembly GCF_904846215.1. Lineage (GTDB taxonomy): Bacteria > Pseudomonadota > Gammaproteobacteria > Pseudomonadales > Moraxellaceae > Psychrobacter > Psychrobacter glacincola. Next base: position 1,731 of record NZ_CAJGZK010000007.1, on the reverse strand, counting down.
CTAGGCGTGATTATGACCTTTATTGGTATAAAAATGCTTCTACTTGATCTTTATCATGTTCCAATTGCAGCTTCTTTAGGCTTTATTGCAATAGTGCTAATTATTACTGCATGGATGTCATGGCGTTATGCTAAAAATAATCCGCAGGCGCAGATATAAGCAATTATAGGACTAACTAGGTAGGTACTTAATATTAAGTTGGTACTGGACGTATTATTGGTTCCCTTGGGTTATACCTCAATGGAACCGCCTTAAACGATCTTTTTCTATTCAAAGTCATTCGTCATAAACCCTGTTAAGGGAATACGTTCGATGCGCTATACAGGCATTGAACTGCCATTGTTAAATATAAATTTAATGATCATGGAATCGCCAGGATGAATAATTTACCTAAACTCTTTCATGATATGGGTTGTATCTCTTTTATTCTGGATTTACTATATATTGATAACCTTAAGAAAAAAAGGCTGTATCTTAAAGCGTTATTAATGACAGGTTATATCAAGCAACTGGTACAACCTATTTTCTCTCAAGTATCACTCTCTATTACTTAAAATAATCATCACCCTTTATAACGCATATTGCTAAAAATAAGAGATACCCATGCTAAAGAAAGCTGAATACACATTAGAAAAAACCATATTTAATAGTCGCTGGTTACTCGCACCATTTTATTTGGGGTTAGTGATCGGTATCATTTTATTGTTTATCAAATTTTTCCAAGAACTATGGTATATGATCATCCATGTGTTTAGTGCTTCTGAAGCTGATGTCATAGTGGGCATACTGATTCTTATAGACATATCATTGGTTGCAAGCTTATTGCTCATCATCATATTTAGTGGCTATGAAATCTTTGTCTCAAAGATTGATACCGCTAATCATGAGGATCGTCCTGAATGGATGGGAAAAATCGATTTTTCTGGTCTAAAACTTAAAGTCATCGGTGCCATTGTTGCCATTTCTGCCATTGATCTTCTGAAGTCATTTATGGATATACCCAAAGAGATGAGCGATGGCGATGCTGATAGATTAATGTGGAAAGTGATCATCCACATGACGTTTGTATTCTCTGGCTTATTATTTGCAGTTATGGATAAGATTGTTGGTGATACCAAAAAACATTAAAGACATGTTTTAATCCATCTGTTTTAGCAGATTACTGTTTTCGACATACAGTACAAAATTGAAATCTATATGGCTGAATATAAATCGTTGTGGTGGGGGTGCTATTTCTAAAGGCAGTGATAGTGTAAAAGGAACGGCGACGGCGGCAAGTTTATGGAATACCGCTGCTATTGGCATTTCAGTGGCCTATGGGCGGTATGAGATCGCAATAATATTGTCGGTCGTTAATTTTTTAATCCTGCAATTCTCGGATCCATTTAAGGTAAAAAGTAAGCTGGAGTAGCTATTCTATTTGATTCCAATTGGTATACCTCAAGGGAACCAGTCATTTCACCCCTCAAACCTATTAACAGACTACTTAAAACAGACTGGTATAATAGAACCACTTATATTAGAGTGTGTTTGATGATTCGTAAATAGGTATTGCTAAGGCACCGACTTATACAAGAAGTCTATTACTAAAATGAGGATACGCCGAGCCTTTCCTAAAAAGTGTGTAACTGCTTATAATCCACTAACAGGAGAATAAGCAATGACTACTCAATCTGACATTAAAAAACTGGCCGAGCAAATGGCTGGTAGCATGAACAGCTTTGATGACAT
>NZ_CAJGZK010000006.1 GCF_904846215.1 Psychrobacter glacincola | reverse complement strand
TTAAACGGCTTGGATGTGTCTGCCTATTTGACAGACGTGCTAAGACGCCTGCCTATTCAAGATGATCTGGATGAGTTGTTGCCTCATCGCTGGGTGCCACCGCAATAGGGGATGGTCGGATGCTTACGTTGTTTTTGGTTATTGGGATTATAAATACAAAAACCCCCAACTCGAGGGTTGGGGGTTTTAGATAATAATAATTAGGAAATTACTAGGCTTTTAATTAACTTTTAGCGTTCTAGAAAAACCAAATCCATTATTACTTACATCAATAGTCGATCCCAATTCAAATGCTTTATTGAAATCTATGATATAGGAATTAAAGCCTGAAGTTGGCGCATTGCTTGATGACTCACCATTAATGAATACACTATAATTTGGTGAGTAAGGTGATAAAGAAACTCTAGTACGTGACGTATTTTCGTTAATGGTTACGCTCATACTATTCGTACAGACCGCACCACCATCGCCAAATGGACTAGTATTATCTATCCAAGGTGTTATCAAACTAGAGCCAGTAATGGATAAATCGCTTTCTGCTGACGGTAATCGATAATTAATACTTTGGGTATTTTCACTACCATTTACAAAGGTTGATGCATCAAAACGTACTTTTACCCAATTTGAGTAGCTCAGTGGATAACGAATCTCAAAGTCAGCCCGACCTTCATTATCAGTGACAAATGTATAACCATCATTAGATAATGTACCACCGATAATCGCAACAGGATTGATAGCTTCTAGGCGATTATTGTTGTTTTTATCTTCATTCAAGATAGGGTCATTATCTTTATCTAAAGTATAGTTATAGTTGCTATCCTCTGTTGGTTTCCAGCCTGACTGTAAGAAATTAGGTGTACGCTCAGAAAAGACTTGCGGCTCTGGCGTCGTAACCTTAATAATATCACCTTTTTCGTTACGCTCCACTTCATTAGCTGCTTGATAAGTTGTTGTACTATCTAACAGACAAACCTTACCTTGCGCGTACTCAATAGCATAAGACTTGATCGATACTTCTTTGTTAGCAACTGCACGTCCTGAACCATCCATGACAGATATAGAACCACGTACCGTATAATAAATAGTATCAGAAGATACTACATTGCTAAATGCTAAAGTAGTATATACCGCTTCTTTTGAGACAGTGATGTTAGTTGATGCTTCAAACCTGCCAAATGTCTCATCCAATAAACGCGCATTGATTTTCACACCGCCGATAGGAGAGCTGGCATTGGCTGTATAAACCACACGTGCTTCACCTTTACGGTCTGTTATGGCGGTAGCTGCAGATAAGCGACCTGCTGATGAGTCTGCCGCACGGCTAAATACAACCGTTTGACCTTCGACTGGCACATCGTTTTTATCTTTGACTGTAGCAACAACTTCGGTACTCGTACCTGGTGTGATAACTGATTTCACTGCTTGAAATAGCATCTTAGCAGGTGTTGTAGCACGGAAACGTGCGTCCACTGTCGCACGATAGCGCGGCTCACCATTTGGTAACGTTTCACCTAATACAGTCGCCTGTAGTGCGGTAATACCAGCAAGCTGCGATGTTAAGGTAACAGGTATCGTAACAATATTGCCATTTATATTAGCAGCGGTAATGGGTTTTGTGACGATAACATCATTGCTATCAGAAAACGTACCAATAGTCGTTTGTACTTCAACTTGCTTACCAATTAGTTCTGCTGCTTGAGCAGCTGTATCACGACGTATCTGAACATTGATAGTCTGCGCTGTATTGACATCATAAACGTCTTTAATATCTATGAAGCTGATACCTGCTTGTGAGACTTTGACCAGAACGATACTGTTTAAGCTTCGCTGAGTATTTACCTTATTCTCACCCAAGGCACGGGCAAATACACGTAGGTTTCCGTTGCTATCGAATGATAAAGCACTCTCACGGACACTAAAGCTCGCTTGTCCATCCGCATCAGTAGTCGCGGTAGCATTTGTAGCAATAACATCGCCGTCTTCATTCACCAGTTCCATACCAGCATTGGCAATAGCACGCCCTGCACCATCTACTAAAGTAGTGCTAATAGTAGTTAGCTCACCATCTTTAAGCTTGGTCTCTGTAGCTGCAAGGGTAATTTGCGTACCAATTGCTGACAAGCTTAGAGAGTTTTCTTCACGTACTTGCATGCTGACATTGCCATCTGCATCATATTGCGGTGTGACGATTTTAGCATTTATAACGACGCTATGATTTAGACGCGAATTGATAGAGCTGGCCGCTAAGATGACACCGACATCTATCTGACCATTAGCATCAGTTGTCACCATGCTTGGTGTGGTTAAAGCCGCACCGCTGGCTTCTAAATCTTCGATACTTAACTGTACGGGCACTCCTGCCAAGATACCGCCATTACTGTCCGTTACACGGAAAGTCGCATTGGTCTGATCACCACCAGTATTTAAAGTAGATTTATCAGAAGATGCTATTAGCTGATAACTATCAATCGTAGCGACATCTACTGCGACGATGTAGTTTTGCTGTAATTTAACGTTTTCAGCAGTCGTTGTAGAGGCTGTTAATCGAATACCAGCTTCTAATATAGCTTGATTAACATTAGCACCAGACTCAAGTGTTAGGTTAAATGTCGCTACTCCATCACTGTTGGTGTTAGCAGTACCATTGGAAACGCTAACGCCTGTTCTTAGAGGATCATCAACATTCAAACTTACTTCACGATTGGCAACCGCGCCATCTTCATTCTCTAAACGAACGAATACCTTAAATGTATCACCTTTGGTATTGACAACTTTATTTGCGCCAATACTAAGGCTTTCTTTAGTACCACTTGGATCTGGGGTCACTGTAGTCACTGAACTGGCTTGGGTTACTATATTACCATTAGCATCAGCTGCTGATAATCCAATAGAAAAGCTGTTGGCATTTTTTGCAATTTCTGCTTTCTGTGCATCAGTCAAGTTGTTAGGCACAGCGACAGTAAAAATAGCTTTACCCGAATTATCAGTAGTTTGACTACTACCTGATACTAGTGTGACGCCTTGGCTGGCGATAGCTGCTGGCAGCGCTAAGAATACTTTTTGGCCTGCAACAACTTTTGGCTCTACTGATTTGTCTGCAACAGTAACTTCAATTTGAGTTTCTCCACCATTTAGATTCAGTGGGTTTGTCTGTTTAGCAATCAAAGAGATTGCAGCAGTCATAGACTGTACTTTGATTTTAACTTGCTGCTGCTTACCTGTTAGCGTCTCGGTCAAGGTAGCAGTTAAGACTTCCTTGCTAAGCGCTTCTTTTTGCGCATCGGTTAAATTGCTTGGGACGACAACATTAAAGTTGACTAAACCATTGGCATCTGTATTTTCAACAATATTTGCTGAGCCAATTTGATCATTAATAGTCAATAAGCTAGCTAATGACTTATTTTCAAATACTAATTTAACTGGCTGACTGGCTATTTGCTCATCAGTTGACTGGTTATTAAGCTGGGCTTGTATCGTAACATTACTACCTACATTGTTAAGAATATAGCCAGCTTGATTGTCAATGTTATTAGTTTCATTAAGAATACTTAAGTCAACTTCAGGAGTTGAAATATTAACTTTGCCGATTTTAGAGTAAGTAATGCCTTTTTCGACATATGACAGCTGATAGTTAATACCAGTAAGCTTAAGCTTTGCCCGCTCTTCCGCTGTTAGTGTGTTAGGAATACTAACTATAAAGGTTGTCTCACCATTAAAATCAGTTATTGCCGATACTGCATTAATGGTAACGCCATAGTCAATTGCCACTTTACCTAACTGGATAGCAATTGCTTGTCCTGTAACAGGTAATTGCTTATCTTTGGTCGATAGCTTGACACTAACGGTGCCTTTACCACCAAGCTCGCTAATAGTTGGTGTTTCGATAGATGCAAATTGGATGGCGCTTAACGGTTGTTCCACCTGAATAGTTTGAATAATTTTAGACTGAGTACCATCTTGATCAGTTACGATAGCAGTATAACTAATGCCTGTCTTGATAAGTTGATCACGTTGGGCTTGGGTTAGACTTTGGCTAATACTAATATTGAATTCTGCTATCCCACTACTGTTAGTAGTTTGCTGATTGCCTTGAATAGTAACACCTGTACTCGAACCTTCATTAAGAACTAGTTTTACGATTCTTCCATCTGCAGCACTACCATTTTTACGTTTGGCTGCAATTTGCAATTTAAATTGGTTTTCTAAGATATTTACAGTAGTAGGAACGCTTTGGGCAGTTAACGTAATATCACTTTGACCAATCTCTGAACCAATAACAATTGGACTGCTACTCGCCATACTACTAGCACCAGAAGCTTCAACAGCGTTAACAGCTAATACAAAATTACTAGCCTGTTCTAATGCTGCTTTCTGTGCTTCACTTAGTCCTGCAGGCACACGTACTACGTAGCTTACAATACCTTTGTCATTAGTAGTCTGTTCAGTACTACCATCAATAGTTAGTAAGCCTTTACTTGTCAAAGCAGTTGGTAGCGTCGCTGAAACTAATTGATTGGCTACTGCTCCACCATTTTGGTTATTTACCCTAAAGCTAATAACTGCACTACCACCAGAGCTTGATATTTGTTTCTTATCACTTCCTTCGAAACTAACAATATTCTGTGCGAGCGGTATTTCAACTGAGCTTTCAAACGTTCTGGCTGTCACAGAACGATTAGGTTCTGACAGAGTAGCAGTATAGCTAATGCCGTTTTCTGCAAGCTCCTTTCGCACAACGTCACTTAATCCAGGTGCTAGAGACAAAGTAACAACTGCTTGACCTTTACCATCTAGAGTCAACTGATTACTTTCTAAGCTTACGCCCGTAGGAGCATTATTCAGTTTAAAAGCGACTTTAGCGCCTTCAATTTTGGTAGGAACAGCTGCACTAATAGCAGCAGCCGTGATCGTAAGACTTTGTGTATCACCATAAGCGCTAAGTTTATTTGAATTTCCTGTAACCTTTAAATTATAGTCAGAAACAGGCAATCCCACTTTTAAACTATTAGTTACGCTTTTGCTTGCCCCACTCTTTTCTCGAATATTAAGAGTATAAGTAATACCTTTTAATAGGTTTTCGCGTGCAGTTTCTGATAGATTCTCATCTATTTTGATATTGAAATTTACAATACCTTTACTATCAGTTACTTGATTAGAAGGACTAATAGATACGCCTTCTAAAGGTATAATCCCTAAACCTACTGTTACATCAGGAGTCAAAGTACCTTTTTCATCTTGGACTTCAACACTAAATGAGCCTGTATCACCAAAAGGATTTAAAATACCATTAGAGACAGAGCTCGTCTTGATGTTAGTCTTCACACTAAGCTTGCTCACTATTACCTGCGTGCCATCACCGCTGCCTTTTCTATTTACTGAAACTTTTAGTTCTTGCGGTGCGATAGCAGTACCATCAGCTTTCTTAGCACTTGCTACTAATGTAAAGCCACTTTCAATCAGGGCAGCCTTATCAGTAACTGCATTTGGATTTAACTTAAGCTTATAAACAGCATTACCATCATTATCGGTAGTTTGTACACTTTGACCTTCGATCGTAATACCATTGGTTTCAGAGTTCTTTACTTGTAAGCTGACTGCTTTACCAACCATTGCCCCACCAGAGCCCACTTCAGCAGCTTTGACAGTAACTGTAAAGATAGCTTCTTCATCTGACAACTCAATAATGGTAGGTGCTGTGCTAAGTTTTTGGATAAAAAAATCTGGTTCAATGACTGGAGTCTGTGTTCCGCCATTACCATCGCCATTATTACTCCCACCACCAGTATCTGGCTTAACACCCAAATCAGGTGCAGGCGCAATTATGTCTGTGCCATCACCACCACCACAACCTGCTAATGCCAAGGCGCCAGTTAAAGTAGTGAGTTGAAATAACTTAGAAGTGAATGGTAATGAGCTGTATGACATGTTTGGAACTCCGCAGCGGCAATCATTTATGTAAGTAAATAAGCAAAATCATTACATAGAATCCTAATAGATTGGTAATGATACATACATTTACAATAATGCCAATAGTATTAACAGATTGTATTAAATATATAACTGAGACTTTACTGACTTTTGTGATAACTTACAACTAAAAATTGAATCCTTATTATTAAATAATCAATAACATAGCGCGCTCAATTCAGGGTATAATAACCACCCTTTGAACCAACAACTATCACAAAAATATTTGAGTATTCATTACTTTTATGGTATAAATGTCGGCTTTAAAATTTTCTGAATTGGTTTGCCTGTTATTTGCCTTTAATGACAGTAAATCAGCTCAACATTCATATAGTTTTGTTTGGTGCAAAGCTGCCGCTTGCTGTGTCCATGCCGCAAATACGTGCAACTTGCCCAGACTGGTATGAGAAAACCTCATACCTCATAGATTAGGAGTTCGCCATGTCTAGAGTTTGCCAAGTGACTGGAAAGCGCCCTATGGTGGGTAATAATGTTTCGCACGCAAACAACAAAACCCGTCGTCGCTTTCTACCAAACCTTCATCACCATCGTTTTTGGGTAGAGTCGGAAAATCGTTTTGTACGTCTACGTGTGTCTACCAAAGGTATGCGCATCATTGACAAACTGGGTATCGATAAAGTGCTAGTAGATCTACGCGCACAAGGTCAAAAAGTTTAAGTCAACATTGGCAGCCTAATCTATCGATGATTGTCGCTATTTAGGCTGCCGTTGTGCAAAAGATTTACTCGCTCATATATCTATGACTGGCTATTATCTACAGCAACTTACTACTTTAGACCCATACCTATCGATTGAAGACCGCTCATTTACAGGAAAGCTATTATGAGAGACAAAATTAAATTAGTATCAACCGCTGGTACTGGGTATTACTACACCACTACCAAAAACAAGCGCACTATGCCTGGCAAAATGGAAATCAAAAAATTTGATCCAAAAGTACGCCAGCATGTGATCTTTAAAGAAGCAAAAATCAAATAATCCCCATTTTTATCAATGGTTTTGTTTGAACATAAAAAAGGGTTTATCAATTGATAAACCCTTTTTTATTGTCGTTATTTAGACTGCCTACTATTTATCTATTTGCTATTGATTTATACATCATTAACTATAATGCGTCGGCTCTTTATCATAGACATGCGCATGCCATTGGCTCATCTGCTTTTGCATAATGACTTGGATTGCCGCATGAATCATATGCTGACCAATCGCTTGGGTATCACTGCCGAGTATCTCTTTTAACTTATCAGAAAAATCAATGGTCATCAGCGGCGCATCATCTTGTTCAGCGTCACGTAAGAGCAATTTGCCATCGTCTGCTTCTACCAGTTCAAGGGTCGTCTCTTTGGCAAACCCTGCAAACTGATCGGTACTGTCATTATCTACTTCAATCTCATTATCGATATCGTATGGCATTCATTGTATCCTTATTATCCCGATTTATACCTGTAAAAAACGCGCTGATTCCACTTACTAAAGCTACTGTCTTACAGTCATGCGGGCAAAACTATCTTATTTATACAATGGACGCTTTGGCGCTATAATTCAAGGGTTGTTATATAAGTCTTTTGCACAACTTAGGTTCGATGGTCTTGACTTTATAGAAAACTGCCATTCGTTAACGCCAGTAGCGCAGTTTTGCCAAGGTAAATAAGAAAGCAACAAACATACCCAGATAATACATGAGCTTTAACTCTAATGTCGGATCGCGATATTTGAACGGTAATGCCACTGTCGCGGTCGCGGTTGGTAGTATCAATAACATCAGCAGCCAGTTTTCAAAGACGTGCAGCCAGCCTTGCCAATCCGTACCATGCCGAAGCGAAGACAGTCCTAGCAGTAGACAAGCAATAATTAAGCTGGTAAATAAACCATTTGGTAACTCTTTTGGATAAATGATATTGGCAATACTGGTCGGTATGATTCTCATGTAAAATTCCAGTCACGCTTATAGAGCATGACTTAACGGTGAAAAAGTGTGTCAAAAAACAGATTATAGTAAATATTTCAGTGCACTATTTATTAATGAGCTTTATCTCTGCTAATAAAAATTTAACTGTAAGTACCCATTAACCAGAGCATCGAGATACAAGAGGTTAAATACCCCAAGCTGATGGCATTCCAGCTCTCTATATGCATACCTTTAACCTTATTCAGTAGGCGTGAACCGAGCCAAAATAAGAAAGGAACACCTAGCATAAATGCAGGTACGATCACTGCCGCGTGGCGTAATACCTCACCGACATCTTCACCAACCATCAAGCGAAAGCCATAACCTGCCAAGCTTAAAACAAGGGCAAACACGGCTAAGCCAATGGTAATACCTTTAGGTACTAAGCTACGTGATTGCGAGTCTTGCTGGGTTTCAGCTCGATGTTTTTCGTTTTGCGTATTCATGTTTTACCTTTAGATGATGTGTCGCTTAATATAATTAGTCATATAGCGGCTATAAATAATAGGTAGCTTTAATAGTATGCAGCTTTAATAGCATATAGCTTACTATATGGGGCGTTACTCCCCATTTGCCAAGGCAAGCTCTGCACGCATGGCATCGATTGCCGATTTATAATCTTCTTGATTAAATATCGCTGAACCGGCGACAAACATATCAGCGCCTGCTTCGGCAATGGCGCGGATATTACTGGCTTTAATACCACCATCGACCTCTAATCTAATATCACGACCACTGGTAATGATACGTTGACGTACTTGACGAACTTTTTCTAGCGTCCCTTCAATAAATGATTGACCACCGTAGCCAGGATTGACACTCATCAGGAGGATCTGATCTACTTTATCCATGACATAGTCTAAATAATGTAATGGGGTCGCTGGATTCAAGACCAAACCACACTCAGCATCGCCATCTTTAATCAGCTGCAAAGAGCGATCGATGTGCGAGCTTGCTTCTGGATGAAAGGTGATAATACTGGCACCGGCCTCCAAAAATTGTTCAATCATACTATCAACAGGGCTGACCATCAGATGCACATCGATTGGTGCCTCAATCCCATAATCACGTAGCGCCTTACAAATCATGCTACCAAACGTCAAATTGGGTACATAATGATTGTCCATCACATCAAAATGGATGACATCAGCACCAGACGCCAATACACGTTCTACCTCTTCGCCTAATTTGGCAAAGTCAGCAGATAATATAGAAGGGGCGATTAGATACGGCTTAGAGGGACTGATCATAATTGAGCTACCTAATTGGGATTTGACCAAGGATTTAATATATAAATGTAGACATAGCACGAATAATACGTATGTCTATTATAACGGATAATCGAGATTTATGATGGGCACTGAGTATCGATATTATAGCTGCGCTCAGCAGATACAGATATATAGTCAGTCCTAAATACAAGAAATACAAACCTTATAAAGCACTGCTTGGGTTAATTTTTCTTGCTTGCTGTAGCTAGCCGACAGAGGCTGCGAATCATTAACCCCAGCGGTGCTGTACTCTTTTAAAAGTGGATCAACTATATGCCGCCAACTAGCACGGTTTATATTGGGTTTTGCAATAAGCACGACCTACCGCAAAACCTCGTATCGCTTCATGCTTGGTAGCGCGATTGCTCACACGTTGACGCCATAAGCGAAACGAGGATGGTTTTAGCACCTGACGCATCAGTGTAATGACGCCAGACTCATTGAGACCATAGCTATGCTCTATCGCCTCAAACGGTGTTCTATCCTCCCACGCCATCTCTATCACACGCGACATTTGTGACTCATCGAGGGCGTGAGTAGTCATATCATTGATGGAAGCGGCGATAACTGCGATAGCTGAGCTTGATTTTACTGCATGATTTTGAGGATTGTTTAAATTGGTACTGGTATGGTCTCGCTGTTTATTTTTTAAAGCGGCATCCATATCCGCTTGCATGGTAGCAAGCGTAGATTTAGCAGCAACAGAACTAACATCTGCTGACTGGGTATCGGCAGTAACGGTACTTAAATCTTGATAACTTGTCATAGATCTAACCTTTTAAACTTGAAACGCTATAACGAATAAACCATATGAGACCGAATTTTAGCTAAGCTGTGCCATACGCCAGTGATGTTCAATATGCTCATTGATTACTGTCTGGATGAAATAATAGCTATGATCGTGACCCGCTTGATAGCGCAATGTTAATGGCTGCTTGGCACTTGTACACGCCTGTTGTAATTTTGACGTTTGCAACTGACCATCGGCTAAAAACTCATCAGCCGCGCCTTGATCAACCAAGATGCTTGAGTACTGCTGACCGACCTCTTCAATGACTTGCGATGCGTCTGCTTGCGCCCACAAGCTCTTGTCATCACCGAAATACTCTGTATAAGCTGCTTGACCCCATGCCGACTCACTAGCGGCGCACACAGGCGATAAAGCTGACACACTCACAAACTTGCCTGGGAATTTAAAGCCCAATAGCAAAGCACCGTGACCGCCCATCGAATGACCTGTGATACCGATACTATTAATCGGAAACTCTGAGCGTAATAAATCATATAGCTCATCAACGATATAGCTTTGCATATTAAAGTGCTCAGACCAAGGAGCCTGAGTCGCATCGACATAATAGCTTGCACCTTGACCGACAAAATAACGCTCATCGTTTGCTACGTCATTGCTGTCAACGCTATCACTGCCGTCACTACTTCTAGGAGAGGTATCCGGTGCGATAAATATCATACCAAGCTCACTACATTTTTGTTGAAAATGCGCTTTGTGCGTAACATTATCTGCATTACAGGTGAGACCTGATAAATATAAAATCGCCGGACAACGCTGCCCTGCTAGTGCTTCATCAGGCAGATAAATACTAAAGGTCATTGGCGTCTTGGTAGACGTTGATTGATGGCTATAATAATGCTGCTCACCATCAAAACAGCGATTGACACTTTTTTGTGTGAGCTGTGTATTGGCTGAAAGACTGTGATTATAAGAATTATTCATGAGCATTATCCTTTTTATCCAAGGTAGAATAACAATGATTTATAAGAATTCCCTATTTAAAAGAGCGGCACATTAACAAACTTTTAAACAGTGTTCAGTACTCAATTTTTAGTGTTGTTAGCATTTACAGCTGTATCGGCGCCCGTATCCGGTGAAATATTGATAACGGTGGTCGCATTAGAATTCTCAAAGATGCTAGCCTGTGGCAGTCGTGTTTTATCAAATAACACTTGCTCAAATGCTGGCAACGCCGTTTCCATCAAACTACCAATCACCATTTGCGGCTCTGATGGCTCAAAACCCATAGAGAGCTCACGCTCTTTTACTCGATAAGCAGCGTCTTTAAAGGCGCCAGAAAAACTGGTATTTCCCCGCAAGCTTTCCGCAAAAAATGCTTGACCAAAATAGGTCATCTCAGCGCTATTGGTACAGCCAAACGACATCTTGTCCGTTGCCGAAGCGGTAATCACCACCGTCGTCGGCGACGCCAATTCATCAATAAACGAGCCTGAATAACACGCCGATACCACGATAACACGCCAGCGAATGCCTGACGCGTCCAAAGCCTCTCGCAGCCATGTCGCATCCAAATTATCCATCGCAAGTGGCGGGTTAGATAAATGGATAAAGTCCTGATCGCCATGCGATGATAGCGTCATAAACAGCACGTCTTCATCAGCATTCATCTGCTGACCAATTCTTTTTAAGCCGCGTAAGATACTGGTTTTGGTAGCAATCGGCTCATCTAGCCAAGTATAGTTATTATTAATCAGTGCCAATGAATGCCCGCTGGTACCAAAACGCACATCAAACAGCTCACGTACTTTATTAATCTCAGAGCGAAAGACGTTTTGGTCAGAAAATCCCGCCACACCCATAAAGTACCAATCACTTTTGCCCGCTATACTAGGGTCTATACGAGCAAGCGCCTCTTGTAGTAAACGCGGCTGCTCATATAAGGCGGCCTCTTCTAATACTGGCTCTACCGGTATCTGCTTAAATATGGGCTGGTCAGCGACGTTACGCTGCCAAATCGTCAATAGTGCAACGGCACCGATGAGGACGATGATACGCTCCCACCAGGGTATACGCAGGCGACGAGAAAATATCCATAACAATGCCAAGGTCTGCCATAAAAACAGCACCAAAAATAGCGTTGGTAAAAACGAATAACTCCAATCGGGCAACCAGCTATAACTACCCAAAAACTGTACTAAGCTTTGCAATAGAGCGGACAAAGTATCAGCAACCAACCACAGCACTACCGGCACAAAAACCAGCGCTTGATTACCTGCTCGGCGCGCTAGAATGATACCGCCAAGCAAAATAATCATCGGCCATATGAGATAGCTGACCAATCCTTGCTCATTAAAGATACTGCCGTCTGGGGCGGCGAGCCAAGAAAATAGGACGTTGCTACCCAGAGCCAATAACGCAAAGACAGCGAACTGAACAAAGGTAGGTTTAACCCAAGAGAATGCCCGTGTTGACCCTACTAACATCCACAAAGTTGCAATAATATTGGCAGCGAAATTGAGCGAAAAACGCTGAAGCGAGACGGTTTTTAACGACGCAAGTGACAAAGACTTAGACCTCTAGCCAGTCGAGAGAAATAACGTAAATTCATACTAAATATATTGAAATCAGTGCCGTTTATTATAATAAAGATATACATTATTAGTAGGGCAGATCGAATTGTATTTTAGAGTAAATAGACGAAAAAATGGTTTTAACGAGCAAAAAGTATAACTTGATAGTTTAGCTCGCTAATCTATCGCGATTGTAACGGATTGTCGGTCAAGAGCATAAGGCTGAATTGTAAAATCTGACCGAACCATCCCTATAAAAAAAGGCCTTGCGTACAAGACCTCTTTTTTTAACAAATGCGACCGATTATCTCAATAACAATTCGTTGACGCGTTTCAGATAAGCCGCTGGATCATCTAACTGACCGCCATCAGCTAACAATGCTTGGTCAAAAATGACTTGTGCAAGTTTGTCAAAATCTTCGGCAGACTGATCGCTACTCTCAAGCTTTTTAATGAGTGGATGATCAGGGTTGACCTCTAACGTCGGTTTGCTTTCTGGTACATCTTGACCCATTTGCTTAAGCATTTGAATCATTTGCGGCGATAGCTCACCTTCCCCCACGACCAAGCAAGCAGGACTATCGACTAGACGCGTCGATACTTTGACGTCTTTGGCGCGCTCACCTAATGCCGCTTTTAGCTTATCAACGACAGGCTTTAAAGTTTCTTGTGCCCTTGAAGCTTCAGCTTTTTCGGCTTCATCCTGCAAATCACCCAAATCTACCGCGCCTTTAGCGATGTTTTGTAGCGGTGTCTCATCAAATGAGGTTAAGAAGTTCATCGCCCACTCATCAACGCGGCTGGTCATCAAGATAACTTCGATACCTTTTTTCTTAAACAGCTCAAGTTGCGGGCTATTTTTTGCTGCTACTAGATTATCAGCCGTTAAGTAGTAAATGGCTTTTTGACCGTCTTTCATACGGGCTTTATAGTCTTCAAAGCTGGTGGTTTCACCATCTTGGGTACTGGTCGCATAACGAAGTAATTTGGCAATACGCTCTTGATTGCCCATGTCTTCGCCAACGCCTTCTTTGATGACATCACCAAATTCAGCGTAGAACTGCGCAAATTTTTCTTGCTTATCGGCATCTTCACTATTGGCAAGGCTTGCCAGCAACGTCAAAATACGACGAGCATTACCATCACGGATAGATTTTACATCACGTGATTCTTGTAATAGCTCACGGCTGACGTTCAATGGCAAGTCTGCCGAATCAATCACACCTTTGACGAAACGCAGATACATTGGCAGTAGTTGCTCAGCTTCGTCCATAATAAACACACGTTTGACATATAGCTTTAGCCCATGCTGCTGGTCACGAGTATATAAATCGACGGGCGCTTTTTTTGGAATATACAATAGCTGCGTATACTGTACGCGACCTTCGACACGGTTATGCGTCCAAGTCAGTGGCGCATCCATGTCATAGCTGATATTTTTATAAAAATCGACATACTCTTCATCTTCAATCTCAGAGCTTGAGCGTGTCCATAAGGCACTCGCTTTATTAATGGTTTCCCATTCGTCCGTTAAGACCATTTGACCATTGGCAGGCGTATCGCTTCCTTCTTCAACCTCATCTTCTTGCCAGACTTCTTTACGCATCTGAATCGGCAGGCTGATATGGTCAGAGTATTTATTCACTAACTGTTTGATTTTGCCACGGTCAAGATAGCTGTCTTCGCCTTCAGAATATTGTTCTTTTAAATGCAAGGTGATAGCGGTGCCGCGCGTCTCTTTGGTAATAGGCTCAACGGTAAAGCTACCGGTACCATCAGATACCCAGCGCACGCCTTTGTCCGCGGCATCGCCTGCTTTACGCGATTCAACGCTAATCGTATCAGCAACGATAAAGCCAGAGTAAAAACCAACACCGAACTGCCCGATTAATTGACCTTCTTGCTTTTGTGATTCAGACAATTTATCTAAAAATGCTTTGGTGCCAGATTTGGCAATCGTGCCTAAGTTTTCAATCGCATCGGCTTCATTCATGCCAATACCATTATCGGTAAAGGTAATGGTTTTAGCGTCTTCATCGACGGCGATACGAATACGTAGCTCGCCATCGTCTTCATACAGGCTGTCGTCATTGGTCGCTTCAAAACGCAATTTATCGCAGGCATCAGAGGCGTTTGAAACCAGCTCACGGACAAAAATATCAGCATTAGAATATAGCGAATGGGTGACTAAATGCAGCAGCTGCGCCACTTCCGCTTCAAAGGTATGTTTTTTTAATTCTGGACTGCTTTTATTAGAGTTGATGCTATCGACTGTCGGGTTATCAACTGGGGTTTGTTCACTCATAAAAACTCCTTCAATTTATGCTAAAAATTTATTATAAAATAGCCGCAATCAAAATAAACTTGGCTCAAGTACATAGTAGAGAAGTCAATCTTTGAATACTGCTAAGCTGTTTATACTAATAGGGGCGCGGCAGAAAATTTCAAGCGTAAAAACTTGATTCGTAAAAAACACCGCCCTAGTTTCCTAAAGCAGTGTCATTGTAATGATATTTAGCTGATTAACTGCTTATGTATAAATTTTATCCATTATAAGCAGCTAGGCAAGTGACGAGCAGGATCAGTCTCACGGGCTGCCATTGCATCCTCAACACTTAATCCTAATGCTTTGGCAACGCCTGCACCATAAGCAGCATCACACCAGTTGCAGTTACGAATATGGCGATACTGAATGAAATCAGGTACGCCAGACAAGTTGCTCGCGGTATTATCAAACAGCACTTGCTGCTGCTCAGCACTCATCAAATTAAACAATGCTCTAGGTTGGCTAAAATAATCGCTATCGTCTTCACGGAAATCATAATGCGCCGCATAGCCGTCAATTTTTAATGGTGGCTCAGCATAGTCAGGCTGCTCTTGCCACTGGCTAAAGCTGTTTGGCTCATAATGCGGACGGCTACCATAGTTATCATCGACACGACCTTGACCATCACGATGATTGCTCATCACAGGGCAGCGCGGCTTGTTTACTGGAATTTGCTGATGATTGACTCCGACACGATAACGCTGAGCATCGGCATAGTTAACTAAACGATTTTGTAGCATTTTATCAGGTGATACACTGATACCCGGTACTAAGTTACTTGGGGCAAATGCTGCTTGTTCGACATCGACAAAGTAGTTATCAGAGTTTTTATTCAATTCAAACTCGCCAACTTCGATCAGCGGATAATCACCTTTTGGCCATACTTTGGTTAGGTCAAACGGATGATATGGAACGGTATCCGCCTCAGCTTCGGGCATGATTTGCACATACATTTTCCATTTCGGGAAATCGCCACTTTCGATGGCATCGTACAAATCTTTTTGATGACTTTCGCGATCCATCCCAACGATATCTGCCGCTTCAGCATCGGTTAAGTTTTTGATACCTTGTTGCGTGCGGAAATGAAATTTGACCCAAAAACGCTCATTGGCGGTATTCCAAAAACTATAGGTATGCGAGCTAAAGCCATGCATATTTCTATATGACGCTGGAAGACCGCGATCACTCATAACGATGGTAACTTGATGCAAGGCTTCTGGTAACAAAGTCCAAAAGTCCCAGTTATTGGTTGCTGAGCGCATGTTAGTACGCGGATCACGTTTGACCGCTTTGTTTAAATCTGGGAATTTACGCGGGTCACGTAAAAAGAATACTGGGGTATTATTTCCCACCATATCCCAGTTGCCTTCCTCAGTATAAAACTTTAGCGCAAAGCCGCGAATATCACGCTCGGCATCAGCGGCGCCGCGCTCGCCTGCTACGGTACTAAAGCGGGCGAACATTTCGGTTTGCTTACCAATTTCATTGAAGATATTGGCACGGGTATATTTAGTGATGTCATTGGTTACGGTAAACGTACCAAATGCGCCAGAGCCTTTCGCATGCATGCGGCGCTCAGGAATCACTTCTCGCGCAAAGTTAGCGAGCTTTTCATTGAGCCAAATATCTTGTGCCAATAATGGACCACGCTTACCTGCGGTCATACTGTTTTGATTGTCAGCAACTGGTGCGCCATTACTCATGGTCAATCGGGTCGGGGCATAAGGACAGTTTTTGTCGCTCTTGTTGTCGCTCATGGTTATGTTCCTTTGAATGGCAAATGGATGAAAGTATAGAGTCTATTCTGAGTAAGCTTCTATCAAGAGCTCCAGAATAGTCGTCAATGTTTCTGAAAAACGGCTATTTTTATTCATAGTAATCTGTAAACCCAGTAATCTTGCCTTGTTAGACATCATTACAACCGATTACCATTGATTTGTATAATTAATTAATTACATGCTTTGGTTTGGTTTTTCAGAACCACCTATATTATTTGACTCATCCAAATGGTTTTCATTCATAGGGCAATTTCCGACAAGACCCACTAAATACATCTTTACATTAGATCGGCATCGGACGAATGGTCAAAATTTGCTCACTGCGACCAAAAGGTCCTTGCGTATCATGTAATATCGCACTGCTAACGCCTATTCCATCAGTACCGTACTGCTGCACCGCTTCAATGCCAAGCCAGCGACCTTGCGGCGCGCGGTGCATATGAATTTGCAAATCAGTATTCGGAAACATCCACTCCAATTTTGCCAACCCCAGTCCAAGTCTTGGTACAACCCCGTTGGCGGTATCCGCCATGCCCAATAAATGCACCATATCATGGGTAGGCACACCCTCTACCATATCGATATCGTTGGTCATCCATACCATACCTTTACCAGGACGACGGTCAGGTTCAGCGACTAGACGTACGGTCTCAATAAAACCGCCGGGCCAGCCTTTCATACCATCCCAAACGGGTAACGCTTCAGGCTTATGCATGGATTTTTGATCCTCAAGCCCTGCAATGACACTGGTATCTTGAGTAATAAGGCGCCATGCACGCGCAATGATGGCATCGCGACCACGACTGCTCATCACCGCTTCGATAAGCTCAATGGTTCTACCCGGACGAATACATCGCGTGGTGACAGTAAAATCATCGAGCGGTATCAGTCCTAAAATATCCAAGCTGATACGAGCAATACGCATATTTTCTTGTGGTACAAAACTTTGTAGTTCAGCAGTGAGCAAGCCAGTGGCTGGCGCCATATGTTGCTCATGCTCGTTCCAAGCACCTTGTGCGTGCTTGGTTGGCTGATAATAAGCAACACTGCTACCATCTGCTTGCTGCTCACGTTTTATAAAGGTGTAATAAGCTGACATGAATGTCCTCGAATGCTTTTTAAAATATATGAATTATGTATAAAAGAGTTACGCTCAGAATAGCACTATGCTGGGATAAATTTCTCTCGCTTGCTGTGCGCTTAGCACTCCAGAGGCTTCGTAAAATTTATCCCAGCAGTACTGTGTTCTTTTTAAATTGAATCGACTATATATGAATTATGTATAAAAGTAGGCCTTCTTTATTTATCGCATAAGGGCTTGTTCAGCGCATGAGGGCTTGTTTTTGCACCGTCAGCAGCGTGCGGCTTTTGGCCATTATAAATAATAGAAAAACCATAACAGCAATAAGCGCGCCATATAACAGACTGTAGTCTCTCATAAACTGGGTTGCATTTAACATCAGCATCCCTATCAGGATGACAATCGTAAATGTATTGATCTTTAATTGCTTGTTGATCTCATCAAGACTGGCTTATGCCAACACAAATCTTTTTTTCTGATTTTTCATTTTACGTCACCTATCTAACGCTATATATAAAGCTCTCTTATTTTACTTGCCAACTTGCGTCATTGGAATCCGTAAGGCTTTTGGCAAGCTAAAGGTAACATTTTCCTCAATACCTGACAGCTCGCTTGGCAAATCGCCACCCCACTCTTGCAGCTGCTGTAGCACCTCTTGAATCAATACTTCAGGCGCTGAAGCACCAGCAGTCACGCCTACACTTTGTATACCATCAAACCAGCTTTTATTCATTTCAGTGGCATCATCAATCAAATAAGCACAGCAATTCATGCGCTCTGCCAATTCCCGCAAACGATTAGAGTTTGATGAGTTGGGTGAGCCAACCACCAAAACCACCTCACAGCGACTGGCCAAATCTTTGACCGCATCCTGACGGTTTTGGGTGGCATAACAGATATCGTCTTTACGCGGACCTTGGATATGCGGGAATTTTTCTCTCAGCGCATCGATCACGCGAGCGGTATCATCCATCGATAAAGTCGTTTGGGTCACAAATGCCAAACGCTCAGCATCTTGTACGCTCAAAGCTTCGACATCGGTCTCGTTTTCGACCAGATGAATCTGTCCACCATGACGGTGGTTAAAGCGTCCCATAGTGCCTTCTACTTCAGGATGTCCCGCATGTCCAATCAATACCGCATCCATACCATCCTGCGCAAACTTAGCGACTTCGATATGCACTTTAGTAACCAAAGGACAAGTGGCATCAAACACCGTCAAATCACGGCGCTCTGCCTCATCTTCAACGGCTTTTGAAACCCCATGAGCGGAAAAGATAACAATAGAGCCGTCCGGTACTTCATGCAGCTCTTCGACAAAAACAGCGCCGCGGTTGGCAAGATCTGAGACCACGAATTTATTGTGTACCACTTCGTGACGGACATAAATAGGTGGCTCAAAACGTAACAGTGCTTCGTTGACAATCGCAATCGCGCGATCCACACCAGCACAAAATCCACGTGGATTGGCAAGATAAATTTGCATAAGAAGGCCTATCATTAGATAATTTATATAAAAGCCTAGGCTTAAAGCTTAAGCCACCGAAACTTTTATTCAAAAGTTGGGATAAAATCAATAGCCTACTTTAGCATAATTTGCTTTTAAAGCAGTTTATAATGAGGCATCGATTAATATTTTTACCACCATAGATGATGGTGTTTTTTCTTTTTACCAGCCTTTTATATTAATTCGAATACTTTTATTTATTTATCAAGACACAATTCACTAGGACACACTGTATGACAGGTTCATTATTTATTATCACTGCCGCCTCAGGTACGGGCAAGACCTCACTGGTAAAGCAACTACTTGCCACCACCAATGACTTGACTGTCAGTGTTTCACACACCACACGCACGCCGCGCCCAGGCGAGATTGATGGTCATCATTATCATTTTACTGACGTCGATAATTTTGTGACCGCTGTGGCTGAAAATAAGTTTTTAGAACACGCTGAAGTGTTTGGCAATTACTACGGCACCTCAGAGCGAAGTGTGCGCACGCAGTTAGAAGCAGGCGTTGATGTTATCTTAGAGATTGATTGGCAAGGGGCGCTACAAGTCAAAAAGATATTTAACGATGCGACGATGGTTTTTATTTTACCACCGAGCCTCTCAACTTTACGCCAACGCCTATCGACGCGTGGGCAAGATACTGTGGAAGTGATAGAACAGCGTCTTGCCGGCGCAGTGAATGAAATGGCACAGTACGTCAATTCTGACTATGTCATTATCAACGACAGTTTTGAGGTCGCTTTGACTGAGCTAAAGGCCATTATCGTCGCGGACAGACAAACCCTTAGTCGTCAACAGCAGCGTTATCATCGCACCATTACCAACTTGCTAAATAATAAAGCAGAAGATTAAGTCACGCAGCCACTGTTATTCTCGGCTCATTCAGCAACTAGACATAAAAAGCAATTACGCGCACAGGCAAAAATGCTATAATGCCTAGCTATCACCCTTTATATTTTTGATATTATTTTTATTGAGTGGCGGGCAGAGTCCGTTACTAATAAAAACAACCGAGGTAGCTATTTATGGCACGAGTGACGATTGAAGATTGTTTGAATAATGTTGATAATCGCTTTGAGCTGGTTTTAGTCGCAAGCAAGCGCGCCCGTCAGTTGGCCAAAGGTATTGCTGAGCCGCTGGTTGACGTCGATAACGACAAGCCAACCGTATTGGCATTACGTGAAATTGCTGCGGGCAAAATCACCCGCGATATCCTAAACCAGCCAGAGCATAATTTTGCTACTAGCTCGATGGATTTAGCATTATCAGGCGATCACAGCTTTTAATAAAACGTCTCGATAAAGTCTATTATATAAAAAACCTAAAGCGCCTAACGGTTTTACAAAATACATAGACAGATCGACTGACGATAGAGACCACAGCATAGGCTGTGGTTTTTTGGTTGTAATGATACTGCCTTTACTGTTTTAGTAACCTCTCAGCACTTAAAACATACCATTGAGTGAGAATTTCTTGATTTTTGCAGTACCTACTCCCTTAGCGGTTGACATTGAAGGCGATTTGCGATTAATTAGAGGGCGGTCTACCCGTTTTTCAGCTTTCTTTTTTTAAGCCTTTTATAGCAGGTCAACATTTATTTACTCAGTCATTTTTCACCTTGATAGATTCTTTATCTTAATAAATAGTCAGGTAAGCCGGTAATGGAAAATAGGATCGTTACTTTATGAGTCAAACCTTACCCAAACTCAGTCATCCTTTAGTCGATGACGCTCAATACAATCTAATACGTTCAGTAGGTTATCTCACTGCCGCTGAGCGTCGTGATATTATTGATGCCTGTGAGTTCGGTGATATTGCGCATATCAAAGACAAGCGCAAATCAGGAGAGCCTTATATCACCCATCCGATTGCAGTCGCCGAGATATTGGCCGGCTTTCGCTTGGATCGAGATACGGTCATTGCGGCAATTTTGCATGATACGGTTGAAGATACGGAAGTGAGCGATGAGCAGATTGAGATGCGTTATGGCAAAGTGGTTGCTAAATTGGTCGATGGGGTTACCAAATTAAAGTCGTCAACGCATAATAAACAAGAAAATAAAGCGGCGACCTTTCATAAAATCTTGACGGCTACCCTCGCCGACCCGCGGGTATTGATTATTAAGCTTGCTGACCGTTTGCACAATATGTCGACACTAGATGCCGTACGTCCTGAAAAACAACGCACTACGGCGCAAGAAACCTTGGATTTTTATGTCCCGTTTGCACGGCTCATGGGTCTAAATGACATTGCTGATTATATTGAAGTGCTTTGTTATCGTAACCTTGATTCTGAGATGTATAACAAGATCTCTGATAAACTGCTACAACATGGGCTCGGGCGTAATTTTCAGAGAGAAGCTATTCATCGCTACTTAAGTATTGTTCTAAACAATCTCGAGCTTGATGGCATGGTCAAAGTCTTAGACAATCGCGTGGTCATCTTTCGGCAATTTTTCCGTAATCGCGGCGAGATTAATGCACTGTTACGCCATTATGCGTTTGAAATTGTGCTTGATAATATCGAAGCTTGCGACAAGCTTGCTTATTATCTGATTAAAAAATATCAAATTGATGACAGCCATATCGCAGATAATATTCGCAGACCTTTGCCTGGTGGTAATCAGTCGCTTACCCTTATCTATGAGCGCGACAATGATTTTGTCAAAGTGACGATTTTGACCAAGCAGATGCAAAGCGCGGCAAGGCTTGGGGTCATTGGTGCAGAACATGCCTCTGATGTCAGTCAATCAGTGATTCAGGCGTCATTGCGCAATATGAAAGATTTGGTCGATGAAGACTGCTTAAACCAAGGCAACCCTGACTTTGCCACAGCGGTTTCTACTATTAACGAGCTAATGGACTATCTGCACTCTAGCAAAATCATTTGTTATAGCCCGAAAGGTCGTGCTTATGAATTGCCGCAAGGGGCAACCGCGCTAGATTTTGCCTATGCCGTTGGTCCTATGGTCGGCAATGTCGCGGTTGGGGCGAATATCGATAACAAACCTGCTAAGCTTGGCACTGTTGTTCAAAATGGACAATTGGTTGAAATTGAAGTAAATAGTCATTCTGAACCAAAAGCGGAATGGCTTGGATTTGTGGTGACCAATAAAGCCCGTGTAGAGATTTTGCGTTGGTTCAAAGACTTATCTGCCGCTGACAAGCAACACCATGGCAGGCAAGCATTAGATCGCGCCCTAAAGACTTATCAAAAAAGCTTGGATGACTTAACCGATAGTGACTGGAAAAACCTCACTGAATGGCGCGGACTGACCGAAAAATCGGCGTTATTTGAACAAATAAGTTCTGGTACGCTATTACCGCAACTCGTGGTCACACGTTTGTTTAGCGATGAAGTCAGTGATATCCAATCGCAAGAACGTATTGATGATATGACCCAACCGCAGCAACTTATCGTCAATGCCTCAGGCGTTGAGCTTGATTTTGCCAATTGTTGTCACCCTATTTATGGTGATCCTATCGTCGGACATTTATCTCGTCATGGTCTGGTCGTACATCGACATAAGTGCTTTTCATTAGACGATATTCGTAAAGACAATCCTTATCAAGTCATCCAACTGCGCTGGCGCAATGATAAAGCCATCAAGCAAAGTGATTCAGAAGATCATGATAACAAAATTCGTTTTCCTGCTTACTTAAAATTGTCTGTAGCGCTGAGCGATGAGCAAATCAGTAAAGTGATTTATAATCTGCGGCAGTTAAATATAGGGGTTGAAAAGGTCGATGTGCGTAGCAGTGATACCATCATTCAAATTGTGGTTCGCAGTCGCAATCACTTAGCGCAAGGTATTCGTGAACTACGCTCGTTACTTGGTTTCCCAAATATCATGCGCTTATATCAGCTATAAATACTTTTATAATTGTAACTGTTAAACCTATGTTTTTTAAGGAATTACCAAAAAAAATAGTCAAGATACCTTAAAAACGCGATGGTACTGCTGGTACAAATTTTTTGCAGCCTCTGTCTGCGTAGGCACAGCAAGCAAGGAAAATTGATACCAGCCGTACATAATGTGTCGATATTACTTTTCATTGCCTATATCATTTCGAACTTCGTAAAACTTTCAATCGTGCTAAACGCTCCTAGTAATCTCTTAGCAAATCGCTTTAGCACATCAAACGCCCAAAAATATGATAAGGATATATTATGACCCGTCAAATCATCCAAACTGATAAAGCCCCTGCAGCCGTTGGCACTTATTCGCAAGCCGTAAAAGTGGGCAACACTGTCTATATTTCAGGTCAGTTAGGTTTTGATCCTAAAACCATGGTGCTAAAAGAAGGTTTTGATGCGCAAGCGAAGCAAGTGTTTGAAAACATCAAAGCTATCTGTGAAGCTGCTGGTGGCAGCTTAAATGACGTGGTTAAATTTAATGTATCACTAACTGATTTAAATGATTTTGCAGCATTAAACGAAGTATTTATTGCCAATTTGACCGAACCTTATCCCGCCCGTGCAGCCGTCCAAGTAGCAGCATTGCCTAAAGGCGGCGTGGTCGAGATTGAGTCTATTCTATATATTGAATAAGTCTGATGGACAATCTGACGTAAATAATATTATTTTTCATTGAATCAAAATAAGCTTAGCTTCATGCTAAGCTTATTCGTCTCTACTTCTTTATTTTGATTTCACATTAACCCAATCATATTGCGAAGCCTTTTTATGTTGGTACAAGTTGCTCTGCCCGTACCCCTTTATCGGGTGTTTGACTATAGCCTACCGGCAGATATGAGTGATTTGCCAAATGCTTCGTCAAATAATAGCTCAACACAACTACCGCAAATTGGCAGTCGTGTTGAAGTATCATTTGGTCGTCAGACCTTAATCGGAATCGTAATCGCTCATATTGCTCAAGCGGATAGCAGCGTACCCATTAAGAAGCTTAAACCCATTAATAAGTGCTTAGATGCTGAATCTATTTTAGATGACAGTATGCTAAAGCTTGCCTACTGGCTGGCGCGTTATTATCACTATCCCCTTGGGGATGTCTTATCTGTCATCTTGCCTACTTTGGTACGTCAAGGTAAACCGCTAGATTTGCTCATTACCCATTGGCGCATTTTGCCACATATCACTGATGATGACTTTCGCGCCAATGCAAAAAAGCAAAAGCAGCAGTTCGATATGCTAAAGCTCCATGGTCAGCACGGCGCTAGTGAAGATATTCTGTTATTAGAAGGTATGCAGCGTACATTTTTAAAAGCACTTGAAGAAAAAGGACTTATTGAGCGCTATATTCAGCCGAAACAAGCACCTACTCCTGTTAGATTAGCAAAAATGCCACTTGATCTCAATGATGAGCAGCAGCTTGCCGTAGCAGCGATTGTTGCTGCGCATGAAGCCAAACGCTACACAGGCTTTTTATTAAATGGTATTACCGGTAGTGGCAAGACTGAGGTCTATTTACAAGCCATGCAGGCAGTATTAGAGGCTGGTAAGCAAGTGCTTATTTTAGTGCCTGAGATTGGGCTAACGCCGCAGACGCGCGCGCGTTTTGCCAGTCGCTTTGCGGCGCATATCGTCTTACTACATTCAGGGATGAATAATACCTATCGTTTGCAAGGCTGGCAAGATTGCCGAACTGGTCACGCGCAAATCATTATTGGTACGCGCTCAGCAGTACTTTATCCCTTTGCAAATTTAGGCTTGATTGTCGTTGACGAGGCACACGACGGTTCTTATAAGCAGCAGGATACCTTGCGCTATCATGCCGCTGATGTCGCACTATATCGCGGACTGCAAGCTAAAATACCAGTCGTCCTTGGTACGGCTACCCCTTCTCTTGAGCATCTAAAATTGGTCGATGAAGGCAAGCTAATAGAATGCCTATTATCGACGCGTCCTGGCAATGCGAAAATTGCGAAAATGCAGCTCATCGATGCACGCCTGCAAAGTACCCATCAGCAAACACAAGATGATGGCGCGCGCTATGATACCGGACTGACGGATGCGCTTATCGGCGCCATAAGGCAAACCCTAGAAGCTGGCGATCAGGTTTTGATATTCTTAAACCGTCGTGGCTATGCGCCAGTCTTATTGTGCGAGGCGTGTGGCTGGCAGGCAGATTGTCCACGTTGTGATGCGCATTTAACCGTGCATTATAATAACCAAGCCCAGCGGAGCAATTATTCGAGCAACTCTTATTTGAAATGCCATCATTGTGATTGGCAAGCCTATATTCCGACTGTATGCCCTGATTGCGGCAGCCAAAACCTAGATGCCAAAGGTATGGGCACGACAAGGCTCAGCGAAAATTTGCATGCTATCTTTGCCAATCCACAAACCAGTAAAGCACTTTACCCCATTATTCAAATTGATCGCGATACCACAAGGCGTAGAGACAGCTGGGAAAATATCTATCAGCGTATCAATGAAGGCAAACCTGCCATATTGGTCGGTACGCAAATGGTTGCCAAAGGTCATCATTTTCCCAATGTCACGCTCGTTTGCTTACCCAATGCTGATCGCGGCTTTTTGTCCGCAGACTTTCGCTCACCAGAGCATACCGCCCAATTGATGATTCAAGTGGCAGGGCGCGCAGGACGCGGTGATAAAGCAGGACGTGTCTTGATTCAAACGCTGCAACCGGACAATGAGTTATTGTTGAAATTGGTGAAAGATGGTTACTTATCATTTGCGCGCCAGCTATTACAAGAACGCAAGATGATGGGATTACCCCCTCATAGTCATGCCGCGCTGATACGCTGTGAAGGTAAAACCCTTGCTGCCACGACGCAAGCACTCAAAGATGCCATTGCCAATTTACCAAATGGGCATAATCTGGCTGTTCTTGGTCCTATCGACGCACCAATGAGTAAAAAGAATAGCCGCTATCATGCCCAGCTTTTGCTATTGGCCAAAGATCGCCGACAATTACACCATGTATTGAGCCAGTGGTGGCAACCCGTACTTGCTTTGCCAAGCGCTAAGTACCTTAAACTTACTTTAGATATTGATCCTGTGGGCTGGTAGCCTAAATACCATGAATTAGTGTCACCATTTGATATCAGAAAAAATTGATAATATACTTCTTTTATTTCAAATGAACATGCCGCTATTATTTTTACTTCGTTATCACAGCTTCTAATATTGGACTATGATAAGTTTATAACTATGGTAAATTCATAATAGTAAATTCATAACAGTAACTTGATTGTTGTAATCCAAAATCTATCACTACTCTGTACAGAGTAAATATTCATCATTAAACCCACTATCAGCAAAATTGAGTGTTGTTATGAATCCAAACCGTCCAAACCCTAAAAAAAGCGACCATGCTCATCAGAGTATATCGGCTGATACGCATGGACACGTTCAGGAAGGTAAGGAAAGTAATGATACTTATAAGAATCAAGACAGTCACGATCATGATGAACATCTAGAGCACACAGTCGCCCGGCGAGATACCAAAGGCTATCAGCGCACGTTACTTATAAGCTTTTTGATTATCACAGGCTATATGTTCATTGAAGCAATCGGTGGTTGGCTCACCGGCAGTTTAGCGCTATTGTCCGATGCCGGTCACATGTTAAGTGATGCGATAGCACTTGGCGCAACTTTAATGGCATTCAAAATTGGCGAAAAAGCAGCCACTCATCAAAAAACCTTTGGCTATAAACGCTTTGAGATTTTAGTCGCGTCGGTCAATGGGGCTACGCTTGTCATTATTGCGCTAATGATTTTTTATGAGGCCATTAAACGCTTTAATTCGCCACCTGAAATTGCTACCCAAGGTATGCTGATCGTTGCCACTATCGGTATGCTGGTGAATATCTTGGTTGCATTGCTTATGCACCGAGGTAGCCGTAGTGGCGATACTCACGGTCATGATCATGGAGCCAATCAAAGTACAGAAACAGTCAAAACATCGGAGGACAAAGAGCCCGTCAATCTCAATATGCAAAGTGCTTATTTGCACGTATTAAGTGATTTAATGGGTTCAGTGGCTGCCATTATCGCCGCGTTACTCATGATGAGCTTTGGCTGGGTATGGGCAGATGCGGTAGCGTCCGTAATTGTTGCGATACTTATTTTATTTAGTGGTTACCGTGTCGTACGGGATTCTGTACATATTTTAATGGAAGGCACACCAGAAGGCATATCTCTAGGCAATGTTGAGGAAAAAATAGTTGCCCACCCGCAGGTGCAAAAAATACATGACTTACACGTTTGGAGTATTACCAGTGGTTTAAATGCCTTATCTTGTCATATGGTCGTCGATGGTGAAATGAGCATTCGTGAATCCAGTATATTGATTGGCAATCTAGAACAAAGCCTGCTTGAGCTCGGCATCCATCATGCGACTATTCAGGTTGAAAGCTCATCACACCCACAAACCAAGACCCATAGCGATTCCCTCGTTTGTAATATCTCAGAGCAAGCTGTTGAGGGCAATAGCCATATTGGTCACAATCACTAAAATAGCCTATCACTGAGAAAATCTGGTATAAAAATAAAATGCTGCCTGCAATCTAGACCTCATTAGTTATTTGATTATCGTCAATTGTTAATGGCGTGCAATCAAAACATAAAAATGCCACAGCGTGAGCCATATTAAACATATCAATATCACGCCAATTTTTATCGATGTAATCGCCTGTTAAAAATGATGAGAAATTTAGCCTCGCTGTCATATTTTTAATATAAATTCTGTATACTGAAAACTGAACCGCCCAATTTGCCACCAATGGATGATCTTCTGCCATGTCTAGACGCTCAGCGCCATTTGTTGCCCCAAGCTATATCGATGACCCGATTTCAAAGGATGGCAAAAAACACGCCAAGGTTTTATTATCGACGCTGCAAGAAGACATTGCTCGCTTTCGAGACGCGCAGTTTCCACCTGATATCTTACGTCAAATTCGTGACATGCCTATTTATGAAGGTAACTTAGCAGAAGTCCAAGCCTATCAGCAACGTTGGCACAATTTACTTGAGCGCGCCATGAGCTTTTATCCTGCTGCCAATCTGCCGCCTGACTATTTGCCACTGCCTGCCAGCCTTGAGATACCGCAGTTTATATATCATGTGCAGCGCCTACATCTGACCAAAACCCATGCCAAAGAATCAAAAAGCTTTGGCTCGGTCGGTGCCCTTACGGATAAATGCGGCGATTATAGCGCTGATGATATGGCACGTATGACAGCCGCGTTTGATAATGATGAGGACGCGCGTTTGGTCGCGCACCGTGAGTTTATTGATTTGCGTGCTTATATATTTTGCCGAGATAATAAGGGCGAGATGCTAGAGCCTGAGCGGGTACGATTTTATCGCACTGGACTTATTGTCCATGCCCTACCCGATTTTAAAATCGTAGACAGTCGGCAAACACCGCGTAAGCGCCGTAACGATGCCTACAGTAATCCGTTGGCAGATAATGGCGTGTGGAAAATTTATCGTAAAAAATAACGATCATCAAGCTATTTTATATTTGTAATAATGCTGTTGTACTGCCCATTTATCATCATTGCTAAGGATTCCAAATGCTCGCTGCCGCCGCCGGCTCACCAAATTTGATGTTACAAGCGACAATTTTCTTAGGAGCAGCCCTGCTCTTTGTACCCCTTGGTAAACGTTTTGGTATTGCGACGGTTTTAGGTTATCTCATCACAGGATTGATATTGGGTCCAAGCGTACTCGATGTAGCAGGCGATGCTGAGAGCTTATTGCATTTTTCTGAGTTTGGCGTGGTGATGCTACTATTCATCATCGGACTTGAGCTTCAGCCATCAAGGCTCTGGGCGCTCAGGCGCTCAATATTCGTCCTTGGCGGTTTGCAAGTTGGTTTGACTGGTGTCTTATTGATGGGGGTGTTACATCAGATTTTTGGCTTACAGCTCGATACTGCCTTTATCGTCGGCTTCGGTCTTGCCCTCTCATCCACTGCTTTTGTCCTGCAAATACTGACTGAAAAACAGCAGCTGTCGAGCACTCATGGCCGCGAAGCCTTTACGATTTTATTGTTCCAAGACATTGCGGTTATCCCTTTACTGGCAGTCATTCCATTTTTGTCAGGGGTGCGCGAACAAAGCTATAATTTGGTTTATTTTGGTAAAGTTTTTGCGGTTTTTGCTGGGCTTATTTTTGCCAGTCGCTATGTTGTTCGTCCATTTTTCAAATTTGTCGCCTCAAGTGGCGCCTCAGAATTACTAACGGCAGTCGCGCTATTTATCGTGATGGGCGTGTCGATTTTGATGGGTCAAATCGGGCTCTCAATGGCGTTGGGCGCATTTTTAACCGGCGTGTTATTGGCGGATTCTGAATACCGCCATGAGCTTGAGGCCAGTATCGAGCCTTTTAAAGGTTTGTTATTAGGGCTGTTCTTTATGTCGGTTGGTATGCTGACCGATGTGAAGTTAATATTAGCAAAGCCCATCTTTATCATCGGCTGTGCAATGGTATTGATGTTTATCAAGTTCGGAGTGATTACAGCGATTGCAAAAATCTCTGGTAATCGTTGGCCGACCAGTATCAGGTTGGGTGTGACACTGGCTCAAGGTGGTGAATTTGCTTTTGTCTTATTCAGTGTGGCGAGCGCCCAAAACGTCTTACAGCCTGAGCTTGCCAATACGCTAAACCTGATCGTCACCATCTCTATGGCACTCACTCCTTTCGCATTCTTATTATTAGAAAAAGTCGGCGAGCCGTTATTTGCCAAAAGCAAACCAAGTCGCGAGTACGATACGATTCCAGATCACGAGCATCAGGTTATTATTGCTGGTTTTGGGCGAGTCGGTCAGATTATCGGTCGTGTACTACGTATGCACAATATTGAGTTTACAGCGATTGAACGCTCGGCAAACCGCGTTGATTTTGTTCGTAAGTTCGGTAACCAAGTCTATTATGGTGACCCAAAAAACCCTGAAATATTACGTGCGGCAGGTATCAAAAAAGCGCGTGTCTTTATTCTTGCCATCGATGATTTAGATCGTTCTATCACCACGGCTCAGTATTTACGTAAAAACTATCCAGATTTGATTGTCTTGGCACGTGCGCGTGATCGCCAGCATTACTACCGATTGCGTGAAGTTGGCGTTCGTCACATTTGGCGTGAGACGTATTTGTCATCGCTAGATATGTCGCGTGAGTCATTACAACTGCTCGGTATCTCAGCAGAAAAAGCACGCGAAACGGTACAAACCTTCCGCGATTATGATGATGATTTGATCGAACGCCAGCAAGCTATTTATGATGATGAAGCCAGTATGATTGAATCTACTCAATCATCGATGGCGGAACTTGAAAGCTTATTTGATGAAGATATTGGCAAAGCACGTAAAATGGATTTGAGCGATTTTTATGAAGCGCTAAAAAGCCAAGCCATACCAGTCGATGATGAAGATAATAGTACGACTGAATCTAAACATTAATTGCAATAAAGCGCTAGTTCGCATTACAATTATCAGGCGCTTGCTTTTTATTTAATGAGCTTATGCAGTCCCAATCATCACTGTTTGGCAGATGATAAAAGACCAGTGTCTGTTCATTGAGATAGCGTATGGGGAACTTAACATTTTGAATGGTGGCAATGACTGCACAATCAGTTTGCGCAACGCCAGCGGCGCTACGGTCGACCTCAATACGCACCTGTTCAGTACCGGTATCAATAGGCAGGTTCAGCGGACACTGTCCTGTTTGCCGATACGCTAGCGCCACATGGTTTTGTGTGGTTTTGACGGTATCATAAGCATCAAACAGCACCTCGTTTTCTTTTGGTTTGGCAATAATGGGTAAAAACTGTACTTTGATTACCATTAATATAAAAGCAAAAAATCCAAAACCCCACCCCAGCCCAAATACGCTAACCCCACCCTCTTGGCGTAGATGCGCTTGTTGCAAGCGCTCATCTTGTGGATAGTCATTGATCGCATCGGCAATCTCGCGCCGCGCCATCCGGTAGTAATAAGCGTCCGTCCAGCGTGCCACCATAAACGACCAAAAGACCCAAATCAGCGCCGTAATGCCAACACGTATCGGCATCTGATCAGCATCGGCAATATAAGGCATTACTAAGAACTCAACCGCCACCAATATCAGCGCAACATTAAGCTGAATAAAAGACCATCCTGCCACGCTGTAGACCAGTGCATCCATATAACGCTTACGATAAAGTAGCCATGGAAAAGTCACAAAAAATGCTGCCCAATGCCATTTTGGCGACAGATGGCCTTGCTCATCAAATTGCTCAAAGCGTTTCAGATAGTAGCGCTGGCTACGATGACCGATAAACCATTTGTCCAACTGCGTGCGTCTAGCAGGGCTCAGTTTGTCTTGATAAAAAGGGGGCGGCGAATCCGTCTCAATAAATAACATAGTGATAAGCCTTACAGGCGATTAAGAAGACATTTAACTTAACTATAGTTGATCCACTTTTAAAAGAGCACAGCACTCGTGGGATTAATTATTTGCAGCCTCTGTCTGCATAAGCACAGCAAGCAAGCAAGCAAGCAAGCAAAATTAATCCCAGTAGTGATTTACAGCATATGTATTTCTTTTATTTAGGACTGACCATATCCTGATTATATAATAACGCTAACAGCCCCAAATAGGACAGCAAAACGATATAAAAACCTCACTATTAAACTTACTGACACGCAAGGATTATTAAAAAAGTATTGTTCATTCACAGCCGTATAGATTTCACTTATAATAAGCGCACACCACCCATTTATTAAGCCTTGTTAATCTTATGAGTCAACATCCTGATATCAATACTAACATCGACGCTGTCATTGACGCTATCATTGGCGACAGTAGCCCTACCAATGAGCAAGCACCTCTCGATACCAATTCGGTCATTGGAAATGATACCATCGATACAGCAGCCACGTCTGACGACAGTAAACATATTCGTATCGTCAATACCTTTATGAAACGACGCACCCATATGAATAAAAATGCCGAACTGGCATTGACGGCGCCTGAGTTTGCGCATTACTTGGTCAATAATAGCTTTGGTGACGGCAACCTTGAAGGCATTAACGATTTGCGCGCGCTGTTTGCTCACTTACCAAACGGCAGTGAGGCACCCTTGACTCTTGAGATTGGTTTTGGACTTGGTGATTCGTTTATCGAGATGGCAGCAGCCGAGCCAAGTCGTAATTTTGTTGGCATTGAAGTCCATGAGCCAGGTATTGGTAAATGCGCTTATATGGCAGGTACTCAAAATTTGAGTAATGTCAAAATCATCAATGGTGATGCTATTCAATTACTCAAGCAATTACCAGAAAACCATATCGACCGTATCCAGCTCTACTTTCCCGACCCATGGCAGAAAAAGCGCCACCACAAACGCCGCTTTGTCAGCCCTGAGCGCATGGCCATTGTCACTCGCAGCTTAAAGCAAGGCGGCTGGTTCCATACAGCCACTGACTGGGAACATTATGCCTTTTGGATGGTAGAAGTGTTGGATGGTTTTGCCGGGCTCACCAATCAAGCAGGTGCAGGAAAATTCACTGACCGCCCTGACTTTCGTCCGATGACAAAATTTGAGCGCCGCGGTCTAGCAAGCGGACATGGGGTTTGGGATTTAATCTATCTAAAAGACTAACACCAAACGCATTACGTTGGCTTCCCCTAAAGCAGCTAAGATACTTATCAATATCTTAGCTGCTTTTTTATACCTGTCAGTCTTCAAACCTTTTACTTATAAGGGTTAAAGACTGATAGAGCCTACTTTAAATGCCTTCAATAAGTACCAAAAGTATTTAACTCGAAAAAAAATCTATCAATACAGATGTGAAACATAAGCGTCTCCAATACTAAAATACCGCTAAATTTAAACTTGCAAAATCAGAAATAGCCAAATTTTATGAATTAAGTGATAACCTTTATTTGCGCAAGCATTGATACTATAAGGGTTTGGTGAGTTCTCCCCATAAGCTGTGGATAACCCTGTGTATAAGTCGCTACTTGACAAGCATATCCCCAGATAGCTTAAAGGCTTAGGTAAAATCGTTCATTTTTTGTACAATTTAAAAAGCGATTAAAATCAATAATTTAATCGATATTTCAAAGCAAAATAATTTATTTTTAATATTTTTAATATTGATTTTATCTTACCGAATGTTTCACACCGGCTAACTAAAATCCATTTATTTATTGTGGACAACTCCTGAACCTATTGACAAATAACATCATTATCAAGTCCGAATAATGAATGGAACACATGTCACTTTAGACAAATTTGATGTTTATACTAGACGACATTCACTGTCGTCTAGTATGCAGTGATGGTCAATATCGACCTTGGATTTTGTTATAATTACCTTATCTAATAAACAATGATATAGCGTTGAAATAAATAAAAAGTGAATGAAAGATAGCAGAGTCATTATGAGCTCTATTAGAAATTATGAACTTTTTTTTGCTTTTATCAGCATTCCGTTTTACTGTATAGTGGCGTGATATGTTCGCTATTACTGTCTATCAACCTTATCTTTCTATTCACTCTACCCTTGTTTAAAAAGTACTATTATGTATGATGATATTATCGTCAATAGCCTTTAAAAGCCGTTCTTTATAGCGGCAATACCTATTCTTATAAATGAACGATCAATCACAAGGAGTCCTGTATGGACGACAATAAAGCCAAAGCCCTTAAAGCTGCGCTAGCCCAAATCGAGAAGCAATTTGGTAAAAATACCATCATGCATTTGGGTGACGATTCAGCAGCACTTGATGTCGATGTGGTCTCTACTGGTTCGTTAGGTCTAGATATCGCGCTTGGTATTGGCGGTCTGCCAAAAGGTCGTATCGTCGAGATTTATGGTCCTGAAAGCTCAGGTAAAACGACGATGACCTTGCAAGCCATTGCAGAGTGCCAAAAACAAGGTGGTGTCTGTGCCTTTATCGATGCTGAGCACGCACTAGATCCAGTCTATGCACGCAAGCTTGGCGTGAATACGGATGACTTGCTGCTCTCACAGCCTGATAATGGCGAGCAAGCGCTTGAGATTACCGATATGTTGGTACGTTCAGGGGCGATCGATATGATCGTTATTGACTCGGTTGCCGCTTTGACACCGCGTGCCGAGATTGAAGGCGAGATGGGCGATTCACATATGGGTCTACAAGCACGTCTTATGAGCCAAGCCTTACGCAAGATTACTGGTAACGCCAAACGCTCAAACTGTATGGTGTTATTTATTAACCAAATCCGTATGAAAATTGGTGTTATGTTCGGTAGTCCTGAGACCACAACCGGTGGTAACGCGCTTAAATTTTACGCTTCTGTGCGTATGGATATTCGCCGTATCGGTGCAGTCAAAAATGGCGATGAAATCATCGGTAACCAAACTCGCGTGAAAGTTATCAAAAACAAAATGGCACCACCATTTCGTCAAGCTGAGTTTGAGATTACTTACGGTGAAGGCACCAACCATTTAGCCGAAGTGATTGATTTAGGTGTTGAGATTGGTGCGGTTGGTAAAGCCGGCTCTTGGTACAGCTATGGTGATGAAAAAATCGGTCAAGGTAAAGCAAATTCTGTACTGTTCTTAAAAGAGAACCCTGCTATTGCTGAAGAGATAGAAGCCAAAATCCGTGCTGAAAAACTTGGCATAAAGGATGATAGCAAAGCAGCAGTCGTAGCTGAGACTAATGAAGAACAAGCCTCTGAACCTGTACAATAACGGTTTATTTTCGAATCATTATCCGTCGCTATGATGTATTATGAAAATTAAAACATTAGCTGAAATACTTGCTGAGTCGGATACCGACTCAGCAAGTCATACCCATGCCAATCAAAAAAATACGGCTAAGCATGCGTATAAAGACAAGCCTAAAAGCGCCAGTAAAACTGGCAAACGTTTGACCCGTTTAACTCAAGATCAATCTTCCTATCACAACTCTATAGATAATGTAGAATCAGAAGATACCCCTCTAGAAAAACCCTCCAAATCCAAAAAACGTAAAAAACGCTTTCATCCGGCGGCTACTTTTGCTGCCGAGTCTAGTAACGTGCCGGATTATGTAGCACCTGCTGCGCAAAGTATTAAAGATATGCTCGCAGAAGTTAAACAGGCGGTTCATGACAATGAAGAATATAGCGCCTCTATTAATGAAACTGGCATTGACTCAGCTTGTATAAACTCACAACAAGCATTTCAATCGGTAGCTGCTCATGATAGTGAGGCAGACAACCAAAACAGCCAAATCGACAATCTACCAGCAGCTCTAAAGGCATATTTGCGCACGCCTGAGCAGCGGCAAGCAGAAGTCGATGCCATTAAAGCAGAAAGTCGTTTGCGTTGGCTGGCATTTTATTATTTGTCACGCCGCGAATATGGCAAGGCTGAGCTAAAACAAAAGCTACTTGATAAAGAACAAGAGGCGGATAAAATTGATGCCCTACTTGATGAGTTCGAAGAAAAAGGCTATCAAAGTGACTATCGCACCACTCTGATGCTGATTCGGGAAAATATTAGAAAAGGACGTGGTAGAGGTCGTATTAAGCAGGAATTCTATCGAAAAAAGATTGTCATGCCAGACAATATCGATGAGCTTATCGATATGGCTAATACAGAATCCGAAGAGTTTAGCGAATTTATCGATGACAGCGCAGACAATTTAGTCGAAGGTATAGACTGGCTCAAATTAGCGGTGAGCGCTCGTACTAGAAAATACGGTGATAGCATACCTGTCGAACAAAAAGACAAAGCAAGGCAGCTGCGCTTTTTGCAATATCGTGGCTTTAATACCGATATTTGCTTTGCCGCATTAAACTATACATTAGATACTTTAGATGAGCGTTTTTAGTGGCTCATAAATTATTAATTTTAATCCTAATCTACATCATTTATTGCCATATTCTAGACACAAAAAAGAGCATATAAATATGCTCTTTTTCTATTTTTAGTAGTATAAATAATAACCTGACTATTTTAATGCAGTTAGACGGTTTGATAGCTGACTAATAATTTGATCAATCTCTTCATTGGCTTCAGGTTCATTATCCAAGTTACCATTGGGGGTCAACTGGTTCACAACTTCAGGTAGCAGCTCAGCCAAACCTTGGCGAACCTCTGTCTCATTAGCGCCTGTATGCGCAGCGACTTGCTGAATTTCACTATCATCAAACAAACGATTGATATCATTGGGATCAAGATTGTCATTAGGCTCGTTATTGTTTAACCAAGAGCGCGCTTGCTTTTCATAACCCATACCCGTAATTTTCGATAAAGCCCCACTCAATCCACCATTGCGTTTAATCCAGCTTAATACCATAGGCATAAGGGCAGCGATGAGCATGCCTTTACCGCCGAAGCCGCCTCTCGTTGTTTGACCACCGAGCACATTACCTAAAATATCACCAAGACCGCCGGAACCTGAGCTCATACCACCGCGCTGCTTGCCACCTGTTAGCCCACCGATAATATCGTCTAAACCAAAACCATTGTCTGCTGAGCGGCGCTCATACTGTTGCGGATTATAGCCTGCTGACTGATTGCCACCGCCAAGTACGCTGCCCAATATATCACCGAGTCCACCAGTACGACGTGGGTTGATACGTTGATTAACAGGGTTGCGCTGCGCGTCTTCTGGATCCATTGCACTGCGTGCCACTTGACTGACTAAATTCCCTAGTAGACTCATAATTTTATCCTTTTTATTATAATAAGATGTGTCGTGACAAGGCTTGATGTAGAAAAGTAATGACTGCTACCTCTCTTGATCTGCTAGATATCGCAAGCCAATCTGTCACGAGGCATCCTAATATAGCAAATCTATTTGTCTGATTAGATAGACATTTTGTTATGAGATGTAGTAAATAATTTAGAATAACACGATGAAACAGATAAATAGTTACAATAAAATCCAAGCTTAGTTAAACGGTTTTGCTAGCAACCATATTTGCCAAGACGGTTAACTCACGCCATTGATCAGTATTGACCTGATCACGAAATATAGCCACAGAAAACCGGCGTTGATAAGGCTCTACGATATTAAAATCAAAACAGACAACCCAGTGAGAGTGAGTGACGGCCTTTAGTTGCGCTTGCCATAAGTCATCTGCGCGACCAGTACGTATTAGTAACTGCCAATCTTGATAAAGGCTTTTATCAAGTGGCGGCTGGCTTAGATGTAATAAGATGGGCCGTGATAATGCCAAATAGACAATGACTGCGGCGCTGATGATGAGTATCAGAACATACTGCCATAATGCTAATGAAGCAAGCCATGCCAATACAATAATGGCACTGGCTAGAATGATATAAAACAGCAGATATAAATAGCTTAAAGGCTTGATGGCAGTATCGATACGTAGCGAGGTTAATGGGGTCATAATGAGCTACCGAAGCATATGGCTGATTAATAAAGAATATTCAATTCTGCTATTACAATCGAAAAATGAAGTTGAGAAATCCCAACCATTAGCTCAAACGCTTACTATGACGCCACGTCTTAATTTTATTGACCAATGCCCATATCGCCTCATCTTCTGGACGGCTTTGATTGGTAAAATAATCTAGCAAATCAGGGTCTTCATGAGTCAGCATTTGCGCAAAGCTTTGTTGTTCGGCAGCTTCAGCCGTCAAATAAAGCTCTTTGATGTAGGGTTCAAAATAAAAATCCAACTCTTTAAGACCACGGCGTGCTTGATAAATAATGCGGCGTTGCTCATTAGTAGGCTCTGGCTGATTGTTAATTGTCATAGAGTTATTCTCATCAGTTTAAAAGGGAGTTAAATAAATATCAAAGTACCGCAGTTCTATGGTTAGAAATCACTATTAGAGCTAAATCTATTTTTGATCCTAACCATCTAATTGTAGCCGCTTAATCACAGCCATCTAACCACAGCTATTAGCGTTTATCGTAGGCAGAGAGCTGGGTCCATAATGCCACGGCTTGCTGCATCATAGCGACATTATGAGTACGAATGATACTTGCCCCCTGCTGCAATGCGAAAATACCAGCCGCAGTACCTACGGTATCACGCTCAAGCGGTTGGGTGGTAGCAAGCGCCTGCACACCTGTTTTAGTCAGCACTTCTGCCAAAAATCGCTTGCGTGAAATACCAAACATCATCGGCAGTCCGAGTGTTTGTAGGTCTTTAAGCTGACTTAATAATGCACAGTGATGCTCATAGTTTTTAGCAAAACCAAACCCGGGATCAATAATGATATTTTCTCGCTTAACACCAAAACTTATGACTTCATCAACTCTCGCATTTAGCTCCGCCTTCACTTCTCGAATGACCTCTTTATAATGCGCCATATTATTCATAGTCGTTGGCTCACCGCGCATATGCATTAGCATAACAGGAATATTAAGCTTAGCTGCCATCACCGCCGCGCCCTCACGCTTGAGTGCTCGTACATCATTCCAAATATCC
Source organism: Psychrobacter glacincola (assembly GCF_904846215.1). Classification (GTDB taxonomy): domain Bacteria; phylum Pseudomonadota; class Gammaproteobacteria; order Pseudomonadales; family Moraxellaceae; genus Psychrobacter; species Psychrobacter glacincola. Next base: position 131,482 of record NZ_CAJGZK010000006.1, on the reverse strand, counting down.
GCGCCTACTTCAAACGCTGCCTGCATGACCTCAGGGCTACTGGTATCAATGGATAGCCATATGTCATTGCCTAGCTGCTGTCTAATGGCTGTCACGACTGGCACGACACGCTGTACCTCATCACGCGTTGCCACCACTTCAGCATTTGGACGGGTAGACTCGCCGCCAATATCGATAATAGTGGCACCTGCTTCGATCATATCCATACAGTGCGCTATTGCCTCATCAATCGTATTAAACTGCCCGCCATCTGAGAACGAATCTGGCGTGACATTTAAAATACCCATGATATGAGGCTGTGATAAATCTAAAACTTTATCACGGCAGGTCACAGTATAAGTAGGTAAAGGTTGGAATAATGACATAACTTATCCATGATAATTTGAATTCGTAAAATTGATTTTAGCTCTAACACATAGTACTTATGATACCAGTAAATCTAATGCCATTCTAAGTTGGCAACAACAAAAAAGCCCTTTATAAAAAGGGCTTTTTTTATTCAAAATGTGAGAGTAACTTTTACATCGCTGGTAATGGCGGAGGGGTTAATCCAGTTGTTTTTATCTGATCCTTTGATAAGTTTACTTCGTGATGCTGATAAACTCTTGGAGGACGAGGTTGTTCGCCCGCTAAGATATCTTGCAACTGATCACGGTCAATGGTTTCCCATTTCATCAAAGCGTCAACCATCGCATGCATTTTTTCTTGATTGCCTTCAATCAATTCGCGAGCGATATCATATTGCTCCTCTAGCATACGGCGTACTTCTTCATCAACCTTTTGCTGCGTCGCTTCTGATATGGTGCGCGTACCACCACCAAAGTAACCTTGCGAGCTGTCATCATCTTCATAGACCATGATACCAAGCGCGTCAGACATGCCGTATTTGGTTACCATTGCTCGTGCCATTTTTGTCGCACGTTCAAAGTCATTTGAAGCACCTGTCGACATTTGGTCGATAAAGACTTCTTCAGCAATACGACCACCAAATAAAATTGCAATATCACTCAACATTTTTGATTTGTACATACTGGTTTGATCATGTTCAGGCAACTGCCACGTAACACCAAGCGCAAATCCACGCGGCATAATGGTGACTTTATGGACAGGATCGGTACCCGGTAGCAGCTCAGCAACTAGCGCGTGCCCTGCTTCGTGATAAGCAGTAGCGCGGCGCTCTTCTTCACGTATGACCATTGACTTACGCTCAGGACCCATATATAGCTTGTCTTTTGCATCTTCAAAATCATTCATATCGACGCTGCGCTTGTTACGACGAGCCGCAAATAATGCCGCTTCGTTCACAAGATTCGCCAGCTGCGCACCACTAAATCCAGGCGTACCGCGGGCAAGAGCGTTGGCATCGACACCGATTGTATTGGGTAGTTTTCTTAAATGTACTTTAAGAATTTGCTCACGACCTTTGATGTCTGGCAAGCCAACTTGAACCTGACGGTCAAAACGACCGGGACGCAATAGTGCTTTATCAAGGACATCGGCACGGTTGGTAGCTGCGATGACGATAACACCTTCATTGCCTTCAAAACCATCCATCTCAACCAACAATTGGTTCAATGTCTGTTCACGCTCATCATTACCGCCGCCCATACCGGAACCGCGATGGCGACCGACAGCATCAATTTCATCAATAAAGATAATACATGGCGCACTTTTCTTCGCTTGTTCAAACATATCACGGACGCGTGATGCACCAACACCGACAAACATCTCAACAAAATCAGAACCTGAGATTGAGAAGAACGGTACTTTAGCTTCACCAGCAATGGCACGAGCCAATAATGTTTTACCCGTACCTGGAGGGCCAACCATCAAGATACCACGTGGAATCGTCGCCCCAAGCTTGGTAAATTTATCAGGGTCACGTAAGAATTCGACCACTTCCACCACTTCTTCTTTGGCTTCTTCACAACCAGCAACGTCTTCAAAGTTTACTTTGATTTGGTCTTCCGTTAGCATTTTGGCTTTTGACTTGCCGAAGCTCATCGGTCCGCCACCTTTGCCACCAGCACCACCTTGCATATTACGCATAAAGAATAAAAACAGACCAATAATCAGCAAAATTGGGAAACTGGCTATCAGCAATTGCATCAATACGCTTTGGCGCTTCGGTGCAGTGCCTTGGACTTCAACTTTATTTTCACGCAGCAATGGCATCAGCTCGTCATCCATCACAGCTGGACGAATGGTTTCAAATTCAGAACCATTTTTCTTCTCGCCGGTGATTTGCTCGCCATCGATCTCAACACTGGCTACTTGGTTTTCTGACACTGCGGTCACAAATTCAGAGTAGTTAAGGTTATCGGGCTCAGATGATTTATCAAAGCCGCTAAATACCAGCACTAAAACGCCGATTACCACCAGCCACAATAAGGTATTTTTTACCATGTCGCTCACTAGTTATTCCCATCCCATACTTATTGGTGTGTTTACTAAACACGTGACGTCTATATATAAACGTATGTCTCGCTATTCAAGGTCTATTGGCGAACTATCATCTCTTGTTGCAAATACAGGGTATAAAAACAACCTTATATTTTTATTGGAGAAATAAGCCGCGTAATAACGATAAATAACTGAGTTTATAAGGCGCTTACTGTCAGACGACTTTGCTAAAAATATCATATAAGCACTTATAAAACATGCTTAAGAATTGATTTCAAACAAAGTTAATATATCATGATATGTGGTATTAACCTGAATAATTCAAGCAGCATTCACATTTATTCAGTTAACGATTGTAGCAGTTTTCATTCAATGGTTTTAACTTGCTAAGTTTGATATGAGAATTTTATTTCAGATTACTTAATCGCGATCCAAAACATCTCTTTTGAGCGTGGTCTAGAAGCACCAGGCTTAATACTACGGATTTTACTAAAATCCGCCTGCATCTGCTTGCGTAATTCTTGTATACCCTCACCTTGAAACACTTTCATAATGAGCGCGCCACCTTCTGGTAAGGTTGCAAGCGCGAACTCGACCGCAAGCTCACATAAGTACATCATACGCGGCTGGTCAATGGCACTATTACCTGCTGTATTGGGGGCCATATCAGACAGCACCACATCAACTTGTCTATCACCAACCTCAGCCATGATACGATCAAACACTTCAGGCTCGCGAAAATCACCTTGAATAAAGGTAACATCCGGCAAGGTATCCATTGGCAAAATATCAGAAGCAATCAAAATGCCTTTTTCACCAACCAGTTGACCCGCCACTTGAGACCAGCTACCAGGGGCACTGCCCAAATCGACAACGGTCATGCCTTTTTTGATCAGATTGGTTTTTTCATTTATTTCTAATAATTTATAAGCAGCGCGGGCACGGTAGCCATCTTTATGGGCTTTTTGCACATAGTGATCATCAATATGCTCTTTCATCCAAGCACTACTGCTCTTTGACAATTTTTTGTTTTCAATACGTGTGGCCAAAATTCCTGCTCCTATAACGTGCTTTTCTATACTTTTATATGTATTTATTAACTAACGTCTTAATAGACTTTTTTGCTTTCTATCACTTTCTACAACCATGCCATCAAAAATACCATTAGCCATGATTTTTCATATTATTGAGCTACTTATCAACGTCAAAAGGCCAAACTGCTAAATTTTCTTAGTGAAAACACTGCTTTATAAGAGCGTAGCGTTTATAATGCACCTATAACTGCAGTTTAACATTTTCATCACGTAAAATCGTGCAAAATCCTGCTGATCTCATGCAAGATGATCATAGATTAATTATAATGATCATTAATTGCTCTCAATTTTATTATCATTTATTTTTACCAACCTCTAGGAATTCTATGCAACTTGATAACGCAACCATCAAACGCTTAAAAGGCATTGGTCATGATCTTAAACCGATCGTTATGATTGGCAATAAAGGTGTCACGCCAAGCATCATTGAAGAGATTGATCGCGCCTTATCAGATCATGAACTGATTAAAGTAAAATTGCCTGCTGGTACCAAGGAAGAGCGTGATGTCATCGGCGCTGAGCTTGCTGCTACTGCAAAGGCGACTTTGATTCACTCAATTGGTCGTATGGCGCTATTGCTACGCAAAAACCCAAATGCCAATCCTAAACTTTCAAACCTTGCTCGTAATGCATAATGCGTCATTACTTGCTTCATATCGTCTGTTGAAAATGAAATGGCTTAAAATAGCGTGCTGATTTATTTTTAGACAGATGATAAGGGTAAATAATAAAAGCCGCGATGCACTTTTGCTCGCGGCTTTTATGTCATTTATAGTTCACTATTTAATATGCGATATTCGTTAGCAGCTATAGTCAGGGAAAAGTAATATCGATACATCAAGTACTGCTGATATTAATTTTTCTTGCTTGCTGTGCCTATGCAGACAGAGGCTGCAAAAAATTTATACCAGCAGCACTGTAGCGTTTTTGAGATATTTTAACTATATATCATGTTTTACGGTGCTAATAATTTTTGAGATAATAAGAATATGAGCCAAAGTTTTGATTTATACCTAGCAACTGAAACCTTAGCAGATGACGCGCAGCAACTTGGCGTGACAGTAAAAGCGTTACAGCAAATTAGCGTACAGGTAAACGCAACGCTTGTAGCGCAGCCAGAAGCGTATTTACAGCTACAGTATCGTGTGACGTTGCCCGCTGAATCACTAGCGGCTCAATTGGCTTGGCCAAAGTGGCAAGCAGATAAAGTAGGTTTTAAGGATTGTCTGTGGGAGCAAACCTGCCTTGAGTGCTTTTTGGCAGGTTGTTTCATAAATAGCCATTCAGAAGACAATAATAATTCATCTGCTACGAATAAAACGAAGGCTTATATAGAGATAAACGCCAGTCCGAATGGGCAGTATGCGCTTTATGAGTTTGATAGCTATCGCTATCCTTCGACATTACCGCCAAAACCTCTTTTGCAAGCTGATAGACAGACACGCGCCTCTATCGACTGGAATAACATCTCAAAGCTGCAAACTGCCTCTCAGACGTCAGCTCCTCAGCTTTATCAATATGAGCGCCGTTTTAGAGTGCCTTTAAGTCAATGGTATGATAACGCCTATAATTATGGCTATGAACGCATTATCGACTACATACATCCTTGCGTCATATTATCCTTTGGCAAAATCACTTTATACTTTGCGCCCAAACATGCATCGCCGCCCGACTTTCACAATCGTCAGTATTGGGCACGTTTTGATGGGTAGGTAGCCTTCGCTAAATAAAAGTATCAAATGAATAGTTAGCTCTATTTAAGACATAAAAAAACTCAGCAATGTCATAAAGCGCATTACTGAGTCCGGAGAGAGTACTTAGCTAAGGCTTATTTGTCAGCCATAGCAAGGTAGATACCACGATCTGAAGCATCATCGACATATCTAGCATCGCGCCATGTTGTATAGTTGTGAACACCGCTATATGGGCTAATATCGTTTTGACGGAAATCAGATACCCAGTCATTGCCATCAAATATTTGAATATGACCATGAGGGCGGTTTGAGCTACGATCATAAACAACCACGTCACCAACCTGTGGCTGCATATTATTACTAATTTTGCTAAAGCCTGCTTGTGACAGGGTGCCGCGAGAGGCATATTGATACGCTGAAGGATTAGGGGTAAATTCGTAGCCCGCTGATTGTAACGCTTTACGGACATAACGAGCGCAATAGCCTGTACTACTAGATAAAGCAACTCGTGAAGCATTCGCTGCTGCAATAGCAGGCGCCGAATAACGATCTGGCACTGAACTTACTTTCTGCTGACGCTGCTCATAAGACAAACGATTGGTTAGCGAAGCAAGCTGATATTCTTTTTGTTTTGCATGCGCGCTTAAATTGTCGATGGCTTGGCTGATTTCATCATTGCTAGAAACATATGCACCGCTGTTGGTGCTGTAAATGTTACGACTCGAACCGTAATTCGCAGAAGTAGTGATATTGGTGATGGTATGACTCAAGGTATTATTTGATTGAAAGGTTGTTTCGGCAGCGCCACTTGTTTGTGCTACGCCCATTCCCAATACTGATAAAATTAATAAAGCTTGTTTCATAAATTTACTACCTATTGTGAAAACAGAATTGCTCATCATCCGTGACAAAGCATGAATTAGTTTAGAGAATATAATCATGAAATAAACATGATAAAATCTTTAGTACAATCGCTCTTTTACTTCTTAAGTAGCTGATGCTGATATCATTAGCAGCTTAATCATCTACTATATAAATCGTTTGCTACGTCATACCTTGCTTTGAAAATGAGCGTTTGGAGCCTGTTTGTTATGAATATCGATTTTTCACCTATTAGATGAGTCAGCACGATGTCCAAAAAAAACCCTAACCGCCTTGCCACTCTCATCGATCATCAAGCGTTTGCTGGTAGTGCGCTACCTCAAAGCCTATCTGATAGTATGCGTTTATATGTGCAAGCGACCACTGAAATAAAAGCGCTTTTGGTAGATTGTCTACCTGAGGAAATCCTCAATAGCTGCTGGGTCGTAGGCTTAACGTCTGAGCAATTGACACTCAGTGTCGAGTCGGTAACCGCCGCCAATCATATTCGCTATCTACAAAGCGCGTATTTGCAGGTATTAACAGAGCAGTCAATTACATTTAAACAACTCAAGCAAATTCGCGTCGTCGTAGCCAATAAATCTGCTGATAATCATTATTCTAAATCACCATCAGCCTTGTCAGCATCACGCTCAATGTCCGTTAAAGCCCATGAAAATCAGGCTCTTAGCCAAAACACAAAGCGGACTATATCACAGGCAGCAGAGCATGTCACCACTGATGAAAACCTCAAAAAGGCCCTATTACGTCTCGTCAATTCCTAAAAATCCGCCTTATACAATGTAAAGTTATGTAAATTAATACAGTAAATGATCCGTTTAAGGCTGGGTTTTTGTAATTTTAAAAATAAAAAAAATCATCTGTTAGTGTCATTCACATTGTGAACATCACTAACAGATGATTTTTCTATTCGCTACAGCTTTTATTTCATCTACTATACAGGCAATTTATTATAATATAAAGAACGATATATCCACTTATATAAATACTAATTTATCCTATCTATAACCATTTTATGTAATATTGCGTAAATGTTTCGATACTTCGTGTATATTCCTGTATTCATCCTTCGACAGTTATAGCAGTCAAAGGTAAATATTCGATAGGACACGTTACATTGTCATCAAAAGTTACAATTTCAAAGTTATTATGGTCAGATAAAATCTCACGCACCACTAAATTGTTTAAAGCGTGACCAGATTTATAGGCATTAAAACGACCCAAAATCGGATAGCCAATGAGATATAGATCACCAAGCGCATCTAAAATTTTATGACGAACAAATTCGTCATTAAAGCGTAGACCTTCTTCATTCAAAATATTGGCTTCATCAATGACAATTGCATTGTCCATACTACCGCCTAATGCCAAATTGTTCTGACGCATAGCTTCAATATCACGTAAAAAGCCAAAAGTACGTGCTGAGCTCAATTGTTCAATGAAGTTTTGAGTTGAAAATTGCAATTGAGCATGCTGGAAATTTTTATCAATGGCAGGATGGTCAAAATCAATCTCAAAATTAAGCTCAAAGCCATCATAAGGACGTAACTCTGCCCATTTATCATCAACTTTAACACGCACAGTACGTGCAATTCTGATGAACTTCTTTAAAGCATCCTGTTCGCAAAAACCTGCTTGTAGTAACAGCCCTACAAAAGGTGCAGCACTGCCATCCATGATAGGTATCTCTGATGCTGATACACGAATTAATAGATTATCAACGCCAAGTCCCGCTATCGCACTGAGCAGATGCTCAACCGTACCGACACGGGTACCACCGAACACCAAATTGGATGACATCATGGTATCTTGTACCAAAAACGCACTGGCAGGGATGGGTGTGCTGCCAGCAATATCAGAACGCTCAAAGAGGATTCCAGTATCAATAGGCTGCGGATGAAACTCTAAATCAACAGGTTGACCACTATGAAGACCAGTACCTGTAACGGCAATTGCTGTTTTTATGGTTCGTTGGTTCATGGCTGTCTTCTCACATATTTTGTTACAATTGCCATAGTGTAGCATTACCCGAACCCTGTTCGCTAGCGATAAAAAGCGTTAATTTACCTATCTCTTTGATTGATAACACTTATCAAGGTATTGTTATCGGTGACTGTGTAGTCGAAATAACTGATAGATTGCTATAAAATACTGAGCTCTAAAAGTTTTCAACCTCTAAAAATAGTTTATAGATCAATATTTTGAGCGAGCATTTTCTGATAAATAGGAGTGACTATATAATAGGAGTGACTATATATAGTCAAAATATTCTAAAGACGCTACGGTACTGCTGGTATAAATTTTTTGCATCCTCTGTCTGCGTAGGCACAGCAAGAAGGATAAATTGATACCAGCAGTACGTGATGTATTGATATTACTTTTCACTGACTATATAAGCCAGTTGGTCAATAGCAGATGTTATCAATAGGCACAAAAAAGCCAGCGTTTAAGCGCTGACTTTTTTAATGAGCAATATTTAGACGCATGATATCTATTTATTCTGCTGACGCTTTAGATAATCTTGAATACTATTGGTCTTGGTTTTGGTCTGTTCAGGGACCGTATTCGAGCGAATCGGATTTTCTTGATACTGAGCTTGAGACTGTTTTTGACTGTTTAATGCACTGGTATGCAAATTTGGGTCAACAGGTTGTGTGCTGTTTACAGAAGGCACAGGCTGCTCAATTACTTCAGGCTCTTCACCGGCATTTTCATCCAGGGTCAAACCTGTTGCAATAACCGTCACATGCAAATCATCACCCATTTTTTCATCAATCACTGAGCCATAGAAGATATGCGCTTCATCGATATCAGTAATTTCTTCGACGATGACACTGATTTTGCTCATCTCATCTAGGGATAACGATTCAGACGATATCACGTTGACGAGCAAGCCTTTGGCATTCTCTAGACGTAAATCATCAAGTAATGGCGATCTGATGGCCTTTTCAGTCGCTTGACGCGCACGATCATCACCGCTGGCACGACCGATACCCATCATAGCATGACCCTTAGCGGTCATGGCTGTACGGATATCGTTAAAGTCAATGTTGATCATACCTTCGCTAGCGATTGTCTCTGCAATACCTTGAACCGCATGCAATAGCACGTCATCTGCTTTTTTGAACGCATCTTGCATAGAGATGTTGCCGTAGACACTCATCAGCTTATCATTTGGAATCGTGATAATAGAGTCAACAAAATTGGTCAGCTGCTCGATGCCCGCTTTGGCAGCCTTGATACGTTTGCCGCCTTCAAACTTAAACGGCGTGGTGACTACAGCAACGGTCAATACTTCCATCTCTTTAGCAATACGCGCTACCACTGGTGCAGCACCCGTACCCGTACCTCCGCCCATTCCGGCAGTGATAAAGACCATATCTGAGTGCTCAAGCAGTGCACGAATCGCTTCTTCGTCGCTTTCTGCTGCTTCGCGACCCACTTCCGGATTCGCCCCTGCGCCAAGACCACGATTGGTTTTTGCGCCAAGTTGCAGTTTATGAGGGGCAGTCAAACGATCAAGCGCCTGTTTGTCCGTATTCGCACAGACGAACGTTACACCTCTAATCCCTTGCTGTACCATATGTTCAACTGCATTACCGCCGCCGCCGCCTACACCGAATACAGTGAAGCTTGCCTGGCCATTATTTTGAAGCTGATTATCATCTGGCATGGTGTATTTTGACATAAAAAAGTTTCTCCAGTTGCAGATAGCGTGATGGTCGATACGTGGTAACACACGCATATGGCACGCTATCGACTTACTATATATAAATGTATTTGAATAAAACAGAGCAATGGCTTAAATAGTAATGCTTAACTAAATAGTAACGCTTAACCAAGATATGCCGTTATTATACAGGGTATTGCTGTTCATATTGTTGCTTGGTCTTGCTGACAAAACTCTATCTGATCGCGGTAAGTAGGTTATCAGCAGGATTATAGGGCGATTATAATATCTTTTTTAGTACACTGGCAAAACGTTGACCAGCACTTTGAAAAACACCCGTCACGCGATTTTTTTGAATCGCTTCAGGCTCGCTTTTTTCACTGCGGCGAAACTGCTCGCTTTGACTGTATAAAAGTGTACCAAATGCCGTTTGATAAGCCCGATCATTAACCTGAAGATTCAGCTGCTTAAAAGATTCATCATTATCAAAATGATTATAAGCACTAATCGCAGGGTGGGTATTGCTCAATACCACCGGCATTTTTAATAATTTTTTCGCAAATGGTATCATGCCTTTAATCGCACTGCCGCCGCCTGTGAGCACAATGCCCTTATCAATATAGCCTAATAAGTCCGCTTCATGCAATTGACGAACCACTTCAGTGAAAATCTGTACGTAACGGGCTTCAATAATACGAGCAAGGTTGTAGATACCAATATTGATTTCATCGCCTGAACCTTGAGGTTTAAACAAGAAAAATGAGCTTGGATCTACACTGTTGACATCCACTGTACCATGCGATTTTTTCAGCTTTTCAGCCTCTATCATTGAGATACCAACATCAGCTGAAATATCCATCGTCACTTCATGACTGCCCGTTGCGATACAATGGGTAAAAATCAGCTTGTTTTCTTTATAAACACAAATACTCGTGGTACTGGCACCTATATCCACCAAGCAAACACCTTGTTGGCGCTCTTCGCTCATCAAGCTGTATTCTGCACTGGTTACCGCATCGAACACAATATGATCGATACCAACATCACAGCTTTGCAATAGTTTTTGGATATTCTGACGACCTGCAACCGGCATCATCATCATGTGATACATCACAGTAATATTGTGTGCCACCATGTCAATGGCATCATCAACCATAAACTCTTGGTTATCGATATAAATACCTTGCTGACAACAATGCATTAAATAATATTCAGATGACAAATCTTGCGACTTGGCGTTTGATAGCGCTTGGACCATGTCTTTAGCACGGACAAACTCATCTTCTACTCTGACATTGCCAGCACTATTTTTACTCAATAGCTCAGGAGTGGCCATCGTGAGCCATAGACTATGCACACGGCAATTGGCGGTATCTTCCGCTTCTTGAATAGCCTGTTTGATAGCGCCTTGCAAACGTTCACGGTGCTTGATTTGACCTTGATAAAAGTCGCTGTTTTTAACTTGTCCCACACCCATAATACGGATGTCTCTTGCAGACACAACGCTACCAATAACGACATAAACTGCCGTGGCACTTAAATGGACAACAACCAGATTTTCAGTATTTTTCATGGTACCAGACAAATTATCGCTAAACAGGAGAACAAATGATGTCTCCATTAAATCATTAAAATAAGTCTATTATCATCTGATAATAGCGTATGTTTACTCTGTATAAAAAATAAAGTAGACAAGTTTAGCGTGTTGGCTACTCTATATATTACTTATAGAGGTATGTCACTTTGGGGTTTTTCGTTTGGAGGTATTTCATTATCTTTTGGCGATGCTATATTCCATGTAATCGTAAATCCATTTTTGTAACGAAGATCTACCGATTGCATCTCATCACGGCGGTTTTTTAATTGATTACCCAACAGCTGACTCAAATTCAGCAACTTTTGCGCCGTATTCTCATTATCAACGATGATACGCAACCCGTTATCAAAACGAATCAGCCAAGTCATTCTTGGCGACAAAATAATATCTGCAACTTGCAAGCCAAGCGGTGCATACCAATCATTGACTTGCTGCATCTGCTGCATAATGACCGGCGCTTGAGTCATATTGCCTTGCAAAGTTGCAAACTCCTCTTGCGTTAAATCTCTGCTATCGGCAGGGACAAACACATTGCCTGTTGCATCCACTAAACGCTCCGTACCAAAATTTGCCACTGCTTGCTTAGGCAATACCGTAACCACAATACCTTTTTGCCAGTCACGACTGATACTGACCTGATCAACCCACGCCAAACCAGTGGTGATATCTCGCAGCGCTTGCAAATCAGAGGTAAAAAAGCTGCTCACACTCTGCTGATTCATGACATATTGCAGCGCCCGATATTCGGCGCCCGTCAATCCTTGATGATTGACATGAATAGCTGCTGGAGGTGCGTCACGTAAAGCCTTACCGCCCATTAGCAATATCAGCACTAACAATCCAAGCACCAATACGGTAAAAAAATACCTGACCGCAGTCGGTACTTGGAAGTTTGATTTTGGATGACGGGTTTTATCACTCATCAAGTCAGCGACGTCATTGACAGTTTGAGCCATATTAAACTTCGTCCCTATATTTATCCATATAATCTATATATTTTGTCCATTCGATTTATATTTACGTAAAATCGATGATGTTTTTTATTTATGTAAATATACTGATTACTTTAGTATTTGTAAAAATTCATTTAATAGATATGCTAGCAATTTGCTACTTTAAAAGGCGATATAAACTGAACTTATTTGCCTTTAAATGTAACATTTCTCTTATTTAATGAATGACTTACCAAAGCGTTGCATAATTATCACCAAAACCGCGAGATAGTTACAATATTAACGCATTTTATCTTCAAACAATAGCCTAACCCCTACTACTCATAATGAATTTACACAATTTTACAGGAAGCTGTGGTATAGCATCTCTAGCGATACATTACGAGTGATAAGAGACGGCTATTTGATAGAGCCTTATACCGTTTGCGCTAAGATATGCCAGCACAAGCTCTCAAAATCCATGCCATGAGCTTTAGCTGCCATTGGCACTAGGCTATGACTGGTCATACCTGGCACGGTATTAATTTCAAGTAACCAAAAGTTGCCAGCTTCATCTTGCATGGCATCAATACGTCCCCAACCTGTGGCCCCAACAGCACGAAACGCTGATAAACTTAAGTCTTGCAGATGCTTTTCATCACTAATGCTTAGACCACAAGGGATATAGTAGCTGGTGTCGTTACGGTTATACTTAGCTTCAAAATCATAAAAATTGGTGATATCAGCAGGCTCTAGGCGAATAACAGGATACGCTTCGTCATCGATGATAACAATGGTGAATTCACGACCCGTGATCCAGCGCTCTGCCATCACTACATCTCCGCATTGTACCGCCGTTGCATACGCCGCAGGCAACTCGTCAAGGTTATTCACCTTGGTCATGCCAATACTAGATCCTTCATGAACAGGTTTGATAATAAGTGGTAGACCTAGCATATTAACCACTTGCTGCCAGTCGGTTTCAGCCGTAAGAATAGAGAACGGCGCGGTCGATAAACCGCAGCCTTGCCACAATTGCTTGGTACGTACTTTATCCATGCCAAGTGCCGATGCCAAAATGCCTGAACCTGTCTGTGGAATATTAAACCACTGCAATACGCCTTGTAGCAAACCATCTTCGCCGCCGCGACCATGCAATACGTTAAATACACGGTCATACTGGCGTAGCTCGGTAATGTCTTGATGCTTAGGATCAAAATGCGTGGCATCAACGCCTTGGTTTTGTAGCGCTTGTAATACAGCAGCGCCACTGTCTAAAGAGACGCTCCGCTCATTACTATTGCCACCGTAAATCACAGCAACCTTACCAAACTCACTCGCCTCTTTTACGTTACTAACTTTTATCTTTGGTGGCGCATCAGAGCTTTCATTAGTAGTCTGTGTTTTGTCTTGTTCTGCTTGTGCAGCCGCTGCCAATGCTGGTTCTGGATTTAGGATAGGGGCAGTATGATCTTGAGCACTATCTGCGTTTTTATTGAAATCGTCGCTGTTTTTTTGAGGGTTATTCGTGGTCATAAGTAATATTCCTAATATTTTTGAAGCCATTCTTTTAAGACTTATTTGATATATAGATTGTTGGCAGCCAATTCGATAGCTATCTGCCCCACATTACCGGCACCTTGGGTAATCAGCATGTCATTTGCTTTTAATAATCGCTGCATGACAGGGGCAATATTGTCTTTATCAACTATCGTTGGCTCAACAGCACCGCGCAAACGTATACTGCGTGCTAAAGCTTTGGTATCTGCACCAGCAATCGGACTTTCACCGGCTGAATAGACATCCAATAATAATAATTCATCAACACTTGAGAGTACTTCGACAAAATCATCAAAGCAGTCACGCGTACGACTATAGCGATGTGGCTGAAATAGCATGACCAAACGGCGCTCCGGGAAGCTTTGACGCGCCGCTTTGATGGTGGCATCGACTTCTTTAGGATGATGACCGTAATCATCAATCAGTAAAACATCTCCATCATCGATAGTGACAGAAGCATGCTGCTCAAAACGGCGACCAACGCCCTCAAATTTCTGCAGCGCACGAGTAATTGCCGCATCGTCGACGCCTTCGTCGGTTGCCATAGTGATAGCTGCTAGCGCATTGTAGACATTATGCACACCCGGAATATTTAGGGTCAGATGCAATGGCTCATGATCACGGCGCAATACGGTAAAGTGGGTTTTTGTGCCTTCGGTGACCAAATCAACGGCTTGTACATCGTTAAACGGCTCAAGACCAAAGGTCAATACTGGACGTCCAATATCGTCAATCATCGCATATAGTTCTGGATCATCACCGCAGACCACTGCTAGACCATAAAATGGCATATTTTGCAAAAACTGGATATAAGCCGCTTTTAATTTATCAAAACTATTGCCATAGGTTTCCATATGATCTTGATCGATATTGGTGACAATCGCTGCCATCGGGCGTAATGATAAAAATGAGGCATCAGACTCATCGGCCTCTGCAATCAAAAAGCGACTACTACCAAGGGCTGCATTTTTACCTGATGCATTAAGTTTGCCGCCAATCACATAGGTGGGGTCAAAATTTCCTTCAGCCATCATGGTAGTCAGTAAGCTGGTGGTGGTGGTTTTACCATGCGCCCCAGCAATAGCGATACCATGACGGTAACGCATCAACTCACCGAGCATATCTGCACGGCGTACCACAGGAAGACGCGCTTCTAGTGCTGCTGTTACTTCAGGGTTGCTACGGTCAATCGCAGACGATACCACGATGACATCAGCATTGGCGATATTCTTTGAGTCATGCCCAATATTAATATCGATACCAATCTGCTCTAATCGTTTAGTAACGAGACTCTCAGCAATATCGGAACCACTTACTTCATAGCCTTGGTTCTTCATTACCTCAGCAATACCGCACATCCCCGAACCGCCAATACCGATAAAATGCAAATGCTGAATACGGCGCATTTCTGGTATTTCAATCAAACGTTTCGTTAGGGCTTTAGCAGAGGTAGGCATAGCATTTTCTCTTTATAGAAGACTGATAAAATGTAATTAAAAAATAATTGGTGTTTGTTATTTATAGTGTTTGCCAGATAATATCAGCAACGTGCTGGCAGGCCTGACGATTGGCAAGTGCATGACCTTTTTTTGCCATCTCTAGGCAAGCAGATCGATCAAGCACACTAAGCTCATCACTCAAGCGTTTTGGCGTTAATTCGCTTTGTGGTAATAAAATCGCTGCTTTATGTAGCGTCAAGGTGCGCGTGTTTGCCGTTTGGTGATCATCAACTGCACTCGGCAGCGGCACAAAAATCGCTGCGATACCGACGTTTTGAATTTCAGTGACCGTTAAGGCGCCAGCACGGCAAACAATAATATCGGCCCAATTATACGCAGCAGCCATATCATCGATAAATGGCTGTACCGTAAACTGATGAGCGCTTAAATCTTCGCTGGCATAGGCCGCTTGCGTCGCCGCTTCATTATTACGTCCGCATTGATGACGTATCTCAAGAGGATGCGCTATTAACGCCAGCGCTTTTGGCACAGTATTATTTAACGCTTGAGCACCAAGCGAGCCGCCGACGACCAATAATTTTAAAGGTGACAGGTCATTTATATCGTAGCGTACACTTGGCTCAGCAACGCCACTAATAGCATTACGTACTGGATTACCGACGGTTTCAAGCTTACGATCAAGCTGACTATTGCCAAAAGTATTCTCAAATGCTTGCAAGACTTTGGTCGCCATCTTCGCCAAATAACGATTACTCATGCCAGCAATGGCATTTTGCTCATGAATAATCAGCGGTGTACCGGTAATAGGAGCAGCAATGCCACCGGGCGCACTCACATAACCGCCAAAACCAACGACCATATCGATCTGATTACTGCGAATAATTTTAATAACCGCCATTGTCGCTGATAATAAAGTAACGGGCATTTTCAGCAAACGCCCAACGCCTTTACCACGCAAGCCTTGCATAGCAATGGCATGAAAAGTATAACCCGTTGGTGCAACCAAGCCATTCTCCATACCGTTTGCCGTACCCAACCAATGAATCACCGCACCGCGCTTAGTCAATTCCTCAGCAACAGCAAGCGCTGGAAATACATGCCCACCTGTCCCAGCAGCCATCATTAGTATATGCGGTGTTTTCATGAACGCCTGCCTATCTTTTCTTTATTGATATGAAGGACTTATTGTCCTATAGCCATCTTAATCATCGGGTAATAAGGGCACTTTAAAAGCCCGCATAGTATAGTGTAAATCGCTGTCTGATATACAGTCATTTCTGCCCGACCAATAACAAAAATCCAAGCCGTGAGTAAACGCGACTTGGTTTCAATCAATACCGCTATATCTTCATAAAAACGTTAATTCTCTGACGTTTTAACGATCTATGTTAGCACAACTGTTTTTTGCTCATTGTGCCCATAGATGGGTATTACATTACTCTATTCTTACAGCTTCTCTCGGCAACCAAGCCCAGCAACTAATTTCAGCAACCAATTTCAGCAACTCTATCAAATTGCCAGTTTTCGCTCGATGGCGATGATAAAATCGGTCGCAATGTCTGTACCACATTGGTCATCAATCTCACGCACACACGTCGGACTGGTCACATTAATCTCCGTAATGCGACCACCAATTAAGTCTAAACCAACGAACATCAGCCCTTTTGCTTTGACAATAGGCGCAACGACTTCTGCTACTTGGCGTTCAATATCGGTCAACGGCATTGCCACACCGCTACCACCGGCGGCAAGATTGCCGCGGGTTTCACCTTTTGTTGGAATACGAGCCAAGCTATAATCTACCACGACACCATCGACGATAAGTACACGCTTATCACCCTCTTTAATCTCCGGCAGATAACGCTGCGCCATAATTGGCAGCGTTTCAAGCTCAGTCAACATCTCAAGCGTCACACCAATGTTTGGACTGTCAGCGGTCAAACGGAAAATGCCCGTACCACCCATCCCATCTAACGGCTTAACGATGACATCTTGGTGCTCAGCGATAAATTTGCGAATGTGCGCCTGTTTACTGGTCACAATCGTAGGGCTCATATAATCATTAAACCACGTCGCAAACAGTTTCTCATTACAATCGCGAATGGCTTGTGGGTCATTGACCACCAACACACCAGCGGCCTTTGCATGATCAAGCAGGTAAGTTGCATAGATAAAGCGCATATCAAACGGTGGATCTTTACGCATCAAAATCACATCATAATCGCTAACTGTGCTCGTCTTTTTGTCGCCCAATGTATAAAAATCTTGAGGATCACGCTTGACAGTGACCGACTGCGTATCGACCATTAGCTGCCCACGATCGAGCCATAAATCATGAATTTGACAATAACCAATACGATGACCTCGATCTTGCGCGGACCACATCATCGCCAGACTGGTGTCTTTTTTGTAATTAACTTGCTCAATAGGATCCATAATGACAAGTATATTCAACGATTTTTTTGGCTGTTCTAGGCTCATAAGAAGACTCATTTACGTGGTGTTATTAATAGATAAAACGGACATAAACCCTATGTCAGCATGCCAACAATATAGCTAGCAACGACGGCGCTTAACTATACGCCGTACTGAGCACGATAGTGCTGCATTTTTGCAAGTTGGGTCGCATTTTTGTTCGGATGACTGCCCTCTGCCAAGTAGCTGATTACATCATCAATATCAACAAGGGCAAGCACTGGCACGTTTAAATTTGCTGCCAGTTCTTGAATCGCCGAGTGCTCAGCCAAGCCTTTCTCTTTACGGTCAAGCGCCACAATAATGCCAGCAACACTCGCGCCTGCTTGCTCTAAAATCTCAACCACTTCACGCATCGCTGTGCCAGCAGTAATCACATCATCCAATACCCAGACTGCCTTGCCTTTGACATTAGCGCCCACCAGATTACCGCCTTCACCATGCGTTTTGGCTTCTTTACGGTTGTAGCCCCAGTTGGCATTGATACCATGATGTAACCATAAAGCCTGTGCGGTTGCTGCCACAAAGGGAATACCCTTATAAGCGGCACCAAAGATAACCAGTTCTTGTGCGCCTTTACCCTCATTTGTAGTAGCCATCTGCTCAGTCACTTTTTCAGCTAGGGCATCCGCATAACCACGCGCTAATAGCGACAACATCTCACCTGATGCAAGCAAACCTGCATTAAAAAAATACGGGCTAATGCGACCAGACTTTAAGACAAACTCGCCAAACTTTAAGACTTGGTTGTCTAACGCCAGTTGAATAAAGGCATGAGATGAAAATGGGACATTGTTAGCGTATTGGGCATGGGGCATTAGAGAATTCCTATGAACAAAAAGAAAGTTTGAAAATGATTATTTTGAAAATGATTGTAATGAAGCACATTATAGGCGTTGGCGCTTAACTTGACCAACCATTGATATCATAATCTTGCATATTGGGATAGCGCGTCAAAAGACCACAGCGTGATGAGAGATTAAAATAACCGTGACCGTCCTGACTTACTTGTATATCCAAACCTAAGTGATGAGCAGCAACGATCACATGACCTGCAAAAATTCGAATTTGCCGATAGGCATGACGCTGAGTAGGCTCACAAATACTCTGACTGAGTAAATAACTGCGAACATACTGGCAAATTTGCGCGGCGCTATAACTATGATTGATACTTTTGCGACTATTACACTGCTTTAAAGCATAGACCGCAACGCTACACGCCATAATATCGGTAGCCAAACTGCCCTCGCCGGTGTCAAACTGCTGCGGCTGCAATATCACATGCCAGTCATCCGCATACATACTACTCAACAGCTCATCAGGATTATAACGTTTGGTCAGGGCGCGCAGAGACAGTGCAGCAGATACTTTGGCTTTAGCGGTGTCTTTCTTATGATTATCTCCTTTACTGTTTAACTCATCTGTACCATCTGCTGACAAAAACCCGTAACGATTTAGCTTTGGATATGCTCGAATAGCTTGCTGAATATCTGACATATCGAGCAAAACCATCTCATTTAACGAGGATAGTAGTGGCTGCTCGCTATGAGTGTGATAAAAACCATCAGGTAGCGCTACCAATTTCGCAGCGCTTAGTAACGATAAATGCTCCGCCAATGTCTCTGAAGCAATAATATCCCATTTCGATAAACTGCCCTTATCAGGCTGATAAAAACGCGCAGCATTGCCGTATAAGCGGCGAAGCTGACCATTTAGGCGTCGCGCTGGTTCTGGAATATCCGTTAGCGGTCTTGCAGGATCTAGTGGTGATTGCGTGGGGTCAAAATTAGGATGCACAATGGCGGGCTGGTTACTATTGGGTGAAGCAGCTAATTGCTGCGCATGACTGTGTGCATACTGACCATCTGCCGCAAAATCAGTGCTGAGTAAGCCATCTTCAGAAATAAAAGGCTGGGTCATAAAATTTTCCTAAGTGAGCGCCCTTACAAAATAGCACCCATGAACAATATATTTAAAAATGTATTTAAGGGCTATAGCGGCTCTATCAATGCTATCAATGCTATCAATTTTGATGACGCAAAATATCTTCATATCCCACTTGCCAATCAGGATACGTCAGCCACGCTAACGGAATATTGCTATGTAGCCGTTTCCCGCTTATAGCAGTATTTTTATCGTCAAGTACTGGTACCGCTTCACCTAATTGCTCACATAGCCAAGTGGTCAGCGCAAAGGAAGTCACTGGTAGATAATCGGTTGCAATATAAATAGGCTTTGTTTCTTCTATCGTCAATACCTTGGTAATAACAGTCACCAAATCAGAGTCCATAATGCGATTGGTCCACGTGCCAGCTGCTATCGGCTGTTTTTGTGGCGCTTTGGCTTTGCGCACACGCATTAAGCGCTCGCGTCCATAAATGCCACTTGGACGGATGATGATTGCTTTATCATCAAAACCTTGTTGCAGCATTTGCTCTGCTTGCAATATCACTTGTGACGCTTCGCGTCTAGGCAGCATCGGCACGGTATCTTTATCGATCCATTCGCCATTATCTTGCCCATAGACACCCGTTGAAGAAATAAAAACAATGCGCTGAAGATTGGATAGTTTATCCGCAAGCACTGCTAAATGCTGATTAATCGCCAAATAGCTGTTGTGATAACCACTGGTTGAATACTCATCAGGGGTGACGATAATCGCAATATGAGTAAAATCTTGCAGCTGCTCCGCCGTGAGCGTCAACGCATCGGCTTGCATAAACCTAGCTTTATCAATCAATGCGTAATTCTGACGTTCTCGACGTGCCAGCCCAGTGACGTTTAAGCCGTCTTGCGCAAGTTTATTGGTCACTGGCAATCCAATATCACCTTGACCGATAATTAATATATTGTGCGTATTCATCATAATTTCTGCCTGCCTTTCATATGCTACTTAAAGTACTGTTGGCTACTAGAAATAGCGGCGATATGACAACTGAACATCGTCGTTGGCATCAATGCGATCTTGCCATTCATAATTGGCATTGATACGTAATGCTTGCTTTTTGTCGATATCGTATTGCAGCCCTAAGCTTGATATCGGCTGCCAATAATGACCACGGACGTTAGAGCCATCGCTGCTGCCATGATACCAATATGGCAGTTGCAATTCAGCCTGCGCGCGTAACTGATTGTTAATCTGGTAACGACAACCAGCGTTCACGCCTGCGCCGACACGAAAGCCTTTATTGATACCACGTCCCGTTTGCGCGGTACCTGCCAAAAAGGTATAGCAGAGCTGCGGCGGCATCTCGCCTGTACCTGCACTAGGCGTGCCAAATGCCCATGACCATCCTGATTCATAGCCCAAGCTTCCAACTAAATGATCGCTACCGTCTTGCTGCGAGCCATCGTTTACGCGCGTAGCCTCGATACTCGCGCCCCAGGTTTTGCCCTTTTTGGCAGAATTGACGGGATTAAAAGAACGCCCTTTAATGACAGTCAAATTCTGTAACAGCACACTTTTTGGCTGATTGGCTTTATCATTATCTGTGTCATACAAACGAAAAGTCGCCGCTGCACCTTCTAAATCAAAAAACTGCGGAAAACCAGATGGACTATCAAGGGTATCGTGATAGCCTGCGCGCACGCCAAGATCAATGTAATTGTTATCCCCGCGCTGACCGATGCCAATATGTCCCATTTGCAGCGAATGTCTATTAAGAGGATTGGTATCTGAGACCGCAATCTGATGATTGAGTAACGTCTGACCATCGGCTGACATACTCGAAACCGTATTTAGCTGCGCCGACTTAATCTCATTAAGCGACTGTTTTGGATTGTTATGATAGCCGAGCTGATCACGCTGCTGTTTGATTTTATTCAATTGTGCTTGGCGTAAGGTACTATCAGCCGGCGTATAGTTGGTGCTGGCAAGCAAACCTTCTTGATTCAGTAGCTGTACCACGTCTGATGGAATAACGGCATAAGGCAACTGACTTAACAAATGCTGCTCTGGACGTACCACATCTATCAAGCGCAAAATCTCAGAGGCGCAGTTGTCGGTGGTAAAATAATAGGGCAGTTTTACATCTTTGGTCTCCCAAACATGCAGTATGATTTGCTCTACTTCCTCCGGGCTCAAGTCCAATCGATACGTCCATGCATCACGCTCATCGTCTTGCAGATAATTGGCCAGTTTTTTTGGATAAGGGTCAATCTCAATCAGATTGTTATAGCCACCCGTCATAGATTTGATGGTGTACAGTACAAAGTTATCCTTGGTATCACCATCGACCGTATCATTTAGCGCATAAGCATGATGAATTTGGCTTGGGTCAGCCACGCTTGCTTTTGAGTCGATACGCAATAAAGTATGAGCAAAAGCAGACTGAGGATTGTCTAAGTACTCTTGCGCAAACATCATAGACAGCTGCTCAGGTGCCAGTTTTTGCATCCATGCCGTCAGCTCTGGACAAGTTACCTGCATCGCTGAATTATCAATGCCCAATGTCTCGCTCAACCACTGCGTACGCGCTGGAAAACGGCATAGCGCAGAGTTACTATTACTAGCTTCGGCAGCATTATTAGCTTTGGCATTATTAGCTTTGGCACTATTCGTTGTCTTAGCCATCTCATCAGCGAATGCAACAAGCATGGCATCAAGCTCAGCAGCTGAATCCTCACGCCCATTTGGGCTCAAAAAGAAACGAGCGTTATCGACCGTGCTGATGTTTTTATTTTTGCCAAACAAGCCTTTTTTGTCATCAGAGAAATATAATAAGCGGCGCCATGTCGTATGCTGGGCAAGATTTTTTATCTGAGCCTGCTCACGCCATAAAGTCAGCAGCTGTTTGGCATCGGTTTCAGCAACTGTTTCGGCTTTGGCTTTAGCATTGTTATCGGTATCGGTATCGGTATCGGGATTAAGGGCAAGCTCACCAGTTGTGACCAGTGAAGCAGGCGTTGGTAAAAATGCCTGTGCTTGCGCAGTTAGTAGCAGTCCAGCTATCGCCAAGGGCAAACGTGCATACCGGATAAGCGGTATTGGCATACCATCTAGCGCAATACGATTTAAAACTGAGTGTATAGACATAAGTAAAATCTCGCACTATAAAGGTGGTACGCTTATCGCGTGACGGACGCTCATTAAAAATTTGAACATTTATTAGTAACAATAGACTGTTAGCAAAATATTATTTGCGTCTCTCTTATTTATACTGAAATGACGATATATTTGCTATTTATTTATACAAAATTTATGATAAAACGCATTTTTCTGCTGATTAATAACCATGATAAAAGAGAGCATTATGTCTATAGCATCATCGATGACTATCAACGAGGGTCAATTATCAGCAGCCACTTGGCTTGCATCTCCGAACGCTAATAAACGACCTAAAAACACCAGCATTGATACGATTGTTATTCACAATATCAGCTTACCGCCTAACGAGTTTGGCGCGTGCGGCGATGGTGGCAGCCACTACGTCAAAGCCTTGTTCACCAATCAATTAGACTGGGACGCCCATCCTTATTTTCAGACGATAAAAGGGGCTGAAGTTTCCGCACATTTATTTATCGAGCGTGACGGTACGATGACGCAGTTTGTGAATTTTAACGAGCGTGCATGGCATGCCGGCAGGTCGAGCTATCTTGGTCGAGCTGAGTGTAATGATTATAGCATTGGCATTGAGCTTGAAGGGTCTGATTTTGTGCCCTTTAGCGCGCCGCAATATGAGGTATTGGCAAAAGCAATCGTCGCAATCTATGACGCGTATCCCAAAACCCGTCGGCATCTGACCGGTCATAGTGACATTGCTCCCGGTCGCAAGACTGACCCCGGTGCTTATTTTGAATGGACAAGATTGCGTGAGATGATTGCCCGCCTTCTTGATACTTAAATCTTATTTTAACTAAGGTAAAGGTATTATTGATAACAGACTCCCTATTCAATACATTTACCTAGGTTATGAAAGTGCTATAATCTGTCAGTTTTTTTGACTCTTGTAAATCAGCAAGCAACCATCACTAAACAAATTGGCAGAATAGGTTCTCATGGCAAAAAGTCGGTTATTTCGTTCAACCATGGTAGTCAGTAGCATGACCATGCTGTCACGTATTTTAGGTCTGGTACGCGATATTGTCTTATTAGGCGTCTTTGGCGCTGGCGGTCTGATGGACGCCTTTTTGGTTGCCTTTAAGATACCGAACTTTCTGCGACGCCTTTTTGCTGAAGGCGCGTTCAGTCAAGCCTTTGTACCTGTTCTATCAGAATATAAAGAAAAATACAGCTTACGAGAAGTACAGATATTAGTCAGTCGTACGTCAGGCGCGCTGATGTTAATTTTATCGATGCTTACTGTAGTGGTTATTTTAATGGCACCGTGGGTCGTGACTTTATTTGCGCCCGGTTTTGCCGATCAACCTGATAAGTTTGCGATTACTGCTGAATTGCTACGCCTGACCTTTCCTTATTTATTGTTTATCTCAATGACAGCCTTTGCCAGTGGTATTTTACAAAGCTACGGACGTTTTGCGGCACCTGCCTTTGCACCCGTATTGCTCAATCTGTGTATGATTGGTGGTGCACTGGTTTTTGCACCTATGTTTGAGACGCCTATTATGGCGCTCGGTTACGCGGTCGCTATCGCCGGTTTATTACAGCTCCTACTGCAATTGCCACAGTTATCCCAGCAAAAACTACTGGTGATGCCCAAAATCGACTTCCAGCATGAAGGCGTCAGACGCATATTAAAGCTGATGCTACCGGCTATCTTTGGGGTATCGGTTACGCAGATTAATCTATTATTAAATACTATCTTTGCCTCTTTGATGATTGGTGGTTCAGTCTCGTGGCTATATGCCGCTGAACGTATGAGCGAGTTACCCCTTGGTTTAATTGGTGTGGCAATTGGGACGGTTATTTTGCCAAGCCTATCAAAAAGTGAAGCGCAAAGAGATGATGTCAGTTTTAAAAAGACCATCGATTGGGCAGCCCGCTTAATTATTTTAGTCGGCGTGCCTGCCTCAGCAGCACTGTTTATACTGTCAGATGTGCTCATGCAAGCGCTATTTTTACGCGGCGAATTTACCTTACGTGATGCGCAAATGAGTTCTCTAGCCCTAAAAAGTATGGCAGGTGGCATTTTAGGCTTTATGCTAATTAAAGTCTTTGCCCCTGCTTTCTTTGCCCGTCAAGATATCCGCACACCCGTCAGAATCGGTATTATTTCCGTTTTTGCTAATATGATTTTTAGTGTTATCTTTATTGGGATATTTTACTTTCTTGAAATTCCATTACATGGCGGTCTGGCACTTGCAACGACTGGCGCATCATTTGTAAATGCAGGCTTACTGTATTACTTCTTGCATCAGCGTGATATTTTTCGTTTTGGCAGTCACTGGAAAAAACTGTTTGCGCAGTTTGCGATTTCCACCACTGCCATGGTCGCCGTGCTTTATGTCATGCTACCGTACTTTCCAGCCGATAAGGCACAATGGCAACGTTTGGTTGCGCTACTGATTATGTGTGTGGTCGGTGCAGTGATTTACGGCGGCGTGTTATTGGCAACAGGTTTCCGTCCGCGCCATCTGAAACATGGTTAAAAGCACTAGATAAATTATTGGCTTACCAAACCAAAACAAGCGCAATATGAGAATTGACAATGAATGATGTTGATAATTGCCATAATAGCTCATTGTTTAATCACTCACTATTAAGGTTTTATATGACAACTCAGCAGCTTAACGCCCGACGCTTACCTAAGATTATTGCGACTGCTTTACTTGGCTTTTCTCTATTGAGTACTGGACTACTGATAAGTGGTTGTAGCAATAGTGATAATGTAGAGACCAATCAAGCGAAAGAGACGACAGACAGTTCATCTGCCGTAGATACCGCTAAGAGTACGGATGATGTCGCAGCTAATGCTGATGTTAATAGTATACAAGAAGAAAATACTACAGCTAAAACAGATACCGACATTGTTAGTCACGATATCAGCCCTATCGCAGCCGCTGTAAAAGAGCCAAGTATACTAACCAATCGAACACAAGCCGGTACGCCAGAAAATACCGTAAAACTGGCGCTTGATACCTTATATTATGGCGACGTTAAAAAAGCGGCATCATACTATAAAGTCGATATGGAAAATTTCGCTGAAGAGTTGAAAAATACTCAGTTTGCCTTTAAGCAGACGGTTGAAGCGGTCACTATCATTGACACCAAGTACAATAGCGATAAAACAAAAGCCACGGTCACAGGTGAGCTGAGATTAAAAGGTCAAAGTGAGCCTGCACCTTTGGCTTATGAGCTGCAAAAAATCAATGGCGAATGGAAAATATTGGGGTAAAAAATGCTGGTCTAAAGCAGGAATGTAACCATAGTCATCCTAGCTATTATTGTCATTGTCTATCACACGTTTACCCAGCATCACCACATCGGCGATAAAGCCATCCATATCACAGACTTGTGGCATCAAACCCCATTGCTCAAAGCCGAGCTTACGAAATAACCCTAAGCTTGGCTGGTTATGGGCGAAAATAAGCGCAGCGACATTATGAATACCCAAGCTTGGTGCTTGATGCAACATCCAGCGTGCCAATAGGCTGCCCAGCCCTTGACCATGATAGTCGTTATGAATATAAATGCTAATCTCGCTGCTGATATGATAGGCCGGACGCGCATACAAATCGCTAAAGCTGCCCCATGCAACGATTGGCGAACCTTGTTTTTGTATGCCAGTTTCCATAGCTATATCTGCCATTCTAACGACATAAATAGGTCGCGTTGCACTATCGAGATGTTCTGCAAACCAAGCTGCGCGCTCTTCATAAGTCACTGCTGTTAGATTGGCTGTCGCCTGCTTGCCCGCAATACTTTGATTATAAATGGCTAAAACTTCTACTAAATCATTTGCTACTGCGTACTGCACAATAGATTTATCGCCAAGCTTATTGGTTAATGTCGGCAAGTTAGTATGACCAAAAACAGGTTTAGCATTTGGGTTGGCTGTTATCATAGACATAACACCTCCGTAATGGGTTATTCATCGTTAATGGTTTGACCATCCTATAAAGCGAGCTCTAGGTAGTCAAGCAAGCTTCAGCTGAGTAAAATAACTATGCTGTCAAACGGATAGCAACGTTCTGCCATTATCAGCAGACTATAGGATGTTAGTGTGGCTATTTTACTTTATAATGGCTGATTTTAAACACATCGATTTTATATCCAGACGTGTTTTTATTTTTCATCTGGTTTCATCTATCATAGCTGAACATTTATGAATACCTATTTTCTTGAACAATTGATGACCTCGCCAAGCGCGCTGCCTACCAATACCAGTCCAGTAGCTTTAGCGCCCTGTGTACTGACCATCGGCAATTTTGATGGTGTGCATTTGGGTCATCAAGCGATGCTTACTCAAGTACGCGAACTTGCAAAGGCGCGTAATCTTGGCTCTGCTGTGATGATATTTGAGCCACAGCCAAGAGAGTTCTTTGCTCCTGCTGCTGCCCCTGCCCGTTTAACCAATCTTGCCGAAAAACAAGCGCTATTAGCAAAATATGGTGTTGAAACCTTGATTGTGGCAGGCTTCGACAACGAATTTCGCTCATTGTCAGCGCAGGCATTTGCAGATATTTTAGCACAGCGTTTAAATGTACAAGCATTGGTACTGGGTGATGACTTTAAGTTTGGGCATGATCGTACCGGCGACAGTCAATTTCTGCGTGATTATGGGCTACATGTGACCAATCTAGATACGATTACTGACGATAATCATAAAGCAGCACGCATCAGCTCCACTCGTATTCGTGATTTATTGTTGGCAGGTGATATCGATGCGGCTAATGCATTACTTGGTCGAGAGTATGCTATTACTGGCACGGTCGTTGACGGTGATAAAATTGGTCGCACCATGGACTTCCCGACCGCTAATATTGACTTAAAACGTATTAAGCCTACCTTACATGGCATCTTTGCCGTCGATGTGGTTAGCCTAGATAATAATGGTAATGTTATAGCAGACGGTTTAGAGAAACGTGCAGATAATGACCATAAAGGTATATCAGGTTTGCAGCCACATAGCCTATTTGGTACTGCTAATATCGGCACCAGACCTTCTGTTGATAAAACCCACGAGTGGCGCTTAGAAGTGCATTTTCCAAAGCTGCAAGCCGACTTATATGGTTTAACCTTGCAGGTGCGCTTTTTGCATTATTTGCATGGTGAGCGCCATTACGAGAGTTTGGATGCACTAAAAGAAGGCATTCATCATGATGTACAACAATTGATTGAATGGCGAGCAAAACAGCCTAGCTAGCACTTAAACGACACATTTTATATTTAGAATATAGAAAAGAAAAAACCCACAGTCCTATACTTATAGAACTGTGGGTTTTTCCTTGAGCTTATCTGTTTTTAAATTTATCCGTTTTTACGCGTCTGGATGCATACGAACATTTAGCTCATCAATAATTTCAACCCATGCAGCATCTTGCGTCCACTCTTCTTGTAAAAACATACGTTGACTGTCATTCCAAACGTCAGACTTTATCAACTCTTCGTTTTTAGCCAGTTGATGCTTTTCAATAAAGCTATCGATCGCTTCATCAGAGCTATCCAGTCCCAACTGAGCGAATAGCTCATTCATACTATATTCAGGTTCACCTAACATACTTTTTCTCCTTAAATGCTACCAGTTTAATTGTCTTTATTATTTAAAATACTCTACTTATTGTAGCAAGCTTTCTTTTAAAAGCTGTTATTCAACGTTAAGCCAACGTTATCAATTATGTTAACGGCTCGCTGTACTAGGGCATGTCTCCAACTCAATCGATAATCATCTCAATGGGTCAAAAAATTGTGATACGCCTTAGTAATAAATTAAATACTGAGTCTTAAGATATAAAAAAGCCCTCACATTTTAGGAGGGCTTTTTTTAATACTAATGTTTATATGATAGCTTTAGTAAATTATCTACTTACGGTAGTAAGTGTGCTACTGCATCACGCTCTTCGCTAAGCTCTTGCTCAGTGGCTGCCATTTTCTCTTTTGAGAACTCTGATGACACATCGACGCCGTCTACGATAGACCAGTCGCCGTTAGCGCAAGTCACTGGGAATGAGTAAATCAAACCTTTGGCAATACCGTACTCGCCGTTTGAATAGACACCCATAGATACCCAATCATTCTCATCAGTACCCATTACCCACGTGCGTACGTGTGCAATAGCTGCGTTGGCAGCAGAAGCGGCAGATGATGCACCGCGCGCTTTAATGATTGCAGCACCGCGTTGTTGTACTTCTGGGATATAAGTACCTTCATACCACGTACGATCAACCAAGTCTAAAGCGGGCTTACCATTAACGGTACAAGCAGTTAGATCAGGATACTGAGTTGATGAATGGTTGCCCCAGATGATCATTTTTTTCACATCATTAACGGTGCTGTCAGTTTTACCAGCCAACTGTGCCATTGCGCGGTTGTGATCTAAACGCGTCATCGCAGTGAAGTTACGTGGATCTAAATCTGGTGCGTTACGCTGAGCGATAACAGCATTGGTATTAGCAGGATTACCTACGACCAATGCTTTCACATCACGGCTAGCAACATCATTCAATGCTTTACCTTGCGCTGAGAAAATCGCAGCGTTGGCTTCTAGCAAATCTTTACGTTCCATACCAGGACCACGAGGGCGTGAACCTACAAGTAACGCATAATCGACGTCTTTAAAAGCCACGGTGGCATCATCAGTTTGGACAATTCCAGCCAATAACGGGAACGCACAGTCTTCTAATTCCATGACCACACCCTTTAGGGCGTCAAGTGCTGGGGCGATTTCAAGTAATTGCAAAATCACTGGCTGATCTTTACCTAACATCTCGCCAGAGGCAATACGAAATAACATAGCATAGCTAATATTACCAGCGGCACCAGTCACGGCAACGCGTACAGGCTGTTTCATTGACATTGAATACTCCCTAATTATTGATTAGATATTCACGATTCTAATTGGTGATTATCGATTTAGATAGCGACTTACTCGCTGAATACTTACTCGATTAATATAATAGCCATAAACCGGCAGCTAGTGTAGCACTTCAGTCTATTAAGCGTCTAGGTAAAGCAAGAAACCTATTCCTAACTATATTGTTACATTTTATACGACAAAGTATCGACAGTTTGTATAGCAGGATGGGGATATCTTATGCGCAAGATATCCAAATTAAAACAAGAGACAACCAGAAAAGATAAAAACGTATTACTTACCGCCTGAAATGACGAATTTACTGCCACAATTGTCCACGACATTACGACAGTTGCCAAACTCACTGCCTTCATAACAGACATGTACATCCGTCAATATCATTTGGCGCGTACCTGCCTGACAAATCAAATCAATACTGGCAGGAGTCATACCACTATTTAAGCTGTTCATTTGACCAATAAAACGAGACTTCAATACGGTATAGCTGTTACCCGTATTGAGCTCATTTGGCAGCTTTAAAGCGCCAGCATAATTGGTAATTTGGCGGAAATAATTGCTAGAGCTTAATGGACTACAGGCACCATAACGTTGCCACGCTTGGGTACGCACTGTGGTATCAGGCATAATACGGTTGACAACTTTTAACTGTAGCGGTGTGATACGCGGTTCACTACCACGTCCGCAGCGTTCTCCATAACCCATGTCTAAACCTGACACAGTCAAAGAATAACCTTCTAGACACTGGCGCATACGCGAACGCGTCGGTTGCAAGCTACACAAAGCAGGCGTCATCTCAATCATCAATACCCGCTGACCACTTTTACTCGCATTAGCCGCTTGGGCAGGCATAGCTATCATCCCTTGCAGCAATAATAATGCGGCGATACTCATAAATGTATAGCTTGTAGTATTAGGCTGTTTACTCATCATGTTCTGTCTTGCATACTTGGGTATCACTATTTTTGGCATCAAGCCCACCTTGGTTTAAAGAGATAATCGACGCCTAATTAAGCAACGATATGGGCAAATTGAGGTGTCTTTAATCATAAAAATACAAAGTATTGAGCAACAATAAAAATCAGTTTTTGCAAAGTAGCTTATAGATTTGATTAATGTTACGCAAATTGGCTAATCAGACTCAAAGCATCGATTGATTGTCTCAAAAATACCTTATAAAAAAATCACTTATAATGACAACAATGGTAGCAAAATGCCCCTGTTAATCTATAGCAAAAACGTAAACCTATATAATAGATGAATCATCTATAGCCAAAATATCCTAAAAACGCTACGGTACTGCGGGTACAAATTTTTTGCAGCCTCTGTCTGCGTAGACACAGCAAGCAAGAAAAATTGATACCAGCAGTACCTAATGTGTCGATATTACTTTTCATTGACTATATATTGACCATTGTCATTATTAAAAAAATTTGGTCGTCAAAATACGAATGCTAAGACAGCAAATTGCAGCTGTAAAAAAACCATTAACCTTTTATTGTTAATGGTTTTTTACTATTACTCAAATCAAAATGCAGCAGGTACAGTGCCCATACGCTGAGTGATTGGCTGACCATTACCCAATAAGCTGCTGTAGATGGTGGCATTTTCCATCACGTGTTTGACGTAATTACGGGTTTCAGGAAAAGCAATGGACTCAACGTACTGATCCGCTGCCAGTGAGCCATAGGTTGGCTGCCAACGCTTGGCATTGTTTGGACCAGCATTGTAGCCCGCTGTTGCCAATACAGGCTGACTGTTTAGCTTGCCAAAGATATCACCCATATACCATGTACCATAACGGATATTGGTATCGCCGCTATTGGCACGGCTTGCGCTGTAGGTCTCACCCAAATTACGAGCGATATATTTTGCGGTATCGGGCATGACTTGCATCAATCCACTTGCCCCAACATTCGAGCGTGCAGAGGCTACAAATCGGCTCTCTTGACGCATAATGCCATATGCCCAAGCAGGATCAATACCGGCAGACTGACTGTAGCGTACCACAGCATCTTGGTGCGGCATCGGATGTGATATCGCAAGGCTATTGACGTTGTCGGTATTGTCAATGGCATATATCGCACGGTCGAGCCAACCCATATCATAGGCTTGACGCGCTGCGGCAATAATTAATTTTTCATCACGGTTGTCACGTGCTTTTTTGATTGCCCAGTTCCACTCACGATTGGCATAAGCACGGCTGGCATCAGCGTTATATAACGCAAATGCACGGGCAAAATGTGGATTTTGCATGACGCGCGCCCGATCCGCGCTACTGACATTAGGTAAGTTACTACCGCCCAAACGGCTGGCATCAAAACGTTGACCCACTTTTTCTTTTGCCATCAGACCATAATACTCATTACTTTTGGCGAGATTTTGATACATTTTCTTAGCAGTATTACGCTTGCTGCCATCATTTGACTGCTCATAAGCGCGCGCCAGCCAATATTGCCATTGATTGGCTTTTTGGGTTTCGGCATCCATTCTTGAGATGGCTTCGACCACATCATCCCAGCGACTAAAACGAATCGCTGCCATGGCATAATATTCGGCTTCTTCAAGACTAAAGTCATTGTCTAAGCTATTACGGAACCAGTCGACGGCTTCAACGTTAAAGCCATCATCGGTATTGTGATTCATGCGCTGTACACCAAGAGTACGATAAGCTGCGCGGCGAGTATCATCGGTTAATAATTTGGCTGAACGCTGATTGTCTTGCTTGATATCAAACTCTAACTGCAACGCCGCCTCACGATAAGACTTTTCGGCAACACGTCCCATCGCATAAAGATACAGATATTGATTGGTTTGGCTGGCAGGCTCACGGGCAAAACGACTAAAGAACGATGAAGGATTGAGCTGAATCTCACTCAATGACGCATAAGGAATGGGCATACCTAAGCGCGAAGATAACGCCATGATATCGCCGGTTTTGCCTTTACGTAGCATACGCTTGAGGCGAGAGACTCTCTCTGAATTGCTAATCAAAGCATTGTTATTCATCTCAAGCGCTAGCTGATCACATAGAGCTGGCTGTTTTTTGGTGGTCAGCCAGACATCAGACTTGGCCGCCATAGCGCGCATGGTATCGCCGCCATTATTAAACCCAAGCGCAACGGCACATTTCTCACTGTCATCGGCATTGGTGATCAGATTTGCCACTTGGCGCACAGCAGCATAATCATTTGAACCCGCTTTGGTTTCAGCAAAATCAGCCGCTAGCTTTTCTGCCATGACCGTATCTGGATATTGGCGCACAAACTGCGACACTGCCGCAGGGCTTTGCGAATTCAAATCTACATTCATCCGCCAGTAAGTAGGATACATGGCAAATAAGCCACCGCTCATCGCTTGCTCATAATCATAAAGCGCATTGACATCACCGCGCTCTGCCGCAATGGCTGCTGCGGTGAATGAACCCACCCCATTGTCTGGTTGATAAGCACTGTTTTGATAAGCATTATTTTGTTGAAAAGTACTTTGCTGAGAACTGCTTTGCTGACTATTTGGCTGGTAACCATCAGGCTGATAGCGCTCTACTTGATACTTGCCTTGTTGCTCAGAACTGCCGCTCTCACCCCATGTCAATTCTGCACAGGCCACTTGCGAAAAGCCCAAGACACCGACTGCCGTTGCCAAGCTCAGTGCGCTTTTTTTGAGTGTCATTACTTTAGACCTCTTTTGCGTATTATTTTGATAGGTGTTTTTGTCAATCATATCAGGAGCAACCTGCGGCTTTTTCATACTGACTCTCTTTTATAGTGGGTCTTATATAATGTGTCTTAAATAATATTCTAAAAAGGCTTTTAAAAAAGTGATTCTAATCAAACGATTCTAAAATATCGGTTTAAAAAATACACGTCTAAATCGATATTTTAGACAGATAGAAATCGGCATTTATTCAATGACGCTAATAAGGTGACATTCATCATACTATACTCGTTGCACTTTCAACGATAAGCTTTACTTTTCATTAATAAATTGGAGAGCACCGCGTAACACGAAGGTGTTATTGCGCACAAATCGGCATCAATCATTATGCATCTTCGTTATAACAACATGATTACCGATAAGCAATTGATACTATTATAAATAATTGAACTTACTTATAATAATGAGCAGACGCTAACTTTTCACATTAGCGCAGGGTTGTGATAAAATATGCCACCTGTTAATCGGCTAGCCCGCTATATTTTTGGTCAATCATGGACTTATCCTTATGAGTGTTACTGTATTCAATCCCCGTATCGATGACGCTGCTGCCTCTGACATTGCTGCCGTCACCGCACTCAATGAACTAAGTTCAGCTCAAGCACCTGTAAAAGCTGCAAATAAAAAAGTATTTATAACCACCCAAGGCTGTCAGATGAATGTCTATGACTCGGGCAAAATGCTCGATGTCCTTGGCGACTCACATGGCATGGAAGTGACGCATAATATCGACGAAGCCGATGTACTGCTGATGAATACTTGCTCTATTCGCGAAAAAGCCCAAGAAAAAGTTTTTTCAGAATTGGGTCGCTGGCGCAAACTCAAAGAAAAACGCCCTGACCTTGTCATCGGTGTTGGCGGCTGTGTCGCTTCACAAGAAGGCGATAATATCCAAAAGCGCGCGCCTTATGTCGATATGGTATTCGGTCCACAAACCTTGCACCGTTTACCAGAATTGTATGACCAGTCGCACGAGCAACGTGAGATTGCGCCAAAAAACCGTATTGGTACAGTGGACGTATCTTTCCCCAGTATCGAAAAGTTTGATTTTTTACCAGAACCAAGAGTAGAAGGATTTAAAGCCTTTGTTTCTATCATGGAAGGCTGCTCAAAGTATTGCTCGTTTTGCGTCGTGCCTTATACCCGCGGTGAAGAATTATCACGTCCACTGGACGATGTATTGGCTGAGATTGATAGCTTAGCGGCGCAAGGTGTGCGTGAAATCAACCTACTTGGTCAAAACGTCAACGGCTATCGCGGCGAAAAAGACGATGGCAGTATTTGCCGTTTCGCAGAACTCTTACACTATGTCTCACACGTCGATGGCGTTGAGCGTATTCGTTATACCACCAGCCATCCGCTAGAATTCACCGACGACATCATTGACGCTTATGCGCAATTGCCAGAGCTGGTATCACACTTGCATCTGCCCGTGCAAAGCGGCTCAAATGCGATATTGGCAGCAATGAAGCGCAACCATACCATTGATGTTTATATCAATCAGATCAATAAGCTCAAAGCCATACGTCCTGATATTCACTTATCTAGTGACTTTATTATTGGCTTCCCCGGTGAGACTGAGCAAGATTTTCAAGATACGTTGAACTTGGCAAAAGAGTTAAACTTCGATCACTCTTATAGCTTTATCTACTCTAAGCGTCCGGGTACACCAGCAGCAGAACTGCCGGACGATGTGAGTTTCAAAACTAAGAAAGAGCGCTTGGCAGAATTCCAAAAAGTGATTATTGACTCAACGCTTGCTAAAACCCATGAGATGGTTGGCACTACAACTCGCGTCTTAGTTGAGCAAGTTGCCAATCGTCATCCTGATTGTCTAATTGGTACAGCAGACAATACCCGTACGGTCATGTTCCCTTACGATGTTGATAAAATGGATGAGATGTTGGGTAAAATTGTGAGCGTACGCATCACTGACTTTGTGAGTCCGCACATGGTAAAAGGCGAGATTGAAGCAGTTTTAGCTTAATCATTGGTGCAAATAAAACAGCCCAAGGCTGAGACCTGCTAGCGTCTATAATGTCCGCTTGACCCCGTAATTGATGCCATATTGAAATGCCACTAACATATTCGGACCTGGTGTCGCTGAGATAAAAAACGTACTTGCAAAATATACCGCAAATATAGTCAGGGAAAAGCAATATCGATACATCAAGTACTGCTGATATTAATTTTTCTTGCTTGCTGTGCCTACGCAGACAGAGGCTGCAAAAAATTTATACCAGCAGCACTGTAGCGTTTTTGAGATATGTTAACTATAGATGCGAAGACATCACCTAACCCCTGCTTTTTTATTTTGAACCAAATACATCACTAAAAAAACAAACACCGCCATAAAGACGGTGTTTGTTATACAAAGACCTAAGCCTCGCGGTTTATTTATCCGTAGTACAACTTTCTAATAAACGCTGTAAAAAGCTATCACAGTGCTCAATCTCAATTAACTCGACATATTCATCGGCTTTATGTGCCTGCTCAATACTACCGGGACCACAGATAATCGTTGGGATACCGCTATTCGTAAACTGCCCGCCTTCTGTGGCGTAAGCAACTTTATGGCGTTTGCTCTCGCCTGTCAGTGCGGCTATTAGCGCTTGTAGCTCGCTGCTCTCATCATCTGTCATTGCCGGTACGCTTTCTTCTTGCATCAGCTCAATGCCGGTATCGGCAGCGCGCGCTTGCATTTGTGCGCTTAATTCTGCGACTTTTGCTTGAATCGGTAGCAGAATATCATCCTGTGTCATATGCGGCAAGTTGCGATAATCAAAGGTGAACTCGCACAGATTGGGCACGATATTCGTCGCTGTACCACCTTGTATCGTGCCCACAGACAATGTTGAATACGGAACATCAAACAGCGCGTCGTTGTCATCACGATGGCTAATTTCTTCTGCTAAACTATCAACGTAACCAATTAAGCGGCTGGCATAACTGATGGCATTCACACCTGTCGCTGTCAATGATGAGTGTGCTGATTTTCCGTGGACGCGGCAGCGATAAACGGCAATGCCTTTATGCGCCACGACCATCGTCATATTGGTCGGCTCACCAACGATACAATAATCAGGGGTAATACCGCGAGCTTTTAAGTCTGCCAAAATTAAGGGTGCACCTAGACAGCCAACCTCTTCATCAAAGGATAACGCCAAATGTAAGGGACGACGCAGCTGACCTGCGTTAGACAGCTTCACCGCTTTTGGCAATAGTGTCAGCGCACACGCAATAAAGCCTTTCATATCGCAAGCACCGCGTCCGTATAGTTTGTCACCGCGAATCGTCGCCGCAAAAGGCTCAGACGTCCACTCTTGACCATCAACTGGCACCACATCAGTATGACCAGATAGCACCAAACCATGATTGACGATATTAGCACTGTTATTAGCATTGCCACCTGCTGCTACGGTGACAAATAAATTGGCTTTATTTTTGGCATCATTAAAGGTCAAATCTACGGTTAAGCCTAATTGCTCACAATAGCGTTGCACGTCTTCAATCAATGCTAAATTTGAATGACGACTGACCGTATCAAAGGCTATCAGCCTTGTGAGCCAGTCAATGCTATTCAATGGATAATCAGTATCCATTACAGCGTGAGATAAGCCATCAGTACGAGTTGATACAGTCATAAAAAATCCTTAATACGATAAAGATAAAAAGAGCCTTAGCGTCTTTGAAATGCACGTTGTTGCAGCGCTTTTACTTCTGCATCTAATCCAGCAATCGGACCTTCAACTGGCACATTTGGTGCTACCTCTTGAATACTCAATGAATTGATTGGTGATGAAGATTTTACACCCATCTCCTGCATCCATTCATCCAACTGTTTTGATGAGCTAACATACACAATGCGACCAAGCCCTGCCCACGCATGAGCCGCTGAGCACATGGCGCAATGCTCACCTGAGGTATAAACCACTGCTTGCGCACGCGTTTCTGCCGTCATGTGCTTTGCTGCCCATTGGGCAACAGCAATCTCAGGGTGATAAGTAGCATCGACGCTATTGGCGCGGTTACGGTCTTCATGCAACACTTGACCATCACCAGAGACCAATACACTCCCAAATGGCTCATCACCCGCCTCTAGAGCCTCGGTAGCAAGCTCAATAGAGCGGCGCAAATGAATCATATCATTGTCAGTTATCATCTCAGTCACCCTTTTATTGTCTTATGGCAAATCACCATCCTTGTTAGGCTATATATAGTCAGATGAAAACAAAAATGTTATGAAAATTTAAACGCGCTATTGGTATAAATTTTACTGGCGTGCTGCGTTCCCAGAGGCTGCGTAAAATTCATACCAATAGCGCTATAACACTTTTGTAATAAACTCACTATATAATCAGTCATAAATAAAAGAAATACAAATATTATCAATCACGACTGGGGTCGATTTTTCTTGCTTGCTGTAGCTAGCCGCCAGAGGCTGCGAATAACTAACCCCAGTAGTGCTGTACCCTTCTAAAACCAGATCAACTATAGTACATCATATCCTATCAAACCCTTTATGACGGATCTGACTTACGATGGATGGTTTTGATTCATCACATCAATAACAGGTGGCATCGGTTTTGGCTTAGTATTAGAAGCCTTACCTTCAGTTTGCAGCTCTTTGGTGGTTTTGGCATCGATAGCAAGACCCGCAATTAGCGCAATGTCTTTGACAGGCTTACGCTGACGAGTGGCAAAGCTCACTGGTACCATACGGGCAAACTCATAAATGTACAAATAAGACTCTTCGCCGCCTTCAAAATCTTCATCATCTTCTAAACGAATACCACCAATTTTTGCCAAATCAGTAAGCATCTCGTTTTCTTCACTGCTCAGACGACAATCAGTGATACCGAAACCTGTCATGAAACCATTTGCCCACTGTTTCAATGCCATCACGCGCTCGTATAAATCATGTTCATCATCGGGTACTAATGGCGTGTAAGAATAAGCATCGTCTTTGTCTTTTAGCTGAAATACGGTGTCTTCGGCTTCTTCGGTCAGCAAGGTCAACGCTTCGTCAGGTAGTGGCGCAAAACTCAGCTCTTCAAACACCTTGGCCCATACCTGCTCATCAGGTGCGTCGCAAGCAGTCATTAGCCCCGTCATTAGGCCATGCACCTCACTGATAGACACATCAGTCCAGTCGTCAAAAGCCTTTAGCCACGTATTCCAGCCAGAGATATTGTCATTCATAATAGATGTCCTAATAATTCATAGTTAATAATTGATGGTTCATGATTGCTTATAAAATAAGAATAAACGTAGCACGATGTTCTTGAAAAAGCAGCGATTCATAAAAGCAAAGAGATCAAGCCCACTGCTGGTAATTACTTTGTTGGTATAGATATTATGCGGTCACCTATGGCATTATTAAACGCAGACAACAACATTCATTCACGCTTATTTGTTAAGGATAAAAACTGACTATGTATGACCAACTTAGAATATTAGAAAAAATGATACTCGACATCAAAAAACAGTATCAGCTTGTCAGTGCTGAACTTAGCAGCCTCAAGCAACAACCTCTTACCGATCCAAAAGAGCTTAGCGCCCTAAAAACCAAACTTGATGGCAGCTATACAGAACGCGATGGTGTCAAAAAACAATTTCATGATCTCGATAAGCGCTATCAAAGCTTAGCTGAAGCGCACCATATGATAGGCGAAGAGCAAGATAAATTACACAAGCAAATTGAGCATCTGCAACAACAAAATCATGACCTAAAACAGCATAATAATGAATTAAAGCAGCAGTATAGCGATATCAAGCAGCAAAACAGCGACTTAAAAAAGAAAAATGAATTGGCAGCTGAGCGTACACAAGTGGTATTGCAACGCTTAACCCGTATTGATCAAACAGAAAGCCAGTAGTCGCTTATAATCGAAAGTTAGCACTATTTTCGTTAATGAAGCTCACAAACGCTCACGATGACAGCATCCCTCTTCCACTTTATTGACCAGACATTGTAGGATTTATCATGACCGACAACCATAACAAAACCACAGAAAAACAGTCGCAAACCAGTCCAGTAAAAAACGCTCAAGTAGAAACCAATCAAGTAAAAAACAGTCAGGCACAAAAAACTGAACCTCAAGCACAAAGTACTGCATCAAATAATGCAAATACGCAAAGCAGCGCTGCCACTAAAGTGCATAGCGCACCGGAACCACAAATTAAAAAAGTCGATATTGCGATAGCAGGGGTGACTTATCCAATTTATTGCCCAGTACATGAGCAAGAAGAGTTACGTTCAGCAGTTTCTTATATCAATGACTATGCGCTAAATTTAAAGAGAGATGCACCAAGCCTTAGCCAAGAAAGCTTATTGGTACTATGCTGCTTAGATTTATATGAGAAAATCCAAACTCATGAAAGAAATGAAGAAGATCGCGGGCAGCAGGACAAGCAATCTGTAGCTCTACTGAATAAAGTCATCCAAGACGCTCATTCTATTTTATAAACCAACGCTGTTGTTGATGCTTATAAATACATCAAACGCTTAGTTTTATAAACTAAGCGTTTTTTATGGTCAATAGATAAGTCTATTTTATACTTCTTATTGATACGTTTTGCCTGCATGAAAATCTGCTTGGTGTTCATAATTGCAAAAGAACAGCTCGCCAGATGCTGATTTATCCATACTCTCTGCCGCTATGTTGGGATCAGTATCGCCGCTGACATCAATCGTTTTAGCGTTCACATCGTTTTCAAGCACGCCGCGATACTCAGCCAAGCTATTGCCACAAAAGTCACACTGACGCGGTGTAATGACATCACCTTTTTTTGGCATCATGCTTTTGGGCGCGCGCGGGTACATAAACTTATAGAATCCCCACATCGAAGCCCAGATAATGAGGATGATGATAATAACAGCTGACACGGCAGAACTCCTTCAAATATGGCTGAATACATTATAAACTCAACACTTCAGAATAGTCATATAAAAAACTGGCTACAGTGAGCCAGTTTTTTTAAAATTGCATGATGTGACAACTATGCTCACAATATTATAATTGCAACTCACTAATATCAGCAACCGTCAAGAACAAGGCTCGCACTCGTTTGAGCAGTGCTAAGCGATTGGCTTTGAGCGCTACATCTTCACTATTGACCATCACATTATCAAAGAATTGCGTCAATGGCTCATCTAAGCTAATAAGCGTCTGCAATACTTGCGTATAGTCAGCTTGCTCAAGTAATGGGGTGACATCCAATTGCGCTTGTTGCACAGTTTGATATAGAGACCTTTCAGCATCTTCAGTCAGTAATGATGCTTTGACATCATCAGCTACCGCGCCTTCAGATTTCGCCAAAATATTGGCAACTCGCTTGTTTGAATCTGCTAACATCGACGCTTGTGGCAATTCGCTAAATGTTTGTACTGCACGAATACGCTGATCAAAATCAAGTGGCATATGTGGATTAATCGCCTGTACTGCTTGAATAGTATCAACGCTAACGCCTTGCTCGGTATACATCGCACGATAGCGCGAGTTTAAGAACGCCATCACTTGAGTAAACGTATCGCCCATCTTGTCAATCTTTCTACTATCGCTAGAGCTATAGCCTTTAATCGCTTGCTCGACCAACGCTACCAGATTAATCGGCAACTGCTTCTCGATTAAAATACGCAAAATACCAATCGCTGAACGACGTAAGCTGAACGGATCTTTTGAGCCAGTCGGCGCTTGACCAATGGCAAAAATGCCCACTAGTGTATCTAAGCGATCCGCCAATGCTAAGCAAATCCCAACCGCTGTCTGTGGCAATACATCGCCGCTGAACTTGGGCAGATATTGCTCTTCTAGACTTGCTGCAACCGCTTCAGGCTCATTATTCAGACGCGCATAATACGTGCCTGCAATGCCTTGCAATTCAGGATACTCACCGACCAGTGAGCTTGCCAAATCTGCTTTGGACAAAATCCCCGCACGCACCGTTTCATCGATATCGATCTCTTGCCCTTGCTGCTGCATTAACGCCGCGATAAAGGCCGCAAGCTTGGCAATACGCTCAGATTTTTCCCAAATCGTACCCAGCTTATCTTGGAAGACGCGAGTTTTGAGACTTTCTGTCAGTGCAAATAATGGCTGTTTTTGATCTTGTAAAAAGAAAAACTCTGCATCAGCTAAGCGCGGACGCACAACCTTCTCATTGCCTTCAATAATTTGATTGGGGTCTTTCGATTCAATGTTGGTGATAAAAATAAAATAAGGCTGCAATTTACCTGCTTTATCCGTTAAGCAAAAATATTTTTGATCCGCTTGCATGGTAGAGATAAGCGCTTCTTGTGGTACTTGTAAAAAGCGCGCCTCAAAGCTGGCACGCAGGGCAATGGGGAAATCAACCAAGGCGGTAACTTCATCTAACAAACTCTGCGGTACAATAGCGTCCGAGTTTACTTCATCTGATAATGCTTTAACTTGATTTTTAATCAGCATTTGACGTTTATCAAAATCTACCACCACTTTTAAACCATCAAGCAGTTGCTCATAATCGTTGGCATGCGTAATAGTATAATATTCAGGGCTGTGAAAGCGATGACCACGCGTTTTATTGCCTGTCTCATGACCTTGGATAGTCGCATCGATGACAGCATCATCTTGCATCAATACTGCCCACTGTACTGGACGCACGAATTCATTGCGGCTCGCGCCTGAACGCATACGTTTAGCAATTGGCAGATTATCAAGTGCGGTTTGGAATATCGCAGGTAACAGCTCAGTGGTCGCCTGCCCCTGAATAGTCTGCACATAACCGATATAATCACCTTTATCAGTATTGATGGTGCTCAGCTCGCTTGCTTCAATACCTAAGCCTTTTGCAAATCCCATTGCAGCGCGCGTTGGATTACCATCAGCATCGAATGCCGCTTTAATCGCAGGACCACGTTTTTCTTCAGTGCGATCCGGCTGCTTAGCGCTAATACCTTCAATCTGTATCGCTAAACGACGCGATGCTGCAAAGGCTTTGATGCTATCAAAGGTAATATCAGCTTCCGTCAACTGCTCAATAACACTGGCTTGTAGCGCATCACGTAGAGGTTTTAGGCTTTTTGGAGGTAGCTCTTCACACCCCAGTTCAAATAAAATGGTACTCATGGGATGCTCCTATTTATTGTTATTAGTAGATTGACTGTCATCGGTAGCT
Source organism: Psychrobacter glacincola (assembly GCF_904846215.1). Classification (GTDB taxonomy): domain Bacteria; phylum Pseudomonadota; class Gammaproteobacteria; order Pseudomonadales; family Moraxellaceae; genus Psychrobacter; species Psychrobacter glacincola. The sequence goes on along the minus strand of NZ_CAJGZK010000006.1, from coordinate 88,909 downwards.
TGCTTGCTTTCTGTACTCTCAACGGTTTCTTCTTTTGGCAAATACTTATCAAGCGCCGCTTGACGATGGGCCTCGTCCGCCAGTGGGAAGCCTAGCTTGGCGCGTGCTTCAACATAACCAAAGGCAACCTTACGTGCCAGAGTACGTACGCGTAGGATGAAACGCTGACGTTCGGTCACTGAAATCGCACCGCGTGCATCAAGTAAGTTAAAGGCATGCGAGGCTTTTAGTACCATCTCGTAAGCTGGCAATGGTAAGCCAGCTTCAACCAGCTTATCCGCTTGCTGCTCATAAAAATCAAACATCTGCCCCATCATCGGCACATCGGCGTGCTCAAAGTTATAAGTAGATTGCTCAACTTCGTTTTGATGGAAGACATCGCCGTAAGTGACGCGACCAAACTCACCATCTGCCCAGACCAAATCATAAACGCTATCGACGCCTTGTACATACATCGCTAGACGCTCAAGACCATAGGTAATCTCGCCGGTCACGGGGAAACACTCAATACCGCCCACTTGCTGGAAGTAGGTAAACTGCGTTACTTCCATACCGTTTAGCCAAATCTCCCAGCCAAGACCCCACGCTCCTAGCGTTGGCGACTCCCAGTTATCTTCAACAAAACGTACATCATGCACCAATGGATCAATGCCAATGGCTCTTAGCGAGTCTAAGTATAGCTCTTGGATATTGGGTGGATTGGGCTTTAGCACGACTTGAAATTGATAATAATGTTGCAAGCGATTTGGGTTATCACCATAACGACCATCGGTTGGGCGACGCGATGGCTGTACATAAGCCGCATTCCAGCGCTCAGGACCTAATGAGCGCAAAAAAGTCGCCGTATGAAAGGTGCCTGCGCCAACTTCCATATCATAAGGCTGCAAGATAACGCAGCCCTTGTCGGCCCAATAATTTTGTAACGTTAAGATCAAATCTTGAAAGGTCATCGGTTCGGCGTGCTTCGCGTGGGATGTCATAGTTTGAGACGCCATAGTTTGGGTTGTCATAATAAAGCCACTGTGAATGAGTGTTATAAAATAAATCTTTGATGGCGCTCGTATCGCCTACAAGGCAACGAGGCTATTTGCCTGCTTAGCTTTTGCCTGCTTACCTTACTAAAAATTGACTATTTTATCTATATCTACCTGAACTAAATTTATATCGTATGGTCGGTTCAAGATAATTTAGATACCAGAAAGGCGAATGAAAGTACTATAGTCAGTGAAAAGTAACATCGACACATTATGTACTGCTGGTATCAATTTTTCTTGCTTGCTGTGCCCATGCAGACAGAGGCTGCAAAAAATTTGTACCCACAGTACCGTAGCGTTTTTAGAGTATTTTAACTATACGTATAGCAAAATAAGCGAGCCTGATACGGTATCTGACTTATATAGGAGTGCCAATATGCAAAAATAGCCAGCATGCAAAAATAGCCAGCGTTATGACTCATTTATGGGTAAATTCTGATATCGCAAACACCAATAGTGCAAATAAAAAAATACCCAAATGCGTGAGCATTCGGGCAGGAGGAAAGGTATGTCTTTGGCATCCTGATTGATCAGGCTTTTTGTTTTTTAGTCGGCTTTTATTTTTTTATTGCCTTATTTTTCAAACTTAGCTTTTTAGAACTTAGCTTTTTAGAATTGATTGCTTTGGAAAAACCTAAATTCATTCATACTTATCTCAACTTTATTGATACGATTGGTTGGTCGCTTTTGGCATGATGATCCATAAAATGATATAAATCAAAATACCAGGTACTCCTGCACTCAAGGTTGAAACAATAAAAAACAGTAACCTTACCCACGTTGGTGACCAGCCGACATATTCTGCAATGCCGCCCATCACGCCCGCAATCATGCGATTGTTCTGTGAACGATGTAATTTTGCTAACTTAGCCAAATCAAATACCTCTTTTTATATTTATTTTAGTACGGTTCTTATAAACGGCTTTATTATTTTATTCTGAAGACGTTAAAGCTGTCTTGTGCTTACCTTTGAACTTATAAATTATTATAGCAAGCATTTATATTCTATCTGTTGAGTATATAGACGTACTTTGTGAGTTTATGCTACTTAAGCTTACCCTAACCTCTCATTAACTCTCGTAAACCCCTGATTTTAAATAGTTATTTCAAAATGTTTCGGAGATAGCTTTGTTTCTCGCATATTACAAATTTTGTTACATATAGGATATTCTCTCATTAAACCAAACGCTTAGACTCTATTATTCCATCTTAAAAATGATGGGTTATTTATAAGAGCCACAGTCTGATAAAACGCAAATGTGATAAACACATAAATCATGATTTTGTTAAAAAATATGTCATGAAAAGTAATATCGACACATTAGGTACTGCTGGTATCAATTTTTCTTGCTTGCTGTGCCTACGCAGACAGAGGCTGCAAAAAATTTGTACCCGCAGTACCGTAGCGTTTTTAAGATATTTTGACTATACGCTATGAAATAACGCCAATTTACAATAATCTACGGGTAAGTCATCGAAAACCTTTATACCATGCTCATAAATACCGAAAACTCTAGACCACTAAAAATAAATTGCACTCAGTAAATGTAAATAAGGACAGCTATGTACGAGTCAGGATTGATGATTGGGCATTTTGAGCCGCTACATTTAGGACACATGCGCAGTATATTGGACGCAGCAGGACAAGCAAAAACCTTACATATCGTCATCATGGCGCATCCTTCACCACATCCAGATTTTAAAATTACTTTGCAAGATAAAGCACGCTGGTTGCAGATGGCATGTGCAGATTTGCCTTTTGTTCATATTCATACCACTGATGAGATTGAGCTGCCAGTACATGAAAGCTTCGCCGATGTGACCATTGATATTACTGTCAGCAATGCCAAGCTGAAACGTCTAGCAGAGGCGTTAAATTTACCAGCCAAAACCGTATTATTTGTCGCACAGAATCATCCATTGGCACAGTCTGCTTTTTGTAAGCAGCTAACCATGCAGATAGTTACGACCACATTACAGCCTGAATTTGACTCTTATGCTATTGCACGCAATCCGGTCGCCCATTGGTCAGCGCTACATCCACAAGCACGCAGTGACTATACTAAGACGGTTGCTATCGTCGGCGGAGAAAGCTCAGGTAAGACCACACTGGTACACAAACTTGCCAATTATTACGGTGCCAGTTTTGCGCTTGAGATGGGGCGGGTTTATGTCGTTACAGATTTGGGCGGCACCGAAATTGGGCTACAATACAGTGATTACGGTCCCATTGCCCTGCACCATGCGCAAGCCATTCGTGATGCTAAAAGCGCCGCCACAGCGCCCGTAACGATTATTGATACCGATTTTGTGACAACCCAAGCATTTTGTGAGGAATACGAAGGTCGCAGCCACCCTTTTATGGCGGCTTGTATTGATGAGTTTCGTTTAGACCATACGATTATGCTCGATAACAATACGCCATGGGTTGACGATGGCATGCGCTCTTTGGGCACACCTGAAGCACGTAGTCGTTTTGAGCAGCGGCTATTGGATATTTTTGCCCGTCATTATATCGAGCCGCATATGATTGATCAGCCAGATTATGATGCGCGCTATCAGCAGGCGTTATTATTCATCGACCAGTATGTTTATGGTCAACAGCGGTAATAGATAGCCATCTCCCAATGAAAAAACCTTTCTGACACCATTATTTATTTTAGGAATATAACGCTATGCGCATTCAGCTACTAGACAATATCACTGGAAAATGGGCCATACAATGGATTGTCATTTGGTTCGTTTTCGGCGTGCTTGCTCTATCTGCAGGATTTTGGCTGACCACCGAACATACGACGCTCGATTGGTTTTACTTAGGCGTGTCTTTCATTGGACTGGTATGTGTCGTGTCGCTGTCCTTTCGAAAAAATATCTTAGGTAATGGCTTTGGTATGGGCGCGACAGCTGGTGAAGTCGTTGTACAAGCGACCTCTGGCGCTGTCGGTCTGATGCTTGCGCCATTGTTCAATTTCTTTACCCACGTTTATGGTATTTTTTATTGGTCAAAGCATACCGATGCCGATGGTGATATGGTACCCAAATCTGCGAGCAAATGGATTTGGCTACTGACCATTAGCTTTATGGTGATTGGACTGGCATTATTTCCAACGGTTAATAATCTATTGGCAAGCTATGGTTATGCTGTCGTTGAAGATGATAATAGTAAATTTTTGGGCCTTATCTCTTTCTTTTGGATTAACGTCATCGCCTTTGTGCTTTCTATCACCGCTCAGGCAGCAATGATTCTGCGTTATTCTTTTAACTGGTGGTTATGGATTTTGTCCAACTTCGTCTGGCTGACCGTAAACCTCATGTCTGGCAATTATATCTTTGCCATTCAGACCATGGTTTATCAAGTAAACTCGTTTGTCGGGCTCTATGAATGGTATCGCAGTGAGCAAGAATCGATAGAGACACCAATACACATCAGAAAATAAAGAGCAATAGGCCGATTCTATATGAAAAATAGTGTGGCACTTCAGCTTGAGTAAATGAAAGAATTTTAGATTTTACATTTTAGATTAGAGTATTTGACTCTACGGTCTAACAGATAAAATGGCGGATTGCTCCGATTAGTGCTACAACTGGTAGTTGCAAGTAGATCAGTTTTTTATCTATTATCAGCCATTCATTTACTAACAGGGAGGTTAGTATGTCTCGTAATCGTCAACCACGAATGTCCAAACGCACGCTTGAGCAATGGCTCAGTGAGTACTCGGTCAGTCATCAAAACCTTATCAATAAAAAAATCCATTGGCTTTGTGTTCCGGCTATTTTTGTCAGTTTACTCGGGATGGGAATGTCGCTATCTGTCTGGTTTACCTTGATAATGAGCGCCTTGGTACTGTTATTTTATATGCGCTTATCGACGCCACTATTTATGGCGATGGCCATGTTTATCTTAATCTGTATTTCAGTAATGGCGTTATTGCCTTGGGGTTTTAAAGTTTGGGCATCCCTCTTTGTGGTCGCATGGATTGGACAGTTTATCGGTCATAAAATCGAAGGTAAAAAACCGTCTTTTTTTGAAGATTTAAAATTCTTGCTGATTGGTCCAGCATGGGTTGCCAATAGCTTAATGGGTCGTAAGCGCGCCAGTGAATCATAGCTAAATTAAATAATGAGAGTCGATATTATTTTTAATGTTATTTTCTAAACTATTTTTTTCTATATTTTTAATATAGCCAATTCTAAATAAAAGGGATACGTCAAAAGTTGCGTTTATACAATAAAGAAACGGCACCCAATCTCTTATTAAGTGCCGTTACTATAGTCAGTCCTAAATAAAAGAAATACAAATGTTATAAAGCACTACTGGGGTTAATTTTTCTTGCTTGCTGTAGCTAGCCGACAGAGGCTGCGAATAATTAATCCCAATAGTTCTGTACTCTTTTAAAAGTGGATCACCTATATCGTAAAAGCTACTGTCTATTAATCCAAAGTCTGCACACCACCGCCATTCACAAATATGGTCTGACCGCTCACCCAAGTCGATATCGGCGCAGCAAAATACAACATAGCACCGGCGATATCATCAGCTTCACCTAGACGTTTAATAGGCGTATTTGCTAACATTTTCTTCTCAATCTCTGGCGTTAGTACTGTTTTTAAAGCATCAGTACGCGTCGCCCCTGGACCGACCGCATTGACACGCACTTCAGGACCAAAATCATGGGCTAAGTTTGCCACCATGTGATTGACCGCCGCTTTGGAGCCTGCATAGCCACTCATATTTGGGCTTTTATTGATACTTGACATCGAAGTGGTAAATACAATCGAGCCATACCCTGACGCTTTCATATGCGGCGCGCACAATTGACTCAAGCGCCAACCACTAAAGACGTTTAATTCAAAATCACGGCGAATGTCATCGACCGATGCTGTATCTGGGTTTTCACGACCGCCGCCACCGCCGCCTGCATTGTTGATTAAGACGTTCACAGACCCAAACTCAGCGACCACTTTATCGACCATAGCGACCAAATCATCATCTTTTAAAATATTACATTCTACGGCAAGCGCTTTGACACCAAGCGCCTCAATATCTTTTACCGCTGCTCGTGCATCTTCAAGTTTTAAATCGGCAATGGCAATGTTAGCACCCGCTTCTGCCAAACGTAGCGCCGTGGCTTTACCGATGCCATTTGCACCGCCCGTCACAATGGCAACTTTACCTGACAAATCGAATAGTTCGTTAAACGCTTTATGTTGAAATTCTTGCATAATGATTCCTTAGTATAATTGTGCTCAGCTCATTTACAGCACTATTGAATAGATAAGTACTAATATAGTCAGGGAAAAGTAATATCGATACATCAAGTACTGCTGATATTAATTTTTCTTGCTTGCTGTGCCTACGCAGACAGAGGCTGCAAAAAATTTATACCAGCAGCACTGTAGCGTTTTTAAGATACTGTAACTATAGATAGGTACTGAAAGTAGCTAGCTAATACATGCATTAATCTTAAGATTAAGCAGTTGCCAATATAACCATTTTCAATGCGATTGTAATCGCCGCGCTGACTAGAAATAATTATGCGTGGGATGGCTTGTTTTAATGTGCTAGGTTCATGCACTTTTTGTAATGATTTATAGTTGACCGATTATCGTGCCACTATAGGCATTGCCATGAGCTGCATATACTGCTAACTGATTGTTAACTCAAATTTTAGACACTTAGATTAACCCATAAAAAAAGCCTCACTTCTTATTATAAGAAGTGAGGCTTTAGTGCTTTTTCAAGCCATATTTGGAGCGGGAAAAGAGATTCGAACTCTCGACCCCAACCTTGGCAAGGTTATGCTCTACCACTGAGCTATTCCCGCTGAATCAATTCGTAAGTCATTTACTACTACGTCTCGATAGGCTGGCTATTTTAGCAAATATCCTGAGCGTGTCAACAGGTTTTTTTAAATTTTTCAACAGTGTTGCTACTTTTAGGCTTTTATTAAAACAGTAATGCTCACATATAATTGATTTTATGGTTTATTTTTTAATCGTCAATACGCAATTATTTTTATAAATCATTGGCCTACTTCGCTCTTTAGCCTAGTGTATCTTTGCTGAACCATACTATCAGCATATAGTTGATCCATTTTTAAAACGATACAGTGCTATTGGCTATAATTTTTTCTTGCTTGCTGTTCGCAGGCGTGACAGAGGCTGCAAAAAGTTTATAGCCAATAGCATATTATTACAATCGTAGCGCTTTTATTTTGAACTGACTATATTATGCAGTGGTGTCACTTACAATCCTACCTTGTATTGTTACTTTTGCTCTATTGGTTTTCAACAGTTAACATAATTATACTTATGCACAAGAACGGTTCAGGTAGAATTTCACTGTTTTAGTAGATTGTGAGAAGGTAGTAGAACGTCAATAATAAGCTTCCCTTGCCTCTACTCTATCAACATTGATTTTATTTACTTTTATTTTCCCACTTATTCTTATAGCGAGGACCTTTACTATGAAAAAATTACTTACCACGACAGTCATGGCGGCTTCATTGTCAGCACTGGCACTAACAGGCTGTACTAGCACAACCAGTACGGGTGCGGTCGGCGTTGATCGTCAGCAGCTGCTATTGGTATCGAGCGAGCAAGTATTGCAGCTATCAGCGCAGAGCTATAATAAAACGGTACAAGAAGCAAGAGCGCGCCGTTTGCTTGATACCAATACCGCTCAGCTGAATCGCCTTAAAAAAATCTCTAATCGTTTGGTCGGTCAAGTTGGCGTCTATCGCCCTGATGCTGCAAAATGGCCATGGGAAGTACACACGATTAAATCTAACGAGCTGAATGCGTTTGTCATGCCGGGCGGTAAAATTATGTTTTACACAGGCATTATTGATCGTCTGAATTTAACTGATGACGAAATCGCTGCGATTATGGGTCATGAAATGTCTCATGCCCTACGTGAGCATTCACGTGAACGTCTATCACGCCAATACGCGACTCAGACCGGTATCGGTGTTGCAGCAAGTATCTTTGGTCTGTCACAAGGACAAGCTCAAATTGCAAACGTTGCAGGAGACTTAGGTCTTAGCCGTCCGCACAGTCGTACCCAAGAAGCTGAAGCGGATCAGATTGGTCTTGAGCTAATGGCACGTGCAGGATACAATCCACAAGCCGCTATTACCTTGTGGCAAAAAATGCAGCGCGCCAGCCAAGGCGAGCCACCACAATTTTTAAGCACTCACCCAAGCAGTAACAATCGTATCGCTGAGTTGCAGTCATTGATGCCAAAGGTGATGCCTCTCTATCAAAGAGCACGTCGTTAAGAGTGTTTGTTAGGCAGAGCTTTTGAAGCAGATAATCATAAATTAAGACAAGCAGAGCCTACATCATCATGTGGCGCTCTGCTTTTTTATACCTGTCACTCATAGAATTCAGTCCATTAATACCCTGCAGACTCACTATCGGCGTCTGCTATAATGGCGACAATATATTGTCTAACGATAATCATGCGTAATAGAATAAAGGATTGTTATGACTACCATCACCCCTACTACCAATATCACCCCTACTGCTGACGCCCTTAGTCATCAGCTGCAAGAATTACAACCGCTACATATGCAACTGGTTAATGAATCCATGAATCATGCCGGTTACTTTGATGGTAAAGAGAGTCATTTTAAACTTATCATGGTCAGTGACGCCTTTACAGGCAAGCGCTTGGTTGCCCGTCATCAAATGGTTTATCATTTGGCAGATGCGTTATTGACCTCAAAAGGTGGTCAAATTCATGCGTTGGCGATTCACGCCTATACACCGACAGAGTGGCAAGGTCAAAACCCTGATAGTCCGTTATGTGCTGGACAGAATAAAGGCTAAGAATAAAGCTAAATGGTGCTTATTTTTTATAAATTATTAGACGTTATAGATGACAAAATGCAATTTTAAAGGAAACTATATTCAATGAAACACTTACATATGCTCATGGCTGTGCTGTTGATTGTGCTGTTTTTATATCAAAGCTATCTGGTATTAAGCGCCAACAAGCAAGCACCGCGCGTGGTCAAGATATCGTCGCATATCCTCTACGCTGTTATCATTCTTTCCGGCGTTGGGATGCTGATGCAATTGATGAGTGCCAATGCACCTGTACAGTGGGTATTTGCCAAAATCATCTTGCTTGTGGCTGCTATCAGCGCCAGTATAAAAGCCTTTAATAATACGGCAACAGCCAGTCAAAGAAAAACCGGTATTCTCATTGCTGGGGCAGCATACGTGGGTATTGTGATACTTGCCTTTACCAAACCGGGTAACTTATTCTAATCAGTGCATAGATAAGCACAACTATCTCTGCAATGAAGATGACTAAATATTCTATGTATTTTCAATATCTTAATCAGATTATTTTTGCTATCTTAAATAAATAAAAACGCAATGTTAGCCTACTGGAGCCGCTATGAAAACTTTTACTGTAACAGCACTACTAGCAACCGCTGGCATCTTTGGTCTCTCAGGCTGTGCTTCTACGGGCAATATTACGCCGCAATATATCCCGCCAAGCACCTATCAGAGCTATGATTGTCAAGCACTAAATCAAGAGTATGTCCGTGTTAATAGTTACGTAAACGCTGCCCGCAACGAGCAATCAACCTTAGCATCGACAGGCGTTGGTGTTGGGATATCGGCAGGGCGCTGGGGCATATCCCCCAATATCAGCTTTGGGGTTGGTCAAAGCAACAATACTAAAGCTCGCGATGCCAAGTTATCGCGTCTGTACGGCGAACGTGATGCAATTGTTCAATCCGCTCGTATTCAGCGCTGTAGCTTTGCCAATGGCATCAAGATTTATGGTGAGTAGACTAAAAATGCTTTAATCTATTAAGCAGAATAAAAAAGCCAATACGCGATACACGTATTGGCTTTTTGTTGGATTCAATAAAGTCAAACTTATTAGCGAGCATGTATAGTCAGGGAAAAGTAATATCGATACATCAAGTACTGCTGATATTCATTTTTCTTGCTTGCTGTGCCTATGCAGACAGAGGCTGCAAAAAATTTATATCAGCAGCACTGTAGCGTTTTTGAGATATTTTAACTATAGATCAATTATAACTACTTCAAGCTCTGTACCCATTGTACGATTTGGTGGCTTGGTAATGCACCTGACTGCCGCGCTACCTCTTTACCATTTTTAAATGCCACCATTGTAGGTAAGCTGCGAATATTATAAGGTGCTGCCGCTTGCTCATATTTATCGGTTTGTATCTTTGCAAACACGACTTGCGGTAACTGGCTGGCAGCTGTCTTAAACTCTGGCGCCATCATAAGACAAGGCTGACACCAACTGGCCCAAAAATCAACGATGGTCAGCACTTGATTTTTTTGGATGACTTTATTAACGGTTTGCCCGTTCAGCTCATGAGGAATAGCGGTGAATAACTGCTGAGCACATTTACCGCATTTTGCGGCTGCCGTTAATTTGGTCGCTGGTACGCGATTGGTCGCTTGGCAATGTGGACATACCACGTGAGAGTTTGGCTCACTCATTTTATATCTCCTACTTTAGTATTTTTGCTCTTTTACTTTTATTTGCACGGCTCAGCCGCTTCTAGTAAATATACCACAATCTTGTCTCCATACAGTTACTCTCCAAGGATATTGATAGGTACTTTTAGATAACGTGTACCATTGTCCTCAGGTTTCGGGAAATGACCGGCATCGATATTGACTTGTACTGCTGGAATAATAAGCCTTGGCATCTCAAGATTGGCATCACGGCGCTCACGCATCTCTACAAACTCAGCTTCATTAATACCATCTTTTACATGGATATTGCCTAATTTCTGCGCGGCAACCGTCGTGGTTGGGCAATGTTTGCGACCTTTACTTGGATAATCATGACACAGGTACATCATGGTATCGTCTGGCAATTCGAGCAGTTTTGTAATCGACTGATATAGAGTTTTGGCATCTCCGCCTGGAAAATCACAGCGCGCCGTACCCACATCAGGGGCAAACAAAGTATCACCGACAAACATCAGGGTTTTTTCATCGTCAGTGACAAGATAAGCCATGTCAGCACGCGTATGACCGGGGACATACATAGCGGTAATCGTAATGGCACCAAGCGCTAAAGTATCGCCATCATCGGTCAAAACATCAAACTGACTGGCATCGGTGCGAAAACTGCTATCAAAGTTAAAAATCTGCTTAAATATTTTTTGTACTTCAGTGATGTGCTGACCGATGACTAACTGCCCGCCAAGTGTCTCTTTGACATGAATAGCTGCCGATATATGATCAGCATGTGCATGGGTTTCGATGATATAGATCAGCTCCCATCCATGTTCTTTGACAAATTTAACCACCTCATCGACGCTCGTCGTGCTAGTACGTCCTGACTTGGCATCAAAATCCAATACGGGATCAATAATCGCACACACTTGCTGTTCAACGTCGGCAAGCACATGAGTATAGGTTTCTGTATCGCTATGTAAGAATGAATGAACTTGCATGGCTACTCTCCACTTTTCCAGGGATGTTCTAATTTTCGATAAATTGTTACGTATAATAGGGCGGTATCTATCGTAATTAAGATAAGTTGATTAATTGGCTATGAATATCAATATAGCAATTATTTTGTAATATATAAATTTATATAATGTAAATAATGATAAATTGCTATATATCACAATATCACTGATAATTAACCCTATACGCTTATCTATAAACTTTCTATTTATCTTATCCTTTATATCTTGTTTCTTCATATCTTGTCTAAGGAGTTCGCTCTGATTACCTCTACTTCAGCATTGAGCACATTTGATACCAATAGTGACAGCAATGATGGCTTTACGCCAAAAGACCTTGCTGAAAAAATGCAACAAGCATCGATGCAAGCCAGCCAACTGCTCAAGTCATTATCGCATCCTAATCGCCTGTTACTTCTGTGTCAGTTGACCCAAGGAGAGTACTGCGTCAGCGAGCTTGAAAGCTTAGTTGGCGTTGGTCAGCCAAGCTTATCGCAGCAGCTTGGTATTTTGCGTAAAGATGAGCTGGTGACCACACGCCGTGAAGGCAAGCAAATTTATTACAGTATCGCTAGTGATGATGCGTTAGCCGTACTAGAGCTGTTGTATCAGCGTTTTTGTGCTCCTGCTAAGGCATAGCGGGTTGGCTACGCCTTGTTGACTAGATTCTAGTTTTTATGAACATTTTTTATTGTGAGGACGTACTGCTATAGTTGATCCACTTTTAAAAGAGTACAGCAATACTGGGGTTAATTAGTCGCAGCCTCTGTCGGCTAGCTACAGCAAGCAAGAAAAATTAACCCCAGCAGTGATTGATAACATTTGTATTTTTTTTATTTAGGACTGCGTATATGCCCTCTATCGCTACTCGACTGATTCCGGTTTGGTTACGTCAATACCAGTTATCTGCCTTGCCAGCCGACATGATTGCAGGGATAGTGGTTGGTGTGCTCGTTATTCCGCAAAGCTTGGGCTACGCGGTATTGGCAGGACTGCCGCCAGTGTATGGCTTATACGCTGCTATCGTGCCTGTGGCGATGTATGCGTGGCTAGGCTCTAGTAATGTACAGGCTGTTGGACCTGCTGCTGTGACCGCCATTATGACTGCAAGTGCGCTGCATCCTTATGCGGATAAAGGCGCTGAGCAGTATGTATTGATGGCAGCTTTGCTGGCGTTGATGATGGGCGCTATTTTATGGCTGGCAGGACAGCTAAAGCTGGGCTGGATTATGCAGTTTATTAGCCGCGGCGTCTCTGCTGGATTTATCAGTGGTGCCGCTGTGCTTATCTTTATAAGCCAGCTTAAGTATTTGACTGGTATACCTATTTCAGGCGATGGCTTAATTGGTTATCTATCGAGTATGAAAATGTATGCCAGTCAGCTGCATCCGTTGACGTTAGTGATTGGCATGAGCGCCTTTATACTCATGGTGCTGAATCGTTATGGTAAGCAATGGGTTTGGCGCTCTTGGCTGTCCCCATCCTATGCCAAATGGGCAGAGCGCCTATTTCCACTGATTCTGCTCACTATTGCCATCGTTTTGAGTACTATTTTGCATTGGACGACAAGGGGTGTGGCCACTATTGGTAGTGTACCGCAAGGACTGCCAAGCTTTACAGCGCCGTATCTGCCAGACTTTGATGAAGCGCTCAACCTATTACCGACGGCTGGACTGATGGCGCTGATTGCCTTTGTATCGAGCAGCTCTGTTGCTAGTACTTATGCGCGTTTGCGTGGTGAGGTATTTGATGCCAATCGCGAGCTTACTGGGCTTGGACTTGCTAATGTAGCTGGCAGCTTTTTTCAAAGCTTCCCCATCGCTGGCGGGTTTTCTCGTACCGCCATCAACGTTGACTCAGGCGCCAAAACACCTTTATCGAGCTTGGTTACAGTGCTTGTTATGATTGCCGCCTTGATAGCATTTGGCTATATGCTCGCTCCACTGCCCTATGCGATTTTGGGCGCAACGATCATGGCTGTCATCATCAGTCTTATTGACATAGCGACGTTGAAGTCGGCATGGCACCGTGACCGCTTAGATGCAGCGAGCTTTATCGCCGCTTTTGCCGGTGTGCTGATATTTGGATTAAATACAGGACTGGTGATTGGACTTATGGTGTCGTTTGCTAGCCTAATTTGGCAGTCAAGCAAACCGCATGTTGCTATCGTTGGTCAGCTAGCAGGTACGGGGCATTTTCGTAATATCAATCGTCATGATGTCGTGACCTTTCATAATCTGTTGATGCTGCGCGTTGATGAGAGTGTGTTTTTTGGCAACAGTGAATCGGTACATCGCCACGTGGTACAAGCCACGCGTCAATATCCAGAGGCAAGCGAGATTATTCTTATCATGTCAGCGGTCAATCATATAGATTTGACCGGACAAGAGATGCTAATCAGCTTAAACAAAGAGCTTTTGAATCAAAACAAGCATTTGAGCTTTAGCTTTATCAAAGGACCTGTGATGGATATCATTGAGCACACACCAGTGATTACTGATTTATCAGGGCGCGTTTATTTAAGCACTATGGATGCGGTTAATGACTTAAAAACCACTCATTAACGTCATTTGTGCTATTTATTAGGCCAAGAATAATTATTGGCTATCTATAACATATAGATATGATAAAAGCTGTGTTATGCTAAATTATTAGGGCCAGTAGAGAACAAATACCAGCCCGCAGTTTTTTTTAAACGAATTATAATCTCTACTCTTTTTTATAACTTTTATTGATATTACTTATGACCGATGACTTAACCATTTATAAGCAAATTTATCCAAGCCAATGTATCAAAATTGCAGAGCTTGGGTATTGTTCTGTGCTCAATATTCGTCCTGATGCCGAGACAGAAACCCAGCCCAATAGCTGTGATTTGGCACATGCAACTGCCAAAGCCAATTTGACCTATCATCATTTGCCATTTGATGATGAACGCTTAAGTAGGGCAACTGTCGAGCAGTTTGCTGCTTTTTATCGTACGATGCCCAAACCCATATTGATGTTCTGTGGTACAGGCGCGCGCGCCAAACTACTGTATCAAAGCGCATTGATGCAAGGGCTGCTATAAGCATTGATATAAAAGCATTGATATAAAAACGCAATAAAGCTTACATACTTTATCTTTAGAAAGTTATCCATTGCCCTTAGGCTTTGTATTCTCGTACTATCCATTTAATTTTAATATAAAAAATACAAGGAGCTCTTATGAGCCATCAAGTGAGTATTACCGGACAAATCACCCCTGACCAAGTACCGATGATTGCAGAAAATGGCTTTAAAACCATTATTAATAATCGTCCAGATGGTGAAGAGCCGAACCAGCCAACCAGTGCTGAGATTGCTGCTGCCGCTGAAAAAGCAGGACTTGCTTACAAAGAAGTGTCTTTTGCTGGCAGTGAGCTTAATCAAACTCACGTTGAAGAGTTTGCTGACTTTTTTAATCAAGCCGAGCAGCCAATGCTGATATTCTGCCGTACGGGTAATCGCTCAACCGGTATCTACGAAGCAGCCAAGCGCATGGACTTGTTAGACGACTGATATCATAATCAATAACGTAAAGCCATAAACCAAGAAGCCCCTATAAATATATAGGCGTCAGTACATTGCAGATCATGGCCCTACTCGCTGCCGTATATGACGTACTGATGTATGGGGTTGCGCTGCCCATTATTTTTCTTATTAGAAGTAAGCATTGAGTAAGTAAGCCTCAACGAAGCTATAAGCTATGCCCGTCCAAATTTAGGATGGGCATTTTTTTGAAATTACTGAACTATAGACTGGTTGATCTCTAATATTGAGAATATAATAAAACGCTACTTAATATGACCTAATAGGATTTTATGATGCAAAACCGCTACTTATTATCGGTAATAAAAACTATTCATCATGGTCACTGCGAGCTTGGCTACTACTCAAGGCATTCAATATTGACTTCGATGAGCAACTGATTGAGCTGTTTCATCCATCAGCGACACCCATTCTCAATGAACATGCGCCAACAGGAAAAGTGCCGGTTTTGGTCTATGGTCAAGGTGATGAAAAAGTTACGATATGGGATACGTTAGCGATTGCCATTCATGCCAATGATTATCTGACAGACTTAGATATTTGGACAGGATTGAGTAAGTCTAATACTGAGAGCGATACTAGCAACAGAATAAATAGCGCTTATTGTCAAAGCATCATCGCTGAGATGCACTCAGGGCTAATGGGTATCCGTAGTGACATGCCGATGAACATCAGAGCGACTGCTAAAATACGTCCGAGTGCCGCTTGCTTAGCCGATATTGCCCGTATTGAGCATATCTTTGCAGAGTGTTTAACAAACAGATCATCAGATAGCTATTTGTTTGGTCATTTTACTGCCGCTGATGCGTTTTTTGCTCCTGTTGTTTTACGGCTACAAACCTACGTCAAGGCTTCAGGAATCATATTAACACCGCTTACTGAACAATATTGTCAGACTATTCTAAACAATCCCCATGTCCAAGCATGGCAAAAAGCAGCACTTAAAGAAACTCGCATCATTGAAGAAGATGAGGCAGGTGAAATACTATTTGTAGAAGGGATATTAGCTAAATAACATTTACTTAACGTCTATAAGTAACAAAGCTCCGATACCTATTAGGATATCGGAGCTTTTTATTTTAGAAGATATTAAAGACTGACTTACTGCATAACCAAGTATTCGAACGCTGATAATGCCGCCTTTGAACCTTCACCCATCGCAATGTTAATCTGCTTAAACGGTACGGTCGTGACATCACCACAAGCAAAGATACCTTTGCGATCCGTACGGCAGCGCTCATCAATTTCAATCTCACCAAAGCGGTTTAAATCGATGAAGCCTTTGACAAAATCACTGTTGGATATTAAGCCAATCTGCACAAACACCCCTGCAACATCAAGCTCTTTATTCTCGCTGCTACCACGATCTTGATAGACGATGGACGACACTTTACCATCAGTCGCTTTGATTTCTTGGGTCGCTGCACTGGTAATGATATCGATATTTGCCTTTTCTTTGGCTTTATTAATCAATACCTGATCCGCTTTCAAATCATTAGCAAACTCAAGCACGGTCACATGCTTCACGATACCAGCCAAATCTAATGCCGCTTCGATACCAGAGTTACCACCACCGACGACGGCAATATCTTTACCCTTAAAGAATGGACCATCACAGTGCGCACAGAAAGCCACGCCTTTACCGATGTTTTCTTCTTCGCCAGCGACCCCAAGCTTACGCCACTGCGCACCAGTCGCCAAGATAATACTACGCGTCTCAAAGGTCTCACCGGTATTTAGATGAATGCGATAGTTTTCATCAGCCGTTTCACTAATCTCTTTGACGCTGACGTGCTCTTTAAGCGTGATGTTATATTCGCGCAAGTGCGTTTCAAAGTTTGCCGATAGCTCACCACCTGTCGTTAAAGGTACTGAGATTAAGTTTTCAATATCTTGGGTATCTTTTACTTGCCCACCGATACGGTCAGCAACCATCGTCACTTTTAGACCTTTGCGCGCGGTATAAATCGCCGCAGCAACCCCAGCAGGACCCGCACCAATAATCGTCACATCTTGTTGCTCTAACTGCTCAGCATCATCAGCTTCTGCTAACAAATCAGGGAATTGCTCTTGTAACTTCTCAATCAATTTAGCTGTATCAATCAGACCATTAGCAAATGGCTTACCGTTTAAGAATACTGCTGGAACACCTTGGATGTTATTGGCATCGACTTGCTCTTGGAACAATGCACCATCGATCATCTCATTGCTGATATCATCGTTTAGCAGCGCGAATTGGTTCAGCGCTTGCACAACTTCTGGACAGCTGTGGCAAGAAAGCGACACATAAGTTTGAAACTGTAGTGGCTTATTAAAGCGTTTAATCAGCTTTTGAATGCCTTCATCGAGTTTTAACGTATGACCACCCGCTTGCAAAATCGCCAATATCAATGAAGTAAATTCATGACCACCAGGAATACCACTAAAGACTATACCCGTATCCGTCAACGCACCCTCGATATGACTGATTACTTTAAAACTGATTGGACTTGGTAAGCTATCATCGTTAGCTTGTGTATCAAAATGAATCTTATCGGTCGTACCAGCGATTTTAGTCAAAAAATCAATAAGCTCAGCACGCTTGCTGTGCTCGCCATTACCTAAGACAAAGCTGATTGGGCGGGTCATATTTACGCTATAGCTCTTTACGGCATCTAATAAGCTTTGGTCTATCATAATTGTTCCTTGTTATTATCGAATATGTAACGTCAGCGTCTAAGCTACGCATTTAAATAGGTAAGAGTCATATGCCAATACTGCTATTTATAGGCGGCATATAACCTCTGATTGGTCTATTATCAAAGGTTTGAGGATTTGGAGCAAGCGGATAAACTCAAACCTTATGTTTTATAAAACCTATCATAAAACGTTATTAATATTTAATTTTAAAATTACCTCTAAATGATAATCAATACTAACTATAGTATCTAGGTATTTTTTTCGCTACAATCGAATGATGCGAATAGAGGAATTCTAGGCGTGTTATGGCAGATTTACTTTTATAAGTATTTGATAACCCTGTTTATTAACCGTACTTTTAAAAAGTAAATTCGCTGGCATTAAGCCTCATCGTTACTCAATTAAATAACGGTTTGGTTCCATAAAATCTAAGTCTCATAATCATAGTAATTCATCAAAACAAGTTTACGACCATGCGCGAATGCTTATGCAGGCTTGCGCTTCATAACAAGGATGACAAGATGAGAAAGACAGATACATGGCAAGATAACAAAGATATTATTTGCGAGCTTAAGCAAAAAGACAGTCACTTTGCAACTATCTTTGATGAGCATACCCAGCTAGACCAGCAAATCAATCAGCTTGATAAAGATGTGGTCACGCACGCTAGCCGTGAAGAAGAAATCGAGCAGATGAAACGGCGCAAGCTGCATCTAAAAGATGAGCTTTATAAAATAATCGATAAAAATAAATTAGGATCTCATGCCTAGATAACGGCCGTTTTAGATGATTAGATATCATAGAAGCTTATAAGATTAAAATAAAAAAAGACCCCATTAGCATAAGTTAATGGGGTCTTTTTTATACTTTATTTAGCATGATGAATAAGCAGATACTGCCTTTTTTCACACTATCCAAGCGATTGTCGCTTAGATTTTACCAACCAGATCAAGACTTGGTTTTAAAGTTTCTTGACCAGCTTCCCAAGCGGCTGGGCAAACTTCGCCGTCGTTTTCACGAACGTATTGTGCCGCTTTTACTTTACGTAGCATGTCTTTTGCACTACGGCCAATACCGCCAGCATGAATCTCAGCAACTTGAATTAAGCCATCTGGATCTACTAAGAATGTACCGCGCTCAGCCAGACCTGCTTCTTCAATCATGACGTTAAAGCCACGAGTAATACGACCAGTAGGATCGCCGATCATTGGGTAAGTTACTTTACCGATTGCTTCTGAAGAATCATGCCATGCTTTATGGGTGAAATGGGTGTCGGTCGATACTGAGTACACTTCTACGCCTAAGCCTTTTAGCTCGTCGTAATGAGCTGCCATGTCTTCAAGTTCTGTTGGGCAAACAAAGGTAAAATCGGCTGGGTAAAATAGGAAAATCGCCCAGCTACCTTTTACGTCTTCAGAGGTGATAGTTTTGAATTCACCGTTTACAAACGCATCTGCTGAAAATTCTGGGATTTCTTGATTGATAATAGACGCCATGAGTGGCTCCTTTATAGTTAGGTTGATTGGAATTTATTGATAGGCTTGTTTCTATTAACCCTTTTACTATCTGGGCTACCTGACAAACTATACGCGAATCTTATGGTTAATCCAGTTAAAAGTTTTTAATGTGATGTTTTGTTTTATTAAACTTGTTAAACTATTCTATCTGCTTTTTTATCCGTACATCAGTATTAAATTGATAGTGTACACAAGATAAATGAGTAAAACAAATTACATGAAAAACCCAATTATAGAGAGGTTTTATGATTACTTTACGTCAACTCGAGTTCGCCTTAGCCGTCGCTAAACACCGCCATTTTAAGCGCGCAGCAGAGGATTGCAATATCTCACAGTCTGCATTAAGCCTCGGTATTGCAGAGTTAGAGAAGCAGCTCGATACCCAGATTTTTGAGCGCAATAATAAGCAAGTATTAATTACGCCTATTGGTGAAGATATCTTGGTTCGGGCGCAGCGGGTGTTTTCTGAAGTCAACGACTTGACCACGCGCGCGCATAGCCATCAATCGCCGCTTGCCTATCCTATGACCGTTGGGATTATTCCAACGATTGCGCCCTATCTGCTACCAAAAGTGTTGCCTGCGCTGCGTGAGTACTATCCAGAATTTCGCATGACCATCGTCGAACAACAAACTGAGCGCTTAATTGAACAAGTGCGTTACGGTCATATTGACACCGCTATTATTGCGCTGCCTTATGCGGTAGATGGCTTGCATAGCTTTGAGTTTTGGAGCGAGGATTTTTTTGCAGTGTTCCCAACAGATGATGTGCATGCCAAGCTCAAAACCATCAACGCTGATGAACTGGCAACGGCAAATCTTATGCTACTTGGCGAAGGGCATTGCTTAACTGACCAAACGCTATCTGTCTGCCATTTTGACCGCGCGCAGATGAAATCCAGCTTTTCAGATGCCAGCTTAAATACATTAATCCAAATGGCACTTGCCAATATGGGTACGACGCTAGTACCAGAAATGGCCCTCAATCAATTGCATCTACAAAACCAAAATGCGGTAGCTATACCATTAGCAGAAAAAGGTCCCCATCGTCATATTGCCTTTGTCACGCGTCTAAATTATGCCCGCGTCGATGATGTCAATTTGCTTGGTAAAGTATTTAAACAGGCATTTGAAGGTGCTGCCAACAAGGACTAAGACCACGATGATAGAAAATAAAAACCATCATGAATAATGAGGGTTTTTAAGCAGATAGCTTAACTATAGTCAGTCCTAAGTAAAAGAAATACAAATATTATCAAGCACTACTGGGGTTAATTTTTCTTGCTTGCTGTAGAGCTAGCCGACAGAGGCGGCGAATCATTAACCTCAGTAGTGCTGTACTCTTTAACAGTGGAACAACTATATGGCTGATTTTTCACAGGTGAGGTGTGAGCTAGGAAAGGATTTCTCGATGCACTTATCGGCGCTGAATGATGCTGTCACGCCAGTAGCAATTACAGAGCTTTGGCAGGATATCGCGACTCGCTATAGCGAGCCGCAGCGCGCTTATCATACCTTAGACCATCTCAAGCAACTATTTGGACAGTTTGAACAAATCAAACCACGCTTGCATGAGCCGCATCTCATCGCCTTAGCGCTTTATTATCATGATGTCATCTATGACCCAAGGCGCTCAGATAATGAGTTAAAAAGTGCAGAATATGCGATAGAAGCGTTAAGGTGCTCTCTAAGTGAGGATCAATGCCAACCTATCTACGCACTGATTATGATGACTGCCACTCATCAAATGGATACGTTGGCACATGAGGATAAAATCAGCGATGCCGCTTATTTACTAGATATGGACTTAAGTATTTTAGGTGCGCCTTGGTCTGAGTATGATCAGTATGCACAAGCCGTCCGTAAAGAATATGTACATGTAGCAAAAGAAAATTACCGCGTTGGGCGCATTGTGGTCTTGGAGAAATTACTCGCGCACTCATCACTCTATCTGACAGCGTATTACCACGAGCGGTTAGAGATGCAAGCGCGAAAAAACATTAAGCGTGAAATCAGTTTTTTACGCGCATCTTGATAAACAGCTCACTACCCTGCCGCGCAAGATGCGAGTTATAGCTCGGTTCCATGATTTCAATGTCAAAATAAGTCGCAAAACGCTGCTGATATTCTTCTTTTGTACCACCAAACGGCGGCTCCTGTCGTCCAAAGTCTCTATCAAATAGCAAACCAATCAGCTGACCATTTGGTTTAAGCAATCGTGCCATTTTCTCTACATACTCATCTCGGCGAGCAGGATTTATCGCACAAAAAAACGTCTGCTCAAACACCCAATCAAATTGATATTGCTCATCTGATAAATCAAAAAAATCTGCACAGATTAGCTTATCAGATGGAAAATCAGGATGACGCTCAGCAAAGTCTCTAATCGGTGCATAGGCAAAATCAACCAAAGTGACATTGGTAAAACCTTGCTCATACAAGTAGCCAACTTCATAAGCATTGCCTGCCCCTGGTACCAAGATAGCCTGATTTTTAGCGGCTTCAGCTAACTGGTCAATATAAGCCTTTAGTGGCGGCGATACCTGTCCCATATCCCAACCGATACTATCTTGCTCGTAACGCTGTTGCCAAAACTGAGCTTGATTAACATTTTCCATAAGACATCCTTGTCTATTTAACTTTATTTACATAATATTTTTATTAAATAAGACGATTTTTATCGTTATTAGTAATCATATCAAGCTTATCGACATTATTGAACCTACCTAAGTATTATTTCTAATCGAGTTGACCACCTTTGCCTGCCAGCATATTATGCCATTGCTGATAGTCAGGCATCGCTGTCGCAACCGTTTGCCAAAACGCAGCACTATGATTGGCATGATGTAAATGACACAGCTCATGGACGATGACGTATTCGGTACATTCAATAGGATAAGCAGGCAGATAAACAGACAGCCAAATACGGCGCGCGCGGGTATTACAACTTCCCCATCGCGTATGCATCTTTTTTAAGCGTATCTCATTGGCGTTCGCCCCGACAATCGGCTGCCACTTATCAAACAATACAGGGGTGACTTTAGACAGTGCTTGTCGATAGTAGGCTATTTTCTTATCGTGGCTTAAACTGAAGGATTGCGCTATGCCCCACAATAAAACGGGACTGTCAGCAACTGAATACTCGGACGAGGTGCTTTTTTTACGTTTATATTGTTCTAAAACTTGCGCGTGATTTTGTATCGCCCACGGCACTCGCTTAGTAATAGACTCTGCCACTTGTGCGGGGCTAATAAATGTGGGCACTGACACCATTAGTATATGAGGCTTTAAGCGAAAATTGATATTTTTGACACGCTTTTTGCTCACCTGCAGCTCAATACCTGCCTCAGACAAACAGTGAATCGCGCTTTGCAATAAGGGGCTATGATACTCAGGTGGCACATTCATATCATAGCGCTTGTAAATGGTTATCAAAACACATCATATGGCGTTTGCTGTCGTTGACGATAATATCTGACTCTAGCCCTGTCAAATCATTGACACCTAATACAGTCAATTGACCTTGCCCATCACTAACGATAAAGCGAGATTCTTTATTTTTACGATGAGTGCTATTATCAGCCTCTATCTGACTGCTATAAACAGATGCCCCTGCACAATCTGGCAAACTGACAGCATCCATCAATGTACGGCTGGTGAGGTCAAATAGTGCCGCACAGCCACCTATCGGGGTGGTTACACATAACAAGTTGCATTCACTATCAACTGCCACGCTGGCGATATATTGATGAAAGCGTTGCCACTGATTATTGGGCATCGTCAAAGGAGTAAAATCGATGTCGCCGCGCTTATGGGTCAAGACCAACGGCACATTGATATGCTTCTCACCTTGAAACTGAATCCCAATCATCACCGTCTCATCATCGTGCATCGCCAAATGACGCACACTCATCTGATTGTGTTCAGGAGTGATTTGCTCAAGCAATGTGCCATCATAGCGATTTAGATAGACCAATGAGGGACACATAGTATCAAGGTTCAACTCCTCGCGTGAGGCTTGCTCGGTTTTGATACCGCCATTGGCAATGACCAAAGTCTCGCCATCTGGATGCATAATAAGCTCATGCGGACCGATACCGTACGAGTCAAACTCTGCTACTTTTTTATAACCGCTATCAGCGGCATAAACACCGATTTTGCCATCTAAACTTAGCGTGTCATTTTCAGTCACATATAATATTGAGCCGTCCAAGCTATAGCAAGCATGACCATAAAAATGACGATTGCTTGCAGCACTAATAGCAAATATTACTTGTCCTGTCGCCGTATCAAGCACCCAGAATTTTTCACTAGGACGACGACCCATGACCACTACATCACGATTTTTATGATTATTTAGATGATCGTTGACCGTACTGTCTTTATCGCTAAAGACAGGTTGAACGACAATATCATGGACGCGCTCAGGCATGGTGGTTTGCCATACTAACTCTCTATCGGCATCGACACCGACCACGCCAAAACCGCTTTCTTTTTCATCATTTATCAATGAGATATTTTTTGGCATAGAAGTGACGCCGCTGACCCAGCACACACGACGAGCAAGCATCGTAGTTTTATGCATTACACTAAAATCATTGGCAGCCAAACCACTGCCACTGTTCTGCTCATGATTGACTGGCAGACGATACGCTTGTTGCCATGCAGACGCTGCCTGCTGGCAAGCATAGCGAAAACGCGTGAGCGTTGACTTCGGAGCAGCAGCTGATTGCAAAGCATTCAATTGAGTATAAATGCCAGTGACATAATCTTGTACGCGAGCATCGGCTAGGCGCTGCTTACGATAACGATGATGAATACCGACGAATGTTGCCGTACCAAGCGCTGTCAATAGTGAGGTTGTCAGCAGCTCATGGCTAAACGGTTTCGCTTTTAGCTCATACGACTGCCTATTATTTTTATTCACTGAGACCTTTTGACTCGCTTTGATAATAGCCATTATTTAATCACCGTCGTTACTGTTAAAGCCGACACGGAGACCAAGTGCCGGAATCAATTGACGCTTAATTAAGCGCGTAACGCTCGTAAGATGATCAAATAGCTCTTGCTGCGTGGCTTTGTCGGCAGTGGCTAGATCTTCTGGCATTTGCGCCAATAGTGTCGTGGTATCAGCGAGCGCAGTCGATAGATTGTCAGCCACGTCATTTTCACTATTGCTGCCCAAGATAGCAGTCAGTACCGGATCGGTCATGGCTTTATTTAAAGTCGCTAATTTTGCATTGATAATCGCACGGCTTTGCTCTGCGGTCGCGGCTGGTAGATGACCTTTCGCTTTACCACTCAAACCTAATGGTTGCTCAATAGCATTGGTCTTCATAGTTTCAAGCAATGATAGCAGAGAATTAAACCATTGGTTCAATCCTTGGTCGCTTTCAGCAGTTTTGTCAATTGCTAATAGCTTAGTCGCATTTTGTTGCCAGTTTTTCTCGATATCTTTTAAACGTGTGCTCAGTGCACTACTCGCGCTTATAACATACGCACACTGACCCGAGTCCAAGCTGTCATTGGCATAAAGCACTTCTTCTAATCCTGGCACACCTTGAACAATTGCGCTTTCATTGGTCAACTGCTCAGCGGTCAGTTTTGGATTGGCGGTGATAAGGTCTGCAACGCCCTTGTGTATCAGACCACGTTCGTCAGGATAATAGTTAATGTATAGATTGCTCATACTGGCAGTCGCAGGACCGAAATTGACCATCTCGGCATTTGCCCATGCTTGCGCTAATACTAACCATTGATCGCGCAGCGCTTGCAACTCGTCACCGGTTACTGGTGCTTTTTGGCACTGCTTTTGTGCCAAATCATGCAACAAATCACTTTGTTTCGCCGCATCCGTATACGCTGGAATGACAATATCATTAGCCACATGGGTTAAATACGTTTTCCCCACCTCAGCACTAATATCCACAGTAACTATCTTTTCAGCATTTTTATCTGCACTACCATTAACCGTGGCATTCTCGCCAGTTTTTGGCGCAGCGCTGCCTTGTTCAACTTGGCTATCTACTTCAGCCGCTTTATTGTCATCAGCAGGTTTGACGCAGCTAATGAGTATTCCCGCACTTAATGCCGACAGTGCCATTGCTAAAGCATGGTTTATTTTCATAAGTTTCTCAGTAATATTATTAATAATTATTTAGTGCGTTATGTCTCTCATTTGATAAAGCGGATAACCTTATCAAGCTGTTATTCAGTCATTAAAATTAAGTAATAAAATTATTATAATGATTGTAAGAACGCATTTAATTCAGCACGCCCTTGTTTATCTAGCTTCAACACTCTTTGCTGTTGTTTTTTTGCTTCACCGCCATGCCACAGTACCGCCTCCATCAGCGTACGCGCACGTCCATCATGTAAAAACGTCGCTTGTGAATCAACCGTTTGGGCAAGTCCAATACCCCATAAAGCCGGCGTACGCCATTCATACGAATTTGCCAAAAACTCAACCTGCAAGTCTTTTGCCGGTAGCTTGCCAGCGATGGTGCGATCCGCAAGATCATCACCCATGTCATGTAACAACATGTCTGTATAGGGATAAATCACTTGTCCATGCTGCTCAAGATGATCATCAGCAGTTTTTGGTAGCTGATATCTTGGCGTATGGCAGCTTTGACAGCCCATATCATAAAAGCGTTTTTTGCCAGCCAGTACCAGCTTATCGTCAGCATTACGGCGATGCGGTACTGCCAAATTACGAGTATAAAACTCTACAAATTTTGCCACTTCATCACTAACTTCAACCGGTGATTTACCGCTACCTTGCTCATCCGCGCCCGTTATCGCATTCTTACAAGCGGTTTGCGTTGGCATGCATGATTCATGTGGGCGAATATTTGACGTCAAACCCATATCTTCATTAAAAGCACTTTGGTTTTGGGTAATCAGCTCGGTTTGCCCCGCTTTCCAGCCGAAGCGCCCTAAGGCAACTTTACCCGTTCGCGGGTCCATGGCCACATTGAATTTACCTGTAATATCATTGCTATTTTTATGATTGCTAACCGCTTGTTTTTTAATATCAGCATCTGGTATTTGTTCGAGCAGCCCAAGCCCGATCATCGGTAAAGCAACGCGTGGCGATACCATGAGCGCCTCATCAAACGCACCATAACCTGGATTGGTTAAGTTAAAGGTCGGCGCGCGCAAGGTTTCCACATATCCATCGGCAAAGGTAACCGGCTTGTCTGTCCACTTTACAGCTATTCTTGCTTCGGCCGGCACGCCTTGAATACCGCGGTCTTGCAACTGACCACCATACATAGGATGAGCGACTTTTTCGATGAGCGAGCTTTTTAACTGTTGGCGTTGCTCGTCGGTAGTGGCTGGCATCGCCAAACGAACCAGTAAGCTGTCGGCATCGTCATCGGCGTTCATCGGAGCGTGACCACGTCCATCTTTTACATGACATGACTGGCAGGCAGCAACGTTGAATAATGCGCCAAGACCATCACGGCTATCGGTGCTGGCGGGCGCAATCACCCACGGCTGACGAAAAAACGCATTACCAATAAAAAAATTGCCTTTGCGAGATGCGGTGATATTTGATGAAGGTTTAGAGTAGCTCTCACTACTGGTAATACTGATACCCGTATCACCGCCTTGCTTGATCTCCTGCGCATCAAAGCTTGCAAGCTGCTGCATAGGTACGCCAGCTAATGCCTCAATCGTCTGAGCACGTTCAAGAGTCAATGCCTGAGATTGTGAGTGCTCTTGAATTTTGCGGTTATTTTCAGCGCTATCATTAGCAACGTCTGTACTTGGCTGACAGGCACTGATTGACAGGGCACATACAAGCGCTAGCGATAGTGTCGACGGCGCAGATATGGGCGTAGATGTGGTTATAGACTTGGATATAAAAGAAGAATAAATCGCGGGACGTGGCTTGGCTTTGAAAGCTTTTTGGATGTGCATAGAGTACCTTAGTTCTAGTATAGAACCATTAAAATCGCGTGCTATAAAGTTTTTCACTTCTAGTCGATAAGTGGCAGCGGCACACTGACTTACCTGGCTATTTTAATACACTATAAAAAAACACGGTGCCAAGCAAAATTGACAACGTGTTTATTATACCTACATTATTTTCTTATGAAAATAATTCTCATTCAATGATAGCGACTCATCAGGCACTATCAATCCATCAATGCAATGCTCGCTGTTAAGCCAGTAGATTAGTGACGAGTTAAAACTGCGAACCTGCATCTGCATCTAAATTGTCAATACCGACGGCTTTTGCGGCATTTTCAATACCAGCTGTCAGCTCTTGCAGACTTGTGATACTGGTTTCAATCCAACCGCGGCGCTTGTTTTGCTCTTCAGCCGTCACACCCTGTTTACTCGCCTGTCCTACGGTAGCAATCATCTGATCAATCTTGATGTTTTCTTTTTCACCTTTTTCAACAATGACATTAAAGGCCGCTTCTACTCGTGCAAAGTCAGCCGCTAGCTTATCCGCCGCTTCAGTGTTGCCTGTATCGACAAGATAGTTTTTGAGCCCGTAACCACCTATTGTTTTGCCCGCGACTGTTTTGTAGCTGCCATTAAAGACATTTTGGATACCGCGAGCGTTATTGGCGTAGCTTAAGTGTGTCAAGTCACTAAAACACTCATGCTCATCTTCAGTAGAGCCAGTGACGAACGCTACTTGGATGCGCTGAGAGGCAAGCTCCCCAAGTGCTAAGCTGCCCATTTGATACATAATTTGGCGCAGACTATTGCTATCCTTACGTGCCATCATGTCGCTACGTAAGGTATTTTCACTGTCAGGTTGCCACTGCGCTTCCATCGCGGTCAAATCATCAACCAGTAGTTGAGTTGCTGCTTTTAAATACTGTCCACGGCGCTCACAGATATTAGCCTCAGGATTGACACTCTCGCCGCTAGTACATTGACCATCTGTCGTGAGGTAGTCACTGAACGGGCGATTACCAGCACCTTCAGCGACGCCATTGGTATCTTGACCCCATAGCATAAACTCAATAGCATGGTAGCCTGTGGTCACATTGGATTCACTACCACCAATCTCATTCATCTCTGCGAGCAGCTCAGGGGCGATGGTACTGGTATCTTGCTTGATACTACCAACGCTAATGCTATCGCTATTAATGATGTTATCTTTGCTATTGTACTCGCCTTCATAGTCAGCACTTACGTAGTCAATCAAGGCTTCATCTAAAGGCCAAGCATTCACCTGCCCCTCCCAGCTGTCCGTGCTGTCAATTTTACGTTGGTCATTGGCAGTCACAAAACCTTCATCGAATCTAAATACTTCAGTCTGTGAGTAGGGCTGGCGCGCGGCTTTATAAGCGGCTTTTGCGGCATCCAAATTTTCTTGTGTCGGGGTTTCTACATAAGTATTAACGGCGCTCTGTAAAAGCTTTGCGGTCTCTAACGAATCTTTGTATGCAGCATTCGCCATATCCGCGTAGCTAATAAGCAAGCGATCCATATGAGCTTGATCAGCTGCTGATGAAGTTTTGCTAGCTGTCTTTTCTGCGGTTTCAACTGGCGTATCTGTGTTCGCTTTTTCATCAGACTGTTTGCTACAACCTGACACCATCAATATCCCTGCCAGTGCAGCAGCTAAAGTAGTCGGTAAGATTTTACGGCTTGTCACTGTCATGATATTCATAGATGTCCTTGATAGGCTACAACAAAATAAAGAAGAGATAAAATAAATCTTTCACATCGATACTAGTACTAAAAATAGGCAAAACCAGCACTATGTCGGCATTGAAATATAGTCGATCCTAAATAAAAGAAGTACAAATGTTATAAAATACTACTAGGGTTAATTTTTCTTGCTTGCTGTGCCTACGCAGACAGAAGCTGCGAATAATTAACCCCATTAGTTCTGTACCTTTTTAAAAGTGGATTACCTATAGCTTGATTATAGATACTAGCAATTATCAGCTTGCTTTTAAAAACTAAAAAAACAAATATCTGCAAGATAAATGCATGGGAATTATAATGTTATTGATAACTATTATCAAATATAATTTCTAAATAGAAGATAGATTTTAAGCGAAAAAAAGGCCAGCTTTATGCTGACCCTTTTTAGATATTAACTGTTAGCTAATCATTTAAAATTAACGAACGCTTTGTGGTGCGTTAACGGTTAGCTCAACACGGCGGTTTTGTTGACGACCAAACTCGCTATTGTTATCAGCAACAGGACGTGACTCACCATAAGCAACTACATTGATACGGTTAGATGATACGCCACGTGCACTTAAGTAGTTCGCTACTGCATAAGCACGGTCACGTGATAACTTCGTGTTATAAGCATCAGTACCTTTGCTGTCTGTATGACCAGCAATAGTGATGGTGTTTTGGTTATACTCATTCATCGTCGAGGCAAGCTTTTCAAGCGTTGGCTTAAACGAGTTGTTCAAAGTCGCATCATCAAACGAGAAAGTGATGCTACCTGGCATAACTAAGTCAATGTTACCATTAGCGTTTGGTGTAACTGTCACACCAGTACCCGCCATTTGTTGCTCAAGCTGACGAGCCTGACGCTCCATATAATAACCAACGCCAGCACCCAATGCAGCACCAATAGCAGCATCACGACCCGTTTTATCACCACCAGTCGCTTTTGAGATAGTGGCACCACCTGCAGCACCAGCTAGAGCGCCGATCGCAGACTTGTTAAGACGTTGTTGTCCAGTGTTAGGATCAGTCACACAGCCGGTAAGAGCCAAGCCTGAAGCGATTGCTGCAACCATTAATGTATTACGCATAATATGTCCTCTTAAGTTGAAAAAATAATGTTACTTTTATGACAGACGCCAATGACAAATCAGCCATTAACCATATTGTTTGGGTATTCATAAACACTAAAAACATTATGGCAATCTCATGCTCATTCTGTGTAATATTTTGTCACATCTATGTATGAGAAGTGCATAAGTGTTGATAAATACCACTTTATTAAATTCATAATTTGCTATCGCAAGTCATGTTTACAGCCGTACACTCTACTCTTTTCTGATAAAATCACTCAGCAACATTACAAGAACCAGACTAAGTATCCCATCACTCAAATGCTATTTTATTGACAGTCAGTGCTAAAGAGCAGAAAAGAAATAACGCTACATAGAGGACTCTTTACTTATCAAAGCTTTATTTATGAAGGGCTATCGTCAGCTATTAGCATTAGCGATGTCTGTAGACTAAGTGACTATAGCTATATTATCAAAAAATCATAATAAGTAAAAAACCAACTTAGCACGTCGTTTTTATTATTTGCAAGATAAGCCTTTGTGGCTATGTAATGTTAGCAATACTTAAAACATACTATTGATATACTTATAAAATTAACAGAGAGGAATGGGGCATGCGCCTGAACGCCACCATGCAAAAACTCCATCAACGCGCCCCAAAGTTGGGCAAAGCGGTTTCGCTAGCAACGGCAACGGGTGTCATTGCTGCCAATAGCTTCGGTGGTAGTATTCCCTTGTGGTTGATGGGTATGGGCAAAATTATCACTGGCGCGCCCATTGCAGATCAAACGGTGATTAAAATTACCAATCACTGGATTAGCAGTAACAATACCTTAATAAACAATCTCTTACCACGTAAAGACTGGCGCATTACTCTACCTGATGACGTTCATATGCATGGCAAATATCTGCTGGTCAGTAACCATCAATCTTGGGTTGATACCAGTATTGTGCAGTACATTAGCGAAAAACGCTTACCCCTCACGCGATTTTTTACAAAATTTGAGCTGATTTACATCCCAATTGTTGGTCAGGCTTTTTACTTTTTAGATTTCCCGATGATGCGTCGTCACTCTAAAAAAGCGGTTGCTAAAAATCCTGCTTTAAAAGGTAAAGATATTAAGGAAGCGAAGCGTGCTTGTGCATTGTTAAAAGACAAACCTTTTACGTTGTTGAACTATTTAGAAGGCACGCGCTTTACGAAAGATAAGCATGATAAGCAGAACTCGCCTTACGTCCATTTGTTAAAACCACGAGCTGGCGGATTGTTGCTAGCAATCAGCGCCTTAGGTGAAGACATCGACGGTATCTTAGATATGACAATTGTCTATCCTGATGGGGTACCAACTTATGGGGATTTGTGGAAAGGTAATATCAAACGCTTAGGCGTTGATGTGCGTTATATAGAGATACCTGATGATTTATTTGCCGGTGTTAAAGCTGGTGGTTATGAGAACAATGAGGCGATCAAAGCACAAATGTTTGATTGGGTAGAGCACATATGGCAACAAAAAGATCAGCGTATCAGCACTATGTTGGCTAAGTTTGAAACCAATCCTAATGCTGACAATCCGAGCAATTAAAATGACAGGATTCTTTGAAAAAAGATAAATGGCAAAATACCAAATTATAATGGTTGATGGCTTGTTTTTTGGCATTATTCATTGATAATGTGAATGACCATTATAACGCTTTGTCGATTTGGTCGTGATTGGCGTAACACCAATCATGACTGCTGCCATTTATTATTTATAAGGACTGACTGTGCCCGCCTCTTCCACTACTCGCCCGCCTATAGAGTCAACGTCCACGCTCAATCAGTCCTCAGTAGGGTCCGAACGACCAACAGGGTTACCAGAGACGCCGCCTGTAAGACCAAACCGTCCTAAGCCAAATCGCTTAAAGCTCACTTATGATATCGTGATGATTATAGTCATCAGTATTGATTTATTGCTAATCAGTACCGATGCCATCTTAATGAGTACTTTTAGTAGCGACGCGGCAAATTGGCTTGGAATTTCTAGTCAGTTGATCTGGTATCAAAGTAATATCCATGATTCATTACGCACTGTGGGTGGCTTTTTTACCTTGTTCTTGATTGCAGAGCTGCTATTACGCTGGGCAATTGCCATCAAAGAAAACATCTATTACCGTTGGTTCTTTTTCCCTTTTGTACACTGGTATGAGGTATTAGGTTGTTTTCCACAATTGCGTGCGCTGCGATTGTTTCGCGTTGTGATTATTGGACGACGACTATATCAGCTGGGCTATCAAGTATTACCGCAGCCATGGATCAATAGAATCAACTTCTATATCGATGTCGTACTGGAAGAGTTGTCTGACCGTGTCATTTTAACGACGATTCAGACCTTTCGCCAAGAGCTTACAGACCCTAAGAGACAAAAATCTTTTATAGAATCTACCATTGCGCGAAACCGTGAAGAGATTGAAGCCGCCATCCTGTCATTACTGCGTAAAGAGCTGACGCCAAAGCTACAAGCACTGACCGAGTCAGCAGGTGGCGGCGCTATCATCGCTAGTGAAATGGGTAATGCAATTCAAGAAGGACTTGCCAACACGCCAGAATTGCGTCGCTATCTGCGCATGATACCTATTGCGGGTAGCTTGATTGAAGCACAACTACAACATGTGGGTCATAATGTTGGCGAAAACGTGGTTAACGCGCTCAACGAGCGTCTGCTTGATGCCGAACGTCTTGATGCGTTGATGGTCGCTATCGCCAGCGGTATTGCTCAAATCGATACCGACAATCCGGCACTAGACCATCTCATTGCTAGCATTATCGATGATGGTCTGACAGAATTTGAAGCACAAATAAAAGTTCAACAGTGGAAGCACCAAGACTTGCTTAAGTTATAAAACCTTTAAAGCTTTAAAATAATGATTTTATAAGAAAAATATCACCACGAATACAGCATTATGACCACTTTTTGAGGATGTAGATTATGACCATTGCAGACCATGACAACCATACTGACACGGCGCCTGACACGCCTGCTTTAGCTTTTTATGGCAAAATGCTGACCTTTTCGCGGGTGCAGTTTAGTACCGATGACTTTGTGGCGATTGCTGCTCAATTACAAAGCACGCTGAGCAATAAGAGCAGTCATATTCCTGTGTTGATTGATAGCGATGTTGAGCAAGATTTATCAGCATTGGTAGAGCTTCTGTGGTCTTGGGGTTTGCAGCCTATCGGCGTGGTGACAGGGCTACTTGACGCGCAAGCACGCGACTTACGCTTGGCAATATTCCCAGCAGACGGCAAACGTATTGAGCGCATATTACCCAACAAAAAAACCGTCACGCAGCTAAGCCAAGTCCCTGCCTCTACGACGGCTGCTACTGATAATAATGAGTCTAAGACGGATAACGTGAGTGCCCATCAAGCGGTGCAAAAAAGCGCGGAAATGCAAGCTGCTTCATCTGTAGAAACCGCAGAGACCCTTATCAGTGCTGAGCATATTACCAGTCTTATCTATGATCAAATGCTGCGCTCAGGACAAAGTCTCAATCATGTCGGTGGCGATTTGATTTTGACCAACAGTGTTAATAGTGGTGCTGAAGCCATCACGGATAACAATTTGCACGTTTATGGTCGTGCTCAAGGGCGCTTGGTTGCAGGTGCTACTGGCGATAAAGACGCCCGCATTTTTTGCCAAGTCTTTAACCCCTCCCTAGTGTCAGTCGCCGGTACCTATTGTTTACGCGACAATCTGCCTGAGCATGTGATTGATAAGTCGGTAGAGGTACGATTTTTAGAAGGTCAGGGCTTGGTATTTACGATCATCGATGAATCTCAAATTAATAAAGGTGTTAAACCCTAGTTATTTATTCAAACCCTAGCTATTTATATAGGTACTTTTACGTTTAAAGAGTAAATATGTCATAAACCCTTCTAATTCATATTGTAGTAAGTTTATTTAACAAAACTGCGCTATGATGAATTTTTAGCTCTGCCACTATTTACCATACCTGCGCGCGTATATATGAGTTAGGTCATCGCTTAATTTTATATCTCAGCCGTTTGTATGCTTTAATAGAGACTTGCTATAAGTTCTGCTAGATTTATGCTAGGCTTACGCTCGCAGAGAGTATATACACAGTGTATGGACAACCAACAAATATAATGCTTTATATATGATATATATGCTGTTTTATATAACAAACATCTCATCAATTCATCAATTCATCAATTTATAGGAGTGTGCCATTGTGGCGAAGATTGTTGTAATCACTTCGGGTAAAGGCGGTGTGGGTAAAACCACGACCAGTGCTTCTTTTGCCGCCGGTTTAGCATTACGTGGCTATAAGACAGTTGTTATCGATTTTGATGTAGGCTTGCGTAATCTAGACTTGATTATGGGCTGCGAAAATCGAATTGTTTATGACTTTGTCGATGTTATCAATGGTAGCGCACGCCTATCACAAGCGCTTGTTAAAGATAAGCAATTGGAAAACCTTTATATTCTTCCTGCCAGTCAAACGCGTGATAAAGATGCGTTAACAGACGAAGGTGTGGCAGAGATTATGGAAGAGCTTTCTAAGCAATTCGATTATATTATTTGTGACTCACCTGCAGGTATCGAACGCGGCGCGCAGCTCGCCATGTATCATGCGGATGAAGCCATCATCGTTACCAACCCTGAGATCTCATCAGTACGTGACTCAGATCGTATCATTGGTATCTTACAGAGCCAGACGAAAAAGGTGGCTGAAAACCAAGGTTCTGTACGTGAGCATCTAATTATCACACGCTACAATGCAGAACGAGCAGCAGCTAACGAGATGATGGATATTGATACTATCTCAAATGATATCTTGAAAGTGCCCTTACTTGGTGTTGTTCCTGAAAGCCACTCTGTGCTTGAAGCCTCTAACCATGGTGAGCCCGTGATTCACTATACCGACTCTATCGCTGGTCAATGTTATGATGATATTGTCGCTCGCTTCTTAGGTGAAGAGCGTCCGCTACGTCATATTGATGCGAAGAAAAAGGGTTTATTACAGCGCTGGTTTGGGGGTTAATAATGAGTAAGAAGAAAGGATTTTGGAGCAGCTTATTCGGCACGGATGACAATAGCAACGCAGGCAGTGCCAATATGGCCACTGAGCGCTTAAAAGTTATTGTCGCAAGTGAAAATCGCTTGAGCAATCGCTTGACCGCAGACCGTATCGAAAAAATGAAACGTGAAATACTGGAAGTGGTAAATAAGTATGTCAACGGCGTGCAGATTGATGATGTCAATATCAATCATCGTTCTGAGGACAGCTTAGACGTGCTTGAAATGAATATAAATTTACCTGAGCATAAAAAGTAGATTTATTGACATAGTAACATCTATTTTTTATCACCAAAAAAAGCCCTTTGTATGATACTCAGGGCTTTTTTGTGGGTGTATTTTATGATGTTGTCAGTATAAAATATAGTTAATACATTTTAAAAGGCTACAGCACTGCTGGTATAAATTCTAACGTGTTTTGACGACATTAATAGCCTATTACTTAATACGTGCTATAAGATTGTCTTTCTTCACAAACTGATGATATAAAGCTGCACCGATATGAAGCACAGTAAAGGCGATAATCATTGGCCAGATGATATCGGTATGCCAGTCATTGAAGAGTCGGGCTAACCCTCTATCTGGGGTCACAAATACAGGTATCTGAAATATACCAAATATATCAACCGGACGACCGCCATACAAAGACATCAATAGTCCTGCTATCGGCATCGCAATCAGCAGAGCATAGAGTGCAAAATGCGATAATTGGGAGAGTAACATTTGCCATTTCGGCATCACTACTGCTGGTGGTGCTTTGCTAAAGAGGCGATTAATGACTCGCGCTATCATCCAAAATAACAAGCTAACCCCAAAAGCTTTGTGTAGACCAATATAGAGCTTGCTATCAAGATTGTCATATAAAAATATCATGGTCCATGTGATCAGCAATAAAATCGCGCTAATCCAGTGAAAAAATCGACTAGCAAAGGACCATTTTGTCAGGTTTGAATGGGTATTATTCATAGCTTTACTGTGTCACCTTTGTCGCTACTGATTGCTTAATAAGCGCTTAAATATAGATATAGACAGCAACTACCTACTGAGCAAACTAGCCGTCTACATCTACCAATTGATGCGCAATTTTATCCAAATCCGGTACCAAATACAGCGTATCATCAATCATGACCGTCTGAAAAAGGTAGGATAGCACAACCTCTTCTTGCACATGTTCACTAACCGTAGCGATATTGCTATTCGACTCGATAAAATGCTCAGGTAGCTCAACATCTTTTACATCAGAGATACGTGCCTGTAGTTGGCGCAACTCACCTAAAGTCTGTAAAGCAATACGATGGGCTGAGGTATTTCCTTCCAATACCACTATCTTGTCTGGGGTTTGATGACTCGGTAACATGTGGAATACGGCGATCTTTTGCTGTTGCCACTCATAAATTGACGCATATTCGCGATACTCATCTACAGCCAAAATCAAACTACTGGGAACAAGCCAATCAGGCTGATCAAGCGCTGGAATGATCGTCACATCGAGCATACCATTAGTGGTAGTCAGTAAACTTACTGCCTCAAATGAATGTTTTAACATCTGTCTCATAAGTCGCTCACAATAAATGAATGTGGAGTGTCGTTTGCTGCTCTATCAGCAATATAGTCGGTCAGCTTTTCTGCCAATGCTTGAGGACTGCCGATAAAGGTACAATATCCTGAGTCAATGATGGCCTGTGGCTGACTGGGACAAGTACTCAAACTTGGGTCTTGCGCCCATAATTGACTGTCATTATCTTGAATCAAATCCAAATACTGCGTGCCATCGTTGCCCATACCTGAAAAGATAATATTTATTAGCTCACTGCCATAAACATCGCTAGTATTTTTGAGAATCTGACCAATAGCAGGTTTATAATCCCCTACCCAAGCCTGATCCAATAAGATGATGCGACCGGTTGAGTCACAGACAATTTGTTTGTCGATAGGGGCAATCAGACATTGTCCCGTACGCAGGCGCTGCGAGGAGGTAATCATCTGGCAGCGCCAGTCATTATGGCGATTTAATATACGTGGCAAAGTGCTAATCATGGTTTGATTAAAATGATGCGCCAATAAAATACTTATCGGCAACGTGGGCGATAAGTGATCTAAGAACGCTTTTACCGCACTAGGGCCACCCATAGATGCCCCTAAGAATACCACATAGTGCCAATCACTGACCTCATCCCTATAGATAGAATTATCGACAAGCGTAGGTAAGGCCAGCATTTGCGCAAGCTTACGTTTGAGTTTACGTTGCCATTTAGCGTACTGCTGTGCCTCATTAAGATAAGGCGCTTGACTAAACCCGACCAACACCGCTACAGAATTGGAGGCAGCTGTCATGGTCGCTAGATGCTCATCGTAATCACTATCTATCAACCAGATATCGATAGCGCTTTCATAACCATCAAACTTATCTTGCAACTGCGTTGGTGTGACACAATCCACCAGATAAAAACCACAGCTATGCACCGTATCAGAAAAAGCCATCCGCTGCTGATGATCTTCTGCCACCACCAGCACTTTAATCTTACTTTTATCTTTTAGCGCCAAGGCACGTATGTTATCCATGATAAGTTAGATGGACCTTTTCATCCAATAAACTTTGGATTTTATCAAGCAGCTGGTTTTCTTGGAAAGGCTTACCCATATAGTCATTTACCCCAATCTCAAGGGCGCGCTCACGATGCTTTTCACCCGTACGTGACGTAATCATAATAATAGGCAGATGCTGCAAGCGTCCATTATCTCTAACTTGGGTAGCAACCTCAAAACCGTCCATGCGCGGCATTTCAATGTCGAGTAGCATTAAGTCAGGCGTCATCTCTTGTAGTATCTCAAGCGCATCGATACCATCTTTAGCAAGCACAACATTGAACCCTTGACGCTCTAAGAATCGTGATGTTACTTTTCTCACTGTGACTGAATCATCAACGACCAAGATCGTGGTATTAGATTCCACGTTTCTTTGTTTAGTAACTTTAGAATGCGTGACGTCCTTGACCAAAGCCGCGTTACGCATCAAGGCTATCAAGTCTAGAATGAGCATCACTGAGCCATCGCCCATAATGGTGGCAGCTGAGATACCGGATAAATTTGAGAACTGTTGCCCCAAAGGTTTTACCACCACTTCAATACGTGAGCCCGCTATTTGATCCACCTGTAAGGCCATATTCTGACCACTGCGGTTTTTGATGATGATGAGCGGCACGCTGGTATTGGTATTAACAACCAGCTCATTGAGCTTATTACCGGACAAAATCTCATTTAAATAACGTACATAATAATCAGTATCTTCAAAATTGAGGGTCGCCTCGCCCGATTGATAATAATCATAAACTTTTTCTGGATTGATGCGTACAACGCGTTCAATCTGCACCAAAGGTATGGCATAGTAACGATCAGCTGCTCGAACCACCAAAGCATCAGACACAGCAACTGTTAATGGTACACGTATGGTAAAGCTCGAACCTTTGCCAAGCTCTGATACCACAGATACGGCGCCGCCTAGCTGACGAATCTCACTGATAACAACGTCCATACCGACGCCGCGCCCTGATATTTGAGTGACCTGTTTGCTGGTACTTAGACCGGCATTAAAGATATATTGCATGATATCAAGGTCGCTAAGATTGCTATCGTTGGCGTCAATCAAACCTTGAGAGATGGCCTTTTCACGTACAGCCTCTACGTCAATACCTTGCCCATCATCATCTAGCAAAATGACAATCTCACTTCCTTCACGTAGCACTTCAAGCGTGATTTGACCGCTGCGCTCTTTACCTGCTGCAAGCCTTGCTGCCACATTTTCGATACCATGATCAACCGCGTTACGTAACATGTGCTCAAGCGGTGAGGTAATGCGTTCTAGGATGGTTCTGTCCATCTCGTCATCAGCATTGATAATTTTTAGCTCAACCGACTTGTTCAGCTCATTGGCCGTTTGGCGCACGATACGCTCAAGCCTTGGTGTTAATCGGGTGAAAGGCACCATGCGTGAGTTCATCAAGCCATCTTGTAGTTCAGTCTGCGTCCGCGATAGCTGGAGCAATAGACTTTCACTGTCACGCGTTTTCTCTAACAAGGTGTGGTTAATATCGACCAAATCCGATGCTGACTCTGTCAAAGATTTTGATAGCTGATTTAAAGAGGAGTACTGATCCATCTCTAG
Source organism: Psychrobacter glacincola (assembly GCF_904846215.1). Lineage (GTDB taxonomy): Bacteria > Pseudomonadota > Gammaproteobacteria > Pseudomonadales > Moraxellaceae > Psychrobacter > Psychrobacter glacincola. The sequence continues at coordinate 49,644 of NZ_CAJGZK010000006.1, read as the reverse complement.
CGGATCAAAGCCTTCATGATTGACCAGTTCTTCATCAATTTGCGATAAAATCTGCGCCTCAAGCTCAATCTCCATACGGCGCAACTGATCGGCTAGACGCTGTACGGTAGTGCCCATCTCTTCAATACTGGTGGTCAAGCTACTGATACCCATATCGATACGAGCACGGTTAATCGCCGACTCACCTGACAGATTAATCATATGCTCAATCAGGCCACCTGAGATACGAATCATCTCATTATTATTGGCATTTTGTTCTTGCTCAGTCGTATTGTTAGCCATCAGCGGCATGGCACTGATGTCTTTTTGGATATAGGTAGCCTGTTGTTTTTCTTTAGCAATTGAAATCGTTTCACGCTGAGTTTGCAGGGTTTCTGTTGGTATCTGCTCTAAGCTATCAGGATTTTCACTAAATTGCTGTAATGCCTCAATCAGCAAACTAGGTGTTGGTGGATTAACTTGCTGCGATAGGATAAACACAGCGTCTGCCAACCAGTCATAACAAGCAACCAGTAACTCCAATACTTTTTTGGTCGCAGGGCGGCGCTGAGCAACAAAGTCTTGATAAACCGATTCCATTTCATGAGCTAGGTCAGCAATACCAGTAGCAGTGACCATACGTGCGCCACCTTTTAAGGTATGCAAGTCACGCTGTAGTGCTTGCAGCGCAACCATATCATCAACATCATTTATGAATAACTGTAGACACTCATTACCATTGGTGAACGCCGCTGCTTCTTTTAAGAACACCTCTAAAACATCAGGGTCAGGTAACCCATCCGCCCATGATTGCTGGATGATTCTATCTAAACTTAACGTATCTGCCACATTTGCTACATGTTGGGCATCTTGATTGGCAAAGATTTGAGGCTCAGCTGCCACATGGTTATTTGGCATAGGTACAATAAGCTGAACCGTTTCTGGCAATACTTGTGCTTTTAAAAACTGTTGTAATTGAGCCATCAGCTCAGGCGCAAAAAACGATTTTTGATAGCGTACAATATGTGCTACCTGCAGTGACAGGGTATCTTGTACCACTTGCATAATCTCAAGCCACTGCGCAGTTGGCTCGCGTTTAGATTCTACAAACGCCTCATAAACGCTTTCTGCTTCATGCGTCAAGTCGCCAATACTACGGATACCTGCCATAAGCGCACCACCTTTGATGGTATGCAAATGGCGTTGGAGTACCTTTAAGGTATTGATATGGGTGATGTCTGCACGCCACTTACTAAAGCTATCGACCAGCGCATCATCAAGCTCTTGCGCTTCTTCTAAGAAGATTTCTAATAGCTCAATGTCAGTATCGATGGTTTCAAGCTCTAACTCAGGCGCGGCAACACTTTGCACAGCAGCCTGTTCTTCATTGGCTATATTTTTATCACTTTGATTATTGTCTTGTACGATATTGTCTTGCGCGATACTAGCTTGCCCAATATTGTCCTGCACGATATTGTCCTGCACGATACTAGCTTGCCCAATATTGTCTTGCGTAATGCTCTGCAACCGCTCAAGTACCTGCTCATCAATTTTTAATGACGTACTGCCTGCTAAGGCATCAAATAAACCGACTAACTGCGCATGACCTGCAAGGAGAATTTCTTGGATATCAATATCTGCCGCTTCTTTAGGATACTGACTCAAATAACGATAAGCATTTTGCAAGGCATCAAGAATAGAGACGAATTTTGGAAAGGCTTGTGCTTTATCAGTCAGATATTTAATTTGCAAGATTTGCTCAGCGATATAGGCTTGAATTTGCTCCATATCAGTGCTGTTAAGCGCTTCATCTAATTGCCACTCTGCATCTAATAACTCATCGATATTACCATTTAACAAGTCATTAATCGTTGGTTTATTTTCAGTACCTGCCTCACTATCATCATCTTGCTCTTCAAGTAAAGCCTGTAACGATGCAATGTCCTGCTCGCTTTGCATTCGCTCTGCCGACACATCCTGCTGATACGCCTGTTGTTTATAATTACAGAGATAACCATCAATAAGCGTGACAGATTGAGCCAGAGCAGTTAAGTGGCTGGCATTCATCGGTATATCCTGCTGCTGTAGAAGCTCTAGGCTTTGCTCTATCGTTGCACTCACGTCGCTAATGGCAGTCAACGCACTAGAGCCAGAAGCCGCTCGCAAGGTATGGAATGCGCGTACAATCTCGTCACTGACCTCGACATATGGCTCATTTTGATGATGATTTACAAAATCATTGACACCTTCTAACAACTCCTCTGCCTCTTCAATAAAGATATTAAAGAACGCCTGCTCTTCTTGACTTTGAGGCATCAAAATAACTGGTGCTTCTGCCATCTTTTCATTTATCAAATGTATCGTCTGTAAGGTTCGATCAATTGCTTTATCATGATCTGACTCTTGAATATGCCTATCTAAATCAGCGTGCAGTGTCGCTTGCTCAAGAGGCTGTGACCATTGACTATATAACGCACTGTAGCTGAACTCATTACCTAACTGCTTGCTGTAAGCGTTGGCACAGGCAACCCACAATGGCACCATAGTAGGATAGTCATGGCTTTCATTTTCAAAAGTCATCAATAACTCAGGATACACAGCCAATACATCGCCAATAATTTGCTGTATATCGGCTGAGGCAATAATACTCTTATCCAAAATGCGGTTTAGCATGTTTTCTATAGACCATGCTAGCTCAGCACTATAATGAGCACCGACCATGCGACCAGAGCCTTTTAGGGTATGAAAGCCACGGCGTATGTCTGTTATTTCGGTCAAATCAGTAGGTAGAAGCTGCCAGCGCTCATATAAAGGAACAATTTCGTCCAAGACTTCGTTGGCTTCTTCTATAAATATCTCTTTGATATCAGGATCAGCATCGTTTGCATCTGTGGCTAGCGACTCTGCCTCTAAGATAAATGGCTGCAATACTAAAGGTAGCTCTAAAGCTGCCAATGCATCCAATGCACCCAAAGTATCTGTTGGCTCAGCGACTGAGCTTATGGCTTGCGAGTGTAAATCATGTTCAGATATACAACGATCTGATACAGAGTCAGATTCTTCAATATCAGCTGTTGATGATGTCGGCGCAACCGCTACCAAACCCGCATTAAGCGGTTGCTGAGTCATCAAATTATGGCTTTGTAGAAGAGTGATAGCAGGATCAAAGCTTGGTGGTTGCTGTGCCGCAAAGTCGACTAGCATAGCTGGTAGACGTTTGGTTGTTTCTGTTATTAAGGTAACCACATCATCCGTTACCGGTAAGGTTTTATTCAACAAACAATTGAGCAGGTTTTCGATAGACCATGCCATCTCGCTGATGCTACTAGCACCAACCATACGTCCTGAGCCCTTTAAGGTATGGAAACCACGACGTAGTTCAGTTAATGGCGTTAAATCTTGCGCGTCTTCTTGCCATATTGGTAAAAAGTCTTCTAAATCAGTAACTATCTCTTCAACTTCTTCAATGAATATTTCTCGGATGTCTTCATCGATATCGAAGTTATCCGGCTTAAGCTGTTGACGCATCTTCAATAACGCTTGGCGGTCCTCTGTATCTACAGCGTTCTCATTATCTAATAGTGAATCAGTCAACGTCTCAGTACCAAAAGATGGCTCAGTAACCGGTGCAATCTCACCGCTGTCGTCATAGCGCATGACATCGCTGGCTGCTGCTTTTTTCGTGAGGAAAGTATCGTTAATCGTTTCAGGCGCATGAATATATGCATCCAGTAGCTTGGTTGCATTATCAATATAGGCATTTGCTTTTTCTAGTAATACGTGATCAAAGAACTGCTGCGCAAGATAATCCAGTAATAGCTCAATAGCGGTCAAGCTTTCTGCCAGCGCTTGGGTAACGTCCCAGCTCAATATTGCAATTTTATGAGTATGTATCTGTACAAATATATCGGCTATCTTATCGGTTACTTCACCAATCAATGGCAGTCCCATGCTATTAAAAGCATGGCTCATGCTCGTAAAATCTGTCTGATCTGGTAATAGCTCCAACTGTTGGCGCTGTATATAGTTATGAAAACCTTGCTTGATTTCTTCAGCAGCAATACGCAACTCGCGTAAATCTGCATTATCAGAACCAACATATAGGCTGGTTTCTGGCTGTAAGTCATCATCGATGCTACCAGAAACAGTGAATGAAGCAGCCTCACCAATTTTGATAGAAATGATTTGCTCTGTCGTATAGACAGCGCTATACACTTCTTGTAGCTGACGTTCAATCTGCCATTGTTTTTGAGCAAAATCTTGGTCTAATGAGAGGCTATGCTCTATATCAGTCGCAATAGAAGCAATTTGTGAGGCAAATAACGTCCAACCACGATTTTTAAGTTGGTTACTTATTCTAGCTAAAGGCTTTAACAAAGTCTGAGGCTTATCAAGCGCAAAAATAAGCGTTTCAATCTCACTCAATATACGGGGTAAGAAACGTACTTCAGCGTCTGTCTGCATACCACCATTTAATAAAGATTGAGCATTATCACTATTATTGATAAGACCGCTCAATTCGATATAAATATGATTGATGAGACTTTGAATCTCGTCTGTCGATCGCTCAAGCGGATGTTGAGGACTATCTATCAACTGATCCAGCTGACTTAATATCCCTGCATAATACTTCGGTAGCGGTATTTCATTTTGCCCAAGATCATGTAGCCACAGCTCAGCCAGATACCACAGACGCTGCACATCAGCTTCTTGCGCTGTTTGCCATAGATAGTGACCAACCTTTTCCAGCACAGTCAAGATAGCAGGTTTATTCATATTGGCAGCCAGTAGTTCTTGCGTCTGTTGGCGCCAAACCACTAGCAATTGCTGATGTTGTTGGTTATCTAAATCTGACACAGCCATACTCATGGGTGTAGTTATGTCAATATCATCATAATCCGATAAACCAGCCAAATGGCTGCCTATAGCAAATGACGGCGTATCTATAAGCTGCTCTGTTGCTATGCCCAACTGCGATAAGAATTGGGCCAAATCAGTCAGGGTCTTATTCATTAAAACAGCATGATATCTACCGGTTCGCACATAGCGTTCCAGCTCACGCTGTAACACTCTATGAGCAATCTGCCCTATTCTAGCTCTCTCAGCAGGCAGATTTGTATATGAGCTATCATTATCCAGACCCTCAAAAACAGTAACTTCTGCCAATAGGCTGAGCTTATTCGCTAAACTTGCCAGAGTAGGCAGATTAATCATGATCAGCGCGCCAGCAATCTCATGATAGTACTGTGCCGTTTGCTTATCATTAGCGTGCACTGCCTCTAATTGCCAGCCATTAGCTACCTGTGACAACTGCTGATTAAACAATGGCAATAACCACTCGAGCGTTACCATGTCATTGGGCTGGTTTTTCATAGATTCATCCTGACTCTTTTGGGCGCTAATTTAGGCACTGATTTTTTGCCACGCATTGATCTGTGGGTGCGCAATACGGCGCATATTTGAAGGACGCCAAAATAACGCCTCACCTGGAGCCAATATAATATAACCGCCTAAGGCGCATTGATTTGATAATCGAGCCAAAATATCACGTTGATCAAATTTGCGAAAATATAGTAGGACGTTTTGACAAACAATCACCTGCTGTAAATGCGCGGTAGGCGGTTTTTCATCCATAATGTTGTGTAAAGCAAAGCGAACCTGCGATTTTAGCGTTGCTGTGATCTGCCAGTAGGCATAGCTACTACTTACGATGTCTTTATTTATACAAGTGTGACCAAAACCTGTGTCGTCAGCGATGTTTTTTGGTTGTAATGGTTGCACAAACTGCTGACAATATGGCGGGATTAATGAGTGTTGTTTATCATCATATTGACCTAAGCGCGCCTTTGCTAGGACTTGTTGACTGACATCAGTACCCAAGATCGTATAATTGCTCAACTGCTTTGCGGCCAAACTCATTGCCAGTGACCACGTCTCTTGTCCACTCGCGCAGCCCACACTCCATATCCGAAACAGCTCACTAACATCATCCGTTGTAAGCTTACTGCGCTGATGCTGTACTGCACATTCTGTGACAAAATCTATAGAAGGCATGTGACGAAAAAAGCGGCTTTCATGAATCAATACTTTATCGACCAAACACTGGCGCAGCTCATCATTGAGCGGCAACTGCTGCCATAACTGAACAGTAGTCAATCCATAAGACAATGCCGTCTGAACGACCGCGTTTTCCAACCAATTGCGTTGGATACTGGGTAAGATAAAACCAATCTCACACTCTATATAGCGTTGCCATTGCTTGGCATCAAAGTCATGGTCATAGCGTATCATTTTCGCATTCTCTGGCATGAAGCTTTCTATTGAGGCAGCTTCAATGATATGAATGCTATTACTGTCTTTTTGAATATGACGATTCATGTGACCTGCTATTACTGTTGCTGCTCCAAATTTTATAATGTCTGTTTAAAGCAGTAATTTGGTCAACATTTCCATAGAAAAAATCATAAATGCTATCGACAATTATTACATACTGGTTGAAAATCTATCATCCGTATCAATATATTCATGGTCCATGCTGTCATGATCCAACTGCTCATCATCATTAGATACCTTAAAGCCGGTGACCGACTCTTGTAGTGCAGCCGCCATTTCACTAAGCTCACCAATAGAGCGTGCTGTCGCCATCGTACCAGAAGACGTTTGAGAGGTGATATCTTGAATGATGTTCATGGTATGAGAGATATGACCTGCTGACTCTGCCTGTTGCAGAGCAGCATTTGAGATATTTTGAATAAGATCAGCCAGTGTATTAGAAACCGACTGCACCTCTTCTAGAGCCTCACCAGCATCTTTTGCCAGACGCGCACCACGCACGACCTCAGAAGTCGTCGATTCCATCGACATAACCGCTTCATTGGTATCTGCCTGAATGGTTTTTACCAGCGTTTCAATCTGCTTGGTTGCATTTGCTGAACGCTCAGCAAGACGCTGAACCTCATCAGCAACGACTGCAAAGCCTCGCCCTGCCTCACCTGCCATCGATGCCTGAATTGCCGCATTCAATGCTAAAACGTTGGTCTGGTCAGCAATATCATTAATCAAACCAACGATATCACCAATTTCTTGCGAAGACTCACCAAGGCGTTTGATACGCTTTGATGTCTCTTGAATCTGATCACGGATAACGTTCATACCTTCAATAGAGCGTTGTACAACTTCTGCTCCATTATAAGAGATGGCAACCGAACGCTGTGCAACTGTTGCAGATTCTGCAGCGTTATTTGAAACTTGATCAATTGACACCGTCATCTCATTAATAGCGGCTGATACACCAACGATTTCTTGTGCTTGGTGTTCAGATGCTTCAGCAAGCTCGACAGCATTCATCTGCGTTTGCTCTGAGGACTGCGAAACGCGATCAGCGGTACTGTTAATAACCAGTACTAATTGACGTAATTGGTCAATGGCGAAGTTAACAGAGTCGGCAATTGCACCAGTAAAATCTTCTGATACCGTCGCATTGACTGTCAAATCGCCATCTGCTAAATCGCCCAACTCATCAAGTAGGCGCAAAATAGCAATCTGGTTACGTTCGTTTTCTTCTTGAATTTGGCGTGCACGTTCAGACTCAGATTCCGCTTCTTGGCGACGACGCAATGTCTCTTTTTCGATCAGTAAACGCTCTGAGCCACCCCTCTGTTGTAATAACTGGTATAAGGAAAATAAGATACCCAATACGCCCAGTACAAATACAATCACTGGCACTACGACTGATTGGTTGAAATTTTCTAAATACTGACTGACTAATGACAAGGATTTCACCAGCCAAAATAGACAAATCACACTGACTAGCGCACAAAGCCCCAGTAATAGCCGCCACTTATTATTAGCATCAGTCGTGGTTTTATTAGCACCAGTTACAGGGTTGTTTATAATATCACTCATCGTACTTATTCCTTTCAAACAATCGTCAAAGTCTTGTTGTGACTGACTCTGAAATCATCGTGTTATCAAAAACAACAGTGATGAACAAAGCCTGCATGAATACTGACACACCACCGGATCATGTCAGCTATGATTCTTCTGTCATCGTTTTAATGAACACCTAATGAGCAAACATGAAGTGTCATTAAAGACAGTTATATTGCAGCATCGGTATACTGTAAATCCTGTACCAGTAAGCTTGGCATAAACACATACCAATCTTGTTCATCTTTCAAAAACTTACCATGATTATAAGGCGCAAATGGCGAATTCGGCTCAATGGCTTCTGGGCGATATTGGTCTTGAGTAAACTGTTCAATACCGATCACTTGATCAACAAGCAATCCTGAAAACATATTATTATGGTCAATGACTATAACTTTGCGCTGGCTTATTTGCGCCAAGCGACTGGGCACTTGTAAAAATCGAGACAAATCGGTCAATGGTAGTAAACGCCCACGAATATTGGCGATGCCAAGCATCCAAGGCTTTACTAAGGGTACGCTGGTATATTCTGGCATGGATAATACTTCTGCTACTTGACCCATTGGCGAAACCAAGCGTTGACCGCCAATCTCAAATACCACTCCTTGCCAGTCAAATTCTTGTCCACCGCGGCGCCCACTTTTGCGCGAGCGTGCCATATCCGCTATACGCAGAAGCTCAATAAACCCTCTCGATGCCACAAGCTACTCCATTACTTTACGAATTATCTGCACCAGACCGCTTTCATCGATAGGCTTGGTGATATATTCTTTTGCACCTTGACGCTTGCCCCACACACGATCAGTTTCTTGATTTTTAGTACTGATCATAATGATAGGAATATGTGCTGTTGCCTTGTCACGAGTAATTTTACGTGTTGCCTGAAAACCATTCATCTCAGGCATGACCACGTCCATCAAAATGACGTCTGGCAGATGAGCAACGGCCATTTGGCAGCCTTGTTCACCATTGGTTGCTTCCAATACTTGATAGTTACTTTTAGAAAGCATGTCACGAAATTTCGCCATCTCAGATGGCGAGTCGTCAATGACTAATACAGTAGTCATGGTTATTTCCTCTATTTTAGATGATATCCGTTAGAATATAGGGTTCAAACAAACCGATTGAAGTAATATTTTTATGCTGAACTGAATACATATTACTGATTGTGACAAAAATAACTTATCGCTATATAAAAATTCATGACCACTTTTTATGATCATATTAAAGACTAACGATGCTGATTAATTGCCTCAAAAAGCTCATCCTTACTAAACGGTTTGGTCAGATACTCATCAGAACCCACAATACGTCCACGTGCTTTATCAAATAAACCATCTTTAGATGACAACATAATTACAGGCTTGCTAGCATAGTCAGGGTTATTTTTAATCAAAGCACAAGTTTGATAACCATCCAAACGTGGCATCATGATATCCACAAAAATAATATCTGGATTATGATCTACAATCTTAGCCAAGGCATCAAACCCATCAATCGCAGTTACAACTTCGCAGCCAGCTTTTTGTAGCAAGGTTTCTGCGGTACGGCGAATGGTTTTTGAATCATCAATAACCATTACTTTTAAACCATCAAAATTATTTTCCATTCTCATTGTCCTATTAACGACTATTTATTCATCATGTAGTATGTTCACAGTGCTGTTTATACATAGTGCTGCTTATGGATAGTGATGTTTACTCATAATGCCACTTGGCTATAAACCATTCATCTAAAACAGCGTACCGTCCCTATGAGCCGATTCCACTATAGTCAGTCCTAAATAAAAGAAGTGCAAATGTTATAAAGTACTACTGGGGTTAATTTTTCTTGCTTGCTGTGCCTATGCAGACAGAGGCTGCGAATAATTAACCCCAGTAGTGCTGTACTCCTTTAAAAGTGGATCAACTATACTTATTTTCGGCTTGATAGAAAAACGGTACTACCATGAATCACTATACTCACTTTATGATGAATTATCTTAGTAAATTGGGCGTTATGTTAAATTTTTTTACAGCATGATTATAGCCATAAATTCAATGATTGCTCATACTTTATAATCATTAATTATTGCGAGAAAATTTGATGAATAATTCAATCAAATGCTCTGTCAATAAACGAGTATCTCTTACTCAATATGGCTTGCTATAAAAACAGTTGAATATTTAGTCTCAGCAAAAAACCTACTATATTGAAAACTGACAAAATAAACCAAGTCGCAAATACATATAGTTAGTCCTAAGTAAAAAAATACAAATATTATCAATCACTACTGGGGTTCATTTTTCTTACTTACTGTGCCTAGGCAGACAGAGAATGTGAATCATTAACCCCAGTAGTGCTGTACTCTCTTAAAAGTGCGTCAACTATAGCATCGTTCGTAAATGTCGTCTTTTCAATCATAGTCATTATATAGGACGAGCATCCATCTTACTGAATAATTTACCTTTGTGATAAAAATGTATCAATATATTTTTATATGTTCGTTTTAGCACAGTTACTAACCATTATCCAGTAATTAGTGAAATTATGTTCAAATCAATTTTGTGAATGTAGCAGTTTAACGAATGTTCTCTATATAAAAGCGGCATTCCAAAGCCACTCATCTAGCGCTTATATAGTCCGTTCAAAATAAAAGCTTTACGATTGTTATAACGTGCTATTGGCTATAATTTTTTCTTGCTTGCTGTTCGCAGGCGTGACAGAGGCTGCAAAAAATCTATAGCCGATAGCACTGTATCGTTCTTAAAATGAATCAACTATAAAGAGCTCGGTAAATACAATGCAGCGTAGCCATTTCCCATAGCCGTCATGCACTATATAATAACCGTCATTCACTATATAATAAAAAGTCGTTTATGGTGGTGATTGGTATGACATTTTCTATGCGCTTACTGCATTACATGCGTTTTATAGTCTTACGGGCGGGGCTGTTAAAAAAGAGCGCCTATTTATTGAGCGCCCTATTTCTGATTGCCTGCCAACCCACGTCACCTACCGAAGCGTTGACTAGCGAAAATAATGAGGCAGTTGATATGCCGCTTATTAGTGCCGATAGTGTCACCATCACACCTGATCATATTTTAAGTATCAAACCTACCCGTTATCAGCCGAGCCTTGGCTTACAGGGTCGTATCGATCCTATCAAGCAAATCAACCTTGTGGCGGCGCAGTCGCTAACGGTAGAGCAAGTATTAGTCAGTGAAAACCAGTGGGTAAAAAAAGGCACGCCCCTACTCACGGTTCGACGTCAGGAAATTTCAAACAAAGCGATAGGCTTAGATGATACTGAAACCAATATAGCAGCGGAATTAAATACAACTGCTAGTAATGCTGACAGAGCTACTACTTCTGACAATGCTATTCAGACCTCTGTCCTCAATACAACATCTGCTGCTAATAGTAAAACAATGCTAACACCGCCTGTTATTAACGATAATACTAGCACCGATCTTGTTAGTAATAGCAAAGACAGCACGACGGCAACGCAGACCTCTGATTTGATCACATTGCGTGCCCGTTTTTCAGGGCGCGTAACAAATTTGTCGTTGCAAGCTGGACAAAAGATAGAGGCTCAAACAGCGTTATTGCAGCTCAGTGATGAAACGGAACTGCATTTTATCTCAACCTTACCGATTGAAGCCGAATCACAAATTTCTGTCGGTCAAACTGTCAACTTTACTGCCAAAGATAGAGTGGATAAATTTACCGGTCAGGTCAGTAAAGTACAGGCGGTAAAACAACCGATACAGCTTTTGGTTTATGTGAGCGTTATTAACAATGAAGTCAGTCGCAGTCAGCTAGCGCCTGACATGCAAGTCACCGGTCGGGTTGACTATGGGCAGATAGAAGTGGGTACCATTGTGCCTAAAAACGCCTTGCATAATGTCGATTTGACGCCAATACAGGTGCCGCCTTATAAACCACTGCGTTCTTTGAGTGCTAATATCTGGATTATAGGACAAGATCAGCGCTTGACCCGCCAGCCTATTGAAGTGATTGAGTACGATCCACTGACCAAACAATATTTAATCGCTGGCATCAGTAGTGACAGTTTGATTTGTTTGGCGAACTTACCTATTGAATCTATAGGCAAAAAAGTGGTGGTGTCTTAAGTACAGAGCCAAGTAGTTACATTGTGTAGAAACATTAACAAAGCACGCCTTGTTTAATAACATCCTGTTTAGGCAATATAGCGTATTATGGATAGTATAAATTTCATTCTTTTATTGCACAATATTATTGCACAATATTAAAGCATGGCTTGTACCTTAGATGGCTGTAATATGGGCATTTGGGATAATTGAAAACTAAGGGCAGACGCCACTTCTGTAAATTTAGAAAGTACATTAAGACAAACTATAACAACAACTAGAGGAAACATTATGAGTAAGCAGATTTTGCTAATTGAAGATGATCCAGATTTAGCAGAGTTAATCAGCGATTATCTGACCATGAATTATTATGATGTGCATCATGCAGGTCTTGGTCAAGAAGGTCTTGATTTATTGGATACCAAAGAGCGTGATATTGATTTGGTAGTACTCGACCTTATGCTGCCCGATATGGATGGTATGCAGGTTTGCCAAAAAATACGTGGCAATAAAAACAATATGACCAATAAAGTGCCGATCATTATGTTGACGGCAAAAGGTGATACCACAGACCGTGTATTGGGTCTAGAAATGGGCGCTGATGACTATATCTCCAAACCGTTTGAGCCACGTGAACTGTTGGCTCGTATTCGTGCGGTTATTCGTCGCCATGAACAGCCAAACCAAGCTGACAGTCAATCAGACAGCTTAACTTTCGGTCGTTTGAGCGTATTCCCTGACAGTCATGAAGTGACTATCGATGATCTACCTGTACGCTTGACGACGCATCAATTCCAATTGCTGCATTATTTTGCCACGCATTCTGGCAAAGTACTGAACCGCGAGCAATTGTGGCAAGCCATGCCGAATGATGACAGCTCAGACAACATTGATCGCGCGATTGACGTACATATTTCACGTCTGCGTGCCTTGATAGAGGACAATCCACGTCAGCCAAAACGTATTATTACGGTACGCGGCGTTGGTTATCAGTTTGCAACCGATCAGGTGTAGTCAATAGTAAACTGTTGGCAAATAAACAGTCAAAATGCTTTAAAACGGTAAGTTAAAAGGGGTATCATACGTATGATAACCCCTTTTATGTTTGACCATGTCACGTGGCATAAGCGTTTGATAATAGAGATGATTTGATGCAGCAATTGGGTTTTCGTTCCGTATTTGCCAAGCTATTTGCCAGCGTCATGTTGGCGCTTATCTTATTTGCTGTTGCGATGGTATTATTAACGCAGCTGGTACATGATAAGGATGCAGGCATTCGCTCAGAGGTGTTGGCAACGCAAATTTTGGGACAAATCGATCCTTTTTTGCATGAGCTAAATATTGCGATTGGCAAAGAAAATCGCTTACAATCGCGATTTATGCTAGCCGTAGTCAAAAAAAGTTTTGATATTTTTGATGAGTCATTGCAGGCAAAAATGGGCTTATATGACAGCGAAGGTCATCTGCTGATGCAAACGGATAATAGCGATTTGCCATTAGAGCTTCCTGCCACGCCTTCTTTATTCTCACGTGTTTTCCCCTCTTTTGCAGAAACATCACCAACCAAACAAGCACAAGTCTATAGCAGCACTGGCTATACGCTATTGTATGAATCACGCTTGCCACCCAAAAAGCCGGTACTCTCTGCAGCGCTTAATTTATTTACCGGTACTCTCTTGTTGCTACTCATTATGGCGGGCGTCCTTTGGTGGATTGCCCGTACCATCACTTGGCGTATCAATCAGATGAGTTTACAGATGGCTCAGCTCGGCGATGGTGACTTTACGGTACGAGTGAATGCTCGTGGCAATGATGAAATTGCCTCGCTGGCACGCGGATTCAACCAAGCGGCACAAAAGATTGAGCACCTTATTGATGCCAATAATTTATTACTGGCACATGCCTCTCATGAGCTGCGTACGCCCATCACACGTATCCGCTTACAGATTGAAATGATGGATATGTTGACGGGTACATTGCCAACGGATACCAAAGCCAAGTTTGATAAGCGCGCTCAAGCCATCAATCGTGACCTCTCAGGTCTCAATGATTTGGTCGAGAGTATTTTGCTAGTAAGCCGCTTGGATGCCGGTCATGCCTTACAGCAAGTTGAACATTTGGATATATATGATTTGGTGAATCAAGAGCGCCAACATTATCCTGAAGCCACGTTAATTGGCGAGCACATCGTGATTGATGGTCAATCATCGATGCTCACGCATTTGATTCGCAATCTATTAACCAATGCCATGCTGCATGGTAAGCCACCGGTCACTGTGCTACTTTATGGCGTGCAAACCCTTGAGGAAGCCAAAGATATCCCTGATTTTTTATTGCAGACAGTCCTATGCAGTAGCTTTATAGACTATAACAGCTCAGACTTTTACTCTGATGAAGCATCGCATAGTACAAATCTCCGTAATCATAAGCAAGATACTGCATTAGACAATGATGCTAGCGCAACGCTTCCAAAGCCAAAAGTAGCAAATAGTGATTCTATTGTTGCATTGCCAACACCGCCTATTTATCAAAATGGTGAAAATGTAGTGATTGATGCTGATCCTAGCACTGATAATGAATCTGATAGTATTGTGAATCAAGAAGGCGACAGTGCCACTTTAGATCAAGTAGAGCCTACCAATACGAACGAGACACTTGAAAAAGTCAGTAACTCCTCATTGTTTGTTAACTATCATAGTTTTACATCAGATTTAACCGATAAGTTAAAGAAAGTCATGTGGCGTGCTGTACCTGAGAAGCAAACGTCCTCTGAAACTCCTGACCATGCTATTGAAGATGGCATTGAACAGGGCATTGACAACAATGCTATCAATAGTAACAATGAGAATGCCAATAAAGTTAATAAAAATAGTGATGCTGCGATAACAGAAAGCGATAAATCAATCAATAAAGACAGCCCTAAAACGTCAAATACCATTCGTAAAGAAAGCCTATTTAGCAAACATCTCAAAAAATCTAAAGCGGAGCCCACACGTCCGCTGCCGACGTATGTGGTATTGGCAGTGATCGATGAGGGTGATGGCATCCCTGAAAACAAACGTGAAGAAGTTTTTAGTCCCTTTGTACGCTTACAGCAAAAAAACAAAGGCTCAGGGCTTGGCTTATCATTGGTTTCACAAATTGTCACTGCCCATCAAGGAAGAATCACTACTGACACTATTAATGGTCATACGCGATTTTTGGTGGTACTACCTGTCAAACTTGATCCTCACTACAATCATTATGACCACTTGTAAATAATACTGGTCATTCATAGCGAAGGAATAGCGAATAACCTTTTATACGCTACTTTTGAATGCTATCCCTTCAAAGCGTATTGTATTGTTAACAATTTGAGCTCTATCTTGAGCCTTATATGGTCTGTGAAAAGTAATATCGACACATTATGTACTGCTGGTATCAATTTTTCTTGCTTGCTGTGCCTACGCAGACAGAAGCTGCAAAAAATTTGTACCAGCAGCACTGTAGCGTTTTTAGAGTATTTTGACTATACATTTTCATTCTACACATCTTCATTTCGACTGAACTGAGTTGTCAGTCAATCACGGATGGCCGTATCCAAAACCTTGCATAATATGCTATATTAGCGCCCCTTATTATGGGGTTAGTGAATGTTGTTTTAACTCAGCTATTAAACAGCCAGAGAGACGACGACCAATTCATAACCACTAAAACATTTATTGAATTTTGAGCCTTCCATGAGTGACATGATTGTCTTAAACGATGTGACCAAAAGTTTTTTGAGTGACCGGTCTATAAAAGATAAAGAGGGTAAGCCACATTGGTTTACTGCTGTCGAGCCGACGTCACTGACTGTTCAGCAAGGTGAGATTTTTGGCTTGATGGGCTATTCAGGGGCTGGTAAATCAACGCTTTTACGCTTGATTAATTTGCTTGAGCGTCCTGATTCAGGTCAAGTGATTGTCGATGGTACAGACCTAACTACCCTGTCTGCCAGTGATTTGCGTATCGCCCGTCACAATATCGGTATGGTTTTTCAGCAGTTTAATCTGATGTCTAACCGCACCGTCTTTGATAATGTTGCCTTTAATTTAACAGTTGCAGGTTACCCTCGCGCTGATATTCATCAGCGTGTCATGGATTGTTTAGACATCGTTGACTTAACTGATCGTGCTAGTCACTATCCTGCGCAGTTGTCAGGTGGACAAAAACAGCGCGTTGGTATCGCTCGGGCGATTGCACCAAGCCCCAAAGTGCTCCTCGCTGATGAGCCAACCAGCGCGCTTGACCCTGCCACCACGCGCAGTTTATTAACCTGTTTACGTGATATCAATGAGCAGCTTGGCGTCACTATCGTCATTGTGACTCATGAGATGAGCGTCATTCGTAGATTATGTGACCGCGCGGCATTGTTACATCAAGGACAATTACTTGAAGTTGCAGATATCCGCGACGGTCTCATTCAGGCCACCACCCCAATTGGCAAAGGCTTAGTCTTTGAGGACTAATGAGGCAGGAGAGATAAACATGATAACCGGTGCTGAATTATCCGCCTCGATAGACAAGCTACTCGTGCTGCGTAAAGAGATTTGGCAGGCGTTTTTAGATACTTTTATTATGCTTGGTATTTCAACGACAGTCGCCATTCTTATCGGTGGTCTGTTTGGCGTTTTCTTATTTTTATCCAGTGATCGGCAGTTTTTGCAAAATAAGACGCTCTATGCTGTTCTTGGCGGCATCACGAACTTTATGCGTGCTTTTCCATTCGTCATTTTGATGATTGCGATGAGCCCCTTTACTAAAGCCATCGTCGGTACCGGTATTGGTCCTATCGCCGCCTCACTAGTGCTTGCGATTGCAGGCTCATTTTACTTTGCGCGCTTAGTCGAACAAAACTTGCGTGAAGTGCCGCGCGGTATTATTGAAGCGACCGAATCGATGGGTGCAAGACCCTTTACCATCATCAAGGTACTGCTCAATGAAGCCCGTTCTGGCTTGGTTTTATCTGTGACCATCCTTTGTATCAGCTTGCTCTCTTTTTCAGCAGCAGCTGGCATGATCGGCGGCGGCGGTTTGGGTGATTTGGCCATTCGTTATGGCTATTACCGTTATCAGACTGAGGTCATGGTATTCATTGTCATTATGCTATCAATCATGGTCATCGGTATCCAAGCCTTGGGCAATTGGATAGCGACCCGATTAGATAAACGTTAAAAACCTGTGATTACTTGGTTCATTGAAATTGGCTATTGATGATTGATGATTGAATAATGCTTGATATAAATAATACACAGGGTCCAATGCTGATTCATCCTAAGCAAATGCTTGACTTTGTAACTGATTCCCTTTAATTTTGATACTATATTAACACTCGTTAACTTAGCAGCATTACTATACATAATGTTGCTTTTTTAATGCAGTTTTTTTAATTCTGTTTTTACTCTCAGTATTTTACCCTTTGATTCTTACCCTTTGATTCTTACCCTTATTAAGGAAGTTACATGAAATTAACAGATATCAGCCGTCAAGTAGCGACGGCATTTGCTGCTGTTGGCGTATCAAGTCTCGTATTGGTTGGTTGCAACAATTCATCAGCACCAGAGGCCACCAAAGAGCCAGTCACTGAAGGCACAACCGAAACCACCAATACAGAAGCCACTACGACCAGTGATATCGACCCTGAACACAGCAAAATCGTCATCGGTACCACCGAAGGCGACTTTGCCGATATGGTTCGTAACCAAGTAAAAGGTTCACTCGAAGCACAAGGCTATGAAGTAGAGCTAGTAACCTTTACTGATTATGTCCGTCCAAACGTTGCGTTAGCAGATGGCGACTTAGACATCAATATCTTCCAACATAAGCCGTATCTAGATACCTTCAAAAAAGAAAACAATCTTGATTTGGTAGAAGTCTTTCAAGTACCAACTGCTCCATTAGGTATTTACGCTGGTAAAAAAACCAAAATCGAAGAAGTCTATAAGGGCATGAGCGTCTCTGCACCGAATGACCCAAGTAACTTTGCTCGCGCATTAGTCATGATGAATGAGCTTGGCTGGATTACCCTAAAAGACAATATCGACCCATTGACTGCCTCAAAAGCTGATATCGCTGACAACAGCAAATACGACATAAAAATCGTTGAGCTAGAAGCAGCGCAATTACCGCGTGCGCGTGATGAAGTAGACTTTGCCATTATTAATGGTAACTACGCGACTGACTCTGGTATCAAGTTAACTGAAGCATTATTCCAAGAGCCAAGCTTTGCTTATGTGAACTGGTCTGCCGTCAAAACGGCCGACAAAGATAAAAAATGGGTCAAAGACGTGACCAACGCTTATAACTCAGATGCCTTTAAAAAGTACGCTCACGACACTTTCCCTGGCTACAAATATCCAAAAATCTGGGGTGCTGACAAGAGCACAAATACCTCTACCGCTGCAAGTACTGCCCCTGTAGAAGATCCTGCTAAATAAGCTATTGAACAAAAAAATACCCTAAACCTATGGGTATTTTGATAGTTGTAGACGCTCATTACTGAATAGTAATGGGCGTTTTTTTGTCTGTATTTTAGGAATGATAAGCAAAAATAATTTAAATGACGTTACAGCCTGTTTGTCGTTTGTATGAAAGCGTCACTTGCCCTTTCACTTACCGCAATTTCTTTCTATAGTGGCTAAGCTTAATAGAGACTGGAACATTATATTTCTGCTTAAACACTCTATTAATAAATCACAAAAACCACAAGGATAATAATATGCGTGCTAAAACTTATAATATTCGTACCGCTGGACAAGCAAATATTCCGGTACTAGGGCTTGGCACTTGGCAATCGACGGGACAAGACTGTATCGATGTCGTCAGTCAGGGACTAAAAATGGGCTACGAGCATATCGATACTGCCCAAGCGTATGACAACGAAGTCGAGGTTGGTAAAGGTATCAAGCAATCAGGCGTCGCTCGCGATACGTTTTTTTTAACGACAAAAATATTCCCAGATGACATGAAGTTTGAGCCGGAAAAACTAATCGCAGCAGCTAAGCGCTCTTTAGAAAATTTAGACACGGATTATGTCGATTTACTGCTACTACATTGGCCTGATGACCGTGTGCCTTTGTCACAGACTATTCCTGCCCTATGCGAGCTGCAAAAACAGGGGCTGACTCGTAATATCGGCGTTTCTAACTTTAATATCGCCAATATCATCGAAGCCGAGAAATACGCTGACGTGCCTATCGTCGTCAATCAAGTCGAGTTTCATCCTTTTATTAAGCAAAACACCTTGCAGACTTTTTTAAACAACCATCATATTTTATTAGAAGCTTACTCGCCACTTGCGCGCGGTGATGTCTTTGATAACGATATTATCAAAGAGATTGCCCATAATCATAAGGTTACGCCAGCGCAGATATCGTTGGCTTGGATTTTGTCAGATAAGCTGCGCATTGCGATTCCAAAAACGGCTAATCCTGACCATCTACAAGGCAATCTAGATGCTATCAATGTGCAATTGAGCAGCGATGAGATTGAAAAAATAAGCAGCTTAGCGCGTGCTGATGGTCGTAAAATTAAGCATCCAGATTATTCGCCAGAATGGGATGATTAAATCAACATTGATGACTATGCAAGTTGCATAAAAAAGCCAGTGAGACCTACTCACTGGCTTTTTTAGTTTAAGTATAGTCAGGGAAAAGTAATATCGATACATCAAGTACTGCTGATATTAATTTTTCTTGCTTGCTGTGCCTATGCAGACAGAGGCTGCAAAAAATTTATACCAGCAGCACTGTAGCGTTTTTGAGATATTCTAACTATACTGACCATCATTATTGCTGCAACGTTTTCGTCTCATGGAGCTGTTCGGCTGGATTGTATTGCTCAGAAGACGGTACCGCACCATTACGATTGTTTTCTTTCATCGATTTGGCAACTTCTGGCGGCATATAGTTTTCATCATGCTTTGCCAATACTTCACCTGCGACAAAAGTATCGCCTTGCATTTTACCCGTGGCCACTACCCCTGAGTTTTCAGCGAACAAATCTGGCAAGATACCTTGATAAGTGACCGGTACGGTCGACTGAAAATCCGTGATAGCAAATTCAACGCTCAACGGATCGTTTGGCGCACGCTGCACACTGCCTGCTACGACCATGCCACCTGCACGGATACGTTTGTCTTGTGGTGCTTCACCTTGCGCAATGGCGGTCGCGTCGAAATAGTAATCGGTTTGTTGCCCAATAGCATAAATCACCAACACCACAGCTATCGCTGCTCCTGCAAGGGTAAACATCACCCACATTAGTTTTTTGCGACGAACTGCGTTCATACCACTACCTCATTGATGAGTCGCTGTTTTACATCCTATCTATTTATAAAACAGAAAATATTAAATATTGAGTATTAAAGAAACTACCATTAGAAAAACGTCCTAAAAATGTCTTTCTAATCGTACTCTTCTAATAACTATATGGTAGCATTTTTGCTATAACTCAATACGTCTAGTACCCTTTATTAAGACTCTTTATCCGCTCCCTTATTTATCAGCGAAATACATTAAATTCAGGCAGTAAAGGTCTGATACAGTGATTTTATTATAAAAGTGTTATAGCGCTATTGGTATAAATTTTACTGGCGTGCTGCGTTCCCAGAGGCTGCGTAAAATTCATACCAATAGCGCGTTTAAATTTTCATAACATTTTTATTTTCATCTGACTATATAAAAATTATTTTTAGTCAGTATTTTTGATCACAGGTGTTTGAATTCTGGTCGTGCGCTGTGCTTGACGGGCTTGCTGAATCGCCAGCTGCTTGATAAGGGCTTGTCTTTGACGACGGCTATAAAATACAAAACCCAGCATCATACCAACGGTAATCGCCCAGCATGACCAGACAAACACCCCATGCTTACCCATGGCAATAAACTCAGAAAAACTATAAAAGTAAGGCTGCATTATATTTTCCTAGCCGTTATTTGGTTGCTCGACAGTAATTACAGGCATTAAGGCATTACAGTCATTTGGCTTGCCCGCGAATGTATTCTTTCACCCACGCTTTACCTTGGTCACGATGCAAGATTAGCGTATTGGTACGATAAATCGCTAAGGTCGCAACCAGTAGATAACTACCGATAATCATCAATAACAACGGCAGCCACATATCTGCTGACATCTTAGGTGCAGCAGTCAAGGTAAAGGTCGATCCTTGATGTAAGGTGTTCCACCACTCTACTGAATACTTGATAATCGGCAAATTCACTGCACCAACAATAGACAAAATAGCCGCCGCTTTACCGCGATTTGCCGTATGTTCAAAGGCTGCAAATAACGCCATCACACCGGCATATAAAAACGCCAAAATCAGCATTGATGTCAGCCGCGCATCCCAAACCCAATAAGTACCCCACGTGGGTTTTGCCCAAATAGAACCTGTTAATAAGCTGATGACACAGAGTAAAAATCCCAGAGGGGCAAGTGCCTGAGCGACAAGGCTTGCTGTCTTAATTTTCCAGACTAAATAGATCGCCCCAAGCACTGCTAAGGCAAAATAAATGGAAATAGCAAGGCTGGCCGCTGGTACGTGAATAAAGATAATGCGATAGCTGTTGCCTTGGAGATAATCAGGCGGCGCAAAAGCAAGACCCCAAATACTGCCGATGAGCAAGCAAAGGCTTGCCAGTATCGCAAGCCACTTGACCCAAGGCGAAAAGATGCGAAAAAACTCCTTGGTACCCACCGTGGTCAAGAAAACTTGCCAAATGCGTTGCCATAGGCTAGGAGATGAGACATTATTCAGGTTGGGCATGGACATAAACCTATTGCGCAGCTTGTTGATTATGGTCGATATAGCGCCTTATTAACGCTATTGCTCGCAAACCTGCTGGCGTTAAACGCTGGATAGAATCTACCAATGACTGTTTGTTCGATGAAGCATTGATAAGTCATTATAGCAAAGTTGCTCGTTTTCATCATGTTGTTAATATAAAAGGCTTTAATAATAGGAAAACACTTTGCCAGTATAACGTCTTAATTTAACCACGACATTTTCAACGTCATAGCAATCACCCATGGCATAATCAAAACTGACATAATACTACCTGCCAGCAATAACGCCAAAATAGGCAAACCGTTAAGACCCGTAGCAAATAGATCAACCGCACCCGTCGCAAAAATCAATACCGGCAATTGCATCGGCAAAGCGATTAAAGGCACCAGTACAGCGCCATTTTTGAGCGATAGCGTCAAACTGCTAGCAACCGCTGACAGCATGAGCAGCATCGGACTGCCAGCGACGATGGAAGCCATCAATATCCATGCCTCAAACCAGCTCAGTTGAAATAAAGGCACGGCAAGCAGACTTAAAGCCGCCACAATACCGCTGCTAAATACCCAGTGAATCACCAATCGAATTAGCACCCATAACGGTAATGAGGCCTTAGCGACAATCAATTGCGCCAATGTACCATTATCAAAGGCCGGCTTAAACAAACCATCGACGCCCATGACAAGCGACAGTAAGGCAGCAATCCATACCGCTGCTACACCAAGGCGTTGTAGTAGTGCAGGCTCACTCCCAACCGCCAGCGGAAACAAGGTAATAATCACCAAAAACAATACTAGCGGATACAACCACTGCACTGCCCCTTGCTGCTTAACTTGCCATTCACGGCGCCACAGCTGCATAAAACTGATACTACGCGCAGCAGCTACATGAGCATTTGAGCTTGTTTTCACGGTTTGTACTGGACTGTCTGTGTCTATCATTTATTTGCTCTTCATGATGCCTATCGCACTTAAATCAATACTATTTATACCATATAATCAGACAAATCAAGCAGCTGATTGACAACCTCAACGGCTTGATGGCTGGTCATTAATATCGCACCGCCCTCATTGGCAAAATCGCGCAATCTTTCTTCCATCCGTGCCACCATATCGACATCAAGCGCGGTAAATGGCTCATCAAGTAGCCATAATGGCGTCACTTCTGGCGTCAATAAATATAAGCGTGCAAGGGTGATTCGCCTTGTTTGACCTGCGGATAAATGGCTTGAGCTTATGGTCTCAAATCCTTGCAATCCTACCCAAACAAGGGCGTCATCAATATCAGCTTTGCTTGGTGTGATACCATATAAATTCAGCAAAAAAGTGAGGTTTTGGGCGACAGTGAGATTTGGATGAATACCCAATTGATGCGAGACATATAAAGGCTGAATCGGCAAACTTACCGTTCCTTGATAATAAACGTCACCCGTCAGTACCGGTAACAATCCAGCTAATTGCATCAGTAGCGTCGTTTTACCCGTACCATTTGCCCCTATCAAATGACAGATGCTACCAGCAGCTAGGTTGAGAGTCACTGCTTCACATAGAGGGATTTCACCGCGCTGAACCGTGAGGTTATCGAGCGCAAGTAGAGCGCTATCTAGAGCTGTCATCAAAACCTCTCATTTATTAATATAAGCCGCGGTCAATATTCATCACAAATAAAGACAATGTTCGTGTCATAATACCTCATGCCCACCACAACCACACAGTATAACAAATTGTCGATTACTATGACCTCAAAACCTATTCACACCACAAAAGATATTCAAAATCCAAACACGCCAGCGTTAACGATAGACGGCTTAATTGATGCGCAAGTGGCTTTTATGCAGCAATGGTTATGTAAGCAAGCTGAACCGCTTAGCATGGAAGCTTGGCAGTGGTTCGGTGGGCAGCCATTGTCTAAATATATCAGTCGCGATGATTTGCAATACCTGCTTAATGATTGGCTGCTAAATCATCCGCTAAGTGAGGTGATGCGCGCTGATATTCGTGATATTTTGCATACGGTGATTTATCATCCGGTCAATGACAATGTGCCGTTATCAGAGCTTGTCGATGATACGCAAGTTGCAACGCTAGCGGACTATATCGGCAGCCATGAACAGCAGCGCAATATATTGATTCATACGCTGATTGGCAATGAGACATTTACAGACTTACTTACCCAAACGCTATATCACGCCATCAATGACTTTATGGAAACCACCTTAGACAAAGCAGGCGGCGTCGGTAAACTGATGAAACTTGGGCGCAGCTCGTTTGAAAAAGTAACCAATAAAAACCTTGATGAAAAGTTGCAGACGTATCTGCATCGCAATATTAAAGATTTGGCGCATCGCGCAGAAGCCAATGCCAAAGCGCATTTATCGAACGAGGAAGTCGCGCGATTATTGGTCACTGGTTGGGCACGGATTAAAGCGCAGCCGATTAGCCATATCCAAACCTATCTACGTGATGAGCCTGACAATAGCAGTATCGATCATATTGAAGCCAGTATTGGGCAGAGCTACAACCGCTTGCGTATGTCGCCCTATTTACATAGTCTAGTAGCAGCTGGCGTCGATACTTGGTATCGCAATCATCAAGCCGATACCATAGCGACTGTGGCAGCAAGCTTACATATCGATGAGCAAGCAATGGCGCAATTGACTCCTACCCTCTTACCTATCATTAATGATGCGCTTGCAAGCGAATGGTTGACGGCACACCTTCGCGAAATGCTGCAAGAATTTTATAACCAACCCAATATTAAAGCCAGTTTGGGTTTTAACGACCAGTAATTTATTTTTGCCTGCTTCTTTATGTGTATTTTTTCTTAATCTTTATATTTCATTTGTTGGTTAGCAGACTATTTATGAGTCAACGTAATAAACTCAGCTTATGGCAAAAAATGAAGCAGCTGCTAACCGCATCAACTGTGCGATTTGTTATTGATAATATTAAATCGTCGAAGGATTTGACAAGTGCTGACTTTGATGAGATTGATGAGATTGATAGTCAGGTGAGTGCTTCACAAGTAGCAACTGATAATGTTAGTACGGATAAGGTTAGTACGGATAATATTAATACTAATCATAAAGAAAATGACCCTAACAATATTGACAGCGCTGTCAGCGACAAAAATGCGTCTAGGGCAGACACAAATGTCGCTGATAACATCGAAACAATGAATAAATCTATCGAAGTTGAAACCGATATTGATACAGCTATTGGCAAGGATTTGCAAAATAGTGCAGAGCAAAAAAGTGATAGCGATATACCTATTGTCGATTATCTAAAACAGTACTTTGATGATAAAGAGTGGCACTATAATCATTATCAGCCCAAAATAAGAGACAGCCAAAAATCACACTATTTGTCTTTAAGAATGCGTAATAAACGGCTTGATTGCGGTTATCTGTTTCGGGTACAAGAGAGAAATAAGCTGCTGGCAGTCTATGGCATCTTGCCATTTTTGATACCAGAGAGTCATCAAAGTGCCGCTATGTTATTAATGACTCAAATCAACTATGACATGGTGATTGGCAATTTAGAGATGGATGTCAATGATGGTGAGATACGCTATAAAAACGCCATTGATATCGAAGCGGTCGGTCTTGATGACGATATTCTTGAGCATTTATTGCAAAGTATCGTTGCCATGACGACGGTTGCTCATGAGATATTTAGCGATTTGGTCAATAACCAAAACCCTGCTGAAGAATTACCAGACCTCCTGTTGCAGCTACGTAAGCAAGCAGACTCACGAACCTTCTTTTTGCCTACTCAGTTTGTTCAGTAAGACTTTACTTTTCTTATATTGAAATCACTTTAAAACCATCAGTTTAGACTCCCCATTGTAAACAACCCTCTACTCAAGAAACCCTCAATACTATAGTCAAAATACTCTAAAACCGCTACGGTACTGCTGGTATAAATTTTTTGCAGCCTCTGTCTGCATGGGCACAGCAAGCAAGAAAAGTTGATACCAGCAGTACATAATGTGTCGATATTACTTTTCACTGACTATATATTAAAAATATGATGTTAAAAATATGATGCTAAAAATTGCCTACTCTGATATTTTCCGTTACTCCGTACCCGAAAAACATCGCTTTCCCATGCAAAAATACACCATGATTCCTGAGCGACTATTAGCAGAAGGAACCATTAGTGCCGATAATTTTTTTGCCCCTACGCGCTTAAGTGAAAATGAGATTTTAACGACGCACACTGCTGACTATTGGTATCAGCTTAAGACCCAGACATTACCACGAAAAGAAGCGCGAGCGATCGGTTTTGAGATGACACCAGAGCTGGTAGAACGTGGTCGTTATATTGCTCACGCGACTTATGAATGCGCGCTTTTTGCGCAGCAATACGGCGTGGCAATGAATGTTGCGGGCGGCACTCATCATGCCTTTGCTGATCATGGCGAGGGATTCTGCGTCTTTAATGATGTCTGTGTCGCAAGCAACTTATTGCTCGATCGCGGACAAGCGCAAAGAATTTTGGTCATTGATTTGGATGTTCATCAAGGCAATGGTAATGCCAGTATCATGGCAGATGAGCCACGTGTTTTTATTTTTAGCATGCACGGCGCAAAGAACTATCCGTTTCGTAAACAAGTATCAGATTTGGATATTGAGCTGGATAACGATACCGGTGATGAGGAGTACTTGCAGATTTTAGAGGATACGCTACCGCGCTTAATCGCCGATTTCGTACCTGATATGATTTTTTATCAGTCTGCGGTTGATGTACTGGCAACGGACAAATTGGGCAAGCTTGGGTTGACAATAGAAGGCTGCAAGGCGCGTGATGAATATGTTCTACGCCAAGCCAAAACCGCCAATATTCCAATCGCTATCGTCATGGGCGGCGGTTATTCAGAAGATATCAATGATGTGGTTGAAGCGCACTGCAATACCTTTCGACTGGCGCAGCAGATATTCTTTGGTAAGGCAGTTGAGTAAGTGATATCGTCATTATTCGATGCTTATTTTCGATGCTTATTTTCGATATAGGTGCTTATGTAATGAGTCATCGTACTAATCATTGTAGCGTGACTACAGTCAGTCCTAAATAAAAGAAATACAAATGTTATCAATCACTACTGGGGTTAATTTTTCTTGCTTGCTGTGCCTGCGCAGACAGAGGCTGCGAATAATTAACCCCAGTAGTGCTGTGCTCTTTTAAAAGTTCAACCATACAATGATCACTGTACTGAGCATTACCGAGCATTACTGAGCATTACTGAGCATTACTGAGCATTGTGACGTTGCCAGATTGTCTCACCGATAATCGTCGTCAACTGCTCGGCAATCTTATCTTTACTCGCTTTATCAAGCGTAATGCTATCATTCTTATAATGCGTTGAGAAAAAAACCTCCATAGCATTGTCGTCACTGGCAAAGCCAATATCGGCACGTGAGACATCATTGCAAGCAATCAAATCCAAATCTTTAGAGAGCAGTTTACCGCGAGCATAACGTTCAACATCTTGCGTTTCTGCGGCAAAGCCAACGACAAACAACTCAGGATGAGCAAGCGAAATCGTCGCTAAGATGTCAGGGTTTTTGACCAAGCTTAGCGTCATCGCCGCTTGAGTTTTTTTGATTTTTTGCGGCGCCGCTTCTTCAGTGCGATAATCAGCAACAGCAGCAGTGGCAATAAAGATATCAGCTACTTTCACGCTGTCATCATTGACGTTATTATCATGCTCTTCACTGTAATCGTCATGCCCATGTTCGTGGTTATGGTCATGGTTATGGTCATGGTTATGGTCGTGAGAATGCTCATCTTCAACCATATACTGTAGCGCGCTATGCGTACCTGTCACACATTGCTGCGCGGCTATCAGCATCTCTTTGGCTGACAATACATCAATGCGTGTGACATTGAGGGGTGTTGGCAGAGCGATTTTACCACCAGCAATTAAGATAACATCTGCACCTGCAGCCACACAGGCACGCGCCAAAGCAAAACCCATTTTTCCTGTAGAATGATTAGACAAATAACGCACCGGATCGATGGCTTCAACCGTCGGTCCAGCAGTAATCACCACTCTTTTACCTGCCAATAACTGAGGCGTCGTCTGCATTGCTTGAAACAGCAAAATCTCTTCTAATAACTGTTCAGGCTCAGGTAAGCGTCCCGCTCCCACATCGCCGCAAGCTTGCTCACCGCTAGCAGGCTTAATAATTTGATAATTCATATCATGCAGGGTTTGCACGTTCAGGTTGACCGCTGGATGGGCCCACATCTGCTGATTCATCGCTGGCGCAATAATGACCGGCGCTGTCGTTGCAAGACATACGGTCGTTAGCAAATCATCAGCCATACCCATTGCAAGCCGTGCCAAGGTATTGGCAGATGCCGGCGCGATGACCACAAGGTCTGCCCACTTGGCAAGCTCGATATGACCCATGCCCGCTTCCGCTTTTTCATCTAACAATGAGATATGCACCTCATTACCAGTCAAAGCTTGTAACGTCAATGGCGTGATAAAGGCTTGAGCGCCTGAGGTCATAATAACGCGTACCTCAAAGCCTGCCTTGATTAATAGACGGGCAAATACAGCAGATTTATAAGCGGCAATACCGCCGGTGATAGCAAGCAGGATATTTGACATAAGCGTGGCATCAGCAAAAAATTGAAAGATAAAATTGCGCTTATAGTAGCAATTATGAGATAAGTTAGGGAAAGTTTTCTGGATTTAACACATTTATTGTGTGGCAATTATCATGTAGCAATGACATCTCAAGGAGTAAGCATGGCAATCAAAGACTGGCATGAGGATGATAGACCGCGTGAGAAGCTATTAAAATTTGGCGCAGCACATTTATCGGATGCCGAAATATTAGCGATATTTTTGCGCACGGGCACCCCGTCACAGTCAGCTATTGAGCTGGCTCGTCATTTGATTGAGCAATTTGGTAGCCTTGCAGAACTCTTAGCTGCGCCGCAAGAGACTGTCCTTGCTTGTCACGGCATCGGTCCTGCCAAATACGCGCAGATGCTCGCCTCACTTGAGATGGGCAGACGCTATTTGGACAGTCAGCTTAAAACGGGTCAAGGACTTGATCGCTCGCAAATGGTCAAAGACTATATCAGTACCCAGTTGCGCGGTGAGCCGCGAGAAGTGTTTGCTGTGCTATGTTTGGACAATGCCTTAAACTTAATCAATTTCGAGATATTGTTTACAGGCGGCATCTCCTCTTGCTCTGTGTGTATCAAGCACGTGTTACGTCATGCGTTGAGCCATGCCGCAAGCCAGCTCATTGTTGCTCACAACCATCCGCATACCGATGCTAAGCCATCAACGGCGGATAACTTGTTAACCTATGAGCTCAAAAAGGCTTGTGATCTTATAGATTTGTCTTTGATTGACCATGTCATTGTTGGACGTAATGAAACTTTATCTTATGCCGAGCGTTGTTTAGCGCCTTTTGATTAAATATCTATATCGTTTGGTTATATAAATAAACCTTGATACATATTATCGACACAGCGTAGCGTTTTCGCTCTTGATAGTTATAAACAACTGTTTCATATTGGTAGTTAACTTTATTTTTGGGAAAAGTTTTATTTTCAAAATAAACTTTTAACCTCAAAACTGCTATAGTCGATTCGTTTTAAAAACGATACAGTGCTGTTGGCTATAAATCTTTTGCAGCCTCTGTCTGCGTAGGCACAGCAAGCAAGAAAAACTATAGCCAATAGGACGTTATTACAATCGTATCGCTTTTATTTTGAACGGACTATATATCAGAAATTACTACTTTCAAAAATTAAAATCATTACTCACTATAAAAAGAATGGCTGAAATATAAAACAACAATCATATTTATTTCAAACGTTCTTATTCACTTATATTTTGACGCTTTTTTATTGAGCGTTGCAAAGGAGGCAGTTATGGCCATTGGCTTATTTATTCTGGCAGTCATCATTCAATTAGCCATGGTCTTGGCCATCTTTTTGTTGTCATTATCGCGCGTCACTGGCAGCATCGTTGCCTTAATTACTGTCCTCGTTACCGCTTTTATCAGTCCATGGTCACTTATCTTAGGTCTGCCTATTGCCCTACTTTGCCTAGTGCTGCTTATTACCCCTATTCGTCAAAGCCTGCTTACCAAGCCTGTCTATAAAGCCTTGGGCGGTGCCATGCCAAGTATGAGTGACACAGAGCGTGAGGCACTTGATGCAGGTACTAGCTGGTGGGAAAAAGAGCTGTTTATGGGCGCGCCTGACTGGGATACTTTTGCAAAATATCCCTATCCAGAATTATCAGAAGAAGAGCAAAGCTTTATAGATAATGAAGTAGAAGCGCTTTGCACAATGCTTGATGAGTGGAAAATTCATCATGAAGATAAAGAGCTGTCACCAGAGGCGTGGCGATTTATCAAAGCCAATGGCTTTTTGGGTTTAATTATTCCCAAAGAATATGGTGGTTTAGAATTTAGCTCGTATGCCCAAAGTCGGGTGATGAGTAAAATCGCGTCGCGCTCACCAACTGCTGCTGTTACTTGTATGGTACCAAACTCGCTTGGTCCTGGTGAGTTACTCATGCATTACGGCACTGATGAGCAAAAGCTGCGCTGGCTGCCGGGTTTAGCGAAAGGTGAAGAGGTTCCTTGCTTTGGCTTGACAGGTCCAGAAGCTGGCTCTGATGCTGGTGCTATTCCTGATACCGGTGTGGTTTGTTATGGCATGCATGAAGGCGAGCAAGTACTCGGTCTGCGGATGAATTTCTCTAAGCGCTGGATTACTTTGGCGCCTATTGCAACCGTGGTGGGTTTGGCATTTAAAATGCATGATCCAGAAGGGCTGCTAGGTAATCCTGAAAAAACGGATTATGGTATTACTTGTGCACTGGTGCCTGCTAAGCATAAAGGGGTCATTATCGGTCCACGCCACAATCCAATCGGTTCGCCATTTATGAATGGTACAGTCGATGGTCAAGATGTCTTTATACCATTAGATTATATTATCGGCGGGGTTGAAAATGCAGGACGCGGCTGGCGGATGCTGATGGAATGCTTAGGCGTCGGTCGCGGGATATCCTTACCTGCTCTATCAACTTCCGCCAGTGAAATGAGCTATTTATCGGTGGGTGCCTTTGCAAAGGTTCGTGAGCAATTTAAAATCTCTGTCGGCAAATTTGAAGGCGTGCAAGATGCCACCAGCCGTATTGCCAGTAATACTTATATGTTAGAAGCTTTTCGGCATCTGGTGACTTGTGGTCTAAACCAAGGTGGTACGCCGTCAGTGATGACAGCGATGGCAAAATACTATGCCACTGAGACCATGCGTTCAGTGATTAATGATGGTATGGATGTCGTTGGTGGTCGCGCGGTACAAATGGGCCCGCGTAACTTTTTAGCCATTCCTTATCAAGCGATTCCAGTATCGATCACCGTTGAGGGCGCTAATATATTGACGCGCTCATTGATGATTTTTGGTCAAGGTGCGATGCGTTGTCATCCTTATTTATTCGATGAATTGCAACTATTACAAAGTGAAGATAAAGAGAGTGCACTCAAGCAGTTCGACAACTTATTCTTTAAGCATTTAGGCTATACCTTCAACCGAGGTGCCAAGGCGTTTGTCGCAGGCTATGTCGGTGGTAGCAATGATGCGCCAAGCTTCGCAGACAACTTTACCCGTCCCTATTACAAAGACATCAACCGCCTAAGCGCAAGCTTTGCGTTAACCGCTGATATGTCTCTAGGATTATTGGCTGGTGATTTAAAACGCAAAGAGATGCTCTCTGGGCGCTTAGCAGATATTCACTCTCACCTATTCATCTGTACAGCGATTCTACAATTTTATCAATATGGCAGCAAATCATTCGCTGAACGCTTACATGCTGAAGTGGCGCTAAAAAATAGCCTTTATACTATTCAAGAAGCATTCCTGTCCTTATTCGCTAACTTCCCAAATCAGTTGGCAGCCAAATTGGTAAGCTTTGTTACTTTCCCAAGTGGTCGTATCTTTGCGCCAGTGAGCGATGAGCTAAAACGCCAATTGGGCGATACGTTTATGGATGATTTTGCCGCCAACCCCTTCCGTGATTATCTTAAAACCATGGTTTATTACAATACTGAGCCAGATGATGTTACAGGGCGTATGGAGCATGCTTATCAAATACTGCTCGAAGTTGAACCCTTATGGCAGAAATTTAAAAAGGCAGAACATAAAGACAACTTTGAAGGGTTGACCTTTGAAGATCATGTGGTTCATGCCAGTCAAAATGGTGATATTACTGAAGAAGAAGCTGAGCAGCTGATAACCTATAATTCAATACGCTATGATTCATTATTGACCGATACATTTGATAAGCATTTATCAAAAGTACAAGAACGTGATAACCCGCATAGTCTAGAGAATGCCGTACATAGGCTAACTGACTATGCTGAACTAAAAAACAATGCTCAGTTAAAAAATAATGCTCAGTTAAAAAATAATGCTCCGTTAAATCAAGCATCAAACGATAAGGATCTGCAGCAGACCTCTGAAAATATGGCATCAATTGACTCAATGCCAGACAATAACCAACCAACAGGAGATGCCAATCCTAATCATGGCTATGAGAGTGATGGCGATGTCAAAATGGTGAATGAGCAAGATACTGCCGAGGAAGTCCGTGCTCAGACTGATTTTCAGAACTCACATCCTCAAACAGAAGCGCTCGGCTCGCGTCACCGTGATGCAGCATCACATCTAAATGAGCGTATGAGTTACAACCACCAATTAAACAAAGATAAAGTTGCTAGCGCAGATAATGGTCAAGATGAGCACGCGCAGCAAACAGAAAGTAGTGACTCTAAATGGAAAGATGGGTTGCGCCGTGATGAAAACGACAATGTCTAACTAGGATTAGTCTATATATCGTTATGTATCTATATTGATTGAAGTAAGCGAGATGGTCTCATCAGAGTCATCTCGCTTTTCTATAGTCAGCGAAAAGTAATATTGACACATTATGTACTGCTTCAACAGTGCTTAGTTCAGTCCATTTTATATAAATTTCTGACAGATAAAAATCTCGAACATACCAATCTTGTAATGTGACGGCATTTAATTCATAAAAAATTCTTGCAGTACCCCTAACTATTATTTTATATTGTCCCCCAAAATCTGATTTGATGGTCAGGTCATATATTTATAGACGTCACAACAATAGCAATGACAGAAATATTGCCCTCATATTGAGCGCGCTATTGCGTCTATTGTTGTGCGTAACGGACACCAAGGATAGCGTTTATGTGGAAAAATATGGGTTTGACGGGCAAGATTATGGTTGCCATGGTGCTCGGTATTATACTGGGTCTATTTATAAACTATTCTGGCTTGAACACGCAAGGCAGCTTCGTTAATAATTATATCACCAATGGTTTTCTTGCCATTGTTGGTAAGCTGTTTGTTAATTCGCTCAAAATGCTCGTTGTACCGCTGGTCTTGATTTCGCTTATCTGCGGCGTCTGCGGTATCGGTGATATTCGTCTATTAGGACGTATTGGTGGCAAAACATTCTTTATCTATATGGTGACCACAGCACTAGCGATTACTACTGCTATCGGGCTTGGTTCACTATTTGGTATTGGTAAAGGCATGCAAATCGAAACTGAAGCGGTATTCGAAGCAGAGTCAGCACCGCCCCTTATCGACGTTTTCTCCAATATTATCCCCGCTAACCCCATCAGCGCGATGGCAAATGGCGATATGCTATCTATTATCTTTTTTGCCATGTTGATCGGTATTAGTATTTTAATGGTAGGTAAGCCTGCAAAAGGTTTGGTACAAAGCTTAGAGCTTATCAATGAAGTCATCTTAAAAATGGTGACCATCATTATGAATCTAGCGCCGTATGGTGTATTTGCACTACTGACCAAAGCAATGGCAGAACTTGGATTAGATCTTATCTGGTCACTACTGGGCTATGTCGCGGTATTGGTTGCTGCACTCTTCTTTCACTTTTTTGTCACGATGATGGTGATACTCAAGCTGACTTCAGGGCTATCTGTTAAGACCTTTTTGGCAAAAATGCGTGAAGTACAAATCTTTGCCTTTAGTACGTCAAGCTCGAACGCAACCATTCCCATTACTCTACGCGCAGTCACCAAGCGTATGGGCGTTAGTAATTCAGTGGCTTCATTTACCATCCCATTTGGCGCGACGATTAATATGGATGGCACGGCAATCATGCAAGGTACAGCGACCATCTTTATCGCCAATCTGTATGGTGTTCAATTAGGGGTTACCGGTTACCTGACGGTTATCTTGATGTCAGTGCTCGCCTCTATCGGTACGGCAGGCGTGCCAGGCGTAGGTCTGATCATGCTATCCATGGTATTTGCCCAAGTCGGTCTACCTATTGAAGGTATTGGTTTGATTTTAGGGGTTGACCGTATTCTTGATATGTTACGTACCGCGGTGAACGTCGGTGGCGATGCGGCAGTTACAGTCATCGTTGCAAAGTCAGAGGGTGAGATGGATTTGGCTATTTATAACGATCCTGATGCGGGTGCAAAAGAGATGTTTGACGGTCATATCGATGAGAACAGCGAACGCGAATTATCGGCAGTCTTTCATGATGGTGTGATGGGTAGTGAATACGACGATGTTAAGCGCGGCTAGTTCTTAGTAGAAATAGCCTATATGAAATGTTGAAAAACCTCAGCCGATTAGACTGAGGTTTTTTTATGCAACAAATATATTTTTAGATCAAAAGATGCTTTCTTTTCAGTTAATCTACTGTCTATTAACCAAGTACATATTTGGTCACCATCACAAGACAGACCAACACAATCATCGGACGAATGAGTCGACTGCCGCCTTTTACCACCATATGCGAGCCAAAATACGCCCCTATGGTTTGCCCGACCATCATCGCCAGCCCCACTGTCCACAAGACATTACCGCCCAAGATAAAAAATATTAATGAGCCAATATTGGTAGATAAATTCAGTACCTTTGCCGCACCAGTTGCTTCAATAATTTTTCGACCACGTAACGCCACATTGCCGAGCGCAAAAAACATACCCGTCCCAGGTCCCATATACCCATCATAAAAACCAATCAAAGGAGCAGCAATTTTTTGCCAAGCGCCCTCTGAGATACGCGGGGCAGCTTCCACTTCACCAAGTTTGGGGGCAAACAAAGTATAGATACCAATTGCCGCAATCAAAAATGGAATCAGCTTTTCTAACAGGTCAGGTGGCGATAACTGCACTGCAATTGAGCCAAAAATAGAGCCGATAAAAGCCGCAATAATCGCTGTTTTTATATTTTTAGGTTTGACGACGCCCTTTTTAATCATCGTAATAGATGCTGCTAATGCCCCTGAAGCGGCTTGTAGCTTATTAGTGCCCAATGTCAATACAGGCGGAATATTGGCAAGCAGCATGGCAGGAATAGTAAGCAAACCACCGCCACCGGCAATGGCATCGATAAAACCTGCCAGCGCCGCTACAGCCGTCAACATTAAAATAACTTCAATAGAAAGGGATACGTCCATGACACTGACCTGCAAAATTTATAATATAAGAGACACAAGCCTTAAAAGGTTCAACCAACCGTAATTTTTGGTAGCATTTTTTAGTGGTACTTTTTAGCAGCGATTTTTAGTAGCGGTTTATTGGCCGTATTTATTTAAAAACGCTCATTTAAAAACAGTTGGATGCCTATCAGGCAAAAAATATATGGATAGATAATGTGCATATTGTTTTGATAACGGCCAATTTCATAACAGCCAATTTTATAACAGCCAAATCTGATGCTAGCCATTGCATAAAGCGGCTTATTATAGAGTTAAAACCGCGAAAAAAGCCATAAACCTAGCAAAGTCTGCTAGATTTAGCATATAACCCATCCTAAATAAAAGAAACGCAAATGTTATCCATCACTACTGGGATCAATTTTTCTTGCTTGCTGTGCCTACGCAGACAGAGGCTGCGAATAATTAACCCCAGTAGTTCTATACTCTTTTAAAAGTAGAGCAACTATATAAGATACTCTAAAAACAGCTTTTACTTTCATCAAGCTTTCAATTTAGAGGGTAAAACCGGTAACCTATTTCATTTGTTTATATGAATAAGAATATGAGAAACTAGCGATATACGTCTATGACACTGGTATTATAAACATTGATGCTAACAAAGACTCGTCCCGATACGCAGTCTCGCATTTAAAGCAGAGCCATTATAGATATATGAAAAATACTTGAGCTTTTGAATACTTTCGCACGTTTTATTTGGTTAATGAGGACAATATGGCAACACATAAAATCAGAGCGTTTTTTAATCTCGAGGCGTCGGGCGGTATTGTCCTAGCGCTGGCAGCTATCGCAGCAATGATTATTGCTAATACTTCTCTAAATACGTGGTACGAATCCTTTATTCAAGCACCAGTTGCCATTCAGATTGGTAGTTTTGAGATTGCCAAAGATGCTCATCATTGGATCAATGATGGCTTGATGGCGGTATTTTTCTTTTTAGTGGGACTTGAGCTTAAGCGTGAAGTGTTAATCGGCGAGCTGTCCAATGTAAAGCAAATTATCTTGCCAGCAGGGGCGGCACTTGGCGGTATGATCATGCCAGCCATCGTCTATCTGCTTTTTAACTATAACAACCCTGAATTTTGGCGAGGTTGGGCGATTCCAGCAGCGACTGATATCGCCTTTGCTCTTGGTATCTTAAGTTTACTTGGTAATCGCGTACCCAATTCATTAAAAGTATTCTTAGTCTCGATTGCTATCTTTGATGATATCGGCGCGATTATTATCATCGCTTTATTTTATACCAATGATTTATCGCTTGGTTCACTGGCTATCGCGGGCTTATGTCTGCCGTTTTTATATCTGCTCAATCGCCGTAACGTTACTAGCATCACGCCTTATTTGCTAATTGGCGTTATCATGTGGGTTGCCGTACTCAAATCCGGTATCCATGCAACGTTAGCTGGGGTTGTATTGGCGCTCTTTATTCCTTTATTTGACCGCACTGATCCTGAGCACTCGCCGCTTGAAGAGCTTGAGCACGACCTACAAAACACCGTTTCTTACGGTATCTTACCCCTATTTGCTTTTGCCAATGCGGGCATTTCGCTTAAGGGCGCAGGGTTTGGTGAGCTGTTTCATTCTGTGCCGCTTGGTATTGCCGCCGGACTGTTCATCGGTAAACAACTAGGCGTTATGATGATGT
Organism: Psychrobacter glacincola; assembly: GCF_904846215.1. GTDB lineage: Bacteria > Pseudomonadota > Gammaproteobacteria > Pseudomonadales > Moraxellaceae > Psychrobacter > Psychrobacter glacincola. The sequence goes on along the minus strand of NZ_CAJGZK010000006.1, from coordinate 12,647 downwards.
GCTGGTTAATCTTTAAGCTGGGCATTTCTACCATGCCAAAAGGCATGAACTTTAAGCAAGTCTATGGCGCAGCCTTATTATGCGGTGTGGGCTTTACCATGAGTTTGTTTATCGGTGGGCTTGCATTTGCCGCTGAGACGCCATTATTTGATGAGCGTTTGGGTATCATTATGGGTTCAATCGTCTCTGGTATCGCAGGTTATATGATGCTCAAAGCCACTTTAAAAGATGAGGTTAATGTAACCTCTGTAGACTTAACGCGCCATTCTTAACCGTATTTTTTACCGTTCAGTTATTTAAAGGTTTAAGAGGTTATTTGTCGGTGTTTTATTAGCTTAAAGGCTTTTATAGCATTTGGTGTCTATAGTTAGTCCTAAGTAAAAAAATACAAATGTTATAAAGCACTACTGGGGTAAATTTTTCTTGCTTGCTGTGCCCATGCAGACAGAAGCTGCGAATAATTAACCCCAGTAGCTCTGTATCCTTTTAAAAGTTGATCAACTATATAGCATTTGGTATCAAAAGCCTTTAACAAACACCTTGTCGATGCAAAAGATGCTTGGTAAATAGCACTCGATACAAAACCTGAGTCAAAGCCTAATAAAAGGGTATTGGATAACGATGGATTCAATCGATAGAGATACAATAGATCATTCAAGTGCCTTAGATAATAACGCTTCTAAAGACGCGATAAACTATCAGCGGCATGGACGCACCACTGCTATTGACGACCATAGCGATTTGCAAGTTTTAAAGCGTATTAAGCGCTATTTATTGCCAAAAGACTTTGTCATCTCACAAGATTTGTTAGAGGAAATAGTTGCAGGCTACGATATTGGCGATCCACTAGCGGATGATCTAGCCACTGACGGCATTCGTTTTGCCAAGCCATTACAGCAGTTTGTTATTGATGATAGAAACAACCTTCGCTTCGATGACAATGCTCTTATAAATCACCCTTCATTTAACGCTTTAACCGAACAATTTAGCCGTCATCCCGATTGGTTTGATCCCAAGCTTGCGAACATTGGCGCAATTGCCTATCGGCGTTATCCGCTGATGCTGATCTGGCTATTGCGTAACGTGGCACTCATGGCAGGCTACAGTATTCCTGCCTTATCGCTACCGCTGATTCAGACTGGCGCACTGATGCATGACGCTTTACCAAGATTGATGCGTACCTACGCCTATATCTTGGCGGTCTCTGAGCACCCTCAATTGCATTTAGATTCAGAGCATAGCAAACCTAATATTGAACGAGTATTGGCTATCGGCTCTGAAGGTTGGCAGCAATCTATCAAAGTACGTCAAATACATACTTTAGTACGTCAAAATTTACTTAAAGGTAAAGCGAAAGCGGCGAACGGTGTCATATCGAATGCCGACCAGTACCATTTTCCTGATGGTAGCTGGAACACGGCTTATTGGGGTATCCCTATCAATCAAACCGATATGATTGCTACTCATTTGCAGTTTTCACTGTTGATTATGCGCGGACTGAGATTGCTTGGCGCCCGTATTAGTACTGAGGAAGCCAAAGGCATCTTGCATTTATGGAATCTTGCCAGTTATTGGCTGGGCGTTGATTTACAACGACTGCCCAAAGATGAAGCCGCCTGTTGGGAGTGGCTCTATACCTATTTATCTATTCAACAGCTTGATTTTAAAATGGGACGACCACTGGCAAAAGCCCTGCACGATTTACCACGTCAGCTGATGGGTGAAGACAATCGCCGTGGGCGTTTTGTTGAGATGGTCAATGCCAGCGTGACCCGTACCTTGGTCGGTGATGATATCGGCGACGGACTACATCTGCCAAAATCAAAAATACGATTTGGGGTGCTATCTTCGGTGCCGATTCTATTTGCCCTCGATACCGCACGCCAGCATAATAGTACTGTTGCAGATAAGTTAGAGGTATTTCGTGCCAAGCGCCAAGACAATATGAACTGGTGGCTTAAGAAAAACGATGATTATTATAAATAGAAGGCACTCATTTAAAAACGTCTAAAGAGAAAAACGTTATAAATTCTAACTAGAAACTTAAGTCATAAATATTAGTACTCAATAGAAGATAATGAGCCATGAGCACTAACGTCTATACTAACCATCCTCCTTCACCAAAAACATGATTATTAGCGAGTATCTAGGTGTAATGGACAAAATTCATGCTGTCATAGGCTCTAAAGCTATATACTGTCTATATTTGCAAGGAATCAGCGCCATGAATCAAAAAACTGCCCTTTTTGTCGTGACAAACACACCAAGAAGAACGGGCGCAAACTAGGCAAACAGCAGTATCAATGTCTAGCTTGCAAACGGCAGTTTTCAGGTGGCACCAGACTCAACAACCAAACCCTTTGGATTGAATATACCGAAGGTAAACAGACCTACAAACAACTGGCTGAAAAATACCACTGTAGTCTTAAAACCATCCAAAGACGCTTAGACAAAATCAGTATTGAGTATCAGATTAAACGGCCAAAGACTGCTAATATCATCATGGACACCACTTACTTTGGTCGCAAATTTGGTTTAATGGTCTTTATGGACAACACAACTAGAACCGTTCTTTATTACGCGATAGTGAGTCATGAAACCAACAGTGCCTATAAGCAAGGAGTGGATCACCTAGCATCGTCAGGCATTGATATACAAAGCATCACCTGCGATGGCAGACGAGGACTTAGGACGCTATTTACCAGTATACCTTGTCAGATGTGCCAGTTTCATCAAATACAAATAGTGACCCGCTACTTAACCCGTCGCCCTAAGAACAGCGCCAGTATCGAGCTTAGACGACTTACTTTAAAAATAACAAAGCTTGATAAAGAGGCGTTCATAAAGTGCTTAGATCACTGGTACTTGACTCATGAAGGCTACCTAAGTGAGCGTAGTACCAATGAGGATACTGGTAAAACATGGTACACGCATAAACGTCTTAGAAGTGCTTATCGTAGCCTCAGAACCAATGGTGATTGGCTATTCACTTATCAAGAGTATGAGCATTTAGACATACCAAATACCACCAATTCTCTTGAAGGGTTGTTCAGTGAGCTAAAGCGACAATTACACAGTCATCACGGGCTAAATGAGCATCGTAAGTTACGGTTTATTAAAGACTTTTTAGGCTCGAAGTCACTCAAATAGCATGAATTATGTCCATTAGCGACTACCTTCTACTTTTTAGCATGAATTTTGTCCATTACACCAGTATCTAACACTTCTATAATCGGGTATCTTGTATGCGGTAGTACCACTCCAGCTGCCGATCAAAGCCTGTCTCTAATAAACTGGCAATGACTCGTCCTGTCAGCCCCCATACTGTCTCTCCATCTACTTGCCAGCTCGGTGTGAGCAGCGTCGCTGCCTGATCTTGCAACATATATTCTATGGCATATTCGACGGTCGGCTGAGTCAGCAATGTCTCAAAATCCGCCCAAAAAATACGCGATATCTCCCCAAGCTCCGGCACTAAAAGCAAGTCTGGCGCAATAAGCGCCACAATAGGACGCACACTCATACCGCTTTTAGAGGTTTGGATAGGCAGTTGACCAAGTAACTGAACTTTATTAGGCGGTAGCGCGGTTTCCTCGCAGGCTTCACGTAGGGCGGTCACGACATTGTTACCATCTCCTGCTTCATGTTTGCCACCAGCACAGGATACTTCGCCAGCATGACTGTTCATATGAGCCGCGCGGCGAGTCAGCAGCAGCTTAGGATGGCGTTCGTGAGTGATAGCCACCAAGATAGAGGCATCGGCAATAGGCGTTTGATAAAGACTATTTAAAATACGGGCACTACGCGAATAACCATGAGAATCATAAAGCGCCGGACCAGCAATAGCCTTCAAGGTCTCTTGCTGCACTCGTTCAGCCAACTTTCTGATAGTAGGATAACGAATAAAATCTGGTACAGCGACTGTCAATTCATCAAAACGTGCAGACTGCGAGGGATTTAGCATTATAATTGCCCTATATTTTTATCAGTATTAGACATCAAAACATTGGATAGTCGCAGCAAGCGGATTGGCGACAACCGTAAGACAGACACGGTCTTTTATCATTGTACGACTGCGATTGGTCCTCATGGATCAATAGTGTCATTCATATATTATTTAGGAAACGCTCGTGGATAAGATTTTTTCATTACATAAAATGCAGGGTAAAACCGATGATTGCCCGCAAAGACTGCCGTTAGTCATCATTGCCATTGCTTGGACTGGCGGGACATTTGCCACTGCCATACTGGCATTACTGGGAAATTGGCAAAACATCGCGATGATTTTAGGCTCATTTGGTGCCAGCTGTCTGCTTATCTTTGCTTATCCAGAAAGCCCTTTTGCTCAGCCAAGAAACATCGTTGGCGGTCATCTTATAACCACTTTTACTGGCTTAGCCTTTATGTCTTTATTTGGGATTGAGTGGTGGAGCTTGTCTCTTGCCGTTGGTACAGCGATTGCTCTCATGTTACTCCTTCGAGTACCGCATCCGCCTGCAGGCTCCAATCCATTGATTGTGATGCTTGGCGGTGTAAAGTGGCATTTTTTGATTACTCCTACGCTAGTAGGTGCCCTTGCGTTGGTAGTCGTGGCGCTGATTTATAACAACGTTGGACGTGGCAGACACTATCCGCGCTATTGGTAACATAGTCCGTTTAAAATACAAGAGATTCTCTTATAGTCTAGCCTAGCGTAATCTGACGATAACTGCATACACTTTGTGTGACTGATAGGCTTTGTCTACCTTGTTAGCATACAAGGTAAGCGACAGCGATTAAGCAATCAAAAATATGCTGTTATCATTATCACTGCCAGTGAGTTGAATATTTATGCTATCTTAGGATAAAAGGTTATTATCAGACACACTCTGACATATGATAGCTCTGACTTTTGATAGCTCTGACATATGATAGCCCTACTATCTTATATAACGACTATTTCAGAGAACAACTGTTATTATCATCAAAAAAGTGTAATTCTTAAAATAAGTCTATAGTCGATTCAATTTGAAAAGAACACAGTACTGCTGGGATAAATTTTACCAAGCCTCTGGAGTGCGAAGCGCACAGCAAGCGACAGAAATTCATCCCAGCATCATGCTATTCTAAGCCTAACTCTTTTATATTGAACTCACTATATTTCTCTTTCGTCCTATTTTTACTATATAAGGCAGTCGATATGCGCTATTGTCTACAATGCGGTTGTGAAGCAGAACGCAAAATACCAGCCACGGATAATATGCCGCGTTTGGTGTGCCCAAACTGTCATTATATTCATTATGAAAACCCCAAGGTCATTTGCGGCTCACTGGTCGTCCATAAACATCGGGTGCTGCTCTGTCGACGCGCAATCGAGCCGCAGTATGGCTTATGGACGCTACCTGCAGGCTTTATGGAAAATGGCGAAACCATGGCCGAAGGTGCGGCGCGTGAGAGCTTTGAAGAGGCCGACGCGGTCGTGATCAATCCACATTTATATTGCTTGTATGACATTCCAGATATTGGTCAAATCTATAGCATTTATGTCACCGAACTAAAAGATGGTGCTTACGGTATCGGCTCTGAAAGCCTTGATTGTGCGTTATTTACAGAAGAAGACATTCCGTGGGATAAGCTTGCCTTTGAAGCGGTACGCCGTACCTTAAAAAGTTATTTTGCAGACCGTCAACACTATGACAGTTATGATCAATTTCCTATCCATCAAGAGATCATTGGCAAAGATCAAGCCATTAAGCGCTATTAGTAGCGAAGCTAACGAAAGCCGCTACATTACAAAAGCAAATAGTAAAAACCGTTGATAAGAATCGTGCTCAAATTTTATCAACGGTTTTTTATTGTCCAAAGCTAACTGCTTCATTCGAATGGTGAGGATATTATGCTGACACTGCAATGCTTTTTTGCTCTATTGCCATTAACTTTAGTGCTTGGGAAGAGTGTAAGCGGTCATGCTGAAGTTTAGTATTAACAAAAAAATCGCCGCTTCTATTTTTAGTGGAAGCGGCGGTTTTTTATATAATCATTAGACGCTACTAACTCTTAATTTTACAAACGTTAAAGCCAAGCTCCTGCACAGCGGCTTCTTTATCATAAGGCGCTAGTACCGCACGCACATGTTTTTGCCCTTGCAAATATTGCTTGGCAACGCGCTGTAAGTCAGCAACCGTCACTGCCAATATTGCTGCGCGCATTTTACGCTGCCAATCGACGCCGCGATGATGCAAGTCAGCAAAGCATGCTTTGATTGCCTCGCCTGCTGGAGAGCCAGGTTTATCCATGCCTGAGATAATCCCTAAGATGGCTTCTTCTAATTGCTCATCCGTTTGCGGCTCATTCAGTAGCCATTCGATACTGGCATCAAAATGCGCAAAAGTCTCAGCGCACTGTGGATCGCGATAGCTAAAGAACTTAAACGCGCAAGCATTGGCATCATAGCCCGCACCGCCGCCATAAGCACCACCGCGCTCACGAATGGCGCTATGTAGATAGCCATTACGCAGGTAAGGCGCTAATACCATCAGGGCGACCGTATCAGGATGATCAGCCGTAGGAACGGTATAAGCACTGGCATTATGATAAACGTTGGTCGGCACTAGCCATGCCAAATCGTCAACGGCTACTTCTTCTGTTGCAGCTGTGTTTTCACCACTCAATGCAGCATTTAGCGATAATGCCGTAAACTCACTTGGGATATTTGCTTCGATACTCGCATTAGAATTTTTTAACTGCGCTGCAATTTTTGGTGCTTGACTGTCTTTCCAACTCTCAACGATTAAATTGCTTAAGCGTTCAGTTTGCTCCGCTTCACAAATAATAACCGCGTGCTTAGGCAAACTAATTAGACGTTGATGTAAGTCCATCAAACTCGTCGCAAGCTTATCCCACTGTGCATCATCGCTACTGGCATGGGTTAAGAAGTCTTTTAGCGCATTTAAAGCAGGTAAACCGCTACGCACATACTCTAGCTGCGCTTGGCGACTCATGCCGCGACTGGCGGTTTGCATGGCATAGGAATGCCCTGAACCGGCAAGGTTTGATTGCCAGCCTGCTTGACGCTGCTGCAAGATTTCTTTGATACGGTCATGCTCACTAAAGACGCTATGTTCCATTACTTCTTTCAGCAAATCAATCGCTTCAGGTTTACGATTCAGCGCACGCGTTGCTACCACAAAGTAGCTGCTAATCGCCTGACTGTCATCGAGATTGGTACGTTGGCTGATACGAGCAGTCACACCAGACGAATGCGCTGCTTGCTTCGCTTGCATTTCATGAGCACTAAGAGAATCTGTACCCAGCTCTGATAATAAGCTCAAATAGATCGGCAATAACGGATGATTAATCACCTCATTAACTGGCAGCTCTTCGTTGCTGTTGTTAACGAGGCTCTGACCAATCTCATCGGTCAACGGTACAATTATTTGATAATAATACAAGCCATTGGTGCCCGCTTCATATTCGAATAACGTGCTGGCTTTGCCGCTTAGATTAATCTGCTTTTGCGTGCCTTGCTTAAAGCTGATATCGGTTGGCACATCTTCTAGACCGACTTTTGGTAATAAGCTTAAATCATCAGGTGCCGCTTGGCGCGCTGCCAAATCCAACGCTTGCTGCTTAAGGATATCTTTATCATCAGCAGTTAAATCCATCTCGATGGTATCAAGACGCGTCTGCTCAGCTGCCGCAAGGCGAGCTGTTTTTTCGCTATCTGGCGTCATTGTGATACGCACACGGTGCTGATTATCTAACAGATGCGTTTTAATTAGATTGGGTAGCCACTGCGCGTCGACGACTTGCTCGCGTAACCATTGCAAGTGCTCATCAACTTCCCACACATCGATAGGATTGCCATCATGAATCGCGGTACTAAAGCCTTCTAACATCAAGTTCAGACCATACGGCATACTATCGCCGCCGATATGGCGCTGATCAATCTCTATTTGGTGCAAGATAGTTTCAATGGTTTCATCATCGACTGGCGCGCTTGCGACCTCTTTAAGCAAATCAATAATACCCTGCTCTACCGCTTCAGCATGTTCAGGGTTAGAACCGCGTAAACCGGTATAAAAGACCATCTCATAATGACTGTCATCCAGCCCCAATAACGGACTTGGCGCTTTGCCTAGCGGATGACTGTCAAGATACGCACGTAGCGGCGAGCCAGCATGTTCAATCAATACGCCTTCTAAGAGACGCAGTGCCAAACGTTGCTTAGGATCGGTAATCGATGGCAATAACCACGCAAGCACGTGATGGGTTTGATCGGGACCCGCTTCATCAGCGGTATAGGTATCGACCGCGCTAATCGGCGCAGACAAACGCTGCTCTGGACGCGAGACGTGCTTTTTGCCCGCTTCAAACTGAATCAAAGCATCGTCATGAATTTTTGCTTGCGTTTGAGCAACTGGAATATTACCAAAGCTCATAATCACACTGTTTGACGGATGATAATGGCTCTGATGAAATTCAACCAGCTCATGATGAGTCAAGTCTGGGATATCAGCAGGATCACCGCCCGAATTATAGTGATACGTCGTCGTCGGGAATAAATGATGGGCGACCGTATGATACAACTGGTCAATCTCGCCACTCATTGCGCCTTTCATTTCATTAAAGACGATACCTTTAAACTGCGGCTTATCATTTTCGTCCAACTCAACACGGATTCCTTCTTGAGCAAAATCGAGCGGATGAATATTCGGGAAAAATGACGCATCAAGATAGACAGCAAGCAAGTTAAAATAGTCGTTTTTATTTTGCGTGGCATACGGATATGCTGTCCAATCAGCCGCCGTCATCGCATTCATAAAGGTATTTAATGAGCGCTTAATCATCGAAAAGAACGGATCACGGACAGGGAATTTCTTTGAGCCACATAATGCGACGTGCTCTAAAATATGCGCCTCACCTTTTGAATCCATTGGCTGGGTACGAAAGCCGACCAAAAAGGCATTTTCATCACTTGGATGCGCCAAATGATAATGCATCGCTCCGGTTTTGATATGCTGACTGATCAGCACCTCCATCGATAATGCATCGATATGGCGGTGCTCAATCAGCTCAAAGGCAGGATGTAGGGTTAAATCAGCAGTAAATAGCGGGTCAGTCATGGTTATCCTTATGCATTAATTACTTCAGTATCATCTTAGCCAATAACCAAGGTATGAAATCGATATCAGCAATTAAAATAGTAAAATTTATATTTATAAAAAGATGGCTTTGAATAAACAATTAAAGTTATCAAAGCCTCATAGGTCATCTTCGAATTGAATGGCATTTATCAGCTAAAAAGAATTTGCCTAACGACAGTAGATGGGGCTAATACGCTAGTAAGTCAAGACAGTGGGTGGAGAAAAATAATAAGTCATCAAGAATAGCTGACAAAGATAACGCCCGATTTAACAAAGCCTACTTAACAGCAGTCATTAGTAGTGCTATAGTTAAAATCATCTGTCACAAGGAAGGAGCCGCTCATGAGTTACCAACATATTTTATTGGTCACCGACTTACTATCTGATGCTGATGTGGTTGCTCAAAAAGCCAAACGCATCGTTGATAACCGTCCTGACTCCAAATTATCGGTATTGCATATCGTAAAAGATACTATGGTTGGCTTTGGCTATGAGCTGGTGCCTGCCTCAAGCTTATATGATGAGATTGATGATGAGCGTTGCCAAGAAGCGCGCGCAAAACTGGCCCAGTTTTTGGATCGTAACGACTTACATGTCGTCAACTCTGAGGTGACGACCGCTATCTCAAATAGTGAAGGTATTGTCAACTATTGCCATAAGAATGACGTTGATTTATTGGTCATCGGTCGTCATGAACGTCATGGCATCGCAGCTTGGCTCAGCGGCGCAACGGCAGATAATATCTTGCCAAATGTGCCTTGTGACAGCTTAGTTGTGAGACTTGATAAGCCAGTTAATAAATAGGTATAAGCATAGAATTAATACAGTCGATACTAAATAAGGTGAATGCACTTTATTATAGGGCGAAACTGGTACAAATTTTTCTTGCTTGCTGTGGCTGCGCCGACAGAGGCTACAAAAAATTTATCCCAGCTTCGCTATATTTTTTAATACGGGGCTGACTATAGCTACCTTTAAACACGATCCTCTTGAATAATATCAATAAAGGTCTGCCAAATCGGGCTTTGATGGCGCGCTTTGTGCCAGACCAGCCACCATGTTCGTGACAAATCAATGCCCGCTACCTGTACTTGTACTTGTACCAGCTTCCCTGTTGCAAGCTCTGCCTCAATGACATGCTGTGATAGACAACCAAGCCCAATATCAGCACTGACCATACGCTTAAGAGCCTCTGACTGCTGAATCGCCATAATCACCTCAGCATTGGGCAGATGCTGCAATAACTGCTCATCGATAATCTGCCGCGTACCCGACCCCGCTTCTCGTACCAATAGTGGCAGCATTGACAGTTGCTCAATGCTCAGCTCATAACATTTATTAACATCGTTATAATTAGCCACATCCTTCAACCACTTACTGTCATGTTTCGCAAAAATCATCAAGGTATCTGTGCGCCACTTGCGCTGCTCGATGACTTTCATATCCACTGGGCGCGGCATACCTTCGACCAAAGCAATATCAATATTTAACTGCTCAATCTCTGCTACTACCTCTTGGGTATTGGCAATATACATATCAACATCCGCATCTGGCAGCGCCTCGTATAGCTTGGCAAGCAGCAGCGGCAGTACATAATTACCAATGGTGGTACTTGCGCCAATGTGAATCTGCCCTACTTGAGATTTATGATAATGCTCAAGCGTCAACGACTGCCCTAAGATTGCTTGTGCCTGTATATAAATAGGATGGGCATTGGAGTGCTGATTGAGTCTGCGCCCGACTCGCTCAAACAATGGCATCTGTAACCTTGACTCCAGTTCTGTCAATGCACTGCTGACCGCTGATTGTGACAAATGCAGCGCTTCACTAGCACGGTTGGTGCTACCTGTCTGATAGACACTGACAAAGACTGCCAGTTGCCGCAAGGTAATCTTTGGTACAGTCTGTACGACTTTTTTCATGAGGACATCTATCCCTTATGTCTGTTCTTACTTATGTTTGTTTGAATATTTTTCATGATTGCTTTTTGACTAAGGATTAAAACCAATTAATTAACCTATAAAATAGATAGTTCCTATCTTATTAATCTATTTTTATTATAGATAACACTGCATTATAATGTTTATTCATAAGCTTATGCTTATTTCGATTATAGATAATAGGACAGCCAGTCATGTACGCCTTGACCCAATCAGTGAACAACTATTTTCCACGCAGCCACCATCTAGCAGGATTGGTCGTCGTGCTGATTGGCAGCTTATTTTGTTTATGGCTCAATACTAGTGTAAACACATGGACAAATGGGCGCATCGTAGGACTGTCATCACTGACGCTGGCGATTTTGATCGGTATGATACTTGGCAATACGGTCTATACCAATTTTGCTGAGCGTTTAAATAAAGGTGTCTGTTTTGCTAAGGGGCAGATTTTAAGACTCGCTATCATGTTCTATGGTTTTAAATTGACGCTAACTCAAGTAGCAAGTGTCGGTCTGCCGGCGGTGATGAGCGATGCGCTGGTGCTCACCTCAACCTTTCTTCTCACCTACTGGATAGGTATCAAATTATTAAAAGTGGATAGAGAAACCACGATATTGATAGGCTCAGGTGCCAGTATTTGCGGCGCAGCAGCCGTCATCGCCGCCAATCCAATCGTCAAAGCAGAAGCGCACAAAGTCACTATCGCGGTCGCAACGGTCGTCGTATTTGGCACCATTGCCATGATACTATATCCTTTTCTTTACCATCTAGGTTGGTTGCAGCCATGGCTCAGCGCGCAAGATTATGGCGTCTATACTGGCTCAACCATTCATGAAGTTGCGCAAGTGGTGGTCGCTGGTAATACCGTCAGTGCTGACGTTGGCGACACAGCAGTCGTCACCAAAATGATTCGGGTGATGATGCTCGCCCCGTTCTTGCTGGTATTATCTTTTGCTCTGATCAAAGGCAATAGCGAAAATGGTGAAACCGCTTCATTTATAAGCCGTGTCAAACAAGTCAAAGTACCATGGTTCGCCTTTATCTTTATCTTAATCGTCTTGCTTCATACTTGGATACCGATGTCTGTGGGCTTTGAGCACAGTATGGTCTTATTTGATGACATGCTACTCACGATGGCAATGTTTGCCCTTGGTCTAACCACTCATATTAGCGCCATCAAACAAGCGGGCATCAAACCTCTAATACTAGGCGCGATTATGTTTTTATGGTTGATCGTCGGTGGCGGTCTCATCAATGTCGGTATCAGTTTTCTCTGATCCCTCTTTTATCTGGTTAATGCCCTGACAGCTTACTCTTTATACGAAAATAAAAATGCCTACGACTATCATCATAAGTACGTAGGCATAAGTACGTAGACATATATAGTCAACGAACTTAAAAACTGCCACATAGCCAGAGGAAATAAAAGAACAAAGTATCGATACAATCTAGACGCCACTCTTTACGTTTGCGTTTAACCCAAGCCCAGACTTGCTCAATAGGGTTTAAATCTGGGCTATAAGGTGGAAGCCATAAAATGGTATGTTCTGCATCTTCGATAAGCGCTTGTATGTCTTGTCTT
>NZ_CAJGZK010000005.1 GCF_904846215.1 Psychrobacter glacincola | reverse complement strand
ATATCATTAAATATAAGTCTGTCAACCCTTTGTTCTAATTCGTTTCAACGGGTTATCTGGGTTATAAGTTTGTTAACTTATTTGCCAGCTTCCCTTTGCTGAGGTGCGTATTATAGACGCTTTTAATAGAGTGTCAAGAACTTATTTTATTTAGTTTATGGAAACTTAAAAATCATTTACTTGGTTGGCTAAGTTACTAGAATGATAAATCATTCTCTAAACCACCTTCCCCTTCCGACTGGGTGGCATTATACGCAGTTTTAGATGGGGGTCAAGGGGTTTGTCGAGTTTATTTTGGGTGGTTGTGAATGCTGAACATATGAATTATTACTAGTATAACTATCAATAACTTGTGGTTTTACAAAATATAAAATATTAGTAGCTGTCTTATATAAACAGAGTAATCTAGGATAAATTGATGAGAAAGAGTAAGTTAAATTGGTAAGGACTTACCTAGAATCTAAAGGATATTGATAAACTCAAGAATAACCTATAGTCAGAGAAAAGTAATATCGATACATCAAGTACTGCTGATATTAATTTTTCTTGCTTATTGTGCCTACTCAGACAGAGGCTGCGAATTATTAAGCCTAGTAGCTCTGTACTCTTTTAAAAGTGGATTAACTATATAACCTTTACGCAGATTCCATACAATGGCATTATATAAGGCTTTAATATTGCACTTAATCAATAGCTATTTATTTTATTTTAATTTTTCACTTGTTATGGTTATCTTTATTAGAACCATAGCTTCAGTGTCTAATAGATTCAAAAACTAGCACGCAAATAAAAACCGTCTATTAAAAAATAGGCGGTTTTTATTTGCGTGCCTTAAATTGATTTCTACTATAAAACAGCTTTAGCGTTAACTGGTCGCTTTGGCTTGTAAGGTGCTAAAAATACCTGATAAGGCATAAATAACACCAATCGCTAAGATGCCGACAGGAATATCATATAACACGATACTCATGACCAATACACCAACGATAAGCACCACAAAAGGGACTTTTTTCTTATCAAACTCTTTAAAGCTATAGTACTTGACGTTGCTAACCATCAGCAAACCGCAAATAACGACCCAAGCGGCAAATAATAACATCACAGGCGTATCGTATTGTCCGATCCATTGATTATGATCAACGGCAACCATGACAGCTGCTGTGACTAAAATAGCGGCAAGCGGACTGGCCAAACCAACAAAGTATTTCTTATCGACCTCACCAATCTGAACGTTAAAACGTGCCAAACGGAATGCGGCACAGGCAGTAAAGACAAACGCACAGCCAAGCCCAATACGACCTAATGGCTGCAAAGCAAAGCTATAAATTAAGATAGCAGGCGCAACACCAAAAGCTAGCATATCGGCAAGCGAATCATACTGCTCGCCAAAGGGGCTTTGCGCATTGAGCATACGCGCTACCCTGCCATCTGCGCCATCCAAAATAGCCGATAAGAAAATCGCTAAGGATGCTTTATAAAACTCACCTTGCGTACTGGCTAAAATAGAATAAAAGCCTGACAGCAGCGATAAAGTGGTGATCAAGTTGGGTGCTAAATAAACACCGCGACTGACTACCCGCTTACCTTCAGCGACTTCCGCTTCAATCACCTCGAACGTCAGCCCATCATAGTTCTCATTATCCGCCAAGCGAATATCGAAATCATGCTCATCAATAAAAGGCGGTTGAGTAGCAGCGCTATCTTGTAATAAAGGCTCTTTGATCATACCGTCATTCATCACTTTATCAGTGACCAGACTGCCCTTTGCAAGACTGTTTTTTTCAAGGCTACGTGATGATTGATCAGTCGTCATAACAATATCCTTATTCGCCAACCAACCAGCGGACGGTGGTTGCACTATCAGGTGTTAAATCTGGTGCATCAGCAACTTTTAATACAGGCTGTAAGAAACGCAATATCTCACGCGCTTGGTTATCGAACTGCCATGGCGGATTGATCACGAGTAACCCTGTACCGTTTAGACCGACAGCGATATCTTTAGGATAAATATTTAGCTCACAGACCAGCTGACGTCTCATCTCAGTACGCTTAAGCTTTTTATAGAACAGCTCAACCGCATCGATGTTTTTGATTGGGAACCATAACGCATAAGTGCCTTGTGGCCACTTGTTGTAAGAGTGCACCAACAAATCGATTAGACGGGTAAAATCTTTATGCTCCTGCTCATAAGGAGGATCTAAAAATATCAAGCCACGCTTTTCTTTTGGCGGAATCACGGCAGCGATACCTTCAAAAGCATTGCGATGATGAATACCGATTGGCAATTTATGCAGCTGATAATTCAGTGCATCATATTCACTAGCTTTGGCTTCAAACGCTTCGCCGCGCACGCCAGCCTCTGGATTTTTTTCAACATGATGGGCAATCCACCACGGCGAACCCGGATAGACTTTTTTATCATAGGTAAAACGGGCTTGCTTAATGCCTTCCATATAATCTTTGATGGCAGCTGGCGCTTTTTCGACATCGGCTTTTACCAAGGCTTGAATACCACCTTTGGCTTCACCCGTCTTGCGAGCCTCTTCACTGCCGAGCGAATACAGTCCACGACCGCCATAAGCATCAAGCACATAAAAAGGTTTGTTTTTTTGCCCCATTTGATTCAGCAGTTGTACCAATAAAATGTGCTTGACAACATCGGCAAAGTTACCAGCATGATAGGCGTGTTTATAGTTCATAATCTCAAAAGTTTAAATAAGAAAAATTGCATCTATGGTAGCATAGGATGGCTCAAAGATAACGATGGTTTTGGTAAAAAGGCATAGATTGACGGTGTAATGACAGATAATGGACGATAGCGAGACAAAATGACGAAGATTATTAGCAATCTTGATGTGACAACGTTGGTGGTTGATAATCCAATAGGCAAGGATAATCCGCCACTGTTATCTGTATATCCTACTAACTATGATAATAATCAGCCGCTGCCAACCCAACATCTATTACAATCCTCTGATTTTGAGGTTAATTGGGAACACAAGCTGACAGATAAACAGTTGGATACGTTTGTTGATGATGGTTGGCTCATTATTGACGATGTCTTTGAACAAAAAGCATTATTAGCACTGCAAGCGGAAAGTGGCTTTATTGACTATCGTGATGCTCAGCTAACAGCGGGTATTCGTACCAGTGATATTCGCGGTGATAAAATACGCTGGATTACCAAAGATTTTTTTGCGGGGTTTTACTACCTGCAAAGTATCAATGCGCTTGCTGCTTTATTCAATCAAAGCTTGTACGCTGGTATTCGTCATAGCGAGGCGCATTACGCCTGTTATCCAGTAGGTTTTGGCTACCAATGGCATAGTGACAATCCAACTGGGCGTAATGAACGCGTTATCTCGGCAGTGTTTTATCTTAATGATGACTGGACTACTAGTGACAGCGGTGCCTTAGAAATCGTCGATAAACATGGTATCCATCATAATGTAATGCCTGTCGCCAATAGGCTGGTAATATTCGATAGTGACTTACAACATCAAGTGCAAATCGCGAATCGTCAGCGTTATTCTATCGCGACTTGGATGCGCCGTGATGGCTTAGTGCCTTTTATTGAAGACGTTATTTAAGTACTGTAATATTCATAAAGACTCTCTTACCAGCTACATCCATCCTTCTATAATAAAAAAGGCTTCTCATGTCAGATTTTGATAAAAACCTAACTTCTCAAACCCATCAACAACAAACCTTGGACTTAAGTATTGCCTTACTTGAACGTCCTTCTGTCACCCCAGATGATGATGGCTGCCAAGACATCTTATCTGAGCGGCTGACGCAAGCCGGCTTTGACTGTGAGTTTATGTATTACAGTGATAGACAAGCAAAAGGCGAACATGCTGAGGTTAAAAATTTATGGGCGCGCCGTGGTACCACCAATCCGGTCATTTGCTTTGCAGGTCATACTGACGTCGTCCCAACAGGCGATGAAAAAAACTGGACTTATCCGCCATTTACCCCAACCATTGCAGATGGCTATTTATGGGCGCGCGGTGCGGCTGATATGAAAACTGGCATTGCCGCTTTTACCGTCGCTGCTGAGCGCTTTGTGGCGAATCACCCTGAGCACAATGGCTCAATTGCCTTTTTAATCACCTCAGATGAAGAAGGACCCTCTATTAATGGCACAGTCAAAGTCATAGAAACCTTGGAAGCACGACAAGAAAAAATTACTTATTGCTTAGTAGGTGAACCATCAAGCACGGATACGCTTGGCGATATTATCAAAAACGGTCGTCGTGGCTCATTGGGTGCGGTGCTAACTGTCACTGGTAAGCAAGGTCATGTCGCCTATCCGCACCTTGCCTCAAATCCTATTCATGCCGCTCTGTCAGCGCTCGCAGAATTGACCAATGCTACTTGGGATAATGGCAATGATTACTTCCCTGCAACTTCACTACAAATATCTAATATCAATAGTGGCACAGGCGCGACCAATGTCATTCCTGAAACCTTAGAGGCTGTATTTAACTTCCGCTTTTCGACAGAAACGACTGAAGATGAGCTAAAAGCGAAAACACATGCTATCTTTGATAAATACTTCAAAGACAGCAAGGCCAGTTATGCTATTCATTGGAAATTATCTGGTCAGCCTTTTTTGACGCCTGAAGGTAAATTGGTCTCAGCATGCCAGCAAGCAATTAAGTCTGTGACTGGAACCGATACGACATTATCAACTTCTGGCGGCACATCAGATGGGCGCTTTATCGCGCCAACCGGTGCGCAAGTGGTCGAACTTGGCGTGCGTAACGCCACTATTCATCAGGTCGATGAAAAAGTAGAAGTAGACGACTTAGGGAAATTGGCACAGATTTATGAAGGGATTTTAGAGAATTTGCTATTAGATTAATCAGCATTAGTAAAAACAAAAAGCGCCATCTCTTTTAGAGTTGGCGCTTTTTTAATATAGGTAGTGAATCACTTAGTACATAATATAGTTTATCAGTCAGACCTGTAAAGCCTTAGCCTTTTTACTCAATACCAATATAGAGATCCACTTGACCGAATTCTAGATTGCCATCGACATAACGCTCAAAATCGACATCATAAAGTCGCGTGTGCTCACAACTTGGATCATTAAAATACGTCCATGCCTTCTCCCACGCATTCATCACGGTATTAGGCATGTTACCGTATTCAGAAAATACCATGTATTTTCCTGCAGGGATGCTAACCGTGGTTAGGTTGCTTACATTTTTATTCTTAGTAGCTTTGACAGTATTAGCCGTATCATGATTTTCTGACTGTTCTTGTTGACTGTTCACCTTCCAACTGGCTACCACATCAAAAGCGCCGACATCATCACTCTCATAGTTATGATAAATACCGTAGATATCCTCACCCTTTTCAAGTTGGCTCACGTGATTTTTGTAAAAACTTTGCCATAGCTTGCCTAACTTTGCCGTTTCATGGCTGATTTCATCGGTATTGGTGGTGCGTACGCTGATGCCTGTGCAAATTTGTACATCGGTTAGCTCTTGGATTGGTGCAGTCATGAGACGGTCTGTCCTGTTTTCATTTGAAATTATGTTTATTAAGGCTATGTTTGTCATTAAAAAGTAGTAAAAAGGTCAATCTAGTCCGCTTCATCGATCCAATTCATCTGAATCGCTTCTAAAATACCTTCATTAGACCTTTGTGGATCATCGTCAAAGCCTTCAAGCTCAGTCACCCAGCGATGCAAATCGGTAAAGCGGATATACTGCGGATCCGTCTCTGGGAATTTTTCATAAAGCTCGATGGCGATATCTAGACTGTCTGTCCATTTTAACTTCTGCGGGGTCATAGCGGCTCCTTATTTTTTCATCTTTTTTATAACATATTTTTTGAACAAATTTTCCAATATATAGGTGCTATATACATAAGCACTATCCTACCAAAATTTATCAAATGATTATAGCTAAGTTCGTTATGCAGTCGCTGGTGATTTATTGGCCTTACTAGAGTCAGCCGACTTAACCGCTACTTGGTGTTTATTCCAAGTGCTAATGACATCCGTCATCTGCTCGCCTAGCATATCTAATATCTCAGGCGTGCATTTACCTTTGTTATCCATTAAAACAAACTTGGTCATACCAACGCCCATCAATTGATTTTTGACAAAAAAATGATGATCAAAGTAGACGTACTTTTTATCCCAGCCAACAACCTTACTATTCACTGTCATTTTATCTAAGAACTTAATCTCTTTAAGATAGATCATCTCCTGCATAGCGATAATCCAGCCTAGATCTTTAATGCCTTTCTGATGACAGCATGCCATGAGCCAGTTGGTGATGTTTAGCTCAATAAAAGACAAGTAACGATAGTTTGGCAAATGATCGCGAAAGCCCATATCATGCGGTAATACACGATAATGACGTACAATCGGCGCTGTTAATGTCTCGACACTTAGGCGCTCACTCGTTGATTGCTTCTTAAGTTGTTGTTTGAGTAGGCTGACCATAATAAAAAAACGTATTAACATATTCATAAGTAAATCTCTTAACTGTTATTTTGTATCAATCATGATTGCATATAAATGCGGCATACCTTAACGCAAAAAAAGCCACCGCAGTGACTTTTTTATGTGCAAGCTTCTACTTAAAAATTAATGACCAGCGCCATTGATACTACGTACCATCTCTTCGACCATTTTCTTGGCATCACCAAAGATCATCATGGTCTTGTCCATATAGAATAAGCTGTTATCTAGACCTGCATAACCGGTACTCATCGAACGCTTGATAACCATAATCGTTTGGGCTTTAGTCACTTCTAGAATCGGCATACCAAAGATTGGTGAAGTAGGATCGTCTTTCGCAGACGGATTAACAACGTCATTTGCACCGATAACCAACACCACATCGGTACTCGCAAAGTCTGAGTTAATCTCATCCATCTCAAGAATGTCATCATAAGGGACATCGGCTTCCGCCAATAGCACGTTCATATGTCCTGGCATACGACCAGCAACCGGATGAATCGCAAAGCGCACGTTGACGCCTTCTTCTTTTAACAGCTCATACAGCTCTTTGACCGCATTTTGTGCGCGACCTTGCGCCATGCCGTAACCTGGAACAATCACCACACTACTGGCATTTGCCATAAGGAAGCCTGCATCTTCTGCAGAACCTGCTTTGTAGTTTTTCGGCGCGCCATCATCGCCGCCTGCCGCGACTGCTGACGTACCCATCCCGCCAAATAGCACATTAAGTAATGAGCGGTTCATGGCTTTACACATGATATAAGATAGAATCGCACCTGATGAACCGACGAGCGAACCTGCGATAATCAGCATCGAGTTGCCAAGGGTAAAACCAATACCTGCTGCCGCCCAACCTGAAAATGAATTCAGTAGAGACACGACCACTGGCATATCACCGCCGCCAATTGGGGCAATCCACATCCAACCAAAGATGACCGCAATCACTGCCATAGCATAGAAAGCTGGTAATGAATCTGTGACGAAGTACACGCCACCAAAAGCAATCATCGCTATAAATAGTAGTGCTTGTACTGGTTTTACCCAGCCGCCAACCAAGGTTTTCGCCCAGCTTTTAGCTGCCAACTTGCCAAAGGCAAAGACAGACGCTGAAAAAGTAATCGCACCGATAAAGCAACCGATAAACAATTCAACACGAGCAACCGCACCATGCTGTTGTTCAGTATGCAATACCGTTGCTAACGCAATAGCAACCGCTGCCAAACCAACAAACGAATGCATCAAGGCAACCGTTTCTGGCATTTGAGTCATCGCCACCGTCTTCGCTTTCCACATCCCGACAATAGCACCTAACACCATCGCACCGATAATTAACCAAAGTACGGGGCCTTCTGCTAAGAAGAACGTCGTCACAACAGCAATCGCCATGGCAACCATGCCAAATCGATTACCACGAATCGCCGTTTTTGGGCTAGAGAGACCACGTAACGTCAAAACAAAAAGAATGGCACCGATGAGATAAAACCAATCCGCATTGGCCGCAATCATATTTGATAAGTCACTCATGCGTCACCCCCAGTATTCGTTGTCACTACTTCTTTTTTCACTTTTGGCTTAAACATCGATAGCATACGCTCAGTCACAGCAAAACCACCAAAAATATTGATACTGGCTAAAAATACCGCAAAAGCCCCAAGCAAACTGGTTGGCGTGAATATCGACCCATCAATGGTAACGGTCTGTAGCATCGCACCGACGATAACAATACTTGATAAAGCATTGGTTACCGCCATCAATGGTGTATGCAATGCAGGCGTAACGCCCCAAACGACGTAATATCCGACAAAAATAGCAAGCACAAATACGGTAAAAATCGCTACGAATGGCGTGCTACTCATGGCCGCACCGGCTGGCGCTGCCGCTAGAATAGTGGCAATCATCTTATACTCCTAAAATTTATTCGTGTCTAGCAAATGTACGATAATGAAAATATCAAGACCTAGCATTTAGCATTTAGCATTTAGCGAGACGTACTTGATTCTCATGTGTCACGGCTAATGCGCCTTGAATCTCATCTTCCATGTCTATGTTGAGTGCCAGTGTGTTTGCTGAAGCGTCGTCGGTCGTGGCAGGAGCAATCAAGGTAGTAATAAAATTAACAAGATTATTGGCATATAAGTCTGAAGACTGCGCCGCTAGCTGCGATGGAATGTTGGCTGCACCGACGATACGTACGCCATTAGCAGTCATAATGGTTTCATCAGGGACACTGCCCTCGACGTTACCGCCAGTACCAGCAGCCATATCGATTAATACTGAACCTGCTTTCATTTTGGCAAGGGTTGATTGGTGTACCAAACGCGGTGCGTTACGACCAGGAATCTGTGCAGTCGTAATGACGATGTCCGCATTACTCAAAGCTTTGTCAACGACAGCAGCTTGGTCTTTGATATATTGCTCAGATGGTGTCCACGCATAGCCGCCTGTAGATTTAGCTGTTTCAGCCTCCTCTGCACTCATCGGCACATCAAGCCATTTACCACCTAATGACTCTACTTGCTCGCGAGCTGTCGGACGCAAATCACTGGCTTCAACGACGGCGCCCAAACGCTTGGCTGTCGCAATAGCCTGCAAACCTGCAACACCGACGCCTAAGATAACCACTTTGGCAGGTTTAACTGTACCCGCTGAGGTCATAAACATCGGGAACGGACGCGAGTATTCATTGGCAGCAAGCAACACCGCTTTGTAGCCTGCAAGATTGGCTTGTGAGGACAAAACGTCCATATTCTGTGCGCGCGACAATGTGCGTGGTAATAGCTCCATGGCAAAGGCGGTAGCACCTTTGGCCGCATAAGTATCCAACTGAGTATTGCGATACGGGTCGAGCATGCCAATGACGATCTGACCAGACGATAAGCCATTAATAGCTTCAGTCGGTAAGTCATTGACGGTAGTAATAATCTGAGATTGGGTGACGACCTCGGTGCTGCTACTGGCAATGTCGGCACCTGCAGCCTGATACATCTCATCAGCGTAATACGCTGCTTGACCTGCACCTGACTGTATCACGACTTCAAACCCAAGTTTGCTTAATTTTTTTACCGCGTCTGGGGTTAGTGCTACTCGACTCTCGCTTTCGCTATATGCACTAATGACACCGATCTTCATACCGTCTCCTTACGTCTAATGACTACTCTTAATACCCTCAACGCACATTTAAAAAGCACAGGGGACAAAAAAACCTTTGGTCGCTGTTGGTTTAAAAATTAGGACCAAAGATTATCAATTTAATAAATGATAGCTGATTTGCCATCATGCCGTTTTATTATAGATATATCGTCTGCTAACTTTCATCGTTTAATGATGACCCGCAAGTAAAATAAAAGTTAGCTATTTATAATATGATTATAACTTTTATTGTTGTGTTAAAAAAATTTATTTTCCCCTGAAGCGCTTAAAGGCCTTTGGCCATTAGCTTACAAAGGTCATCACAGTTACTATAATATTTGACAGGTGTCCATGATGAGGCTTAAAAGTACAAAACAGCCACGAGTAAGTCAAGTTAAACCTGTAGGTATCGTATAATGAGAAAGCTTGACACGTTAATGGCGTGTTCGCCGACTCATTATAATAAGGAATAACCATGTATTTTTTACTCTCTCCTGCCAAATCTCTAAATGAGACAGACGCCATCCCTGTGAATCTTGGCAATTACTATAGTCAACCTGAGCTGATTGAACACTCACAGGCGCTGATGAAAATATTGAAGTCGAAAGAACCGATTGACTTACAAGAGCTGATGAGCATCTCTGATGATTTGTCGCAGCTGAATGCTAAACGTAATCAAGATTGGCACTGGAGTACAGAGCAGCCATTTACTGATGAGGCTTCTGGTAATGCGGCTAAGCCTGCTGGTTATTTGTTCGATGGCGATGTTTATACGGGTCTTGATATGTATCATATGGATAAAGATACGGCTATTTACGTCAATGAACATCTGGGTATCTTGTCCGGGCTTTATGGCGTGCTAAAACCGTTAGATTTAATCCAACCGTATCGCCTAGAGATGGGCACCAAGCTGAAAAATGCGCGCGGTGGTAATTTATACGAGTTTTGGGGCGAGGACGTCACTAAGATTATTAATAAGCGCACGGCTGATAGCGATGACAAGGTCTTGGTTAATTTAGCTTCTAATGAATATTTTAAAGCGATAAAGAAGAAGGCCTTGAATGCGGAGATTATCACGCCACGATTTGAAGATGAAAAAAATGGTCAATATAAAGTCATTAGCTTCTATGCCAAAAAAGCGCGCGGACTGATGGTGAAATATGCCGCTGATAATAAATTGACCAATGCTGAGCAATTAAAACAGTTTGATTTGGCGGGATATCATTATTGTGCGGATGCCTCTGATGATAAGACGTGGGTGTTTAGGCGTGATGCGGTGGCTTAGTAACGGCTATCTGGATTACTCCAAGCCTCTCTCTAAAAGAGGTATACTAAAAAAATAAGCAATTAGATTAAATCGATAACTATATAGGTATTCTATGACTATCTCGCCAGCAACCAATGTCGTTGATGCATACAAGCAATGTAATCCTGATTACGCTCTTCCTGCTAATGATAATCGTTATATAGATTTGTCAGAAGTAAGAGGAGAGAACATAAAGATTATTAGCACGATTCGTCGTAGTATTGAGCGCTCAGACGATAATACCTGTACTTATTTAATAAGTGGACACCGAGGATCAGGCAAGACAACTGAACTATTTAGACTTAAGCAAAGATTAGAACAAGACCAATATTTATGTGTTTATTTCGATGTAGGCGACGCTTTAGATTTGGCAGATATTAGCTATATTGATATTTTTCTAGCAATGGTTGATGCAACTAGCAAATCTTTGCAAGAAAGTAATATCAACATTGATAATGACGCTATAAAAG
The DNA here is from genome assembly GCF_904846215.1 of Psychrobacter glacincola. Classification (GTDB taxonomy): domain Bacteria; phylum Pseudomonadota; class Gammaproteobacteria; order Pseudomonadales; family Moraxellaceae; genus Psychrobacter; species Psychrobacter glacincola. The sequence continues at coordinate 170,435 of NZ_CAJGZK010000005.1, read as the reverse complement.
AAATCCATAACTGGGTCACTCAAGAAGCATATGCAGAATCGACTGTAGAGAAGCAAATAGACGGTAAAGCTAGTGCAGGTATAGAAGTTAATGTAGGCATACCTTCTATATTGAAGCTATTCGGTAATTTGACTGGAGACATTAAGCATAGTCAAAGCCAACGCCACATAATACGTGAAAATATTGAAAAGAAAGCATCAGACTTTATTAGAAAGATAAATCAATTCTTAATTAGTGTCCGTATTGCTATTCAGAAGAATAACTATAAAGACATAGTTATTATTGTCGATGGTCTCGAAAAAATGCACTATCGAACCTTTTCGTTAATGAATAATCAGTCAGATAGTCATACTCAGCTTTTTGTTCAACATGCTGAGCAATTGTTATCACTACAATCTCATGTGGTCTACACCACCCCAATAAGCTTGTTCTTTATTAGTAATCTGCAAAACGACTATGAAAACGTCTACATTTTACCAATGGTAAGGCTAAATAATGCTGGTAAATCTACTCTTAAAGATTTGGTACAAAAACGTGTTGATATAGAAGCGGTATTTTCTGACCCTACGCTTGTTGATATGTTGATTGAAAGTTCTGGTGGTGTAGTACGTGATTTGATGCGTCTTATTAGATTGTCTTGTGATACTGACGAAACTCAAGTATCTGCTAAAGAAGTAAAATATGCAGTCTCTAGATTGACTAGAGAATACGATAGATTGTTGAAACCAAGCGATATTCCCATTTTAGAAAGAGTCTATAGAACCGAGTTAGTTAATCCAGACGATGAGAGAACAAATCAATTACTGCTTAACCGAGTTATACTTGAATACGAGAACGGCAAACGTTCCGCCAAACTACACCCCGCTTGTTTAGAGATCGGATGGGTTATGGATGAGATAAACAATCTAACAGCGGCTAATACTTAGAACTTTAATAGTTCTGGCACGACTTAGTAGCGAATTTTACTTATGGATACTTTAGATTTTTCAATAAACAATCCTATTACTGAAGAACAAATAGAAGTTCTTCAACGTATTAGGCGCAATATAAGGCGTTCTGAAAACGAATATGCTTTGTATTTTGTCGAGTGCAATTTACCTAATTTACGCAGGCAGTTGATTGGTGAACTTGACAATATAGATAATCTAAACTTACTTACCCTTGATACTGCTGATTATCCGAAAAACGAAGGTATACATATAGATGAGTGGGTACATAAACAGAAAAATAAGTATCAAAACGCAAAGTCTAAACAACCATTAGATGCCATCAATATAATTGGTCTTGAACAACTATTACCTACAGGCTCTGATGAACAAATTATCAAAACCGTAAGCGAGTTAAACTGGCGTAGAAGCTATTTTCAAGCGCTTAAAGTTCCTATTATATTTTGGTTGCCAAGTTACGCATTAGAATTGCTTGCAACCCAAGCTAGTGATTTTTATGATTGGTATAGCGATATCTATCATTTCGATAGTAATTTAAATCAGAAAAAACTTGCTGCTTTCAATCAATATAACTCACTCAAGCACCCAGACTCTAAAATCCTTTCTCAGCATTATCAAACTTCTACAGAAAAAGAATCTCAATTGAAGTCCCTTAGAGCATTACTAGATGAAGCGACTACACTAAATGATCAAGCCTATATAAGAACTTTAATGGCAGACTTATTTTTTTCAATAGGACGTTTGGATGAAGCTTTAATGCACTGGAAAGATGCAATGCAAATTGTTATTAAAATGAATAATCAGGTAGCTGAACAAACTATTCTAAGTAATATTTCTCAAGTTTATCAAGCCCAAGGAAACTACGATAAAGCATTAGATTGTCTTATGGAAGCTCAAAGATTAGGAGAGAGCTTAAATTTTATAAGTGACAATGGAGCAATATCCAATAATATATCGTTAATTTATATAGCCCGTGGTGATTATAAGAAAGCACTAGAGGAACTAGAAAAATCTTTAAAAATTGATGCTAAAATCGACGATGATGTAGCTCTGAGTACACGTTATATTAATACAGGAGGTATATATTATAAAACTGGAGAGTATGACAAAGCTTTAGACTACATGAATAAAGCTTTAAAAATTAGCCAAGATACTGGAAACAAAGTAGGTATAAGTCATTCTTTCAATGGTATAGCCAGTGTGTATTATAATAAAGGCAATAAAGATTTAGCACTTAAACACTTAAAAAAAGCTTTAAAAATATGTGAAGAATTAGGCAATAAAGTTCTTTTAAGTACAGTATTATATAATATTTCATCTATCTATTTTGAGCAAGGAAACTTCGATATCGCTTTAAAGCACCTTAATGATTCATTATCCATTTCTAGAGATATAGGTGACATAGAAAATATAGATATTACATTGTCAACTATCGAATCTATTAGAAGAACAATACGTTAAAATTTATCAATTTAAAAAACCCCGATAAGCTCAGCCTATCGGGGTTTTATTTTAAAGAGTTATTTATGGATTGACTAAAGCAGTACGATTAGGCGGCCGAGTAAAGATTGTACATAAAGTACATCGAACGAGGTTAACAACGTCGTACAAGTTTAGTCGAGGCATAAATTACATCATGCCGCCCATTCCACCCATACCGCCCATTCCACCGCCCATGCCAGCCATACCGTCATCACCTTGTGGTAAATCAGTAATCATGACTTCAGTGGTTAGCATTAGACCGGCAACAGATGCCGCATTTTCTAGCGCTGAACGAGCCACTTTCGCTGGGTCAAGGATACCCATCTCTAGCATATCGCCATATTCGCCAGAAGCTGCGTTGTAACCGTAGTTACCAGTGCCGCTCTTCACTTCGTTAACCACAACTGACGCTTCTTCGCCTGAGTTGGTAACGATTTGACGTAATGGCGCTTCCATTGCACGACGTAAGATATTGATACCAGCGTTTTGGTCGTCGTTATCACCACGTAGTTCAGACAATGCATTCATTGCACGAACCAAGGCAACACCACCACCAGGTACAACGCCTTCTTCGACCGCTGCACGAGTCGCATGTAGCGCATCATCAACGCGATCTTTTTTCTCTTTCATTTCAGTTTCAGTCGCAGCGCCAACTTTGATAACGGCAACGCCGCCAGCCAGTTTCGCCATACGCTCTTGAAGCTTCTCTTTATCGTAATCAGACGTTGATTCTTCAACTTGACGTTTGATAGATTCAACACGATTTTCGATATCAGCAGAGTTACCAGCGCCATCAACGATAACGGTGTTTTCTTTACCGATAGTGACTTTTTTAGCCGTACCCAATTGCTCAAGGGTCGCAGTCTCAAGGCTCAGACCAATCTCTTCAGAGATAACGGTACCGCCAGTTAGCGTCGCGATATCTTCTAACATTGCTTTACGGCGATCGCCAAAACCTGGTGCTTTAACGGCACAAGTTTTTAAGCCACCACGCATGTTGTTCACAACTAAGGTAGCTAATGCTTCGTTTTCTACATCTTCAGCAATGATTAGCAACGGCTTGCTTTGCTGCATCACTTGCTCAAGTAATGGCACGATTTCACGGATATTGCTGATTTTTTTATCAACAAGCAAGATATACGGGTTTTCAAACTCAGCCGTTAAGCTGTCTTGCTTATTCACAAAGTATGGGCTGATATAACCACGGTCAAACTGCATACCTTCGACAACTTCTAGGGTATCTTCAAAGCTTGAACCTTCTTCAACAGTGATAACGCCTTGCTTACCGACTTTTTCCATCGCTTCAGCAATCAGCTCACCAATTTTGGTGTCTGAGTTAGCAGAGATAGAACCTACTTGGGCAATCGCTTTTGAATCATCAGCTGGCGTTGATAGCAAATGAATTTGCTCAACGGCTGCGCGAACCGCTTTATCGATACCGCGTTTTAGATCCATTGGGTTCATGCCAGCGGCAACTGATTTCATGCCTTCTTGCAAGATTGACTGAGCCAATACAGTAGCTGTAGTCGTACCATCACCAGCCACATCATTGGTGCGGCTAGCCACTTCACGGACTAATTGAGCGCCCATGTTTTCAAATTTATTTTCAAGCTCGATTTCTTTGGCAACCGAAACACCATCTTTAGTGATGGTAGGCGCGCCAAAAGATTTATCGATAACCACGTTACGCCCTTTAGGACCTAAGGTTACACGTACTGCATTTGCTAGGATGTTTACACCATCCATCATTTGTTTACGGGCATCAATGCCGAATTTTACGTCTTTTGCCATGTTAAATTACTCCACTATTATAAGTATGAGAATGCAGTTGAATTTTTCAATGATATTGTCAAAATATGCTGAGTATAAATATACTCAAAAAGGTCTAGCCTTCTAACACACCCAATACATCAGATTCTTTCATAATCAATAGTTCTTCGCCGTCAACTTTCACGGTTTGACCAGCATATTGACCGAACAAGACTTTGTCGCCAGCTTTTACATCTAACGCGCGAGTTTCACCGTTGTCACGAATCTGACCATTACCAGTTGCCAACACTTCACCTTGTGAAGGCTTTTCTTGCGCAGAACCAGGAAGCAAGATACCACCAGCCGTTTTTGTTTCTTCTTCTATGCGGCGGACAACAATACGATCATGTAAAGGACGAATATTCATCAATATGTCTCCAATAAGTTGGTTGTTTAAATGAAAAATTTATTTGGTTTGTTAGTCTCAATACTCTATCTTCAAAAGCCATCTTATAAAAACGCTTTTACTAAGATAAGCTTTGAGCTTGTTTCAAAAAGTGGGGGCATGGCAAGGTAGCTTCAAGTGTAAAGGCCAAAAATTTACAAGAATTTTGCTTTTTAAGCAGTATTTTCCATAAATCTATATTAAACAGTGTATAAGCTATAGGACTAAAGAAATTATCCTGACGCTATTACCAGTTTTACAGCAAGTTACTCAGTTTGATAAAGGAAGCTATGGCAGCAACATCTGCTACAAGAGGCAAACGATCATGCAATCCTCAGCTCTTGAAAATGTAACAACTTATGACCATTATAATGCTTGAGAAAACAATAATAGTTATGATCAATCCCACAGATAAAAAGTAAGGAATATTCATGAGTTTTTTATCAATGAAGCAAAAATCAGTCCGCATTGATTCTAATAATAAAACCCACAGTAACTCTAAATTTTTGACCGCCTTAACCACTGGCGCCAGTATTGCTACTATCGGAGCTTTGAGTATGACCGCCCCTACCCTTGCCAGCGCAAAAACCATTCAACCCTCAAGCGCTAGTTATAGCTTTACCGTTGAAGACAAATATAAAGGGACCGCTACCCGCACCTTGAATAAGTCAGGTAATACTTGGAAATATGACGTCAATGCACGAGTCGCTGGTGTTGCAAGTGCTAATCAGCACAGTACCTTTACTATCAAAGGTAACAATGTCAGTCCAACACAAGCCAGCACGACGTATAAGTTATTGGGTCTTGGGCGTACGCACAAATTAGACTTTGACCCAAGCAGCAAAAAAGTTGTGAGTAACTATAGAGGCAAATCGACCACCATGAATATGGCGCAGCAAGCCTTTGACGACTTAAGTCTTGAGGTGCAAATTCGCCAAGACTTATTAAATGGTAAATTTTCTGGCGATTACTACATGGCGAAGAAAGGTAAAATTGAGAAAACACCGTTTAAAAAATCTGGCAATACCAAAATCACCGTGCCAGCTGGTACGTTTGATACTGTACGTGTCGACCGTATCCATGACGACAACAGCCGCTCTACCAGTTTTTGGTTGGCCCCAAGCTTAGATTACTTACCGGTAAAAGTAAGCCAGATCAACGATGGTAAAAAGATGGATTTAGAATTGTCTAAAGTGAACTAATAACATAATTCTCAAGTTTAAGACATTAAAAAAGCGGCACGCTATTTGGCTTGCCGCTTTTTTAATGTCTTAAGCTTAATATCGTTTTTTGGTGTAATGGACATTTTTCAAGAACTATAGCAATCCATTGCTTAAGCAACTATGTAATGAGTTATGAGCGGGGTTGTTTAACCACATTATTCATCGAAGGCAGGCGCTTTAATAAAATAAACAGCCAAACGTTAATTGCAAATAGCAGGACGAAATCAATGAAATAGACGGCTATCTCTGCCCAGCTACTGCCATAAGCACGTGTGAATAATACGACCCCACTTGCGCCTAGATACACCAAGGTAAACATACTGTCTATTAATAGTGCGTAAGGCGAGCGCCCGCGCAGCATAGATGGCGTCAAGACAAATGCCGGTACCAACCATAGCGCTTGCCATGCGATACCGCCGATAATATCAGGGCGGCTAGGATTAAAAATGTTAATTAAAACAGGTAGCGCAAGCAATCTAAAGACCAGCCAAACAAGCCACGTGACCATTAAGCGCTGACGAACAGGCGTAATCGGTTTCAGCAGCTGAGTTGTTTGACTGCTTATTTGGGATGTTGGCTTATGACTGTCGTCATGAGAAGGGTTAGTAGCCATTAGAGATATGTATTTCCTAATTATTCATGCCAAACAGCAATAGATGAACGCATTAACGGCTCCAGTTGGCTTGCGCTAATGCAGATGCCGTAATCGCCAAACGACGCCCTTGAGCGATGCCAAGCTCGCGCTCATCAGCAGATACAGGTTGGTCATGGGATGCGCCGCTGACGTGGCTTACACCATAAGGCGTACCGCCACGCGTGGTTCTGTTGAGTGCAGGCTCAGCATAAGGCACGCCCACAATCATCATGCCATGATGCATAAGTGGCAGCATCATGGTCAGCAATGTCGTCTCTTGACCGCCATGCATAGAGCCAGTCGCCGTAAAGACAGCAGCTGGTTTGTTTTGTAGATTTCCCGCTAGCCAAAGTGTCACCGTATTGTCCCAAAAATACTTCATGGGTGCGGCCATATTACCAAAGTGCGTTGGACTACCAAGCGCAAGACCACTGCAGTCTTTTAAATCTTCCATGGTGCAATATAGGTCACCTTCATCAGGTATCGCAGGCTTACTCGATGTGGTCTCGGGCGCTACTGTCGGCACTGTGCGAATACGCGCTGTCATGCCCGCCTCTTCAATACCCTGAGCGATAGCATAGGCTAATGTCTTAGTCGTACCATAATTAGAATAATAGAGCACCAAAACATAAGGGGCGGTCTGACTCATTAGCAAAACTTCCTTATAAAATCGTTAGCAGTAATATAGATACTGCTCATTATGAATATAGATACTGCTCATTATGCCCGAGTCGTTCACTGACATGCAAACAAACCCTGTTACTTGGCAGCATACTTAACCTAGGGCGTGTCCTCAATTCATCTTGTAATGAATAATAGTGCACGCTAGGTAAAGCATAGACTTAAAATTACGAGCCAACTTCTCGTAGCGAGTCGCGATGCTACGGAAATGCTTGAGTCTCGCAAACATATTTTCTACTAAATGGCGTAACTTGTATAAATAACGATCAAATTCTGGATTAGGCTGTTTGGCATTTTTTCTTTTAGGGATGACAGGTACCATATCGTGGGTACGAGCTTTGTCTCTAATAACTTCTGAATCATAGCCTTTATCAGCAATAAAGTAGTCCGCTTGCCCTATGAGCTCAATCAATTCACCTGCAACTTGACTGTCGTGAACCTCACCTCCAGTGATTTTAAAATCGAGCGTATATCCATCGGCATCACAGGATAGGTGTATCTTTGTAGTTGCTCCACCACGGCTTTGTCCAATTGCTCGATCTTCACCAAGCCGAGCTCCACTTGCATGCTGGTGACAGCGTATATAACTTCCATCGACGAATACCCATTCTGTATCAATTTCTTTTCGTAAGCTAAAAAAAATTTCTCCCACAAACCCGTCTTTGACCAGCGATTAAAACGGTTATAAGCGGTTTTCCACGGGCATAATTCTTCAGGTACGTCACGCCATGGTGCGCCTGTACGGAGCTTCCAAAGAATGGCTTCCATCACGTCTCGGTTCTTATCTTTTTGATAGCAACCATGTTGTGCCATAGTCTCTTGTAGCTGCTCCCAGAGATTATCGGTTAATGCTTGTCTGGCCATTTTTTCTCAATACCTATCGATCGCTAAAATATAGGCATTATTTTAGCGAATATTATCCCTTTTTCCAATTAGGGACACGCCCTAGTAACCAAGCAAACCCACTAATCTTTGTCTTGCGTCTTGTATTCACTATTTTTAACCATCAGCAGTATCCTATTTAATTGTTCAATACAATCTAATGCATATTGACACACTTATTGGGCAGATTCAGACCGCCCATGTTTGTTACACTATTCGCACTCATTATCCCTGTTAGATGGTCATTATGGAAAACTTATTAAAAAAAATACCTTTTTTACACCAACGTTGGTTTCAGTTCTTACGTTTTTTGACGCGGCACTTTTTTGAGGATAACTGTCAGCAAAAAGCTGCCTCATTGACCTACACAACTTTGCTGTCAATCGTGCCTATCTTAACGGTACTGCTGATGATTCTGTCTTCAGTGCCAGCACTTGCTTCTGTCAGGGCGCAGATCTACGAAGTCATTTATAGCAACTTGCTGCCACAATCGAGCTTGCAAGTCAGTAAATACATCAATAATTTTGCTGAAAAATCATCAAATCTCACCATCATCGGGGCGATGGTGTTATTTTTTACCACCATCATGACCTTGACCACTATTGAGCGCGCTTTTAACCAAATATGGCGCGTAGAAAATCGTTCTGGCGGTATGAGAAGTATGCTGCGCTATTGGACCATCGTCACGTTGGGACCCTTGGTATTGGGTATTGCGTTTATCGCCTCAAGTGCCGTACAAAGTCTCAGCTTTTTAAATCGCCAAATTGGCGGTTATGGTATTGATTGGGCATTTTGGGTTCAAATAGTATCGATTGGGGTGACGACAGCTGGCTTCATTGGAATGTATTGGTTTATTCCAAAAGCGCGAGTACCAGCAAAAAACGCGGCGATTGCTGGTGTCTTTGTGGCGGTTGTCTTTGAGCTGATGAAGCATCTATTTGGTACAGTGATGGCAAACTTTACCAGTTATGAGGCGATTTATGGTGCGTTTGCGGCACTGCCGATTTTCTTATTATGGATATATCTGTCATGGAATCTGATTTTATTAGGGGTTGAGATCAGCTATACCCTAACGATATTTGAAACAGAAGAGGTCTATCCGCGTCATCCATTTTTAAGCTTACTTGACATGTTAAATCTGGTTTATACCTATCATTTAAAAGGCGAAGCGGTGAGCGAGCAAGCGCTACGCAATGTCCTGGGACGTAAAGAGCTGCCAAAATGGTATATCTATATCAACTACCTGCAAGACAGTAACTTGATCACCATGACAGAAGATGAGCATTATGTACTCAAAAGAGATTTGAGCAAAATGACCTTGTGGGATTTTTATCGCACGCTGCCTTATCCATTGCCCATCAAAGATGAGCTTGATGAGATGAGCCTAGAAGACCAGAAACCTTGGCTTAGCTTATTGGTTAATCGCTTTGAAAATACTGAAGCCTATGCCAAAGCACAATTGAATGTGCCGCTTAGTGCTATTTTTGCTCATAGTGAACCACGTAAGAAAACTTCTAATGATAAATCGACTCATCATAAAAACGAAAAGCTTCAAAAAGAGAAAAATGAATTTTTTAGAAAATCTAGCGCGGAGACTTCCAGTCGTTTATTACAAGAGCCTATAGATAATAACGATGATATACCGAAGTTTGAACCGGTCGCCTATGATAAGGATAGCGACTTAGAACGTGATGAGCATAATCGTGAAATCCTTATTCCACAAGACAGCATTGACGATAAAAATCAAATAAACGCTAATTTTTCTAATGCTAAACGCGATATTATTACAGAAGCCGATAACCCAAGGTCGATTTGACCGTTGCAATAATAAGAACATTCTGTAAAAAATAAGTTCCAGCTGGAGCTTATTTTTTTTATTCTACTTTTAATGGATTATTTACCGCCAATCAGGTAATTTGTTTTTGAAACCTTTTAACAGCGATTAGCACCATTCCATTTTACGGTACTAATCGCTGTTAAAAGACATACTAGGATCATTTTTGGAGCTGCTCACGTTGACTAAACATGCTAAAAGCAACTTATTTACCCGTCTATCAACGTCAAATATTAAAAAACTGCAGCAGTTTTTTCAGTTATGGTCGCTAAAAACGCTCACCAACTTACCTGATCGTCTAACGAATTTGTGGCAACAGCTGATTGGCTCTTACTGGTTTATACCGACTGCATGTGTGTTGGTAGGCATCTTGCTCGCTCCTATACTCGTGACGATCGATGAGCATTTTGATCGCGACACCGTCAGAGAGATTACTTTTGCTTTTACTGGCGATGATAATGCCGCGCGCGCTATTATGACCACCATTGCTGGTGCAGTACTTGGCGTGGCAGGCACGACTTTCTCGATTACCATTGCTGTGTTGTCGATGGCATCTTCGCAATTTGGACCCAGATTACTACGCAACTTTTTGACCGATACGCCCAATCAGTTTGTACTGGGCGCGTTTATCGGTACCTTTAGCTATAGCTTACTGGTGTTAAAAGCCATTCATAAATACGATGTTGGTTTTGGTGTGCCGCAATTATCGGTGACCTTTGCCATTATTATGGCGATTATTTGTGCCCTTTTACTGGTCTATTTTGTGCAGCATATGGTACATGCTATCCAGGCATCGCATGTGATCCAAGGTGCCAGCAATGAAGCGATTAAAAACATTCATTATTGGTATAAAGACCGCTGCGATATCGAGCACCAACGTAATATCGAGCATCATGATATTAAGCAGTTTCATCACTGGTCTGCGACGCCTATTTATCCACCGCACTCGGGCTATTTGCAACAGATTTATTTTGAATCACTCATTACTCTATCGCAAGATTACGGCGGTGTGGTACAAATAAATAGCAGTCTTGGTCACTTTGTCACCGACAAAAACGTGATTGGCTATTTTTATCAGCGTCCGGCAGACCATCCAATCAACTTACAAAAAACCAAAATGCCGCATTTGGCGCTCGTGCCGCGTTCGCCTGACGGACTGTTTTGGCAACGCTTTGCCGGCTGTATACGTGTTGAACAGCGCTTAACGCAATCTAATGATATTGCTTATAGCTTAGGACAAATGACTGAGATTGCCGTACGCGCATTGTCGCCAGGTATCAATGACCCAAAAACAGCGGTTAACTGTGTCCAATCGCTGACCAGCTGTCTGAGCATTATGATGCGCTGTCAGCCGCCGACGCCGTATCATTTTTATAAACCGGTGGATGAGACAGACACACCGGACACTGTCAGCCATCAACCATCAGCCATCCTTGCCATCGTTACTCGTATTCCTAAAATATCAGATTTTATTGATAGCTCACTTGGTGAGATACGGCGTTACGCGGCAGCAGATTTGATGGTATTAAAGGCGCTATGTCAGGCAATGATTGATCTCAATTATGCTAGGGTTAATGAGGCGCAGCAGCAAACGCTCATACATGAGATAAAATTGATTGAGCGTGCCGGTGCGGATAATTTAAACTACCATCAACTTGCTGATGATTTGACCGCAATGTGTCAACAAGCAGAAAAATTTATTATGAGTGAAAATGCCCAGCATCATTATTTCCATTATGTTAGTGACTTTGATGCCCATATTCGTCAGGCACTACAAGCCCAATCAAAGCACATTTGAGCATAGTTAATATTTTTTACTACCCACTTGAGACTTTTTTATGGACCCTACGAGCAGCCTGACCATACTCGAAATCAGCGCGATATTCTTATCCATCACCGCCCTATTAACTTACGTTAATCATCGATTTATTGGACTACCGACGACCATTGGTGTGATGGTTATTTCTATATTATTGTCTATCGGAGCGATATTTTTAGGATTTTTAGGATTTGATCAGCTCATTGATTACGAGGTCAGTTTATTAGGGCAGCTTGATTTTACTGAAGTCTTACTTGATGGCATGCTGTCTATGCTGTTATTTGCCGCCGCTTTGCACGTCAATATTGGCGATCTAAAACGTTATAAGTTACCTATCGGTATTCTAGCCTTTATCGGTACTTTAGTATCAGCGCTGCTGATTGCCATCGCTCTATATCTGATGTTGCCATTATTTGGTTTCGAGCTCTCTTTTTTATGGTGCTTATTGTTTGGTGCTTTGATATCTCCAACTGACCCTATTGCAGTGATGGGTATTTTAGCCTCTGCTGGCGCACCAAAAAGCATAGAGACGGTCATCGCGGGCGAATCACTATTTAACGATGGTATCGGCGTCGTCATCTTTGTGCTGCTGCTCGGTATTTTATCGAGCGGCGATATCCCAACCGCCAATTATGTGGCACATACTTTGGCAGTCGAAGCTGGTGGCGGTATTATTTTTGGCTTAGTACTTGGCGCAATTTTATATTACATGCTCAAGAGCATCGATAGTTATCAAGAAGAGGTTCTGTTAACACTTGCTGGTGTCATAGGCGGCTACGCGTTGGCCAGTCATTGGCATTTATCGGGACCGCTAGCAATGGTAATGATGGGGCTGATGCTGGGTAATCGCGGACGAGCACTAGCGATGAGTGATAAGACGCGCCATTATGTTGATTTGTTTTGGGAATTGATCGATGAGATTCTAAACGCGATTTTATTTGTATTAATCGGTCTTGAAGTGGTGATGATTGCTTATTCAGCCAATTTATTCATCGCTGGCGCTTTGACGATTGTGATTGCTTTACTTGCGCGATTTATTGTGGTCGGTATGACCACCAAAACCTTTCATCGACAGCTTGATTTGCCGGCAGGTGCTTGGAAAGTGCTGACATGGGGTGGACTACGAGGTGGTATTTCGGTCGCTTTAGTATTACAACTGCCAACAGGGTCAGAGCGCGATATCTTATTGGCGCTGACTTATGCGGTGGTTATATTCTCTATTTTGGTACAAGGTTTGAGCGTAGGCAAGGTCGCCAAAAGCATTCGTACTGAAGAGAAGAAAGCCGATATATAGTTAAAATATCTCAAAAACGCTACAGTGCTGCTGGTATGAATTTTTTGCAGCCTCTGTCTGCATAGGCACAGCAAGCAAGAAAAAGCAATATCAGCAGTACTTGATGTATCGATATTACTTTTCTCTGACTATATAAATCTTAGATTAGGGTGTTTATAAAAAAGCCAGTTTAAGATATTTATCTTAAGCTGGTTTTTTAAATTGTCATTTGAGCCTAAGGACACCTGATTAGATTAAGCCCTTTCGTTTCATATTACGATAAACCACAATCACAATGATAATATTCGACACCAATATGGCAAGTTTGAACCAATCAAACGGACTCGCAATCAAATAGTACAGTTCAATAGGAATAAATACTCCATAACCAAGCACCCCAAACCAGTAAGCCCATGTCTTATCTTGCCATAAGCCATACGCCTCAACAAAACGCAAACTGGCATAAGCAAAAATCAATAATAAGAATACAGGCCAGTTTTTGCTTGCCATCTGTGCGATACGTACCGCACTATCAACTTGCGGAGCCAATAACTGACCAAATATTTGTTGCCAAGAAGCCGTCGCCGTAATAAGCCAACGCTCAAGGTCGGTATGCCACGACCATAAAGCCACTGCGCCTAATAGCGCACCAATACCCTTGACGACTTCATAGATTGCTACTGCTTTGATAGATTCGCTTGACGTCGTGCGAGGCTCATTGTGTTGTGAGCCTGAAGACGGATGGTTAACTTTTGATGACTTGCCTTTTGACGAAGACTGGAGACTATCATCCTGCCTAGGCAAATTAGCCAAAGAAAGTCTCCACAACGCGACCTTGCAGTGTTTGATTAAAGAAGGGCGTGTTCTTACCGTTTGACAGCATGGATTCGCTAGTCACCTGCCATTCAAGATTGGGATCGACCAATACTGCGCCACCGATAGTCTCATATTGCTCGCTGATACCGGCAATTTTTGCAGGATTTAGACAGATTTTATCGACCAGCTGCTCAAGTGTTAATACGTTATCTTTTACCAGCTGACATGCCAGCGCCATAAAGGTATCAAAGTTTGAGATACCGGGCGTACTTTCCGCAAACGGGGCTTTTTTCGCGGTACTGTTTAATGGCTCATGATGACTACAAATTGCATCGATAGTGCCATCTTTTAGACCACGGCGAATCGCTTGCTGATCGGTATTACTACGCAGAGGCGGTAGAACATAAGCCTGAGCGTTAAAGCCTTCCAAATTATCATCGGTTAAATACAACTGATGCATTGCCACATCACAGGTCACTGGCAGACCTTTATCTTTCGCCCAGCGCATCAGCTCAATTGAAGATTTACAGGATAATTGGCTAAAGTGAGCGGCTATACCCGTTTCTTCCATCATAAGTAACTGCGTTGATAAGGCGACGGTTTCTGCAATCCAAGGAATACCTTGCAGACCATGATATGACGCGATATAGCCTTCATGCGCCACCCCATCACCAGATAGGCTTGGTTCATCAGGATAAAAGAATACTTTCATACCAAACGTCGCCGCATACTCGAGTGTACGTAAGAGCACTAAGTCGTTTTGAAAGGGTCTACGAGCATTGGAGACCGCAATACAGCCGCCTTTTTTGAGCCCTGCAATATTAGACGGGCGCTCACCCTCTAAGCCAGCAGTCAACGCGCCCAAAATATGCAAATAAATACCACCATCTTCAAGTGCACGCTCACGTAAACCTTTTAACAATGAACCGTTCTCTAAGATAGGATTGGTATCGGGCGGAATCACCACATGCAAAAAACCATTGGCACGGGCCGCACGCCCTTCTGACTCCAATGTACCATGCTGTTGTTGCCCTGGCTCCCGCAAGCGTGCGCACAAATCAACCAACGGCGGTAATATCCATGTCTCGCGCTCGCTTGTCAGCTTTGCTAACTGAGCAGTGGCAATTTGTGAGAGGGATTCTTTAAATACTTTTGGAAGTAAGTCGTGCATATGAACATCTGAATTCGTAATGTGAACCATGAGCGTTATTACCGTATCAATAAAATGGGATAAATAAATATAAGATAGCGCAGCAAAATATTATTTACTCGCGGCTTGGTGAGCGCGCTGACCTTCCATTGCCAATGACAGTACCGCCATACGAATGGCAATGCCGTTATTTACCTGTTTTAAAATCACAGATTGCGCACCGTCAGCGACACTCGAGGCAATCTCAACGCCACGGTTCATCGGTCCTGGGTGCATAACCAAGGCATCAGGCTTAGCCAATGCCACGCGCTCAGGGGTAATGCCATAGTGCTTATAGTATTCACTCGATGAGGCGAGGAGCGGTGAGCCGATACGCTCGTTTTGTATTCTTAATCCCATAATGACATCACAGTCGGTCACGCATTCATTCATGTTTTCATAAACCTGCACGCCAAAACGTTCAATCCCTTTTGGCAATAAGGTACGAGGCGCACAGACGCGAATGTCTTTTACGCCCAAGGTTTGTAGTGCGCTGATATCAGAGCGTGCTACCCGAGAGTGCTTGATATCACCAATGATTGCTATCGATAGCTCTTCAAAAGGACGTGGTGCCTCGCGATGAATAGTCAGCATATCAAGCATGCCTTGCGTCGGATGGGCGTGCCAACCATCACCACCATTGATAATAGCAATATCTGGTGTCACTTCGGTCGCCATAAAATGTGCCGCACCTGATGCTGAATGGCGTACCACAAAGATATCTGCCGTCATCGCTTGTAGATTCCATAACGTATCACGCAAGCTCTCTCCCTTCTTGGTGCTAGAGCGTTCGATATCGATATTCAGTACATTGGCACCTAGGCGTTTTTCTGCTACCTCAAAAGTGGTACGCGTGCGCGTCGATGGCTCAAAAAACAGATTCATCACCGTATAGCCTTCAAGCTCAGGACGGTTAATCAGCTGTCCCTTATCATCAAAAAAGGACTCAGCTTTGGTGATAATCGCCTGCAACTGTGCTTTATTAAGCCCCTCTACGCCCAAAAAATGACGAATGCTCCCATCATTATTGAGCTGCGGACGACTTAGCGACGCATCAAGTTTTTCATGAATGGTATTAGGATCAAATTTTGCATAGTCTGTCAGCAAGACGGTAGATATTGATTGGCTATCGATAGAATTTGACATAAGGACACGTCTTTATTAAGGGTTTATATGATTTGATAATACGTTTTCATTCATTTTTTTAATAATTTTGGCTCGATAATAAGGCAGACACGCATAGAGGCAAGGACATTTTGCTGCTTATTTGCTACAATTTACCGCAGTGATATAAGCAATGCTAAAATAGATGAGGTTCTCATTTTAGAGAATAGCCGCACACCATTTAGCAGCCGTATCAAAAAATAGCTTTTTCAACCATAAATAAATAATAATAGTGTTAGTGTAGCTGATTTCGTGGTCAGGACAAAGACGCCTTAGCCAGTATTTAAAAATATCTCTCACATAGATATAGTTGATCCACTTTTAAAAGAATACAGCGTTACTGGGATTCATTGTTTGCAGCCTCTGTCTGCGTAGGCACAGCAAGCAAGAAAAATGAATTTCAATAGCGCGTTATAATATTGTGTTTCTTTTATGTAGAACAGACTATACAACGTAACAAAATATTAAACGCTCATTCTCTTTTATTTGCAATACTCTTTATCAGACTCATTTATCAGGAAGCCCTATGACAACCTTAGCACACTACCTAAACACTCATGGCAAAAGCACTGCTCTCAATGATGTTATTACTACGATTACTGACGTCGGTAAAACCATCTCACAGCTGCTCAGAAAAGGCGCTTTGGCAGATATCCTTGGTGAAGCAGGTAATCAAAACGTGCAAGGTGAAGACCAGAAGAAGTTAGATGTATTGGCGAATGATTTATTGTTAGATGCCTTGGCACAAAACCGCCATTGTGCAGGTGTTGCTTCAGAAGAGCTTGACGACGCCACTCCTGCCAATATTGATGGCAGTTTATTGGTATTGTTTGACCCGCTCGATGGCTCGTCAAATATCGACATCAATATGGCGGTCGGCACCATATTCTCGATTTTACCGTACCAGCGTCAAGGTCAAGTGAGTGAAAATAGCGACTTTTTACAAGCGGGTAATCAGCAGCTAGCAGCCGGTTACTTACTCTATGGCACCTCTACCGTTCTCGCGCTGACCATCACTGATAATGTGGTTATGTTTAGTCTAGACCCAGATACCAATGACTATGTGCTTATAGAAGAAAATGTACAAATCGATGCCGATACCAGCGAATATGCTATCAATGCCTCAAACTACCGCTATTGGCGCGCGCCAATGCAACAGTATATCGATGAGCTTATCGCTGGCAAGACAGGCGTACGTGGTCGCGATTTTAATACGCGCTGGGTTGCCGCCATGGTGGGCGATGTCCATCGTATTCTATGCCGCGGTGGTTTATTTACTTATCCATTCGATACCAAATATGCCAATAAAGCAGGCAAATTACGTCTCATGTATGAAGCCAATCCCATGAGTTTACTCATTGAGCGTGCTAGTGGCGGTGCAACGGACGCGGTCAATCGTATTTTAGATATAGAGCCGACCGATATTCATCAACGCGTGCCTGTAGTGCTTGGTAGCAAGAATGAAGTCGAGTATATTAAAAATTTGCATTTAAACCATACTGATAAATAATACATATAGTCAAAATAAAACGCTACGGTGCTGCGGGTATAAATTTTTTGCAGCCTCTGTCTGCGTAGGCGCAGCAAGCAAGAAAAATTGATGCCAGCAGTACATAATGTGTCGATATTACTTTTTATTGACTATACAAGCACATTTTGACAGCGCCTATAAAGCCATATCAATAATCATTTTATAGCCGATGTCTATATTTTATACTTTTTCTCTAAGCGATCTATTATGGTAGCAAATCCCACCGAGCTGATTACCTCAGATAAGAATACAACGGTCAAGCTAGTAAAGGCGTTGTTGACGCAAGCTCGCCAACGTAAAAAACAAGGTCAAACTGTGATTGAGGGTATTCATCTTATTGATGCTGCCCTTCGTAGTGACTACCCGTTTGTGCAAATATTGCTAGCTGAATCAGCGCATCATCATCCTGAGGTGCAGCAAGTCCTTACTCGTCTGCCAACTTATACGCCTATTTTAACCTTGTCAGATGCGCTTTATGAAAGTATGCGCAGCTTAGGCACTGGCATTGATATCATGGCTGTGATCAAGATACCAACACCTAGCTTATCCATGATTAATGATGACTGCTTGATTCTCAATGACGTTCAAGACAGTGGTAATGTCGGCACTATACTCCGTACCGCAGCAGCTGTCGGTATTCATAACATACTCTGTACCAGTGCCACCGCTCAAGCGTGGTCACCGAAGACATTACGAGCAGGCATGGGCGCGCAGTTTGCGCTAACGATTTATGAAGGTTTAAGCGTACAAGATATTTTAGACTTTGTACAAACGCCTTTATTTGCCACTAGCTCGCATACCGATACCGTCATTTATCAACATGACTTAAAAAAACCGATCGCTTGGATTATGGGACATGAAGGTCAAGGCGTTTGTGACGAGCTGATGCAGTGCGCAACCCCTATCGCCCTACCGCAGCCTAATGGACAAGAAAGCCTCAATGTCGCCATTGCAGGCTCATTATGCTTATATGAAACGCTGCGTCAAAGGAAATACTGTTAACTATAATTTTGATTATATGAAGAAATATTGACTAAAAAATAGTTGAATAACTGCACATAGTTATCCAGCTATTTTTTTGGTTTTCCGAGCAATATTCTATCCCTTTTACTGATAAGACCGTACGTTGATACTGCTTTTAATGCGAATACAAACTAGCCTATATAAGGATTAGTACGTAACCACTTAGTAGCCAAGTACTTTGTACCTTTTATCACTGGCATACCAGCGTGCAAACTTAAAGATTCAACACTACCATCAAACTTAGTGTTAGCAAAATATAAAGCCATGCCCTTTTTAGGTCGCACTTCAAGATTTACTTTAGGAAAACTGGTGCCACCCCCAGCTTCTACATCAGATAGGTACATCAGTAGAGTACCTACTCGTTGCCCTCCTTTACCCACATTTCTTTGAAAATTTTCGTTCTTAGGGTCAAAAAAATCATAATGTGGACGATATTCAGCACCTTTCCCATACTGTAAAACTTGCAAACCTTCACCGCGAATGGCTGGCCAATGTAATAAAGCCTCGATTCTATTCTCAATTATCGTTATCAAAGGAGTAGCGCTGCGTTGAAAGCCGAAGCTTAGACTGGTTCTTGCATTATGCGCGGCAAAAGTGCCATCAGTAGGACTGACGACTCTGGATTCCTTCATTTTACCTTCAGTGCTTTTTATAAGTTGGTCACATTCTTGATGACTCAAAAAACTCTCTATAACAGCCACAAAAGGGGGATGAAAAGTTGATGCCAACTTGACCGTCTTGTCTGGCAATTCTATCGAATTGTGAGTCATGTCTATGTAGGGAATATTGATAACATCAGACTGTTGTGACATTAACTCGTAAGCAGCACTGTAAAATCCTCTTTCAAAGAGAGTACTGATAATCTTATTATGGGGTACGCCGCGCTCGATGTTTTCTGTAATCCACTGTTGCCAGGTGGGTTCTAACTGTAAAATTGCGTTCATATTTACTCCCCTAGATTCAAATAAGAAGTGCAACGTTTTAAAAGAATGAGTTGAAGAGTAAGATGTGCCGTGTTGCATTTCAAACTTCAACTCCTACATATCAGAACGTTATGAGACACTATACACATCTTACCCAAGAGCAAAGATATCAAATATCAGCGCTATTGCAAGCTAAAAAAGGCATGAGTGAAATAGCTAGAATTATCGGCTGTCATAAATCAACGGTGAGTCGAGAGATAAGGCGAAACCTAGGACAAAGGGGTTATCGCCCCAAACAAGCCCATCGTTTGGCAAACGCGCGCAAAGTTGTAAATAGCGCACAAATCAGCCGCTTTGGCTGGTGTTATATTGAGCATCTACTCAGCAAGCACTACTCACCTGAACAAATCACAGGGCGACTGAGGATGCTGGGTTGGGAAGAGGTCCCAAGCCATGAATCGATATACCAACGCATCTATACTGACAAAAAGGCAGGGGGTGATCTACACAACGCCCTCAGATGTCAAAAGCGCTATAGGAAACGCCGTCTGCAAGGCAATGATAGGCGTGGAAAGATAGCGAACCGCTGTGATATCAATGACCGTCCTAGTATCATTGATACGCGCATTCGTATGGGCGATTACGAAGGAGATACGGTGGTTGGTCATGGACATCAAGGTGTTCTGGTTACTTTAGTAGATAGAACGACTCGAGAGACTAAGATCAAAGCGCTACCCAATCGTAAGGCAAAAGCTGTCACACAAGCTTGTATTGGCATGCTAAAAGGTGAGCAGGCGTTAAGCATCACCTTTGACAACGGTAAAGAGTTTGCTGACCATGAAACGATGGCAACCGCGTTGAAGGCTGATATTTACTTTGCTCAGCCTTATCATTCTTGGGAGCGTGGAACGAATGAGAATACCAATGGTTTAATTCGTCAGTTTCTACCTAAGTCGATGCGTCTAGATAACCTATGCAGGCACTTAGTTCAGTCGATTGAAGATAGTTTAAATAATCGACCTAGAAAGGTGCTAGGGTTTAGAACACCGCTTGAGGTAAAATCTAGCTTCGGGTGCGTTGCACTTCGATGTTGAATCCAAGTCCTTGTAATCTTATCCCTGAAAGTTTTAGACAAATCGTAGTATCGCACATTCGTTTGTTTAACTAAACCAATCTCCCACTAGAGCGTGCCCTCATGTTAAAAATGCTGATAAAAATGAGGTAAATGATAGCCAAACAAGGAAAATAGTGCAGATAATATCGAGATATTGGCTATAGTCAGTGAAAAGTAATATCGATACATCAAATACTGCTAATATAAATTTCTCTTGCTTGCTGTGCCTGCGCAGAAAGAGGCTACAAAAAATTGATATCAGCAATACCGTCGCGTTTCTAGAGTATTTTGACTATATTTTTAAGTTGAATATAAAAAAACCCGCAATCAATGATAGCGGGTTTTTTATTTTTATTTTAATACTAAAGAGTAATTAAATTTTGCTAGTCAGCTCAGGTAAGGCTGTAAATAAATCCGCTTCTAAGAAGTAATCAGCAACGCTAGCGATAGGTGACTCTGGATCATTGTTGATAGCAACAATCACCTTAGAATCTTTCATACCGGCTAGATGCTGAATCGCACCTGAAATACCTGCTGCGATATATAAATCTGGTGCAACGATTTTACCTGTTTGACCGACCTGCATATCATTTGGTACATAGCCTGCGTCAACGGCGGCACGTGATGCACCAACAGCAGCGCCAAGTTTATCAGCTAGTGGCTCGATATACTTAGTGAAGTTCTCACCATTTGCTAGCGCACGACCACCAGACACCACGATGCTAGCTGATGTCAATTCTGGACGGTCAGATTTAGCCATCTCTTCATTTACGAAGCTTGCTTTACCAAGTTCTTGAACATTATCAAGTGTCTCGACAGTAGCTGAACCACCTTCGCTTGCTACTGGATCAAAAGCGGTAGTACGTACGGTTAATACGACTTTGTCTTCTGATGTTTTAACCGTTGCTGTCGCGTTACCTGCATAGATAGGACGCTCAAACGTTTGCGCATCTATTACAGCAGAGATTTCTGACAGCATGCTCACATCAAGCAATGCCGCAACGCGTGGTAAGAAGTTTTTACCAGTTGTCGTAGCAGGCGCAATAATATGACTATAGTCACCAGCAATATCAGCAACCAGTAATGCTAAGTTACCTGCCAATTGATGCTCGTAAACGGCATTATCTGCTAATAATACTTTAGTAACTCCTTCAGCCTTAGCAGCTTCGTCAGCGACAGCTTGGTTACCACTACCAGCGACCAATACATGGATATCACCGCCTATTTGCTTAGCGGCAGCGATCGTATTCAAAGTTGCCTTTTTTAGACTGGCATTGTCGTGTTCTGCATATACCAAAATTGCCATTGTTTTTATCCTTTATTTGTTCGTATCATCTATTCATGTGATTGTTGGTATACAAAGCCATTTTATGTCCCATTTCAATAAAACATATTTAGGACATCATGACTTTGTACTAGATAGGCTTAGCAAAGTATTAAATGACTTTTGCTTCATTTCTTAGCTTATCGACCAACTCGTCAACTGAACCTACCTTAATACCCGCTTTACGCTCAGCAGGTGGCACGACTTTAATAATTTCTTGCTTAGAGGCCATATCAACACCAAAATCAGCTGGCGTTTTTTCATCAAGCTGTTTCTTTTTGGCTTTCATGATGTTAGGCAGTTTTGCATAACGTGGCTCATTCAAGCGCAAATCAGTGGTAATGACCGCTGGCAAATCAAGTGCAACCGTTTGCGAACCGCCATCGATTTCACGCGTTACATTGACTTTATCGCCTTCAACTTTCACTTCTGAAGCAAACGTACCCTGACCAATACCCATCAATGCCGCTAGCATTTGACCTGTTTGATTATTATCGTCATCAATCGCTTGCTTACCCAATAGGATAATATCAGTAGACTCAGACTCAGCGATATTTTTCAGGATTTTAGCGATTTGTAGAGGATAAGGTTTTGCATCAGTCACCACTAAAATACCACGATCAGCACCCAGTGCTAAAGCGGCACGAATCTGCTCTTGTGACTCTTTTGGACCAATTGATGCAACAATGATTTCATCAATCACGCCCGCTTCTTTTAGACGAACTGCTTCTTCTACTGCAATTTCATCAAAAGGGTTGATTGACATTTTAGTGTTAGATAAATCTACGCCAGAATTATCAGCTTTCACACGAACTTTTACGTTGTAATCAATGACACGCTTGACCGCTACTAATGCTTTCATACGTTCCTCGTTTATTAATGTTATGAATTAAAATTGCCAGTTAAGAACCAAAGGTTCATTTCTTTAAATCGTCGTTCGAAATAGTACTCAAGGTTGATGGCTGCGTCAGCATCTATAATGTAATAAAAAATATCAGACCATAAACAATATACTGGCATCATACTCTCTATCTATAAAGTCTGCCAAAGCGAAGCCAACCGTTATTATCAGACCTATGTATCTTGCGTGAGCTCAGCCCTAAGGTCAAGGCAACGCCGTGAATAATGCGTCATAAATTTGTCACTATTCTACAATAAACAGTTTATAAACACCTAGTGACGCCATTTTCTTATAATTATTTTCAAAAATTTTTAAAATATTTATAGCAGTTTATCCAGGTTAACATGCAGTTATCATTAAAACAAATAACTCAAAAAAAGAGTATAAAAAAAGCAACCTGATCAGAGGTTGCTCTTTTTTAAAGTCTAAACAGTATTTTTATTGTTTTAACAAACAAAGGTATCAATGCATCTTGATTAATCTTATTGTCATTAAGCGGGCTGAAAAACAGCTTACTTAATATCAAATGAGATTAGATAGCTTCGATTTGCTCAGCTTGTGGGCCTTTCTTGCCATCACCTAAGATGAAAGACACTTTTTGGCCTTCGGCTAGAGTTTTGAAACCACCGCCTTGGATAGCGCTGTAGTGAGCGAATACGTCTTGTCCGCCGTTGTCTTGCGCGATAAAACCAAAACCTTTAGCTTCATTAAACCACTTTACAGTGCCTTCAACTTTATCTGACATAAATTTTCCTAACTCTTTAACTGTTGGCGAGACGTGTGTCATCACCGATTAATTGATATATACCCAAGTTTTTCTTGCAGAATGCGTGGATAAAACCATTGAAACATCTCATAGACGTCTTAATATCTTTACCCGAAATCCTTTGAGTACAAGCTGATTATAGCAGCTTTTCATAAGCACAACAGCTTAAATTGATGATTTTTGTAACCTATTTAAGTCAATTTTAAATAATTATTACTATTGGTTATCTGAGACTTAATGCGTTGATATAGAATGCTTTTTTATCACTTGCCTTTTAAGATTTGCCATGAACTTAGATATCGCTTTTGACAAATCACAGTGATAAGCAGCAAATTTGCGCCTATATTGAAAGAAAACTATAGAGGCATTGGTAGCCACGGTGAGCTTAGTACCAATAAACATAGCGCAAAAAATATCAGCGAAAATGACTGACTATAAGCAATATATTTAGTGGGTATGATCAAGTCTTTTGGAGCGTCAGGAATGCCTTTACGCTTCAATAAACGTGCGCCATAGATCCAACCAAAGGTCGTATAAAGACCGTAAGCCGCCGGGACTGCAACTGCTATTGGCGTCAAATCGATCGTATATAACATGACTACTGAAATAAAAAACCATGAGGTGTCTATAATTGAGCTGATTTGAAAGAATTTAGAGTTAGGGAGTTTGCCATCGGTTTTTTTGAGCATCTCCCCTTCGATCCAAATCAAAACGGCGACCACAGCGCTAAGAGTAATGTATATGAATTGCGGCGTTAGCCAATCAGGATAAGATATTTGCACAACAGACAACCTGTAATCTATAGAATATGAGATGAAAGAATCCCAAGCATTGATAGCGTAAGGATAAAAATAACGATACCTATCTAACCGAGTAAGCCGTTAATATATATGATGATGCTTGCCTATATTAGGCAGCTACGACAGATTTTCAACCAACACAGACTGGCGATGCTAAAAATACTTTATAAAATAGCGCCTACTAAAAAGCCCATGCTATCACTGATAACATAGGCTTTTTCAAACTAATTTTTTACTAATTACTCATTAGCAAATTAGTTTTTGTCTTTATCAATGATTTTATTACCACCAATCCAAGGCATCATACCGCGTAGCTTAGCGCCAGTGATTTCAATTTGATGCTCAGCATTGTTACGACGACGAGCGGTCATTGATGGATAGTTGGTCGCACCTTCAGAGATAAACATCTTCGCGTACTCACCAGACTGGATGCGTTTTAGCGCATTACGCATGGCTTCACGTGATTGCTCATTGATCACTTCAGGACCCGTCACATATTCGCCATATTCAGCGTTGTTACTGATTGAATAGTTCATGTCAGCGATGCCGCCTTCATACATCAAGTCAACGATAAGCTTAAGCTCATGTAAGCACTCAAAGTAAGCCATTTCTGGTGCATAGCCAGCTTCAGTTAGCGTCTCAAAGCCCATTTTGACTAGCTCTACTGCGCCGCCACAAAGAACCGCTTGCTCACCAAATAGATCCGTTTCAGTTTCATCTTTGAACGTGGTTTCGATAATGCCTGAACGCCCACCACCAACACCAGCTGCATATGATAACGCCAGTTGTTTGGCTTGACCTGACGCATCTTGATAGATAGCGATAAGATCTGGGATACCACCACCTTTAGTAAATTCTGAACGAACGGTATGACCTGGTGCTTTTGGTGCTACCATGATGACGTCGAGATCGCTACGTGGTATCACTTGGTTATAATGAATGGCAAAACCATGAGCAAAGGCTAGTGTCGCGCCCTGCTTGATATTTGGCTCAATCTCGTTGTTATAAAGCTCTTTTTGGAACTCATCAGGCGTCAAAATCATGATGATGTCAGCCGCTTTTACCGCTTCAGCAACTTCAGCAACTTTCAAGCCAGCATTTTCTGCTTTTTTCCATGAGCCTGAATCGGCACGTAGACCAACCGTTACATCGACGTTTGATTCTTGTAGGTTAAGCGCGTGCGCATGACCTTGTGAACCATAACCAATAATGGCAACTTTTTTACCTTGGATGATTGATAGATCACAATCTTTATCATAATAAACGTTCATAAATAGAATCCTTTTCCTAAATCATGGCGTGCCATGGGTAAATAAACACTTAAATTACAGCCACCTTTTTAAAGTGATTTGTAAGATAAGCGCTATGTTAATGTTGAATAAATAAGTTTGAAATATAATATCTAAAATGTAGTAAACGCTGATTATAAGCTTAGCGTTTTGTCGCCGCGAGCAATGCCAATCACGCCTGAGCGCACCACTTCCATAATACGTTCGCGACCAATCACGTCAATAAAACCATCGAGCTTAGCTTTATCGCCGACGATTTGAATCGTATATAAACTGGCATTTATGTCAACGATTTGTGCGCGAAAAATATCTGCACTACGTTTGATCTCTTCACGTATACCGCCAGTCGCACGTACTTTGATTAGCATCAACTCGCGTTCGACGTGTACAGTATCTGATAGATTAAGCACTTTAACCACTTCAATCAATTTATGCAATTGCTTGGTGATTTGTTCTATTTTTTCAGGTGAAGTAATGGTGGTTAACGTTAAGCGAGAAATACTCGCATCGTCTGTTGGAGCAACGTTCAGAGTTTCGATATTGTAGCCACGTTGAGAGAACAAACCAACCACTCGCGACAACGAACCCGCTTCGTTTTCCATCAGTACCGAAATCAGATGTTGTTGTTGCATTAGGTACGCTCCCCTTTGGTTAACCACATATCACGCATCGTCTGCCCAGCGATTTGCATCGGATACACATGCTCATTACGATCGACATGAACGTCAATAAATACCAACTTATCTTTTATTGCCATGGCTTCAGCCAGCTGTGCTTCCATAGTCGCAGGATCGGTAATCTTGATACCGACGTGACCATAGCTTTCAGCCAGTTTTACAAAATCTGGCAAAGAATTCATATAAGAATGCGCATGACGGCCTTCATAGAGCATATCTTGCCACTGCTTAACCATGCCCAACTGCGCATTATTCAAGTTTAGGATCTTGACTGGTAAATCATATTGCAAGCAGGTTGATAGCTCTTGGATATTCATCTGAATAGAGCCTTCACCAGTAATACAAACCACATCGCGATCTGGATTGGCAAGTTTCGCTGCCATCGCATACGGCAAGCCAACACCCATCGTACCTAAACCACCTGAGTTCAGCCATTGGCGCGGCTCATTGTAGGTATAGTAGAGGGCCGCAAACATCTGGTGCTGACCCACGTCACTCGTGATAATAGCGTTACTATTGGTCACTTTATCTAAAGCCTGAACGACCGCTTGAGGCTTAATACCATTATCGGTACTGGTGTCATAGCGCAAACCATGACGCTTACGCCACTCATTAATCTGTGACCACCAATCCAATAACGCCGGTTGGTCCAGCTCTTTATCCTCGCCGATAATCTCTAACATGTCAGTAAGGACTGACTTGACATCGCCGACGATAGGAATATGTGCAAAAATAGTTTTTGAGATAGACGTGGGGTCAATATCAATATGAATAATCGTCGCATTTGGACAGAATTTTTTGACGTTGTTGGTCACGCGGTCATCAAAACGCACACCAACTGCCAATATAACGTCAGAATGGTGCATGGTCATGTTGGCCTCATAAGTGCCATGCATACCCAGCATACCCAAGAACTGACCATCAGAGCCAGGAAAAGCACCCAAACCCATTAAGGTATTGGTGACTGGCAAGTTTAAGCGATGCGCAAGATCAATTAGCTCTTTATGTGCATTACCCAAAACAACACCGCCACCCGAGTAAATAATCGGGCGCTTAGCAGCAAGTAACGTTTCAACCGCTTTTTTAATTTGACCACTATGACCTTTTAATGACGGCTGATACGAGCGTATAAACACCTCTGCTGGGTATTCATAAGCAAATTTCTCACTCGGCGCGGTCATATCCTTCGGCACATCGATTACAACAGGACCTGGACGCCCAGCCTGCGCAATATAAAAAGCTTTTTTAACAATCATTGGGATTTCGCTAGCATGGCGTACTTGAAAACTATGCTTAACGATAGGACGCGACACGCCGATCATATCGGTTTCTTGGAAAGCATCTTCACCGATTAAACTGCTGGGCACCTGTCCAGCGATGACCACCATCGGTACTGAATCCATAAAAGCTGTGGCAATAGCAGTCACTGTATTGGTAGCACCAGGGCCTGAAGTCGCCAAAACCACGCCCGTGTTACCGGTCACTCGCGAATAAGCATCTGCCATATGACCGGCTGCTTGCTCGTGACGCACTAAGATGTGCTCAATATTGTCTTGTTGAAACAAAGCGTCATAGATATGAAGAACGGCACCGCCTGGATAGCCAAAGATATGTTTGACGCCCTCATCCGTCAGTGCTTGTACCAACATCTCAGCGCCAGATAGCATTACTGGCTCATGGCTATTTTCAGCGAGCTTTTGCTGCTTTTCAGGGAAATTTTTGGCGGCATTAGCCGTTTGAGTATGTCCGGTCATGTTCGGACTTTGCGTGGTTTGCGTCACTGTCGTCACCTTTTTTTGTGGCAAGAATATGTGCCCGCTACGTCTAAGTTACGCTGTGCTATAAGACAGCATAGCACTCAAACATAGCAATATATTTAAGGTCAGCTTTGTGACAAGAGTTTATCGATATACAGTGACTAGATGCGAACGCACCTATAAAAGAGGCTTATTATTTGCAATGCATAAGAGCTTGCGCTGATAGTAAATAAAGGGATACAGAATGCTAGAACAAATCTCAAAGCTTGTATTTTATAGCTTATATCACGTTATAGGATTACGAAATCTTATAACATGTTTGATGAGTAGATGTTAAACACACATGACACTCTATTTTTTATAACAGCAAAATCTTATGAGATGCATTAATAAGTTAATCTTAGTCATTGTAGACAGATAAGTCCGGAGACAATAAATATGGATTTGAATAGTGATAAGCACTATTTATTTTATATTATTGTCACAAAGATAATAAAGCTAAACAAGCTACCGATAAGTAACCCGTAGTCCTTATTTTCAAGTGCCACGGCAATATCATAAAAGCCGCTCACTGACCAATCAACTGCTATTATATTCGGTGGTTTGGGCACCATTGTCAAGAAAAACTTCTAAAGCCCACCCCTAACTATTGGTTATTAAATAATGTACATTCATAAGAATTATTTGCTAAAATCAAACCATAATGTATTTATATGGTTATCGAGAGGATTAAATACTATCCTTAACCTATTTCTACACATTTTTTACCCATCAAAAGGATTGTTACCATGGCATATGCGTCTACCATAAATACCGCTGCCAAACTGCTTATGACTGTCAGCACTGCGTGTATGCTTATGCTACCCATGAGCGCCGTTCATGCCATTCAGGTATACAAATCTATTGGGGCACATGGTGAAGTCAAATACAGCCAATATGCGCCGCAAAATGGTAGAAACATTCAGGTTATTGAGTTTCGTAGTGATGGTAGACAAACCAATGCCGGACAGCTAGCAGGTAAAACTGAAGCCAATCAAAGTGCGCCGCAAAGCGCAGAAGAACAGCGCGTTGCTCAGTTAGAAGCACGTATTAAAGAACAAGAAGCACAAGCGAATGCCGAGCGTTGTCAGTCGTTACGTAATAACTTGACCAATCTAAATGTGGGTGGGCGCATCTATGAGATGGATGCTAATGGTAAACGTCAATATCTAGATGGTCGTGAAATTGAGCTTAAGCGTGAACGTGTTCAACAAGCAATCACGCAATACTGTAATGGCTCCCCGACTTAAACCAGTTACCTAATACAGCCGCAAATATTTTATTTAATGTCTATTTGGCTAGATGTCATATGTTGAATCACATGACGGATAGCCGCTGGCATATCTTGAGCTTGCAGACCTCTCTGACCTACCAATAGCGAATTATCATCGTTTCTGCTCGTCTGATTAACTAAAATATCTCCTGCGAGTCCATGAATAAGGACCGCTTGGTGCAAGCTGCGTCGTTCTTGTTTTAAATCTTCTTGAGCCAATAATCCGGCAATCACACCCGATAATACATCGCCCATGCCAGCGGTTGCCATACCCGCATTTCCCACACCGCATACATAGATGTGCGCTTGTCCTGATGGTTGCTCCAAAATTAACGAGCCTGCTCCTTTTAGCACCCAATCACCGCCATAAGTCGTTGCACATTGCCTTATCGCGGCCACTCTATCGGCTTCTATCTCATTTATCTCTTTATTTAATAGCTTAGCAGCTTCCCCACTATGCGGCGTCAAACATACTTGATGAGTGGCGCTATGTTTTTTTAGCTCGGCTATTATTTTATGATTCTCGCTATGCAATGATGCCAAATGATAGAGACCGTCAGCATCAATTATTATCGGCTTACCTACAACTATGGCAGCCTGTACATAACTTATAAATATCAACTTTGCTTTTTCATCACGTCCCAGTCCCATACCAATAGCGACGACGCTGGCTTGCCCAATAAGACGATTCACCCAATCTGTATCATGTAAATCGACAGTCATTGCATCTGGTAGTGAAGTTAGTAGTGCGCTATGAAACGCCTCATGGCAAGCAACAGTGATTTTCCCAGCACCTGTTGCCATGGTACTCGAGGCAGAAAGAATAGCTGCACCGCCCATGCCTTGTGAGCCCTCAATGCGATTGCCACCGATGACCAATACATGCCCATAGCTGCCTTTATAACTGTTTTGACGGCGTGGTTTTAAAGTATGAGCGGCAGTCATGAGTGTTGCAAAGGGTATTAGCTCGTTACTATCCAAATGATAAGGTATCAGCGGTATGTCAATCACTGCGCCGCTATAGTCCAAACCGTCTTTAGTGTGCAGCCCAAATTTTCGTGCAATCAAACATAACGTCACATCTGCTTGTATCGCTATACGGTCAAATACTTGACCCGTGGAAGCAACCAACCCACTTGGAATATCAACGGCAATGATTAATGCCTCTGCATACTGTGCTGCCTCATTAAAGGCAAAAATTGCTTGCTTATAAACATTCTTAGGTGCTCGATCTAGACCGATACCAAATAGCGCATCGATATAGACATCAGCTCGTATCTCCTTATCTGTTTCCTCATTTTTTCTATCAGTACTGGTTTCAAAGCTCCGATACGGGCAGTTGGCAGATAGCGCTGTCTTCTTAGCTTTTACAGCATCAGAAACACAATCTTGTTTATCCTTATTTGAATCATCCTTATTTGAATCATCTTTGTCGAAGCCGACCATTATCACTTGCACTTGCCAGCCCATCTGCTGTAAATAATAAGCAATGAGCCAACCATCGCCACCATTATTGCCTTTTCCGACCCAAATACTGGCTCGGCGCTGGCGAGCATAAGGACGAGAAGTTATTTCCTGAACGGATGACTTGTTATCACGACATTTATTTTCATAAAGCGTTTCAATATGCTGTGCCATTTGCCAAGCCGCTTGTTGCATTAGGCCAAAGCTATCATTGCCTTGTGCAAACCACGCTTGTTCCATCGCATAGAGCTGCTCACTACTATATAGTCGGATAGGCATTGTATTTTTCGAAAATGAATTAGTTTGCATGTCCATGGCTGACCCTTCATTGTTTTTATAAGATTGATGTATTGTTTGACGTTATCGATGATTTTTTATTCATATTAGCTCAGTAAATTACTGATACGAGCTGCTATAGTTATATCAAGGTAGATTTATTTGCTTTGACCCTTGCGCTCCTAGCTCATCGGCTTATCATATCTATACTCACATTATCATTGATAGCCAGATATGACCAATAAACCTCAAACGACCTTGCCAACACGGCTCTCCTCTGTCACTGCTAGCGTCTCTCAGAAAAAGATTGTGGTTAATCATCATCATGACTTTGCTACTGCAGCAGACATTAAACAATGGATTAAAGAGGCAGCACAATCTTTAGGATTTGCCGATTGTGGGTTTTTATCCGTGCACCATCCTTTATTTGTTAAGCAGACTGAACAGTTAAAGCAATGGTTAGCAAAAGGTTATGAAGCACAACTACAGTTTATGCACAGCAATCATCATCTACGCGCGCACCCTGAACAACTGGTAGAAGGCGCAAAAACCATTATCAGCGTGCGCATGGATTATCTGACCCAGACCCCAACACCTCGTGCTGTCACTGATAATGATTATCCCAATCAAGGTATTATTGCTCGTTATGCAAGAGGGCGCGACTATCATAAAACCATGCGCAGCCGTCTGAAGCAGCTGGCATTAAAGATTGAGGCCATGCTTCCTGAATGGCAGCATCTAGACATTGGCGCTGACATCGATTTTGTTTTCAGACCTTTTAGTGATTCAGCGCCTATTTTTGAGCGACCAATCGCCGATGCTGCTGGTCTTGGCTGGACGGGTAAGCATACGTTATTGATCAATAAACAAGCCGGCTCTTTTTTTGTACTCGGAGAGCTTTTTATTAGCCTTGAATTACCCGATGATGCGCCCGTCAAAGAGCATTGTGGCAGTTGCAGCGCCTGTATTGATATCTGTCCCACTCAAGCTATCGTCGCGCCCTATGAGCTTAATGCGTCAGCTTGCATCTCTTATCTTACGATTGAACATGACGGTATTATTGATGAAAAATACCGCCGCGCTATTGGTAATCGCATCTTTGGTTGTGATGATTGTCAGCTGATTTGTCCATGGAACCGTTATGCCAATCTCACACCTGTAGAGGATTTTGCACCAAGACATCGTCTAGATAGCAGCAGTTTGCTGGAGTTGTGGCAATGGCAAGAGGTAGAATTTATGAAAAAGACCGAAGGTAGCCCACTTAGACGCACCGGTTACGTGAATTTTCTGCGTAATATCGCTATCGGTCTTGGCAATGCCACTGGTAATCAAGAAATCATCGAAGCATTACAAGCAAAACTGGGGCTACATAACACTATGCTTGACGAACATATAGATTGGGCAATCGCCGAACAGCATCATAAATTGGATATATTACTTATTAATAATTAGAAGTCTAATTTTTAAATCTATATTTTATACATAAAAAAACACCTCTTATCATGAGGTGTTTTTTATTAAGTCATATTCCAAGTATTCAAAACAACAATTATCTAAAACAATGTGAGTATTTAGATACCAATGACCAGTTAGACAATTCTAATTATTTAGGAATACGTAGTACTTGACCAGGATAAATCTTGTCTGGATCAGACAGCATAGGCTTATTGGCTTCAAATATCTTCATATAATCGCCAGTTGAACCATAAACGTCTTTTGCAATTTTAGATAAGCTGTCACCAGACTTTACCGTATACATAGTCGACTCAGGAGCCTGCTGTTCAACATCGATATTATCAATCACTTTAGCGACATTCTGTACATTACCAGTGGCAATGATTGCTTTTTCGCGGTCGGCTTGGGTCTTGGCTTTACCGCTGATCTCTGCGGTATCGGTTGAACCATTATATTTAACTTTTAAATCGCTGATATTCAGATTTTGCTGCTGAATATGGCGAAGTAAAATATTGGCTACTGACTGCGCTGAAGGCTCAGTACTCTGTACTGGGGTATTAGCATCTGCTTTTGTTTCTGCTTTAGCATCATGTTTGGCGTCATCACGATTAAAAATCTTATCGCCAATGTCTTTTGCAAAACTGAACATACCCATATAACTACTCCTTGAAATATTGTTATTTATTATGCATCTTTATTTTTCTAATGATAACCATGGTCAGTTACCAGTTTTTTGCTTTCCATAATGAGTATAGGCAAAGGCTTGTGCGATGAATAGTAAGAGTATGTTGAGTAATGTTGATTTGGCGTAGCCAATGTTAACGTAATGGCCAATTGAGCAGATATGCATGACTTGTATAAAGAAAAATAATGGCCGTAAAAAAACCGCTTATCTATTAAGATAAGCGGCTCTATGACTTACTGAGCAAGTGGCTAATTATAGCTGTGCTTGTACATAGTCGATTGCTTTTTGAACAGTCGTTAATTCTGCTGAATCTTCATCAGGAATTGTGATGCCAAAGTCGCTCTCAAACGACATAACCAACTCAACGAGATCCAATGAATCAGCGCCTAAGTCTTCCATAAATGAAGCATCATTGTTGATATCTTCAACATTCATACCTAATTGCTCAGCTACTGCAGCTTTAACTCTTTGCTCGGTATCATTACTCATGTAAATCTCTCCTTTTTGATCTATTATTTTGACAAACTACCATAGTAACGTGATTAGCTGCTACAGCATTGTATATAAGTGGGATTTTCAGACCCATGTAACCATCTGAGTATACTATAACAAGTTATATATCCTGACTAATATCTAGTAAAGTCTTGCTATCATACAGGGCTTTGACTTAAAAGTATTCGACATTATAGCACCCTTTTTTATAGTTTACACTCGTTCACAGAGTTTTTTATTATAACTATGTAACACTTAAGCTTTTAACGCAACGTTATCTAATGATTGGGTAAAAGCTAACAGCAAACTGCTACATATACATGCCGCCATTGACAGGCAAAACTGCACCTGTGATATAGCTGGCTTCATCACTCGCAAGAAACAGTACGGCTGCCGCGATATCTTCTGGCTGACCAAGGCGGCTGATAGGCACTGCATCTAGCATTGAATTCAATAAGCGCTCATCAAGCTCATCGGTCATATCGGTTTCAATTAAACCTGGCGCAACGCAGTTAATGGTCACTTGGCGTGAGCCAATTTCGCGCGCGAGCGTACGGCTAAAACCTTCTACGCCAGCTTTAGTCGCCGCATAGTTAGATTGACCTGCATTACCCATTTGCGCTACCACAGAGGTGATGTTGATGATACGACCGCGGCGCGCTTTCATCATGCCGCGAATGGCACGTTTACTCATACGATAAACAGAAGTCAGATTGGTATCAACCACATTGTCCCAATCTTCATCTTTCATACGCATCAGTAAACCGTCTTGCGTGATACCGGCATTGTTCACCAATACTTGAACGGCTCCGTAAACGCTTTCTATCTCTTCAAATAGCTTGTCAATCTGCGCAGTATAGCGTACATCTAGCACTCGACCAATGCCGCCGCTATCGTGTAGATATTCATCAATCTGTGCAGCGCCTTTTTCAGTGGTGGCAGTACCAATAACAAAGTGTCCTTCTTTAGCAAAGCGTTTGGCGACAGCTTTGCCGATACCGCGGCTTGCGCCTGTTACTAATGTGATCGTACGGCTCATGATAATACCTCCAGCAATTTTTCTAGACGGGCGAGTTTGTCAGTCGGATAACTTATAATGGGATGCGCTTGGCGCTTTGCTAAATTACTTAAGACGTTACCACTACCACACTCGATTAAAATATTAATTTGTTTGTCAGAAAGCGCTTGCATGGTTTTTGACCACAGTACTGGCTGACTTAATTGTTCGATTAAAGCGTCCTTGATACCTACCGCACTGGTTTCAACACGCGCATGACGGTTCTGAATCACAGGAATCAATGCTTGATCGAACTTAATTGAGGCGAGCTCTTGAGCCAACGCTTTACTAGCAGGCTCCATCAAAGCGCAGTGTGACGGCACGCTGACCTTTAATGGAATGGCTTTTTTGCCCGTATTTTGCACTTTATCAATGACCGCTTTGACGCCTGCTGCATTACCAGAAACCACAACCTGCCCTGGGCTATTAAAATTTGCAGCGCCAACAATTGCATCATCCACATGCTCGGTGGCTTGTTCACACAAATTTTCGACTCTATGATCCTCTAAGCCCAACACTGCTGCCATAGCCGTATCTATACCCACAACAGCGTCTTGCATTAACTGACCACGCTTATGTACCAGTTTTACGGCATCAGCCAGTGACAGCACACCAGCGGCGCAAAGGGCACTATATTCCCCAAGAGAATGGCCGGCTAGATAACAGGGCTTATCTTTTATTTTTTGTTGTAGGATACGCCAAATAGCAATGCTAGCCGTTAGTAATGCGGGCTGCGTATATTGCGTTTGATTGAGCTTATCTTCGTCCTGACAAATTGCCCATAAATCCTCACCAAGGGCTACACTTGCCTCAGTAAAGGTTTCAAGGATTTCAGGATACGTTTCAGCAAGCTCGCTTGTCATACCGACGACTTGTGAGCCTTGCCCAGGAAACAAAATTGCAATACGCGTTGGTTGTTTTTTTATCATATCGGGTACAGAGCCCATAACCAATATTCCTTATTTGATTGGGAACACCCCTAGCGTGAATGGGGTTAATCGTAGAGTTAAAGACTATAATAAGATATTTATTTTATAGAGCCGTTACTGCCACTAGTCCTTTAAGACAGCATGCTCTTATGAAACTATACACTGACATCGGTAATTAACAAAGCTACTAGAAAGTTAATTGTTTGTCGTGCTCTGATAAGTCCTATGAGAGGATTTATAATAGATATAGTTAATCCATTTTTAAAAGGGCACAGAACTACCGGGGTTAATTATTCGCAGCCTCTGTCCGCGTAGGCACAGCAAGCAAGAAAAATTAACCCCAGTAGTACCTTATAACATTTGTATTTCTTTTATTTAGGACCGACTATAGTTAAAATAGCTACTGCTTCATCACTAAAGCGTTAAAACGGTCATCAAGAGCCAATAGTCAATAAATATTACTGCAAAATTAGCGCTAAAAAACCCATAGCAAAAAGCCAAGTTATTTAGCCACATAATATATGATAGCGAAATAACTTGGCTTTCGTTAGCTCAAACCAATTGCTGGATAATGGCGTGATAAAGAGCATTGACAGTCATAAAACCATCATAATCTTTAGCCGCCATCAAATAACAATAAATTAAGCGTCTTGACTTACTTTAAACAACTGACGACCACGATAAAAACCATCTTTGGTCATGTGATGACGACGATGTTTTTCACCAGTAGTAGCATCAACGCTTATCTCAGCGATTTCCATACGATGATGTGAACGGCGCATGTCACGACGAGAACGACTTTTACGACTTTTTTGAACGGCCATGATATAGCTCCTATACTTAAAAGGGATAAGCTTGAAATTCAGCTTTAATCGACACTGACAGAGGCTATGTAATCACAACAACCTAGGTCTTATGCATCATTAGTTAAATAGTCTGCAAGGTTAGCTTCTCTCTGCCAGTGGCAGATTGCTAGAATGCAATAAACGGGACATTATACGCATGTTTGGCGGATTAATAAAGCCCTGCTTTTCACTCTTCTGCATAAAGCCTGCAAAAAGATAGTAGAACATATTCCGACATATGTTTTATAGATACCGTTTATAGCGTTATAATTTACCTTTTAAAGACGCTAAAGCAGCAAAAGGATTTTCCGTTTCTTCTTCTTCAGGTATTTCACCAAACTGCTCAACACTCATTTCACAGTCATCATGCTTTGGTGCCATTGGTGTTTTAAGCAAAATTTCATCTTCTACCAATTTTTTAAATGGTAATAGTCGCTCTGGCGATTGTTCAGTGACAATCTCTTCTAACAATAAATAATCTTGCTCTTCATTGACTAGGCGTATTTGGCTTTCATTATCAAGAAGCGCGATATCATACTCATCACTCAAGTCAACGGCAATCGGTTGCAAACAGCGCTGGCAAGTCAGCCAGACTTCACCAGTCAATGTAAAAGCCAAATGCAGTACATTGTTACGACGATACAGGTTGGTATTTAGTACGATATTTGATTGTTCATGCTCTGTGGCTAAAATAGTCGCAAGACGCTCAAAAGAGCTGGGAGCAGCTTCACCTGCCCATTCAAAACCAGTATCTTCCCATTTATTTAAAGAGATATTATCAGGCATGCTGGTTGATGTAGGCACTTGTACTTTACCAGCATGAAGCGCTGACGACTTGTTATCTTGGGTGCTTGACATACGCGGCCTCATTGATCAAAAACGGTGTATAATATTGCCTGCCATACTAACGGAAAGTGCCCTATTGCGCTAGCGCTAGTGTGTTAATATTTTTTGATAGTGATGCATTTTTACCTGTCAGTGTTTGCCTAAAAAAATAGAACATCTTGCTCTGTTATCTTTTACTTGGTTAAAGTTTTATTTATGATATCGCCTACCGCTTCTCCTGATTTTTCCAGTTTACTATCTTCTATTGAAGCCAAAGATTTCTTGCAACGTTTGAATGAATTGCAAAGTCAAAAAACAAACCTTAATGATCCCAGTAGCAATGTTGAGACAGATGCCACATTAAAAAAACTGTCATTACAGTGGCAATATCTCGCTAGTAATTATTTGATTCATTCCTCTAAAGGGTTCATTGAGCCTATCAAAGAAGGTAAAGTTACTCAAAATACTTTAACCGGTATTACTTCACAAGATGAATTGTCGTTTGAAGATATTGAGCAAGCATTGACTGACTGGCTTATCGAACTCTTTAATCATTTATTTATTAGCAAACAGGTCATATTGGTTCGTAGCACTGGCGAACCCGAATACTTCCCTGCCCAAGATAATCAACCCGCAAGAATTGAGTTTGCCCATGGATTTTTTGCCAGTGCACTGCATGAGTGTAGCCATTTTTTTGTGGCAGGTAAGCGACGTAGGCAGCTACCTGACTTTGGCTACTGGTATGCAGCCGACGGACGCTCAGCGGCTCAGCAGCAGGCATTTGAACGTGTTGAGGTTAAGCCACAAGCTATAGAGTGTTTGCTTACATTAGCTTGTGGACGACCTTTTCAAGTATCACAGGACAATTTATATGCAGATTTTGATACCAGTAGCAGCACCTTCGCTCAGGATGTCTATCAACAAGCTCAGACATATATTACTAAACCAGATACCTTGCCATCTGACGCTAAAACCTTGCTTCAAGCCCTACTCGCTCTCTGTGCTTTATCTTAACTAAATCCAATCGTGTAAGCTCTTTTATTACTCGTATCGAAACGTCTTATACCACTGGCTATTGTTAACGATTCTCTACTCACATTAACGGCTTGCTCATAAAACTATATTTACTTTGCGCTATACTAATGTTTAATACGATATTTTAGCGTAAATAACATCAGTAGCTTACAACACTAAAAACGTTATTATTACGACTTCCCCAGTAACCAAACTCTAATAATTATAAAATAAGGATTTATTATGCAAGTATTTTATATTCATCCAGAAAATCCACAGCCGAGGCTGATTGAACAAGTAGCAGAATTGTTACGTAAGGATCAATTAATTATTTATCCGACTGATACCAGTTATGCCTTTGGCTGTCGCTTAGGGGCAAAGGATGCATTAGAAAAACTTAAGCAAATACGCGCGCTTGATGATAAGCATCAATTTACCTTACTTTGTCGTGATTTAAGTGAGATTGCCAATTACGCCGCAGTAGACAATGTCCAATTTAAACAGCTTAAAGCGCATACACCCGCACCTATTACCTTTATTTTAAATGCGACCAAAGATGTACCGAGGAAACTGGCACATGCCAAGAAAAAAACCATTGGTATTCGTGTTCCAAGTAATGCTATTGCTCAGGCGTTGTTAGAGGCAATGGATGAACCTATTTTGACCAGCTCATTAATATTGCCAAACCGAGAGGATATACTAGATGACCCTTTCGAGATCGAAGAATTATTGGGCAATCAGATAGATGGGCTAATCAATGCTGGTATCAAAACCACTAAACTGACAACGATCGTTGATATGACCAGCAGCCAACCAGAAATCGTTCGGCAGGGTGCTGGCGATGTGGATTCATTATTATAAATAGAAATTTATTACAATTTTTCAAATACTCACCCTAATAATGACTGATACAAATACTTTAGACGAAAAAAAGCTCCAATTGAATTGGAGCTCTTTTACATACATATTTTGGTTATTATAAAATTAGTCGCGATCAACCAATTCTACATAAGCCATAGGCGCATTGTCACCATCACGATGACCGCATTTTACGATACGCAAATAACCACCTGGACGAGCTTGGTAACGAGGACCAAGAGTACCAAATAATTTGCCTACCATAGCTTTGCTACGCATACGGCTAAATGCCAAGCGACGGTTAGCAACGCTGTCTTCTTTAGCCATAGTGATCAATGGCTCAGCAACGCGACGTAACTCTTTTGCTTTTGGTAAAGTTGTTTTGATCAGTTCATGCTCAAATAATGAGTTGGTCATGTTCTGAAACATTGCCTTACGATGACTGCCGGTACGACCCAGCTTGACTCCACTCTTACGATGGCGCATAGTCAAAAATCCTTAAAGTTTAACGGCTACGATAAGAAAAGCGATCATCAACACGTAAATCAGCTGGTGGCCAGTTATCTAGGCGCATACCAAGCTCCAAATCTTTAGACGCTAGTACGTCTTTGATTTCTGTTAATGATTTCTTACCAAGATTTGGGGTTTTTAGAAGTTCAGTCTCTGAACGCTGTACCAAATCACCGATATAGTAAATGTTTTCAGCTTTTAAGCAGTTGGCTGAGCGAACCGTTAGTTCAAGATCGTCCACAGGGCGTAATAGCACCGGATCAACCTCTTCTTTTTCTTTCACAGGCTCAGGCGCTTCTTCAGCTTCTAGGTCAACAAAGATAGAAATCTGTTGTTGTAAAATAGTGGCTGCTTTACGAATTGCTTCTTCTGGATCTATAGTGCCATTAGTTTCAAGCTCAATGATAAGACGATCAAGATCGGTACGTTGTTCTACACGTGCGTTCTCAACCTGATAAGCAACACGAAGCACAGGACTAAAACTTGCATCAAGCTTTAAGCGTCCAATCGCTTTAGTATCACCATCTTCACGGCGCTGGTTTGCTGGCTCATATCCACGACCCATTACTACGCGCAAACGCATCTTTAGATGACCACGGTCACTCAATGTACCCAATACCAATTCTGGATTGATGATGTCTACATTGTGCGGTAACGTGATGTCTGCAGCAGTAATAGTGCCTGGACCTTGTTTATCCAAGGTCAAAAATACTTCATTTTGGTCATGAAGAGTGATTGCTAAACCTTTTAAGTTCAAAAGCAAATCAAGCACATCTTCTTGTAGTCCTTCAAGCGTTGAGTATTCATGGTCAACACCATCAATCTCAGCTTCAATGACTGCAGCACCAGGTAATGAAGATAACAAGATGCGACGTAAGGCATTACCCAAGGTATGCCCAAAGCCGCGTTCTAACGGTTCGAGCGTGACTTTCGCAATCGTTTCATTAACCGTGTCCACGTTGATGGCGTTCGGCGTTAGAAACTCAGTTGCATTTAGCATCATGATGTCACCTCGATTTATTAAACTGGTTTAATTAACGCTAATTGCTCAATGCCATGTGAACAGCATCGAGCAGTACGTTACTTACTTAGAGTATAGCTCAACGATTAAGCTTTCGTTGATTTCAGCAGGTAGATCAATACGATCAGGCGCTTTTTTGAACGTGCCTTGTAGTTTGCTGTGATCAACATCTAGCCATTCTGGGATACCACGTTGGGTAGCCAGTTCAATTGCGTTCTTAATACGTAATTGCTCGCGAGACTTCTCTTGAATAGCGATGACATCACCATCTTGCAACTGAATTGATGGAATATTCACACGAATAAACTCATCACGGCCAGCTTTTTTCACCATAACAGTACGATGGCTAACTAACTGACGTGCTTCAGCACGCGTAGAGCCAAAGCCCATACGATATACTACGTTATCTAGACGGCTCTCAAGCATTGCTAACAAGTTTTCACCAGTAGCGCCACGCTTACGAGCAGCTTCTTTATAGTAGTTTGCAAACTGACGCTCTAATACACCGTAGATACGCTTAACTTTTTGTTTTTCACGTAACTGTAAAGAGTACTCTGAGCTTTTGTTACGGCTAACACCATGTTGACCAGGTGGACGAGCCGATTTTTTCGTTTTCACGTCGTATGGTTTAACACCAGACTTAAGACCTAAGTCAGTGCCTTCACGACGTGATAATTTGAGTTTTGGTCCAATATAACGGGCCATTGTTATGTCTCCTATAAGCTTCTATTATAAAAAGCTTCGTCTTTAATATTAGACGCGGCGCTTTTTCGGCGCACGGCAACCATTGTGTGGGATTGGGGTTACATCAGAGATGCTGTTGACTTTATAACCCAATGCACCTAGTGCTCTTACCGCAGACTCACGACCCGGTCCTGGTCCTTTGACCAAAACATCGATATTCTTAACACCATATTCTTGAGCCGCTTTACCAGCGACTTCAGCTGCAACCTGAGCTGCAAATGGTGTAGATTTACGTGAACCACGGAAGCCTTGTCCACCTGAAGTGGCCCAAGCCAATG
Organism: Psychrobacter glacincola; assembly: GCF_904846215.1. Lineage (GTDB taxonomy): Bacteria > Pseudomonadota > Gammaproteobacteria > Pseudomonadales > Moraxellaceae > Psychrobacter > Psychrobacter glacincola. The sequence continues at coordinate 128,427 of NZ_CAJGZK010000005.1, read as the reverse complement.
CATTACCTTGACGATCGGTAATCGTAACAATGGTGTTATTAAAAGACGCATGGATATGGGCAATGCCCTCCGATACTGAACGACGAGCCACCTTTTTGCGACTGCGAGTGTCTTTTGCCATCTTTTAGCTTCCTAAGTTAATTATCTTTTGAGAGGGCGTGTCGGACCCTTACGAGTACGAGCGTTGTTCTTGGTGTTCTGACCTCTAACTGGCAAGTTACGACGATGGCGGATGCCACGGTAACAACCAAGATCAACCAAGCGCTTGATATTCATTGACACTTCACGACGAAGATCACCTTCAGTCATGTATTCTGCAACTTGTGCACGGATAGCATCTAACTGTGTATCATCTAACTGACTGACTTTAGTAGTAGGGGCAATGCCAACTGCTTCTAAGATTTTCTGAGCAGTGGTACGACCTACACCAAAGATGTAAGTTAGTGAAATAACAGCATGCTTATTATCCGGAATGTTTACGCCGGCAATACGAGCCATTGATTTCTCTCCATTAAAGAAAAATACCCTTATTCGTTAAAATAAGGTATTATTTTTCAGATTTGTTGCTGTCAATACTAAAGCTCTTATAATTATTATCGCTGCTTCGAATTGGTAAACCAATCTATTCATTGACCATTTTATAAAAGATTTTGCATAAACTACGGCAAGTGGCGGATGATATCGCATCCGCCGTCATTTTTCAAGTATTAATTTAATAAGCAAGCCAATCACCTAAGACTGACTTGCTTAAATTACTAACCTTGACGTTGCTTGTGGCGAGGTTCTGCGGTACAAATTACGTGTACACGGCCTTTACGGCGCACAACTTTACAGCTACCACAAATCTTCTTAACTGATGCTTGAACTTTCATAGCATACTCCTTTAAATATCGTACCGCTCATTTAAGGTTGAGTGGGCGATTGAATTAACGTCTGATCATGATATTGATGGGTCATCAAATGCGCTTGGATCTGCGAGATGAAGTCCATCACCACAACCACCATAATCAGTAACGACGTACCACCAAGTTGAAACGGCACACCAAACGATGACTGAACGACCATTGGCATTAAACAAATAACCGTCATATACATCGCGCCAATAAAGGTCAATCGGTTTAACACATGATCAAGGTAACGCTGAGTTTGTTGTCCTGGGCGAATACCTGGGATATACGCACCACTACGTTTAAGGTTTTCAGCAACTTCACGCGGACTAAATACCAATGCCGTATAGAAGTAGCAGAAAAAGATAATCATTGCACCAAATAGAACCAAATACAGCGGCTGCCCTGGAGACAAAACCAATGCCATATTTTGCAATATCTTTTGCGTCAAGGTAGGATCAGGCGATTGACCGACCCACTGCCCTAAACTTGCAGGAAACAATAGCAATGAGCTGGCAAAAATAGCAGGAATAACCCCTGCCATATTTAGTTTCAACGGCAAATGTGATTGCTGCTGAGCGTAAATTTTGCGACCCTGCTGTTGTTTTTGCGCATAATTGACAGGAACACGGCGCTGAGCACGTTCAATATAAACGATACCCGCAGTAACCGCGACACCTAACAGTGCAAAGATAAAGAGGACAATCAAGTTCATCTGACCTTGGTTGACCTGTTCAATAGACTGCGAAATCATACCTGGCGTACCAGCCACAATACTCGCAAAAATGAGCATTGAGATACCATTACCTACGCCGCGCTCTGTAATCTGCTCACCAAGCCACATTAAGAACATAGCGCCAGCTACCAATGAGGTAACCGCTGGAATATAAAAAGTCAGACCAGAAGATAAAGTAAGATTTTGACTGATTAAACCAGCACACATTCCTAATGACTGTACTAGCGCTAAAGCAAGCGTTCCTTGACGGGTATACTTGTTTAGCTTACGTCGTCCCGCTTCACCCTCTTTTTTGAGGGCTTCAAGCGATGGCAATACCGCAGACATCATCTGTACAATAATTGATGCTGAGATATATGGCATGATACCAAGTGCCATGATAGACATACGTTCTAGTGCACCACCTGAGAACATATTAAACATGCTCAGGATGGTATTTTCGTTGCGCGAAAACAGATCAGCCAAGTTAACCGGATTGATACCCGGTACCGGAATATGCGACCCAAAACGATAAACAATCAATGCGCCGATTAAGAATAACAAACGCGTCCATAGCTCGTCATACTTACGTATAAAGGCAAATGGATTGAGCGGTATACCAGTCGATGACATTGATTGCTTTGACACGTTACTACTCCTCGATGCTACCACCAGCAGCTTCGATTGCTTGCTTGGCGCCTTTAGTCACTTTGATACCTTTAAAAGTATAAGCTTTAGTGACTTCACCCGACAACATAACGCGCGCACGCTTCATGTCACGACGGATAAGGTTAGCAGCTTTCAAAGTTTCAATACTAACGACATCGCCTTCAATTTGGCTCAGTTCAGACAGACGAACTTCAGCAGTCGTCATAGCCATTTTACTGGTAAAACCAAATTTTGGTAGACGGCGATATAAAGGCATTTGACCACCTTCAAATCCTGAGCGAATGCTAGAACCTGAACGAGATTTCTGACCTTTTACACCACGACCACCGGTTTTGCCAAGGCCTGAACCGATACCACGACCACGACGTTGGGCAGTTTTCTTTGCGCCAACACCTGGTGATAATTCATTTAATCTAAGACCCATTACGCTTCCTCCACTTTTACCAAGTAGTTAACGCGATTGACCATACCACGAGTTGAAGGTGTATCTTCTACTACAACAGAATGATTAATACGGCGTAAACCCAATCCTTTCAAGCATGCTTTGTGGCTCTTGAGGCGATGGGCACCCGATTTGAATTGAGTGACTTTCATTTTTTTCATCGTAACTCACCTAGTCTAAGTTAACCCAAGATTTCGTCTACAGATTTACCACGTTTCGCTGCCATCTTTTCTGGAGTTGACATATCACGTAAACCGTTAAACGTAGCGCGAACCACGTTAGCAGTGTTGGTAGAACCATAACATTTAGTCAAAACATCTTTGACACCAGCAACTTCTAATACAGCACGCATTGCGCCACCAGCGATTACGCCAGTACCTTCAGATGCAGGTTGCATATAGACTTTACTAGCACCATGACGTGCTTTGATCGGATGATACAAAGTTGCATCATTTAGCTCAACAGTAATCATATTACGTTTGGCAGCTTCTAGCGCTTTTTGAATAGCGGCTGGCACTTCACGTGCTTTACCACGACCAAAACCAACACGACCATTACCATCACCCACTACGGTCAACGCAGTGAAGGAGAAAATACGACCACCTTTAACCACTTTTGCAACGCGATCAACGGTAACTAAGCGTTCTACTAGACCGTCAGTCTGTTCATTTTTATCATTTTTATCATTTCTAGCCATGATTAAAACTCCAATCCGTTTTCGCGAGCAGCTTCAGCTAAAGCTTTTACTCGACCATGATATTTAAAACCACTACGGTCAAATGCAACTTTAGTGATGCCAGCTGCTTTTGCGCGTTCTGCGATCATTTGGCCTACAGACGTCGCTGCATCAGCGTTACCAGTCGCGCCTGAACGCAAGCTGCTGTCTAAGGTAGATGCCTGAGCAATCACTTCACCACCGTTCGGAGAGATAATCTGGGCATAGATGTGTCTTGGCGTGCGATTAACCGTTAGACGATGAACGCCTAAAAAGCGGATATGCGCGCGGGTTTTCTTAGCTCGACGTAGACGAGCTGCTTTTTTATCAAACATTTCAACTCACCTTATTTTTTCTTGGCTTCTTTGCGAATCACATGCTCGTCACTATAACGAATACCTTTACCTTTATAAGGCTCAGGTGGGCGGAAACTGCGGATATTAGCCGCTGCTTGACCAAGCTGCTGCTTATCGTTTGATTTTAAAACGATTTCAGTTTGCGTTGGGGTTTCAGCTGATACACCTTCAGGTAACGTATATTCTACTGGGTGTGAGTAACCAACATTTAGCGTTACTTTATTACCAGTAGCTTGTGCACGATAACCAACACCAATCAACTGAAGACGTTTTTCAAAGCCTTCGTTAACGCCTATTACTAAGTTGTTTAGTAAAGAGCGCATGGTGCCAGTATGCATCATGGCTTCTTTTGAATCGACTGTAGGTGAGAAAATGATCGCATCATCTTCCTGTTTCAGCTCGACCAATTCATGCAGGCGTAAAGACATATTGCCGTTCTTGCCTTTAACTTCGACCTGCCGATCGTTCAAAGTAACGCTTACGCCGTTTGGCAGCGTCACTGGGGCTTTAGCCACACGAGACATAGGAATATTCCTTAGAAAATTAACTTGCTTTTATTAGCGAAAAAACTAACAGGCTAAAAAGCGTGTTAGTTTAGCATAGTTGACCACGTTAGACACTTGTCAATGTTAAATAATTATTCATTACCACATCGATAGAAGCCTAACCGCGTCAAATAGACTTTATCGTCGTATAGCTTACGCTACAAATGCGACGACTTCACCACCGATACCAGCAGCACGTGCAGCACGATCACTCATGATACCTTGGCTGGTTGATACGATAGCAACACCCATACCTTGCTTAACAGTAGGGATAGCATCTTTACCGCGATGCTGGCGTAAACCAGGACGGCTAAAACGTTGAATCATTTCGATGACAGCTTTGCCTTCGAAGTATTTTAATACGATGGTCAAAGTTGCTTTGTTGTTGTTTTCTTCAGTAACAACAGCGCTAGCAACGTAACCTTCATTAACCAACAAATCAGCGATTGATTTGCGTAGCTTAGAGCTCGGCATTGCTACCGATACTTTGTTAGCCATTTGTGCGTTACGAATACGGGTTAGCATATCCCCAACAGTATCTTGCATACTCATATAGTTACCCCTTACCAGCTTGCTTTACGAACACCAGGCACATCGCCTTGCATGACACGCTCACGCAGCATATTGCGTGATAAGCCAAACTTGCGGAAGTAACCGTGAGGACGACCGGTGATAGCACAACGATTGCGCAGACGTACTGGTGATGAGTTACGTGGAAGAGCTTGTAGCTCTAGCATCGCTTCCATACGAGTTTCGTCACTTGCAGTCATATCACTGATAGTTTCTTTTAGCTTGATACGCTTATCAGCGTACTTAGCAACCATTTTTTCGCGCTTTAATTCGCGGTTAATCATGCTCTTCTTTGCCATAACGTCTTTACCTTATTTAAATGGGAAGCCGAATGCTTTAAGCAGCGCACGACCTTCATCGTCAGTAGTAGCTGACGTAGTGATAGTCACATCCATACCGCGGATACGATCAATCTTGTCAAAATCTACTTCTGGGAATACGATTTGCTCTTTGATACCCAGTGAATAGTTACCACGTCCATCAAAGGCTTTAGCTGAAAAACCACGAAAGTCACGAACACGAGGAATTGCAACGGCAATAAGACGATCTAAAAATTCGTACATTTGCTCACCGCGTAGCGTTACTTTACAACCGATTGGCCATTCTTCACGAATCTTAAAGCCAGCGATTGATTTACGCGCTTTGGTGACTACAGGTTTTTGACCAGCGATAGCCGTCATATCAGCAACAGCACCTTCAAGCAATTTCTTATCTTGAGACGCACCGCCAACACCCATGTTTAAAGTGATTTTAGTGATTTTAGGCACTTGCATCACGTTTTCTAAAGCAAGTTCTTCTTTGATCTTTTGCTTTAGTTCATTGTTATATAAAGCTTTTAATCTTGCCATTACCATTACACCCTTAGTGTCTTACGCAGTCGCCACAACTTCACCATTTGAGCGGTAAACACGGTTTTTAACACCGTCTTCGCCAGTCTGGTAAGAAATACGGTCTGCTTTTTGGGTTTGCGCATTTAAAATTGCGACATTTGAAATATGTAAAAAAGCTTCTTGCTTAAGTATGCCGCCTTCAACGCCAGTTGCCTGATTTGGCTTCTGATGTTTAGTGACAATGTTAATGCCTTCAACTTTGATACGATCGTTTTTTACAGCTTGTACAGTACCTTGCTTGCCTTTGTCTTTCCCAGCAATCACGATAACTGTATCACCTTTACGTAATTTTGACATGGATTACCTCACAATACTTCTGGTGCTAGTGATACAATTTTCATAAACTGATCACCACGTAGTTCACGAGTTACCGGTCCAAAAATACGAGTTGCAATCGGCGCTTTGTTTTGGTTCAACAATACCGCAGCATTGTCGTCAAAACGTAATACCGAACCATCAGGACGACGAACGCCTTTTTTGGTACGTACAACTACCGCATTCATCACGTCGCCTTTTTTAACACGACCGCGAGGAATGGCTTCTTTAACCGTTACTTTAATAATGTCGCCAACTGATGCATAACGACGATGAGAGCCACCCAGTACTTTAATGCACTGAACTCGTCTTGCACCGCTATTATCTGCAACTTCCAGCATAGATTCAACCTGAATCATAGCGTTACTCCACACGTATGAGCAATAAAAACCAGTTGCTGCCGCTAGCACAGTATGAGTAGTCGGCATTTTAATATTAATAACCGCTGCTACTCTTAATGTGATTGATATACGCTCGGCGCAATCAGTATCCTTAAAAAGGCAGCTATTTTAACAGCTTCTGGCTTTTAATGCAATTTACTTAGATTTTTTCTACTTTTTCAACCACATCAACCAAAGTCCAAGACTTGGTTTTTGAGATTGGACGCGTTTCTTTGATGCGGACAAGGTCGCCTTGTTGGCAAACATTATTCTCATCATGTGCTTTGATCTTAGTAGAACGACGAAGCTGCTTGCCATATAAAGGATGACGAACCAGACGCTCAATCAAAACCGTGATGGACTTGTCCATCTTGTCACTGACAACTCGTCCTGTCAGAACACTAGCATTGGTCGTTGCTTGATTGTTATCGCTCATGAGTCGCCTCGTTGTTTCTCGTTAATCAAAGTCTGAAGCTGAGCAATCGCACGACGATTGACACGTACTTCATGGGTATTCCCCAACTGACCAGTTGCTTTAGCCATACGAATACGGAAAGCATCAAGTTGCTTTTCATCAAGTAACTGGGTCAGTTCTTCTAATGATTTATCACGTAATTCACTGATCTTCATTACATTATCGTCCGCTTAACAATGGTAGTTTTAAAGGGCAGTTTTGCTGCAGCAAGCGTTAACGCTTCGCGAGCAAGCTCTTCTGAGATCCCTTCAAGTTCATATAGTATTTTACCAGGTTTGATTTCGCATACCCAATATTCTACAGGACCTTTACCTTTACCCATACGTACTTCTAATGGTTTATTAGTAATTGGTTTGTCTGGGAAAACGCGAATCCAAATCTTACCGCCACGCTTAATTTTACGAGTGATGGTACGACGTGCTGCTTCAATTTGACGGGCAGTCATACGACCGCGAGTCAAAGATTTTAGACCAATTTGTCCGAATGCAACGGTGCTTCCACGATGAGCAAGACCTGTGTTACGACCTTTGTGCATTTTACGAAACTTGGTACGTTTTGGCTGTAACATAGTTTAACCTCTGTCTGTGTTTCGACGGTTTCCGTTTCCACGACCACGGCGTTTTGGCGCACGAGTCTGCTCTTCTTTAACGGGGTTATAAACACTGTTCATACCGTCAAGGATTTCGCCACGGAAGATCCAAACTTTTACACCGATGGTGCCGTAAGTGGTTTCCGCACGTACTGACGAATAGTCAATATCGGCACGCAATGTATGCAATGGCACACGACCTTCACGGTACCATTCAGTACGAGCAATCTCAGCACCGCCAAGACGGCCAGACAGCTCAACTTTAATACCTTTAGCACCAGAACGCATGCTGTTCTGTACGGCGCGCTTCATTGCACGGCGGAACATAACACGACGCTCAAGCTGACTTGCGATACCTTCTGCTACCAAATGAGCATCAAGATCAGGCGAGGTGATTTCTTCAATATTGACCTGAGCAGGTACGCCCATAATTTTGGTCAATTCTTTTTGAAGTCTTTCAATATCTTCGCCTTTCTTACCGATAACAATACCAGGACGCGCAGTGGCGATGGTAATCTTAGCAGCACCGGTAGGACGCTCAATCATGATCTTGCTAATCATAGCACTATCAAGTTTCTTGCGCAGATATTCACGAACCTGAATGTCGTTAATTAGGTATTCTGAGTATTGTTTAGGGCTAGCATACCAGTTTGCGTTATGCTTTTTTACAACACCAAGACGAATTCCGATTGGATGTACTTTTTGTCCCATAACTTATTCCCCTACCTTTATAGTGATGTGACAGGTACGCTTGCTGATACGATCAGCACGACCTTTAGCACGTGGTAGGATACGTTTTAGCGTAATGCCTTCATCAACGTAGATGGTTGATACTTTAAGGGTATCAATATCTAAACCGTTGTTGTTTTCAGCATTGGCGATGGCAGAGTTAAGACATTTCTTAACAAAAACCGCGCCTTTTTTATTGCTATACGTTAGGATATCCAAAGCACGCTCAATAGATTTGCCACGAACTTCATCAGCAACGAGTCTAACTTTTTGTGCCGATATGGCGGCACCGCGTAATTTTGCAGTTACTTCCATGGTAAGCACCTTATCTCTTAGCTTTCTTGTCAATGCCGTGACCACGATATGTACGAGTCGGGGCAAATTCACCTAGTTTATGACCAACCATCTGTTCACTCACGATAACCGGTACATGAGTACGGCCATTGTGAACAGATAAAGTTAGGCCAACCATTTGTGGCAGAATCATCGAGCGGCGCGACCAAGTTTTAATTGGTTTGCGTGAGTTGGTTTCTAATGCAGTTTCAACTTTAGCAAATAAATGCGCGTCTATGAATGGACCTTTTTTCAATGAACGAGGCATGAAATTCTTCCTTTATTTCTTCTTGGCGCGGCGGCGGATGATCATACTGTCAGTACGCTTATTGTGACGCGTTTTAAGTCCTTTAGACTTCTGACCCCAAGGGCTAGTAGGATGGCGACCTTTATTACGACCTTCACCACCACCATGTGGGTGATCAACCGGGTTCATCGCGACACCACGAACAGAAGGACGAATACCTCTCCAACGTGAAGCACCGGCTTTACCAAGTGATTTCAAGTTGTTTTCAGTGTTCGATACTTCACCGATAACAGCACGGCAATTTACGTGTACGCGGCGAGTTTCACCAGAACGCAAACGAAGAATGGCATAAATACCGTCACGACCTAGTAGCTGAACGCTAGCACCCGCAGCACGAGCCATCTGTGCGCCTTTACCGATTTTAAGTTCGATATTATGGATCACAGTACCTAGTGGTATGTTTTTTAGCGGTAAACAGTTGCCTGGACGAATTGGTGATAATTCACCTGACATCACAGTATCGCCAACAGCTTGCTTTTTAGCGGCGATAATATAACGACGTTCGCCATCAGCGTACTTAAGTAAAGCAATATGCGCAGTACGGTTAGGATCGTATTCAATACGCTCTACTGTAGCTGGGATATTGTCTTTAGTACGTTTAAAATCGATAATACGATAATGTTGCTTATGACCACCGCCGATGTGACGAGTAGTGATACGGCCATTATTGTTACGACCACCGGTCTTGCTTTTTGATTCTAGAAGCGCTGCAAACGGACGACCTTTATAAAGGTGTGGATGCACTACTTTTTCAACAAAACGACGGCCTGGTGATGTTGGCTTTGCTCTTACGATAGGCATGAGTGTAATCCTTATTCGTTATTCGCTGTTTCACTAGTAGAAGCAGTCGTATTTGCGACCTCTTCACCAGCATCAGCCATTTGTACATCTTGACCAGCTTTTAAGGTAACATAGGCTTTTTTATAGTCGTTACGACGGCCGATACTTTTACCAAAACGCTTTGTCTTACCTTTAACATTCAAAGTGTTTACTTTTAAAACTTCAACACCTTCAAACATCATCTCAACTGCTTTTTTAACTTCAAGCTTAGTAGCCTTAGAGTCAATTTTAAATACCTGCACACCAAGTGAGTCGCCAAGCATTTGAGATTTCTCTGAGAATACAGGTCCTCTTAGGATCTGATAAAGTCTTGCGTTATTCATGCTAGTGCTTCCTCAAATTGTTTCGCAGCTTCGACTGTCATGATCACTTTATCAAAAGCAATCAAGCTCACTGGATCCACTTCACTTGTATCAAGTACATTGACATGTGGGATATTGCGAGCAGCTAAGTATAAGTTTTCGTCAACTTCTTTGGTGACGATTAATGCACGTGATGCATTTAACTCACCTAACTTTGCGATCAGCTCTTTGGTCTTAGGACCAGAAACGCTTATCTCTTCAACCAAAATCAGACGCTCTTGGCGAATCAATTCGGCTAGGATGCACTGCATCGCACCGCGATACATCTTACGGTTAACTTTTTGTGACCAATCTTGTGGCTTAGCCGCGAATGCACGACCGCCCCCACGCCAGATTGGGCTACGAATAGAACCTGCACGAGCGCGACCGGTACCTTTTTGGCGCCATGGCTTAATGCCACCGCCAGAAACTTCGGCACGGGTTTTTTGAGCGCGTGTACCTTGGCGAGCACCAGCAAGATATGCGGTGACGACTTGATGCACTAGTGCTTCGTTGAATTCACGACCGAAAGCCGTATCAGAAAGCTCAACTGCCGCCCCTGTAACTGTTTTTAAATCCACGTTAATCCCCTTGCTTAGGCTTTGACTGACGGACGTACGATGACATCGCCACCGGTGGCACCTGGGATAGCACCCTTGATGACAAGTAACCCTTTTTCGGCATCAACCGAAATCACTTCTAGGCCTTGAACAGTAACACGCTTGTTACCCATCTGACCCGCCATCTTTTTGCCTTTGAATACTTTACCTGGTGACTGGTTTTGACCAGTTGAACCATGTGCACGATGAGATACTGAGTTACCATGAGTAGCATCTTGCATGCTAAAGTTATGACGTTTTACAGGACCCTGAAAACCTTTACCTTTACTGTTTCCTGTGACATCAACCATCTGACCTTGTTCAAACAAGTCAGCTAGAATCTCACCACCAATTTCACGACCTTCAAGATCGCTGTCATTGGCACGAAATTCCCAAACACCACGACCAGCGGCAACGCCAGCTTTAGCGAAGTGACCTTTTTGTGCGGCTGTTACGCGGCTGTCACGACGGGTACCTGTGGTAACTTGAATGGCTTGATAGCCATCTACATCAGTATTTTTTACTTGAGTAATACGGTTCGCACTGATCTCAACCACTGTTACAGGGATAGATGCGCCTGCTTCAGTGAAGATACGGGTCATGCCGCATTTTTTACCGACTAAACCGATCGCCATTTTAGACCTCTTTATATCTTATATTAATGGGTTGGGTGTGATGTTCATTAACCCAAAGCAATTTGAACGTCAACACCCGCCGCCAAGTCAAGCTTCATTAGCGCATCCACAGTTTTGTCGGTAGGTTGAACGATGTCAACCATACGCTTATGAGTACGGATTTCATACTGATCACGAGCGTCTTTATTTACATGTGGTGAAGTTAGAACGTTGAAGCGCTCAATACGAGTCGGCAACGGTACAGGACCACAAACTTGCGCACCGGTGCGCTTTGCAGTATCAACGATCTCTTGTGCAGATTGATCAATCAGACGATGATCAAAAGACTTAAGACGGATACGGATTCTCTGGTTAGCCATGCCAGCAAGCTCCTAATATGGGCTTTTGTCATTCTTGCTTTGCAAGGATATGAGCAAAAGCCGTTTGGTTAAATATTCACTTAAAGCGGCCTTCTGTTCTTAACCAGAATGAGTTCTTTAACGGAACTTATAGCGTGCCAAAAGCAAAATAGTTTAAAGCCCCGCCGACCCTTCCATTATAGGATGTCAGCAAAGGCATAATGAAATAGTGCTAGAAACGATGCTCTAGCTGTCATAGCGCCAGCTTTTTTTATGGGCTGCGCGTATATAATTCAGTGGTGTATATTATACATAGTATTTTGTTCATTGCAAGGGCAATATCCATACCATTTCAAGATATCACACTTTATAGGCAACTCTATTTCTAGAAAATAATTTGTATAAAACCTCTCAATAACATTCAAATTATCAGTCCAACACAATGTCATATTGCTCTTGGGTATATAAATTTTCAACATCAAAGGTAATCACTCGGCCGAGTAAATACTCTAAATCTGCCACGGTGTCAGATTCTGACGTCAGCAATAAATCAATGACTGCCGCATGAGCGACGACCGTAAACTTTTTGGGTGAATTATAAGTACGAGCGCAGCGCATGATTTCACGGAATATCTCAAAGCAGACCGTTTCGGCTGTTTTGACAAAGCCACGACCTTGACAGGTCGAGCACGGCTCACACAATTGCTGTCCAAGCGACTCACGGGTACGCTTACGAGTCATCTCAACCAAACCAAGCTCACTGACTTGGGTAATTTTGGTCTTGGCATAATCTTGTACCAGCTGCGACTGCAAGCTCTCTAAGATATCATCTTTATGCTGCTGCTCAAGCATATCAATAAAATCTAAGATAATAATACCGCCAAGATTGCGCAAACGCAGTTGCCTAGCAATGGCATGGGTGGCTTCTAAGTTGGTCTTGTAAACCGTATCTTCTAATGATCGTCCACCAACGAATGAGCCCGTATTGACATCAATGGTAGTCATGGCTTCGGTTTGGTCAATAATTAGATAGCCACCAGACTTTAAATCCACACGCCGTTTGAGCGCATCCCGTAAATCATCTTCGACACGGTGAACATCAAACAGCGACTGCTCAGCGGTATAATGTACGATGCGATCATAGACAAAAGGCACAAATTCTTTGGCAAAATATCGGACTTGCTCATAAATCTGCACATTATCAATAATGACTTTTTCGGTACCAGCGTGTACCAAATCACGGATAGAGCGCAATGGTAGCGATAATTCTTGATAAATAAGCTCGGAGCTTTGATTGGGCTTCGTTTCTTGGCGACGGGCGCATATCGTCCGCCACAGCTGCAATAAGTAGTAAATGTCTTCTTCAAGTTTGTCAACGGGCACACGCTCAGCTGCCGTACGTGCAATCAATCCGCCTTTAAGATTGACGGTTTGCATTAGGCTAGTAAGCTCGGTCTTTAGGCGACTGCGCTCCTCTTCGCCATCAATACGTTGCGAGATACCAATATGCTCACTCGATGGTAAATAGACCAAATAGCGAGATGGCAGCGATATGTTTGTCGTTAAGCGCGCGCCTTTACTACCTAACTGATCTTTGGTAACTTGTACCAAAATGCGCTGACTTTCATGCAGACGATGTTGAATAAGGGTTTTCGAAACTGGCATGACTTCTGTGTTCTGCGTACTGACTACGGGCGGCGTGACCGCTAGATCATCAGCCGCCGCCTCTATAATGGTGAGCTCATCGTCAGCCTTTTCGACTTTACTGCTTTTAGCAGCTGGACGTGGTTCGCGCTGCATATCATTAACATGTAAGAATGCGGTACGTGATTGACCAATATCGACAAAGGCTGCTTGCATACCCGGCAGAACACGTACCACTGTACCTAAGTAGATATTACCAACCAAACCCAGTTTATGATGACGCTCAATATAAATCTCGCCCAAGATACCGTTATCTAATACGGCGACACGGGACTCCATGGGGCTAATATTAATCAGCAGCTCTTCGGACATAGTGTTTTCTCTTATCACTTAGCTTTCTGGTGAAGCATTCATAGTTTGGTAGCCTGACAGTGTAACAAATGCAACTTGCTTTTGCCCATGACACAACCGTGTCATTATGTGCAGATGATTTGATATTAAGTTTTAACTTCAAGCACTGCTGAATCAATACCCTTACTCTCACCTTTTTCAACATTTAAACTTTATTAAGTTTTAGCTATTTAAGCATCAGAAGTTTAAAGCGTAGCAGTGTTGGTCATCTCTTTAATCAATGCCAGCGTTTGCGCAAGCGGTAAACCCACTACATTGGTATAGCTACCGTTAATACGGTTAACCCACGCCGCGCCCAGTCCTTGAATGCCATAGCCACCTGCTTTATCAGCAGGCTCGCCACTGTCCCAATATTCACTCATCATCTCTTTAGTAAGCGCGACAAAGGTGACTTCTGTGCGTTCAATGATTTGTTGCTGATTGATGGTTTTCCATACTTGCTCAGTATCGAATTTATCAAGGTGCTTAGACGGTAATGAGAGTTGCGTCGCTTGTACCGCCGTCCATACTTCATGAGTGCTATCCGACATTTGCTGCCACATATGATAAGCATCTTCACGATTATTTGGTTTGACCAACACTGTTTTGCCATCTGGTAATACACCGATGGTGTCAGAGGTCAGTAAAATAATAGGCTGAGATATGATTGATTTGTTTGATTGAGCGTCATTATTTTTTAGTTGTCTATTTAGCTCTACAGTCGCTGCCTCTGCTTTGGCGGCGACCATACGAAGAATATAGTCTTTGGGCGATTCATGCTGATAGGGTGTTTCATCGATATCAACGCTGATGACAGTAAATTCCAGTTGCGCTCTACTTAGTAACTCGCGACGACGCGGCGAACCAGATGCTAAGATGATATCCATCGCTACTCTCTTCTGATGAAAAAACTCGGTATTAATAGGCTTAGGCTTAGCCTAAAATAAATGAGCGGCGTTTATAGTAGGTGCTTATGAAAATTATTTGTGATGAAAATACTTATACTGACAATCGCTACAGTAAACGACCTGATTAGCGTACGAATTTTCGTAACGTTAAAAGCACCAACGGCCAGCTGATGATGCTCATCAATAAAGAATAAACAGATTGGGCAACAAAGACATTTTGTACAAAAATCTGTAGCATCCATAAGCTCGCTTGAAACACAAACAAGCCCAAACTTGCTACGATCCATGCACTACCCGTGTTTAGCTGTCTGATATAGATACTGGTGACCTTTATCACAAGCGCCACTATGACAGCAGAAAAAGCTTGTTGTCCTAAATGAGTATCCATCAGCAAATCAGCAATAAGGCCAATGGTAAAGGCGCTAAAAATACCCACATAACGCGGTTGGAACAATAACCAAAAAATCAATACCATGATCATGACCATAGGACGCAGTGTGGCCATACTAGGACTTAATGGGTAAACAATGAGCGACGAGGCAATAATAAAACTCAGTACAATCATGGCATGCAGCAGCCCATTTGCATGATCAGAATCAGGATATGCCATGAATACTTACCTTTAGCGGATGTTTAGCAGCTACTTAATGATGAATTCAGCATTGCAGGGAATAAAAAACGAGGTGTCAAACAGCGCGCTTAGATAGAATAGCGACTAAATATCGGACAATTATTATTTCGAAAGTCACTCTTAAGGCTCAGTGATGCCAATATTGTTTTCATTAGCCAGCTTATCTTGCAGTATCAATACATAAGCATTATCGACAAAGTTTGCCGCGGGTGTGACTTTGATGCTTCTAAAATTATCCGCTTGCGTGTCTTCAATATGTGCGATACGACCAACGCGATAGCCTGCAGGGATACGCCCACCTAATCCGGACGATACCAGCTCATCACCAACGCGCACATCTGAGGTTTTAAAGACATAATTGAGACTTAATGAAGTGGGTATCCCTTGACCGGTCACAATCGCGCGCTGACCAGTACGTTTGACAGTAACGGCGACGGACTGCTGCTCATCAGTAATCAGCAATAAACGGCTGGTATTAGGATAGACATTGATAATCTGCCCTAATATGCCGGCTTCATCGATGACCGTTTGTCCAACTTGCACGCCATCTTGAGCACCCTTATTCAAAACCACAATTTGACGCAGTAAATTGGTGTCGGTACCAATCACTTGTGCCAAGTTTAAATCAAACTGCTCTGGACGCGTGGTCGATAGAATACCTTGCAAGCGGGCGTTTTGCGCCAATATATAATCTTGCTGCTGCAATTTGGCTTGGGCGTGAATGAGCTGGGACTTAAGCTGCATATTTTCGCGGCGCAGCGCTTCTTTTGATTGCAGACTACCGCTTGACCAGTGTTTTGCATAACTGGGTAATAATGACAGCTCATAAATAGGCTGCATCGCGGCGTGGCTGGTTGAGCGTATAGGCTTGAACCATTCTGGATTTTTGCTATCGAACCACATCAGTATCAATGCCACTATCAATAAAACAGCAGTCATACGAAGTGCGAGTGGCTGGCGAGCAAAAATACTTGGAGTCATAGTTCGTCTAATGTAGAAGTTTTAATGTGAGCAGTAGCCAGCACTGAATAGCACTATAGTCAGAGAAAAGTAATGTCGATACATCAAGTACTGCTGATATTAATTTTTCTTGCTTGCTGTGCCTATGCAGACAGAGGCTGCAAAAAATTTATACCAGCAGCACTGTAGCGTTTTTGAGATATTTTAACTATATATAAGAGGGAGTTGGTATTAAAAAATGCTCAGTAACTGTCAACGGTAGATAAATAACAGTAAAGGTAACCTTAGTGGCTACCTTTACTGTTATTTATCTACCCTTTCTCATACCTATTTATCGTTAACTTCAGCCTTATCAAGCATTGATAATATGGCAATGCTTGATAAACAATGATTTATACAAAAATCATATTTAGGCTTTTGTTATTGATAAAATCAAGCGCAATACCGCCGCCACGACTGACACAAGTCAATGGATCTTCAGCGACCGTCACTGGCAGACCCGTCTCTCTTGAAATAAGCTTATCCAAATCGCGCAGTAACGCCCCACCACCAGTCAATACAATACCGCGTTCAGCGATGTCCGATGACAGCTCAGGCGGCGTTTGCTCAAGTGCTGCTTTTACTGCACTAACGATGCCACTTAGTGGATCGCTCAATGCTTTCTGTACTTCTTCTGAATTGACGATAAAGGCCTTTGGCACGCCTTCTGCCATGCTACGTCCACGCACTTCTACTTCTAACTGACTGTCTTCGTTTAATGCAGAACCCACTTCTTGTTTGATACGTTCAGCCGTGGTTTCGCCAATCACGCAGCCATGGGTACGGCGTACATGAGTGATGATGGCTTCATCAAACATATCGCCACCGATGCGAATCGACTCTGCATAGACGCAGCCTGACAAGGCAATAACAGCTATCTCAGTGGTACCACCGCCGATATCAACGACCATAGAACCGCTGGCCTCATGAACCGGCATACCAGCACCGATTGCTGCTGCCATTGGCTCCTCTAACAACAATACTTTGCTAGCGCCCGCTGACGATACCGCTTCACGAATCGCTTTACGCTCAACAAGGGTAGACTTGCAAGGCACGCAAACCACCACATTAGGCTGTGCCATAAAACGCTTGGCTTTTACCTTGGCGATAAAATGCTTAAGCATTTTTTGCGTCACTTCAAAGTCAGCAATCACCCCATCTTTCAATGGGCGGATAGCGGTGATGTTGGCAGGCGTACGACCAAGCATCTGCTTGGCATCAATACCAACAGCAGCAACGGTAGGGTGCTGTGTACGATTGCTTCTTAAAGCGACCACTGTAGGCTCATTGAGCACCACGCCTTTACCAGGAATAAAAATAAGGGTGTTCGCAGTACCGAGGTCGATTGCGATATTATTTGATAAAAATCCAAACAGGTTCATGACTAATATTTCCAGCGTATTACAAATGAGGCGAATGAGGCAAATGAGAGTGACCGAAGGATTACTCGTCAGTATTGAGCAGGTCGTCTTTAGAGATTACCCGTGGCGAGAGTTTATCATCGTAACAAGTCAAACCGAAGCTATAATGATGAAATGAAAAAACTGAGCTAAATTATACCGATTTGGCTCAAAAAAAACACAGATATTTGCATCAGGACGCTAGGATTTTGCGCTTATGCGCTAAAAGTTGTTACAAAGTTTGAAATCGCAGACCATACCAGCTGCTTTGATGAAACAGCCTTTAATTCAATCACTAACCAGCAGCTACTGTCCTATAGTATTTATTAAATACTTGGCTTGATAACTTGCTTAACAGCAGCTGCCTACTGTAACGTATTTCGTCATTGAATGGTAAGCAATTGCTTATCAAGCTCTAACTACCCAGTCAAATTTGCAAAACATTCCGTCTTAGTAAAGATTGTGCAGCAATCAAACCTCATGCTCTGTAAACTTGGGTCAGATGCTTTATAATAAGCCCACTATTTATTCGCATATTAATAGAGATACCTTGTTTTAGCTTTTTTTAGTCGTTATTTATTTTAATGTCTACTTATTTAGCCATACCCTACTCTAACAAAAACTGTCCGTCACTGGAGACACTATGTCACAGCAATCATTAACGTCTGACAACACTGTCAGCCGTGAAGAAATCCTAGAAGTTGCCAACCTTGCCCGTTTAGGTGTCGATAAAAATACGGCCGCTAGCTACGCTGCTGATATCTCTAAAATACTCAAGCTGATGAATACGCTTGGCAATGTCGATACCACCGATATCAAACCTTTATCAAATATTCATGAAGCCTGCCAAGACCTGCGTGCTGATATCGCCAAACATGATATCAACCGCGAACGCAATCAGTCGGTCGCCCCTGCCGTGGAAGATGGCTTATATTTGGTACCGCAAGTGATTGAGTAGGCGACTGTCGCTCTCTGAATTCTTATCTTATTTTATGCTATTAACATTTTGACGGACGACACCTTATGTCTGAACTTCATCTATTAAGTACCCAGCAGCTTATTACTGGTCTGCAAGACAAACAATTTAGCAGCGCGGAATTAACTGACCACTATATCAAACGTATCAATGCGTTAGATGGCAAGATCAACAGTTTTATCACTCATACCTCTGAGACCGCGCGCACACAAGCAAAAGCGGCAGACGAGATGCGTCTGCAAGGTGATAAGCGTCCACTGCTCGGCGTACCGATGGCGCACAAAGATATTTTTTGTACCCAAGGCGTATTGACCACCTGTGGCTCTAAGATGCTACACAACTTTATCTCTCCTTATGATGCGACCATCGTCACCAATATTGATAAAGCGGGCATGATCAGCCTTGGTAAGCTCAATATGGATGAGTTTGCGATGGGCTCGGACAACGAAAGCTCGTATTATGGTGCAGTACACAATCCTTGGAATCTAGACCACGTTCCTGGTGGCTCATCGGGCGGTAGTGCAGCAGCAGTTGCGGCGGGATTTGTACCAGTCGCGACGGGTAGTGATACTGGTGGCTCTATTCGTCAGCCAGCCTCATTCTGCGGCTTAACGGGCATCAAACCGACTTATGGTCGCGTCTCTCGCTTCGGTATGATTGCTTATGCCTCAAGCCTTGATCAAGCCGGTAGTATGGGTCGCAGTGCCATGGACTGTGCCTTCCTATTACAGCCAATGACTGGGCATGACCCACGCGATGCGACTTCTATCAAATACGACATGCCAGATTATGCACAAGACTTAAATGATGCAGCAGCCAGCGCTGGTGATAAGCCGTTTGCCGGTTTACGTATTGGCGTTGCTAAAGAATACTTCAGTAAAGGACTTGATACTGAAGTCGAACAAGCGGCTCGTGCAGCATTAAAGAAATACGAAGAGCTTGGCGCAACCATTGTAGAGGTGACTATCACTGACCCTGAGATTACCCTAGCAACTTACTATATGCTGGCACCAGCTGAAGCCTCATCGAACCTATCACGCTTCGATGGCGTACGCTTTGGCTATCGCTGTGAAAACCCAAAAGACTTGATTGACTTATACACGCGCTCACGTTCTGAAGGCTTTGGTCCTGAAGTACAGCGCCGTATTTTGTCAGGTACTTATGCCCTATCTGCTGGTTACTTTGACGCTTATTACACCAAAGCACAAAAAGTGCGCCGTATCATCATTAAAGACTTCGAAAATGCCTTTGCCAACTGTGATGTGATTGCCAGTCCAACGGCACCAACAGCGGCTTATAAACTTGGTGAAGACCTCGACCCTGCAACGATGTATTTGGGTGATGTTTATACCATTGGTGTCAATTTAGCGGGTCTACCTGCGCTTAGTCAGCCTGTTGGTTTAACCTCAGCAGGCTTGCCTATTGGTTTGCAATTGATTGGAAAATATTGGTGTGAGAGCCAACTGCTCTGTACTGCTCATTTATTCCAGCAGCATACAGATCATCATCTGCAACACTCTGCCATCGCCAAGGAGACGGTATAATGAACACAGCAACTACTATTGATAATAATGCTGTCCGCAAACACGATGTGCGTAAAGAGCTGTTCGTTGATGGTTATGAAGTGGTCATCGGTATCGAGATTCACTGCCAGCTGAACACAGAAAGTAAGATATTCTCCAGCGCACCGACTGACTTTGGTCACGAGCCAAACACCCAAGCCAGCATTGTAGATTTAGGTCTGCCTGGTGTCTTGCCAGTGTTAAATGCTGGCGTGGTCGATCGTGCGCTAAAATTCGGTATCGGCGTCAACGCAGAGCTTGGATTATTTAATACCTTTGACCGCAAAAACTACTTTTACCCTGATTTGCCTAAGGGCTATCAAATCACCCAAATGGCCAATCCTATCGTTGGCGAAGGCTATATTGACGTCGTCGTTAATGAAGGTGAAAAGAACGAATATCCTAAGCGTATCGGCATCACCCGCGCCCATTTAGAAGAAGATGCTGGCAAGTCAGTACATGATGCCGTCGATGGCATGACGGGTGTCGATCTAAACCGTGCTGGTACGCCATTAATCGAAATCGTCTCTGAGCCTGATATGCGTTCAGCGTTTGAAGCGCTAGCCTATATCAAAGCCATTCACCAGCTAGTGACGTGGCTGGGTATCTCAGATGCTATCATGGCAGAAGGCTCGTTCCGCTGTGATTGTAACGTCTCTATCCGTAAACCTGGAAGCGAGCTTGGTACCCGTACTGAGCTAAAAAACTTAAACTCGTTCCGCTTTATCGAGCGCGCCATTAATCGTGAAATCGAGCGTCAAATCGATATTTTAGAGGATGGCGGTAAAGTTGTGCAAGCGACGATGCTTTATGATCCAGAGCGCGACGAAACTCGTGTTATGCGTACCAAAGAAGACGCCAATGACTATCGCTATTTCCCTGATCCTGACTTGCTACCTGTGCGTATTGAGCAGCATACAGTTGATAGCATTCGTGCGGCTATGCCTGAGCTACCGGTTGCCCGTCGCGCACGTTTTGAACAGGCACTTGGTCTATCAGAATATGACGCTCGTATCTTAACCGGTAGCCGTCAAATTGCCGATTATTTCGAAGATGTCGTTGCTGAGATTGGTGAGCAAGACGCCAAAATGGCGGCTAACTGGGTGATGGGCGATTTACTTGGCGCGCTGAATAAAGATGATACAGACATCATCGACTCCCCTATCAGCGCCAAGCAATTGGCTGGTATGCTAGCACGTATTAAAGATGACACCCTATCTGGCAAATTAGCGAAGAAAGTCTTTAGTGCCTTATATGAACGCGAAGGCGGCGATGCCGATGATGCAGCTGATAAAATCATCGAAGAAAAAGGGCTGAAGCAAGAGACGGATACCGGCGCTATCAAAGCTATCGTTGAAGAGGTCATTGCTAAGAATGCAGCAATGGTTGAAGAGTATCGCGGCGGTAAAGAAAAAGCCTTTAACGGTCTGGTCGGGCAAGTGATGAAAGCCAGTCGCGGTAGTGCCAACCCGCAGCAAGTAAATGAAATCCTAAAAGAGCTGCTAGGTTAATGGCTGGTGAATTCAGCTGACTGTTATAGGTAAAATATGATTGTAGATTTTGGCTAAAATAAATAGCTCTTGCAATATACCTAATTTTGCGTAAAATAGTCAGTCATTCGGGGCGTAGCGCAGTCTGGTAGCGCACTACACTGGGGGTGTAGGGGTCGCAGGTTCAAATCCTGCCGTTCCGACCAAAGATATAGCAATACGAAAAAGCCAATCATTGTTTTCAATGGTTGGTTTTTTTTGTACCAGTTATTATCAGAAATGAGCGATGACAAACTATAGACTTTTATAGAGCGAGCCGTTAAGGTAAATGCTTTACCGTTATAATGGTTCAACTTATGCTCGAGCCAACTGCTCACTTCTCTCCTAGTCGTTCCGCCATTAGCGATAACGCGCCTTGGGAAGCTTACAAGCGCCCTTATGTTCGTGACTTGGCATATGTGCTGGCCTGCCCCAATGTCTTAACTGAGTGGATAGATTTTGCGCCGCATCAAAATAACCCAACGATTGCGGTTCATAGCACAAGCTTTTGGCAAATGCAGTTTGAAGCCTATCGCGAACGTTTGAATGAGCTTGATAGCACCAATGCTTATCAAGAGCTAACGCGCTATTTACTAAAGCGCCCAAGTCCCAATCGTTTGGGTTTTCACTTTGAAGGATTACTATCCTTTTGGTTAGAAGATGGTTTTGCACGCAAGCTACATCCGTACGAAACACTGGCTAATAATGTGCAACTATTTAACGGCAAACAGACGACGGGCGAGCTTGATTTAATTTTATATAATCATAAAGACAAACTCACTGAACATTGGGAACTTGCGATTAAATTTTTTATGGGGTCAGCGCCGTTTGAGCCGATAAACTGGGTTGGTATCAATTCTAATGACAATCTACAGCGTAAAATGACCCACATGCAAACCAAGCAGTTTGGTAGCATTTGGGTCAGTACTGAAAAGCATGGACAAGTTAAGATTGAGAAGCGTTTTGGGGTGATAAAAGGACGTTTCTTTTTGCCGATAAATACCAAAGGCTTTGATTACCCGACTTGGCTATCCCAAACCTTCCCGATACATGAATGGTGCGATGAGACTGATAGCACAAACCTTGAGACAATCGACATAACCGCTTTGCGCTCGGCTCATTACATCGAATGGTTTAGCAAACGCGACTTTTATGATGGCGGTCAGTCGCCGCTGATGAAGTCTGAAAATGGTATATTAAAAACAGGTTTATACTTTGCAGGCGATAGACCAATTGTCATTTATCCTAAGCTTCATGACTTAGCAGCAGATCAACCTTAAGCTTTTATAGTCAGTTCAAAATAAAATCGATACCTCAATATTGCCGTGCTACTGGTATAAATTTTACTTGCTTACTGTGTCTACGCTGACAGAGGCTGCGCAAAATATATTCCAGCAGCACTGTATCGGTTTTAAAGTAAATCACATTGACTCACCTTATCAATAGCTCTCAATCACCTGCATCAACTCATATCTCAGCATATCTGCACTCGGCATGCGCGCTGCATGAAAACGCACGATAGCAATGCCTGCACTGGCAAGCGCCTTGTCTTTTTTATCATCAGCTTTTTGCCGTGCCTTACTGCTATGCGTCCAATCGTCAAGCTCGATAGCAACCAAGGTAGTCTGCGCATCGATATCAACGATGACATAGTCAACGCTTTGGCGACAAATGCGATTGAACCAAAAGCTGCGCTCAGACGTCTCATCACTGTTCGCTTCGATAATCCGTGACAGCTGAACTTGCACAAAGATATGATATTCCGGCAGCGCATTTTTTAACTTATTAAAAAATATCACTTCGGTCGCGGTCATGATAGGCATCGGCGCAAATGGCCAAATATCCAACTCGTCACCGCGTACAGATGGCGGTTCAGGCTCAGCAACTTGTTTATTGGAAAACAGTTTTGGTAAAGTAATCAGCCCCAAAAAGCCAACTGCCAATATTAAAAATATAGCGCCAAATGACATGGTTTTACCTTATACAATATCTAAGCAGTTAGATAGCTTGCCTATATGCTAGCCTAGCTAACATAACAAACTACCTTTAACTGCAGCAGGTCAACCCTTATGGGCTAACAGGTTATACAGAGAGAAACAAAAATGGTGCTCATGGTAACTAAGTATGAGCAAATGGACAAACACTAAAACGAAAAACACGACAATATATGTCGTGTTTTAATCATAGAGGCATCAAATGATAATAAATGAAAGCACTCTCATTAAGATTTTAGCTGCTATTTCATTATCATGCGTTTAGCAGTTTAACAAAATCTAGCGCCAGTATAATACCCAAGCACTGGTAGTATTCACTTTAGGGTCACTATTAATCTTATCCTTTAAGGCTAAGGCTGCGACTTTGCCGCGCTCAGGACCGACAATAACCCGTACACCGCGACTCGTCGGGCTGGTCTTAACTTGATAACCTGCAGATTGGAATTTTTTTGCCATCTCATCCGCTTTGGATTGGTCGTTTGCTAGCGCTACTTGTACCCCAAAGCTCCCTTTAGCATCGGTCTCTTTGACTTCTTTACGGGCTTCACTGAGTTTTTGCTGAGCTTCTCGCTTAGCATCCGTTGACTTTTTAGCCAACGCCTCTTCTTTTTGGCGACTTGCTTCACGCGCTTGCTCGGCATTAGCCGCTTCACGCTCTAAGCGCTGTACTTGATTACGTGATGGTATGGTGATGTTTTGACCAAGCTGTAGCGAGGTCGATGGTGAGATATTATTTGCTTGAGCCAAGACTTCTACCGGCATATCGTACTGACGTGCCAGTTTAATCAGCCCATCTCCTCTTTTGACTTGATAGTCAGAGGGCGATTTAGGTTCGGTTTTTTTTACGGCTTCATCCGCCTCGCGCTTTTTTTCCGCAGCTACTTGCGCTGCAACCTGCTTTTTAGCGTCGGCTTGTCTCTTGGCTGCTTGCTCAACCTTTTGCTTATCACTAGCACTTGCATTGGTAGTAGATGCGTCATTAGCAGGCGACGTTGCTGTCGCAAGTGTGTTTTTTGTCGCGTCTTTATTTGTATTGTCAGTAGTATCGTCTTTAGTACTGTCTTTAACGTTGTCTTCAACACTAGGCATGGTACTCGCCAGATATTGCTGACTTTCAGCCCGTGCTTTTGCCAAGGCTTGTGCCTCTGCCGCTTCTTGTTCAGTTAAGAACTGCTGAGCACGCTTTTCTTGTTCTGCCACGCGAGCGGCTCGCTCTTTTTGTTTTTGTGCCAAAATACGTTTTTCTGTTTCGATATCTGTCGTCAGTGGCTGCACAGACGTAGGCTCAGCACTTGGTTGATCGATCATGGCCGACGCTGGCTGTGAGTTATTGGTATCACCAATTTGTTGCACCATGGCATATAGCATCACGCTACCACCGATAATCATCCCAATGCCCAATAAGGCTTGTCTCGAAAAATTCATCCGTTTACGTCTCTTAGTTGGTAATAAGGTTGATTGGGCGGCGCAGCTGTCCTCTTAAGACTATATTATAGATAGCTTAAATCAGCAAGCCATTAGCGCCAGTTGCGCCCATTCGGTTCAACACTGATGTGCTAGGTTTAAATCACTTTGAGTATAAAGCATATTTTTTATGCTGTCTGCCACCACGATATGACTAAGACTAACATTAAAAGGTCACTGTTTTATAGTCGATCCTAAATAAAAGAAGTACAAATGTTATAAAGCACTAATGGGATTAATTTTCCTTGCTTGCTGTGTCTGTGCCTACGCAGACAGAGGCTGCAAATCATTAACCCCGTTAGTTCTGTATCTTTTCAAAAGTAGATTAACGATACCTTAAATTATCGTGTTTCAAGTGCAGACAATGCCTCTCCAATCGTATGGAAAGAGCCACAGACCACGATTAAATCTTGTGGCTGACTGGCATTTATAACCGCATAAGTGGCTTCTTGCAAACGCGCAAACTCATGTATCTGAGCATCATCGACATAGCTCGCTAAGATACCTTGCAAATGCTCCGTAGTGGCAGCGCGTGGATAATCAATTTCAGCGATAAACCAATCACTGATTGGCAAGCCTGCTGTCGTCAAACGCTGCACGACTTTATTAATGTCTTTATCGCCTAGCATAGAAAACAGCATTTTAATGGTGGCAGGTTTATCTGTAGCTTGGTTATCTTGATCAGCTGTATGTTGCTGTGCCAAATGCTGCTGCCAAAGTGGTAATAATTGTGCCAATAAAAACTCAACGCCTTGCTCATTATGGGCAACATCAAACAACCAATGACGCTCATGTACCTCACGATAGTCAAAGCGACCGGCAAGTTTGACCGTTTGTAGCGCTTGCTCGATGGCATTTTTACCAACGTTCAAGGGGCTTGCAAGCACTGCTGACAGAGCATTGACCGTATTGGTCAATGACAGTGCGGGTCTTGGCAACTGCAACGTCAAAGCGGCATTACTATATTGCCAAGTGCTCGAATCATTTTCGTCATAGCTGAAGTCTTTGCCGATTTGATAACAAGTCGCCTGATGCTTATCTATTGCTTGCTGTACACTATTTGGCATCTCTGCCGCACCGCAAATAACACTAATACCATCACGTAAAATACCTGCTTTTTCCGCACCAATGGCTTCAACATTATCACCCAACCAGTCGACATGATCGATGGCGATATTGGTGATCACTGCCATATCAGGATCAATGATATTGACCACATCAAGGCGACCACCCAGTCCGACTTCTAGCACCCAAACATCACAATCTGCTTCCGCAAATATCAATAAAGCTGCCAGTGTTGTCATCTCAAAAAACGACAAGGTTAAATCACACTGCAAGCGGGCTTGCTCTACTTTTCTAAAGGCTGCAATCAATATCTCATCGCTGACCATCTCGCCATTGACGCGCACGCGCTCGTTAAAGACACTCAGGTGTGGCGATTGATATAAGGCGGTTTTATACCCTGCGGCTTGACACATCTGCGCGATGACTGCAGTCGCTGAGCCTTTACCATTGGTACCTGCAACCGTAAATACATAGGCGTCATCTTTGGCTGATTGTACCACTCCCAATGCCTCAGCGACTGGCAATACACGTGACAGCCCCATGTCTATCGCCGAGACATGAATCTGCTGCATATAATTCAGCCATTCGGTCAAGGTGGCTTGGTTATCAGGACTACGGCTGCTAAGGCTATGAGACACTAAAGAATCAGACATGGACAAAACCTATATCAAAGTTTGAAATAAAAGATAACGCGTAAAATGAAGAATGAAACTCATATGAATAGAGACAGTATAACGGGCTTGCTACAAAGCAAAAATAGCATTTACCGTTATCCACGATAAATGCTATTTGTTAGTTTTACATATTTGACAGCTATTAGCACGCTGCTATACAGTTATAAAAGGGATAAACCTCATCAGCTGTCTATTTGCTGCTAAACATCAACATTGGGTACGCTGCACAGTTTTGCCAGCAGACGATAAATAGTATCAATCATCTGATGACGATGCACGACTTCATCAACCACACCGTGCTCTAGCAAGAACTCTGCACGCTGGAACGGCTCTTCTAGTGTCTCACGTACCGTCTGCTCAATCACACGCTTACCAGCAAAGCCAATCATTGCTTTTGGTTCTGCCAGATGAATATCACCAAGCATCGCAAGTGATGCCGTCACACCGCCATAAACGGGATTGGTCAATATCACAATATAAGGCACGCCAGCAATTCTTAAGCGTTCAATCGCAGCAGCAGTTCGTGCCATTTGCATGAGTGACAGCAAACCCTCTTGCATACGCGCACCGCCAGAGGCAGCAAAGCAAACCAAAGGTACTCTATCTGCGAGGGCTTTTTCGGCAGCTTGGACAAAACGGTCGCCAACTACCGAGCCCATTGAACCACCCATGAAACGAAAGTCAAACGCACAAGTAACCACATCAAGATTGCGCAATTTGCCATATAGCACAATCAGCGCTTCACTCTCGCCCGTTTTGGTTTGTGCTTCTGCCATACGATTTGGATACGGCTTACTGTCTACAAACTTTAGCGGATCTTTGGCAGTAAACTCTTGCCCAAGCTCGCCTTCTACTTGATCAAGCAGCCAGTTCAAGCGCTCACGAGCACTCATTGGCAGATGATGGTCACAATGCGGGCACACGTAACAGTTAAAAATCAGCGCTGTATTGGTAATGATCGAATGGCAGCTGCTGCATTTTGTAGAAGGCTCTGTCTCTACAGCGGTCAATTGCGCCGTTAGTTGCTGTTTGATACCTGGAATCGGGCGCTCAAACCATGATTGCCCGGCTGTATTGCCATTCTGCTGCGGGCTAGTACTATCGTTATTGGTATCGGGTTTTGTTATTGTATCAGTCATATTATTCGCCATTATCTAAGGCTTATTGGCAAGCTCACTTGTGCACTTGTCCGTAAAAGTCCATTTATAAGAATCAGTTTAATCGTCACATACCCTCACAACATTAGCCATTATAAGGCACGCTAATGCGTCACTGTGACCATTTATAGATGATGTTAGTTTACACACGTAAACTAACTTTAGCAAAGTCATTTGACGGTGTTTTTATAAACGTTGACAGTGTTTTTATAAAGAATGTGACGCCTTTATAAATAGCGTGACAATCATATTTTACTTAAATAGTATCGCCACGTTTGCATTTAGCCATTTAAACAGTATTTATCGCCACAGTTGCATTTAGCCATTTGAACAGTATTACCATGGGTGCATTTAGCCATTTGAATAGCCGCTTAAACTGTCCAATGCCTCGCGCAGCTCAGTCATTTTTGCCATGATTTTTTGCTGAGCGGCAGCAACAGCAGTCGCATCATTACTATCGATATCAGCAAAGTTCTGCACCAATTCACTACCAACGATAATACCATCCGCATGAGCACCAATCGCTTTGGCAGAAGTTGCATCACGAATACCAAAGCCCACACATACTGGCAAATCTGTCTCTGCTTTAATCGCTTGCACTTGAGTCGCCACATCGTCAGTATCTAGCGTTGCTGAGCCGGTCACACCTTTTAAAGACACGTAGTAGATATATCCACCGCAATGGGTCAATACTTGCTCACGGCGCTCAGGCAAAGTGGTTGGAGACAGTAAGAAAATCTCATTCATCGAGTTGTCAGTCAAATGCTGAGTAAAGCTACCCGCCTCGCTTGGTGGCAAATCAACCATCAAAATTCCATCAACGCCTGACTGCTCGCATAACGCAACGAAGTTATCATAACCGATAATCTCCACTGGATTGAGGTAGCCCATGAGGATAATTGGCGTCTGCGTGTCTTGCTGACGAAACTCTGCGACCATCTTTAGCGCGTCACGAGTACTGGTGCCCGCTGCTAGCGCACGCTCGCCTGCCAGCGCAATCGTTGGACCATCTGCCATTGGGTCAGAAAATGGCAAACCCACTTCAATCATATCTGCGCCGTGCTTCACTAAATCATGTAGCAAACCAACAAAGTTGCTTGGATTGGGATCACCGGCCATGACATAAGGGATAAGTGCTTTTTTATTTTGTGCTTTTAAGGTTTCAAAAGTGCTTTCAATTCGGGTCATAGTGGTCTCTTAATTATTATAAACTGGCTTACTTGACCCTTTATTATTAAATAAAATTTATTTGATAATAAAGGGCGTTAAGCAATGTCTCTTATACTTATAAAGGATAATTCAATCACTGATAAAGATAGTTGTGATTACAACTCAATCCCTTCTGCTTTCATCACTGAATGCAAATCTTTATCACCGCGACCTGACATATTGACGATAATGGTTTGGTCAGGCGTCATCGTTTTAGCCAGCTTCAATGCATAAGCGACGGCATGAGCAGACTCAAGCGCAGGGATGATGCCTTCTTTACGCGTGACTTCATGGAAACCTTCTAACGACTCTTTATCGGTACAACCAACGTATTCAACACGCTTCATGTCTTTTAAGAAGCTATGCTCAGGACCAACACCAGGATAATCAAGTCCCGCCGAGATAGAATGAGTTTCTTGAATTTGACCTTCATCATCTGCCATTAGGTAAGTACGGTTGCCATGCAAGACACCGATACGACCTGCTGCGAGTGGTGCTGAATGACGACCGGTTTCAATACCATCGCCTGTTGCTTCCACGCCATACATTTTAACGTCGGTATCGTTTAGGAAATCAAAGAATAGTCCTATGGCATTTGAGCCGCCGCCAACACAAGCGACTAGCGCATCTGGTAATTTACCCGTCATTTGCAAATGCTGAATACGCGCTTCTTTACCAATAATCGCTTGGAAATCACGCACCAGTAGCGGATAAGGATGTGGACCTGCAACCGTACCGATAATATAATAGGTGCTATCGACATTGGTGACCCAATCGCGCATGGCTTCATTCATCGCGTCTTTAAGGGTACGTGAGCCAGAGGTCACCGGCACCACCGTCGCGCCCAATAAGCGCATACGGTAGACGTTCATTTTTTGGCGCTCAACATCATCAGCGCCCATATAGACGATACATTCTAGCCCTAAACGCGCGGCAATCGTCGCCGTCGCAACGCCATGTTGCCCTGCTCCAGTCTCTGCAATGATACGTTTTTTGCCACTCATTTTGGCAAGAAGTGCTTGACCAATAGTGTTATTAACCTTATGAGCGCCAGTATGGTTTAAGTCTTCACGCTTAAAGTAAATTTGCGCACCGCCAATCTCATCACTCAGACGCTTGGCATGATAGAGCGGTGTTGGACGACCGACATAATTGACCAAGTCATTGTGATATTCTTCCCAAAATGCAGGATCTTTTTTGACTGTGTTATATAACGTTTCTAGCTCTTCTAACGCTGCCATCAAGGTTTCAGAGACAAAGCGTCCGCCGTGGACACCAAAATGTCCACGCGCATCTGGATACTGGTTGAAGTCTTGCACATCAGTTGGATTGGTAAAAGTATTCACAGATTGTGCTGCGGTAGATAAATCTTTGTTAGTGACATGACTCATGATAATTCCTACTATAATAAGTGGTATTTTTGGGATAACTATTTTTTGGAATAACTATTTTTTGGAATAACTAATAGGGAAAACAATTTACATAGTTAGCTTTGAGAGTTTGCAGCTATAAAATTTGCAACTTTAAAGCTAGCTATTTATATTCGAAGGTTCGCTAAGCGTCTCGTTTTGCCATCGATCGCGTTTTACCGCTTTCATAAAGGCGCGCATTTTGGCGGGGTCTTTTTTGCCTTTATCAATCTCAATACCGCCGCTGACATCGACTGCGTAAATAGGCAGCTCTATTGTGGCAGCGACATTGTCAGCATCAAGCCCACCCGCTAAGATAATCGGTAGTGAGCTGTCACTCGGTATCAAACTCCAGTCAAAGCGTGCGCCCGTGCCGCCATACTTATGCTGATGGTAGGCATCTAGTAAGATGCTGCTCGCCCCTGCTGTGGCAAAATTGTCAATTTGCATCTTCACACTATCGAGCGTATCTTGCTCAGCATTGACACGCAACGCTTTAATCCAGCGTTTATTGACGCTGCTTGCTAGCTGACGGCACTGCTCGGGCGTTTCATCGCCGTGAAATTGGATGATATCAAAAGGGATATTGTCCGCCAGTTCAATAAGCTCATCTTCAGGCATATTGACGACCAAAGCCACCACGCTAATAAAAGCCGGTACCGCCGCACTTAATATCTGCCCCTGCTCGATTGTAACCGCACGAGGACTTGGCGGATAAAACACCAAACCGATAGCGTCCGCATTGAGCTTAACAGCAGCTTTAATATCATCAAGTTGAGTAAATCCACAAAACTTAACGTGCATGAGATGACCTTGCGAGAGACTGAATATGATGATTTGTTAATAAAGGAGCAAATCAATTGCATCCAAAAACTTATCCTAGCATACTTTTATTCATAGTTTTGTTTATGATTGCGATTGATTAATATAAGGATAGATGAATGTCTAAAACCGCGGGAGCAATAGAAAGTGATGCCAACAGCAATGTTGAGGATAATCATCAGCTGCATTATCTCATGTGGTTTCGCCTTGATCTACGCGTTCATGACAATACTGCTTTGGCTGCCATTTGTGAGCGTGCAAACGAAGACAATGCTCAGCTCAGCGCAGTGTTTTTTCTCACCCCTGAGCAGTGGCAGACACATGATATGTCGCTTACACAGCTTGATCATATTGCGCGAACACTCCCTATCCTCGCAGAAAAACTGAACCGCTTGAACATCATTTTAACCGTGCAAATCTGCCCTAGTTTTACTGATTGTATAGCTACGTTGAGCGCATTATGTGAGGAAAATAATATCAGCTGCGTGATGGCAAATCATGAGTACGAGGGCAATGAGATTGCACGTGATGAGCAATTAACCAAACAGCTCCTCGAGACTGATATTGAGTTTATCCGCTGGCATGATCAATGTATCTTACCACCGCAAAGTATCACTACCAATGATGACAGCATGTATCAAGTGTTTACCCCATTTTATAAAAAATGGCGGCATACCTTGGAGGTGAGTGACATACAAATCCATACAGCACCTGGCATCACGAATAATGAAAAAGTTCATTTAACATCATCAGAAATCAGTGCAAATACTACTCAAGATATAGAGGCATTGTGCAACAAAACTGTCCACGACTATCAACAATATCTCCAAACTCATAAATCCTATCAACATATAGATACAGATAAGCAAATTAGCCAAGCTCGTACTGCCTATCCTGCTGGAGAAGCGGAAGCCTGTCATCGATTAGAGCACTTTATCGCGGATGATATCAATAACTATGATGTGAGCCGCGATGTGCCAAGCTTACACGCGACCAGTCAGTTATCAGCCTATCTTACTATTGGCGCAATCAGTCCCAGACTTTGCTACTTACAAGCTACTAAGGCGCTAGGGGAATTACATAGAAATGACGGCGACAACTTTGACAGCAGTGACAGCAGTGACAACAACGACATCAACCGCTGGATAAGCGAGCTGGCTTGGCGAGATTTTTATCGCCATGTTTTAGACTATAAGCCTGAGCTTATTCGCCATCAGGCTTATAAACATGAGACTGATAAGAAAATCAACTGGTCGTATGATGAAGATGCTTTTGCAGCATGGTGTGAGGGCAAAACAGGAGTGCCATTAGTCGATGCAGCGATGCGTTGCTTAAATACCACAGGCTTTATGCACAATCGCTTGCGCATGGTGACGGCGATGTTTTTGACCAAAGACTTATTGATTGATTGGCGCTTAGGCGAGCGCTACTTTATGCAGCAGCTGATAGATGGTGACTTTGCATCTAATAATGGCGGCTGGCAGTGGAGCGCATCAACAGGTACAGATTCTGCGCCCTATTTTCGTATTATGAATCCCTTTAGCCAAGCCAAAACCCATGATTTTGATGGGATATTTATTAAGACTTGGCTACCTGAATTAAAGCCAATCCCTTCCAGTATCTTGCACAGCGAGGATAAAATGCGCAAAGCACTGAATAAGAATGATACCTTTGCCAACATTGATTATCCTGTACCAATCGTTGAGCATAAACTGGCACGCCAATTGGCAATTGCTGAATTTAAAAAAGAGTAGTATCTACAGTTAACATATCTCAAAAACGCTACAGGGCTGCTGGTATAAATTTTTTGCAGCCTCTGTCTGCGTAGACACAGCAAGTAGGCACAGCAAGCAAGAAAAATTAATATCGGCAGTACTTTATGTATCGATCTTACTTTTCCCTGACTATAAAACCATTATCTACTGAAAATTGGTTTTATTATTTGTTAACAGTAGCTGACGCTGAAGCGACTGACGGCATCTGACACGAGCCAGCACCTTGCGTCGTGACCGTCACTACTGCACCAGTTAACGCAAACAGCTGTTGCAACTGCGCTTGTGCATTCTCTAACGCCATAGTCATGACATCACCGCGGCACGCGCGTTCAAGCACTTCTTCTTTGGCCATACTTTGTGCTTGTTGCAAGATTTTTGGATCGACTTTCATCAACCCAAAAGCGCCGGTTTGCCAATCATATATCTCGATATCATCTAGGTATACTGAAAATATCTCTGATGGTGGCAGCGTAATATTAATTTTTGGCATGATAGAAATGGGGGCATTAACATCAGCTTTTTCAGCATCATTTACTTCCGACTCGGTAGGCTGTATCACTTGTACCATTTCAGGTGTCAATGCGCTCAAATCAATGCCCGCCTCTACGCGACCACGAGCGATAAACAGCGCCTTTTGCTCATCTTGCCACAGCTTCATCCAACTCCCTGAGCGCTGACTGGTGATGACCGTATCAACACTGAATGCCACCGTCTCCAATCGATTTAGTTTCTGAATTTGCGTTACTACACCTTCACGAGTGATGGTTTGTATGGGCTCTTCTTTGGTTATATTTTGTACAGTATAGATAGCAAAAACGATGGCTGCGAGACCGGCAAGCAATACGATCCACGACATCATAGCGATGGATTTTTTCGCTTTTGAGTTGTTCGTATTATTATCAATAGGAGATCGATTATCAGGATTGTTCATATAAACACCTTTAAAGTTTTATCGATTATTTTTATAATGACATGTTATTAGAACTGCACAAAAAACCACGTACTATAGTCAGATGAAAATAAAAATGTTATGAAAATTTAGACGCGCTATTGGTATAAATTTTACTGGCGTGCTGCGTTCCCAGAGGCTGCGTAAAATTCATACCAATAGCGCTATAACACTTTTGTAGTAAACTCACTATACAAATGCTAAATGCTATTTTTAAGCAGTAACTTCAAGTAATGACTACCAATACTCTACATAATCACTCATGATGGCATCTTCAAAAAACACCTTTTTATTTGCCATAAATAACACTCAAAAATGATAAATAATCGAGTTATAGCTGTCTAATTTAACCCTTTAAGTAACCTTCGCTCTGAAAAAACAAAAATTCATTGCGTCTTAGGCAAACTTTACCTAACATAGTCAGGTTGTATACTTAAAATATCGGTATACAGGCGTTATTTGGGCTTTATGCTTGAAAAACTGCTTGGTAAAGATTGGTATTTTTATACAAAATAATATGTTATATCCTTTTTAAGATGCTGTTTACGAACGCACTGCTTACTGTCTGTTGCAGTACTTTCTAGCTAGAGCATATCCTACACTATTACCAAGTAATAAAAGGTCATCTTGCGTCGGCCATCAAACCACACGCTCAACATCCTACTATTTCTTATTTATTTTATCGTTGATAAGGTTCCGCTTTATTTATGAAAGCCAGTCAATTTTTATTTGCCACGCTAAAAGAAACGCCTAATGATGCGGATATAGCCTCGAGCCAATTAATGGTTAGAGCCGGTCTGATTCGCAAAATTGCTTCTGGACTATACATCTGGTTGCCAATGGGTTTGCGCGTGTTGCAAAAAGTCGAGCGTATCGTTCGCGAAGAGATGCAAAATATCGGCGCTCAAGAAGTGCTTATGCCGATGACCCAGCCTGCTGAGCTTTGGCAGCTGACCGGACGTTTTAACGACTATGGTCCTGAGCTGTTACGTTTTAAAGATCGTCATGACCGCGATTTTGTATTAGGACCGACGCACGAAGAGGTGATCACCAATCTTGCCCAAGGCGAGCTGCGCAGTTATAAACAACTACCGATTACGTTCTTTCAAATTCAAAATAAGTTCCGTGATGAGATTCGTCCACGCTTTGGGGTGATGCGCGCGCGCGAATTTACGATGAAAGATGCGTATTCGTTCCATGTTGACCAAGCGTCATTGGCTAAAACCTACGACGAGATGTTTGACGCTTATACACGCATCTTTACTCGTTTGGGTCTTGATTTCCGTGCCGTACAAGCCGACACCGGCTCAATCGGTGGTTTTGCCTCGCACGAGTTTCATGTCCTAGCAGACAGCGGCGAAGATGATATTGCTTTTTCTGATTCGTCTGAATATGCCGCCAATGTCGAGCTTGCCGAGTCTGTGAGTACTACAGAACGCCAGCCTGCGACGATGCCGCGCGAGAATGTCGATACCGTCAATATGCCAACCTGTGAAGCCGTTGCTGAGCACTTAAACATTGAACTTGCGACCACTGTTAAAACCTTGATTGTACAAGGTCATACTGCTGAAGGTGAACCGCAGCTTATCGCTGTGGTATTACGCGGCGACCATACCTTAAATACTATTAAAGCTGAAAAAATTGATGCCGCCAATGTCCCTTTGACGATGGCAACTGAAGAAGAATTAAAAGCGGCTGGTCTGCATAAAGGCTATATCGGCGTTGAGCTTGATATGCCTATCTTTGTCGATCGTGCCGCAGCAGCGCTGTCAGACTTTGTCTCTGGTGCCAATGAAACTAGCAAACACACGACTGGTATGAATTGGGAGCGCGACGCGCACATCACTCAGATTGTCGATATTCGTAATGTCCATGAAGGCGATCCTTCTCCTGATGGTAAAGGTACGCTACAAATCAAACGTGGTATCGAAGTCGGTCATATCTTCCAGTTGGGTGATAAGTACTCACAAGCGATGAATTGCACCGTTTCAGGTGAAGATGGCAAACCGGTCACCCTCATGATGGGTTGCTATGGTATTGGCGTCAGCCGTATCATTGCTGCTGCTATTGAGCAGAACAACGATGACAATGGCATCATGTGGCCAAAAACGCCAAATGTTAGCGATTCTCTTGCCCCGTTTGAAGTCGCTATCGTGCCAATGAAATCAAAAGAAGATACGGTCATGCAAACTGCTATCGCATTGTATGATGAGCTAAAAGCCCTTGGTATCAATGTATTGCTTGATGACCGTAATGAGCGCCCAGGCGTGAAGTTCGCTGACCTTGAGCTGATTGGTATTCCGCATCGTATCGTGGTCTCTGATCGCA
The DNA here is from genome assembly GCF_904846215.1 of Psychrobacter glacincola. Taxonomy (GTDB): domain Bacteria; phylum Pseudomonadota; class Gammaproteobacteria; order Pseudomonadales; family Moraxellaceae; genus Psychrobacter; species Psychrobacter glacincola. The sequence goes on along the minus strand of NZ_CAJGZK010000005.1, from coordinate 91,872 downwards.
ACTTGGCAGAAGATAAGTACGAGTACGTCAATCGCCGTGATAGCGAAAAGCAATTGCTTAGCCATGATGACGTATTGGCTAAAATAAGCGGCAAATAGTCCAAAGATAAAATCTGAACCATAAAAGGCGCCTATCTCATCGAGTGAGATAGGCGCCTTTTTTATTAGCTAAAATAAACTATTTAATATGATACTTTTTAGCAAGTACTTTACTACGCTTTTGATTCTCAGTAGCGGTGCAAACATCAGCACTAATCATACCCCATACTGCCATGTTATTCATTGATCCTTCTTGCTTAAACTCGCACTGTTTATTGCGATTTTTTAACCATGCGGCTTGCTCTTTATCTAACTGTGATTTTTGCTTAGCAGATAGCGTACGATGTGCGCTCATATATATTTTGTTAAGGCGCTTTTTCTCTACTTTAACCGCACTTTCACCACAGTCAACAGCTTCTTCCATTGACATTTCACAGTTATATTTATTTTCCACAAAAGCAGCTTGTGCTGCCGTCATTGACAATGCTGCTATACTTATCACAGTAAAAAAACCAGTTACTACCTTCATAGTTACACCCTAATGTAAGCAAAATAATGTTTGCTAAGTATATGAGCTAATGGCAATTTATGATAGCTAATAACCAACATTAATTTACTGACGAATCAAACGACTTGGCTTAGGCAACAAGCTCATATCACTCACGCGGCAAGGATTGATATCAATACCGCCGCGGCGTGTATACCAAGCACGTACTATGAGCGTACTTGGCTGATAATATTGACTTAAATCAGCAAATATTTGCTCCACACATTGCTCATGAAAGCCATTATGCTGACGAAAGCTTAAGATATAACGCAGCATATTTGCGTTATTAACTGGCTTATTACTGGTTATCGAAACTGCCAATGTCCCCCAATCTGGCTGATTGGTGACCGGACAATTACTACGCAGCAAGTTAGAATAAAAGTTATATGACCGACTGTCGCTATCGTTTGCTTTAACAGCGCTGGATTCTGCGTCATTACTACTTAGCAGCGACGCCTCAGGATGCATAGTCAGCCCAACTTTATCCGTGCTACCTGCTAGCGCATCATCAATACAGATACCCTCAGGTTGAGCAATCAACAACCCTGATATCTCATCATGCAAGTCGTCATCTAAGCCAAACAATTCAACTTGTACTTCTGACTGTACGCATTTAGATAAATCTTTGGCAATCAGTATTTGCACTTCTGCCCAACTGCCAAACTCTGTAAAGTTGATACTGTTTAAATACAACTTGAGCGATTTTGACTCAACGATAAATGGTGAGGCGGCAGGAATACCAAAGCGCGCGATGGCGACTTGCGAGATACCTTGCTGGTTAAGCCAAGACATCTCGAATGCCTGCCACCAATCGACGCCAACCGTTAATTTAGCGGCTTGCCAGCCTATAGCATCACGCCCTATACTACGAGCGATAGGATATAACGTCTCTGGACTATACTCAGTTGGATAATCGGTGGTTTGCTCACCCAAGATACCGTGAATACTCATTCATACTTCCTAATAATACCTAATTTTTATTATTAATCACTATTGATCGTCAGTGGTGATCGTCAGTGGGGATTTATTATCAACGTTAATGATGCTAGTTTTTCATTAAGGTTAATAGTTAACTACAACCGAATACGCGAACCATCGCTCAATAAACGATAAGAGATAACATAGAACACCACACAAAATACAAAAATAGCCGCCATCGAATACCAAACGTTGACATCAGAATAACCAAGAATACCGTAACGGAAGGCATTGACCATATAGACGATAGGATTCAGTAGTGAGACGTTGTACCAAAATGTAGATAAGTTCTCCATCGAATAAAACACCCCGCCAAGAAAGGTCAACGGTGTTAGTACGAAGCTTGGAATGATAGTAATGTCATCGAATGAGCGGGCATAAGCTGCATTGATAAAGCCGCCAAGCGAGAACAGAATAGACGTTCCAAGTACCGTAAATACAGTGACAAATAGATGCTCAATGCCCAGATGCGTAAAGAATAGCGCCACAATAGAGACAATAAGAGCAATAATCAGACCGCGAAAAATACCGCCGCCGATGTAACCCATTAAGATGGCGTGCTTAGAGACTGGAGATACTAACAGCTCTTCAATGCTGGCGGTAAATTTGGCACTAAAAAAGCTCGATACCACGTTAGAATAACTATTGGTAATCACTGCCATCATGATGAGTCCAGGGACGATAAACTGCATGTACGGTACGCCGCCCATCTCCCCCACCCGTGAGCCAATCATCTTACCAAAGATGACAAAGTATAAAGCCATGGTAATGACCGGTGGCAACAGGGTTTGTGGCCAAATACGAAGAATTCGACGAATCTCTTTGACTAAAATCGTCTGAAAAGCAATCCACATTTTGGCCCAAGACATAGTCTCATTAGGGTCTATCGTTATTGGCTGTTTCATAACCCTGCCTCCTTCATACTGTCTTCATTCTGAATGTTTTTGTCTACTAGCCGCATAAACAGCTCCTCTAAGCGGTTAGACTTATTACGCATGCTGGACACCTCGATATCAAGCTTGGTGAGCTGCTCAAAGACACAGTTGAGAGTCTCACCTTCACTCAAAGTCACTTCCACGGTCAGCTGATCAGGCTGGACAATCTCTGTTACCTTATCAATGACCAAAGGCTGGGTAAGCGGCTGGGTCAAATCTAACACAAAGGTCTCAACGGACAACTGCGCCAGCAAGTCTTTCATTTCAGTATTAATACGAATTTCACCATGATCCAAAATAGCAATGCGCTTACATAGCTGCTCAGCTTCTTCTAGATAATGAGTAGTAAGAATAATAGTGGTATTTTCTTCGATATTAATTTGCTGCATAAACTCCCACATCGAACGGCGCAGCTCAATATCAACCCCAGCCGTGGGCTCATCAAGGATTAGCAGCTTGGGCTTGTGGATCAACGCGCGAGCAATCATCAGGCGGCGTTTCATACCGCCAGATAGCTCTCGCGATTTGCTGTCTCGTTTATCCCATAGACCTAATGCTTTGAGTAAACGCTCGGCACGTGGCTTAGCCTCTTTGGCAGAAATACCAAAATAACCTGCTTGGGTTATCAGAATATCTTCTACTTTTTCAAACATGTTGAAGTTAAACTCTTGCGGCACCACACCTAAGTACTGTTTGGCCACCGAAGGATTGGCCAATAGATCAACACCAAAAATATGCACACTACCATTGGTCGGTTGAAACAACGAGCTGATAATACCAATCATCGTTGACTTACCGGCACCATTTGGTCCCAGTAACGCAAAAAACCCCCCTTGCGGAACCGTAAGACTGACGTCTTTTAACGCCGAAAACCCGTTGCCATAGGTTTTGGATAAATTCTTGATCGAAAGTGCTGGTACTTCAGACATGAATACCTCTTTGTAGATTTGGTTTTATGGAATAAATACTATAATAAATTATGTAACCCTTAATGTGAGGCTACCTATGATAGATTTCAACTGCGACGTATAATAAGCATGATATGAGTACGACTCATCATTGACCATGAATCATCAAACGCAAAAAAACACCTACTCCATTCAATGGAATAGGCGTTTTGCTAGCCCTGACTTAGTTATAAGCTCTTAGTTATAAGCTCTTAGTCATAGAATTATGTTTAAAACCACGATATAAAATTCTAAACTAAACGTTGCTACTTAAGGCGACCACTTACATTAACTGGCTTCACCAACCATATAATCAACCGCATTTTGCACTTCTTCATCAGGGATATCAGCGCCACCTTTGGCAGGCATAGCATTGAAACCATTAATAGCATGGGTGTACAAGGTATCTTTACCTTTTGCTATACGAGGTCCCCAAGCACCCGCATCACCCAACTTAGGTGAGCCTAGCAAGCCTGTTGCATGACAAGTTTGACATACTGCGCTATAAACCGCTTTACCATCACGAGGGCCATCACCGGCTGACGGGCCAGACGATCGGGCGGTCACATCACAAATCTCACCTTCTTCAAAACACACTTGACCAACTGGCTGAATACGAGCAATTAGATTCGGATATAACGCAATCAGTTTCTGTACTTGCGGTGTATCTTTTGGCACTGGCTCTTCGACAGCAGCTGGTGCGGCTGCCGCAGTTGCCTCGGCTGGTGCATCTGTTGCTACCACGTCTGCTCCCGCAGTTGCATCAGCAGAAGCAGCGCCATCGGTGGTATCTGCAGCCGCTTGAGGCTCATCACCCAGCTTTTGAGGGGCATTTTCGACAACGTCTTTGCCTTCTGCAACAGCAGATATAGTGACAGGCGTATCTACAGCGCTTTCAGCTTGGCTCACAGCGATACTAGCGATTCCTAGAATGGCAGCTGCCGATAACATAACTACTTTTCTCATTCGTCACGTTCTCTTATTACGTATACAAGGGTCAGCACGACTTAGACATTCTGTCTGTCCTTCTTTGACAACGAACCATTGTCAATAGCAAACAGCCATCCCGCATGCGAGCGCACTTGTAATCGGTGATTATAAATAGGGATTCTCCCTGACATTATAAGGGAAAAGACGGGTAGATTGCCATGCCTGTTTGCGGACTATGCTGTTTTTTCTTAAAAAACTTCAATAGCTGGCTTCATTCATTGGCTTTATGACTTTTATTTGTTAGACTAAGCGGTCTTTATTTTTAGACACTTTTGCGCTCGTAGCTCAGTTGGATAGAGTATCGGTCTCCGAAGCCGAGGGTCGTGGGTTCGATTCCCGCCGAGCGCACCAATCATCGTATTATCCCACCCCTTCTTCCTTACACTCTCTGTGTTATCAATATCAATAAATGGCTTCTGCTGTTACTCAATCCTATATAGTCAGCGTTTATTCTGCTTCTTGTAAATTGGCATCCAATTGCGCACGACTAGGCACGCGGTGATAATTAATCACTGGTATATCCCCTAAACGGCGTTGACTGGCAGCAAGCTTGGGGTCAATCGTAATCATAGCGACTTTAATATTTTGTCGACTGACAAGCAGATGATTGCCCTTTCGTGTAACGCCATAATCAGGAAAATATCGCTTAATCATCTTTGCTGTTTTTTGCAGCGCATCATTCATTGGTTTGCTTTTGTGCTTTGTGTCATGCAGAGCAGTCGGTTTTGGCGCACGTGTTTTTGCAAACAACCATAATCCAATGATAAATGCTATCAATATGACAAGCCACCAAATTCCGTCTATCATAAGAAGGGATATCCATTATTAGCAAGGGTTAGCTTATGTTAGCAGAATTACCATCAGGGTTAATAGCAGAAGTAGAGCGTGCTGCCAAACTACTGGCAACAAAACAGCGTATTTGTATTTTAACGGGTGCAGGGATTTCAGCAGAAAGTGGCATACCAACTTTTCGCGATAAGCAAACTGGCTTGTGGGAGAATTATAGCGCTGAAGACTTAGCGACACCAGATGCCTTTGCTCGCGACCCAAAGCTGGTTTGGTCGTGGTATCAATGGCGCAGACAACAGGTTGCAAGCAAAAAACCAAACCCTGCACATATAGCATTAGCACAGTGGCAGTACCACAGTCGATCGACCCATCATCAATTGACCCTCATTACTCAAAACGTCGATGATTTGCACGAGCAAGCAGGCAGCGTTGTTACCCACTTACATGGCAACCTGTGGCGTAATAAATGTAGCCGATGTGACACACCTTATCAAAGCCAATCAAATGGAAGTTATGACAGCGAAGATAGCATCAATTTTGATGAAGCCCTGATTATTTGTCAGCATTGTGATGGTTATATCAGACCAGATATCGTGTGGTTTGGAGAGTCGTTACCGGTGCAGTCATGGCAGACAGCCGAAGAGGCAGCGGCTGATTGTGACGTGTTTATCAGTATCGGAACTTCCAGCCTAGTCTATCCTGCTGCCGGACTGGCGCAATTGGCAAAACATAACGGTGCCAAAATTATAGAGATAAATCCCTATCCAACGCCAAATACGCTAGTCAATATTACTCTAGCAGCAAAAGCGGGTGTCATCCTGCCAGAGTTGGTCAAAAGAATGGGCGTACTATAAAATGGACGTACTATAATAGGCAAACCATCAGCCTACCGCTTGGTCGACTCTGTCTAAATACTGTTGCTTTAGCTCATCACTGATAAATGACGATCTAAAAGAGTTTTTTACCAAGGTGATGATATCGTCTTCTGTGAGCGGTAAGTTTTCGCTGATATTTATAAAGTTTTGGTTGATATAGCCTTTAAAGTAAGCAGGATCATCTGAGTTGATCGTGATATTTAGACCATAATCTAGCAGCTCTTTGATATTGTGCGCTTTATAATTGTCGAATACTCTTAACTCGATATTAGAATTTGGGCAAACAGTGAGCGGCATCTGTTCATCTTTTAGACGCTGCATCAGCTCGTCACTTTTTATCGATTGCACGCCGTGGTCAATTCTACTGATATCCAATAAATCTAACGCTTCATAAATATAAGAGAAATCTGCTTCTTCGCCTGCATGGGCTACCAACTTAAAGCCTTCTTCTTTTGCCTTTTTGAAGACATCTTTGAACTTTGATGGCGGGTTGCCCAATTCCGAAGAATCCAAACCCACACCGATAATGTCGTCTTTAAATGGTAATGCTTGTTCTAAGGTTTCAAACGCTTCCTCTTGTGATAAATGCCGCAAAAAGCACATGATAATACAAGAGGTAATACCATATTGCGCTTTGGCATCAGCCAGTGCTCGCTTGATACCTGTTATGACTGTTTCAAACGCCACGCCTCTTGCTGTATGCGTTTGCGGATCAAAAAATATCTCTGTATGAATGACATTATCCTCAACACATTTGAGAATATACTCCCACGTCAAATCATAAAAATCATCCTGCGTAATCAAGACATCCGCACCGGCATAATAGATATCTAAAAACGTCTGCAGATTGGTAAAATTATAAGCATTACGCACATCCTCTATGTCTTTATAAGGAATCTCTATCTGGTTCTTTTTTGCCAATCTAAACATAAGCTCAGGCTCGAGCGAGCCTTCAATATGCAAATGCAGTTCTGCTTTTGGCAGTCTTTTTATTAGATCAATCATAATATTCCAGTATTGGCGTTGTGCGTTGTATATCGGTTATCTACTAAGTATGGATTTAAGTACTTAGTTTAATCGTTGATATTGATTATCGTCAGGGTTTATTTTAGAAAAACCACTGTATCAGACAGCTCGTTGCCTGATGGGTTTTGCTCCAGATGATAATATTGGCGCAATACTTGACCGACCTCATCTAGTAATTCAGTTAAGCTTTCTTCTGTCTTTTTATTGGCAATGCCGACTACCGCCTTGTCACACATCGCTCGCCAAACCGTTGGGCTAACATGGGCACTGATACCTCGATCAGCGACGATCTCAAGCTTGTGCTCGCAAACATTGACATATATCAGCACACCAGTATTCTCTTCAGTGTCCCATACTCGATACTCACTGAATAAATTAATTGCACGGTCACGGCAATCGCTATGATAAGCCTCTTGAATAGGCAAGTGATTTTCTACGATTAAAAACACCTCGCCGCGGTGACCTTGCTCAGCAAGCGTCACCTGCTCTGTCAATCGAGCTTTTGCCGCGGGCGTCAACCACTTACTATGCAAGACTGGAACAAATAAGACTTGGCGCCACCAGCGGGCAAAACTGGACTCTGAAGCGTTATTTTCTGCCATGATACTATTTCCTCAAGTACGTCATTACTAATGGTCATTTAGTGTTTTTTTCACTAGGCAGCTATTAAGTAGCTGAAAAACAATTGGTCAGTACTTACCCAGTGCTTACCAAGAACCGCCAGCGCCGCCACCACCAAAACCACCACCGCCGCCGCCGAAACCGCCGCCACCAAAACCACCACCGCCGAAGCCGCCACCGCCGCCCATACCCGGCAGGAATATCATACCGCCGCCTCTACCGCCTCTACCACCGCCGCCGCGTGAAATCAAGAATAGCCACAAAAATATCGCCATAATAATGGTCATAAATAGACCACCGCCCAATGCGAGTGAGCCTGCAACAAAACCACCAGCCGTCAGCACAGAACCAAATACGCGACCAAAAATGCGAGTAATAAAACTGCCAAATATCATCGCTATGATGAATAGAAAAATAGGGGATGGTAGCTCATCTGAGCCTTGTTGGGCAGTACGTTCAGCTGCCTGTGCATCGGCACGAGCCAATACTTCAGGATCAGCAGATAAACGGCTTTGTAATGCCGTTACACCTGCCAATATCCCAGCGCCATAATTATTTTGCTTAAATAAAGGGGTGATATCCTCTCGAATGATACGATTGACTGCTGCATCTGGTAGTACACCTTCGAGTCCATAACCCGTCAAAATATACATATCACGGTCATTAACAGCAACCACCATGAGCAAGCCATCATCGATATCTTTAGTGCCCAGCTGCCACTTTTCAGCAACTTGTAAGGCATAATCAAAGATAGGCATACCATTGGTAGTCGGCACAATCACCACTGCGGCTTGCGCCAACCCTTGCTGGTAGATAGTACGTAGCTGTGCTTCTAAGCGCTGCTTCTCTTGTGGATTTAAAATATTGGCTTGGTCGATGACGGGATTGTTTAAAATCAGTTTGTCCGCATCGACACTGTCAGCGGTTGATTTCACAGGGGGACGTTTGGTCGCATTTGCCTCTGCCACGCCCTCGTTATTGGACGCACTAGGATTGATGGCGTCATTACCGAGTATGGTTTCGTTAATCGCGTCATTGCCTAAGACAGCATCATTAATAGCTTCATTAGATTCAGCGGCTTTTGCAATAGCCACTAAGTCTTCTACACTGCGATTTTGTGTGATGCTATCTGAAGCGGGCGTACTGTCATTGGGCGCTGCATGCAACGTAGGCGCGCTACCAATAGTGAGGGCGAATAACAACGCTGCTAGGGGTGTTTTTAAATGAGTCATTAACTGTATACCACCTCAAGTCAGATCTTTACTAAATTAATAGGTGATTGATTTGCTGCTATTGAGCCGCCTTTGACCCGCCATTGTCAAAATCTACGCTTGGTGCGGTAGAAATCTCTTTTTCATTAGCGACGCTAAAGTTTGGCTTAGCACTCATGCCAAATACTTTGGCCGTAATATTGGTTGGAAATTGACGTACGGTCGTATTGTAGCCCTGTACTTCTTGGATATAGCGGTTACGAGCGACTGCGATACGGTTTTCAGTGCCTTCTAATTGCGCCTGCAAATCTTGGAACAGTGCATCCGACTTTAATTCAGGATAACGCTCAGACACTGCCATCAAGCGTGATAGTGCGCCCGTCATCTGTTCTTGCGCCGCAGCATAACGCTCCATCGCTTCAGGATCATTGAGCACTTCTGGCGTTACGGTGATACCGCCAGCGCGTGAACGTGCTTCAGCCACTTGTGTAAAGACTTCTTGCTCTTGCTTGGCATATTGCTGTACCACTTTTACCAAGTTTGGCACCAAATCCGAGCGACGTTGGTATTGGTTGACCACTTCTGACCACGAAGCCGTCACTTGCTCATCTTGAGCCTGAAGATTATTATAACCACAACCTGTCAAGCCGACAGTAGACGTGGCTAGTACAGCGGATAGCAAAATGGGTTTTATAATAGATTGACGCGTCATTGTGGATGCTCCTAATAATGATAAATATCAAACAACTGATAACAAGGTTTTAAAATGATTTTTGACCGCTTTTTTTGATACTGCTTTCAATACTATAGCCAGTCCTAAATAAAAGAAATACAAATATTATCAATCACTACTGAGGTTAATTTTTCTTGCTTGCTGTAGCTAGCCGACAGAGGCTGCGAATAATTAACTCAAGTTATGCTGTACTCTTTTAAAAGTGAATCAACTATATGACTATATATAAACTGATATTTTGTAGGCTGCAATGTGTTGTGCTAATAATGGCGCTATAACGCTTTTTTTACAATTCATCGTTACCAAAACACAACCGCAAGCAACGACTTGTAGCATAAGCTCTCGCTCTGTTTTGAATATGTATCTATATAACCTAACTTATTATAAATCATTAAAAAACCATCCAATCTAAGATAAATCGACCTTATGCCTCATTCTACGGTATTTTATGTCCTAATAAAGCCTGCGGTAACATATATACAGAGGCCACTAAGAAGAAATTTCTAGTAATTGGGTAAAAAATATGGCAAATTGCAGTTACGTAGCTGTACGGTTTGCATACATTTGGTAGTGGACTTATTTTCTTCATAGTACTAGCGATTCGCTTATTTATCCTTTAAAAGGACAAATAGACAGATAAATCATCGCTTTATAATTCTATTACGCAATTGTACTCAGTCGATACCGCTCATAGTAAATCGAATCTCGTCGTGACGATGGGTATTGAAAATTATAACCCCCTGTTTTATCCACTGGTCTATTTATAGCAGCTTTTATGTTTACGTCAGGATGACAGATTAACAAAATAAAGAGACAGTAAAGGATGGCAATCATCGTCAATCGATTGATACTTATTAAATAAGCGATATCAAGAGATGAGAATATACCGCCAAACTTTGATAATAAGCCAAGTGGGTAAATACAGACAACTACAGTCCATTCTTGGTGGCTAAGCGCGTATGAGACTTAATAGATAGAATTAAGTGAATGCAAATAATATGAGTGGTTGGCTTTGATAAGGATATTAAACCGTTAACTCACTCTATGCATCCTCATATATGGTCATTTTGAGACAGTTGAAGGAATAGATATATGGAAGATTTAGTCAATTTAGTAAACGGAATTATTTGGAGCCCCGCATTAATTTACTTATGCTTGGGTGCAGGTCTATTTTATTCCATCATGACGCGCTTTGTACAAGTACGTTTATTCGGTGAAATGATCAAATTGCTATTCACTGGTAAATCCAGTGCAGATGGTATTTCTTCATTCCAAGCACTGGCAGTAGCCTTAGCTGGGCGTGTGGGTATGGGTAACATCGCTGGGGTAGCTGCGGCTATCGGTTTCGGTGGCCCTGGTGCTGTATTTTGGATGTGGGTAGTTGCTTTCCTAGGAGCTTCTACTGCTTATGTTGAATCGACACTGGCACAGATTTATAAAGAAAGAGACGTCATCACTGGCGAATATCGCGGTGGCCCTGCTTATTACTTTGAGCGGGCGCTTGGTCAAAAATGGTACGGTATCCTCTTCGCAATCGCTTCTATCTTAGCTTGTGGTATGTTCTTACCAGGTGTACAGGCAAATGGCGTTCTCAGTGCTTTCACGCAACTTATGGGTGAAGGGACTACCATGAACGTTGCAGGATTAGAAGTCGGCTCTATGCGTCTGGTCGGTCTCGCTATCATTTTAGTGATTTTAGGTATCATCATCTTCGGTGGTATTAAACGCATTGCAACCTTTACCGAATATGCTGTACCGTTTATGGCAATCGGTTATATTCTCTTAGCTTTAATTATCATGTTCAGCAACTTCAGTTTGATTCCAGATGTATTTGGTTTGATCATTAGTGATGCCTTTACGGCGCAAGCTGGTTTTGGCGCGGCGATCGGTTGGGGTGTCAAACGTGGTATTTACTCTAACGAAGCTGGACAAGGTACAGGTCCTCACGCTGCTGCTGCTGCTGAAGTTGAGCATCCATCACAGCAAGGTTTAGTACAAGCATTCTCAGTATATGTTGATACACTACTGGTTTGTTCTGCTACTGCATTTATGATTTTATCTACTGGTATGTACAATGTTCAGGGTACTTTACCAGAGGGTCAGTTCATTCTTCAAAATGTAGCTGCTACTACTGAAATCAATTCGCCTGCCTTTACGCAAATGGCAATGGAATCAGTATACGGTACTTTTGGTAATGTCTTTATTGCAATCGCTGTATTTTTCTTTGCCTTTACCACTATCTTGGCTTACTACTACATCGCTGAAGTGAACGTTGCTTACTTGACTCGCTTTATCGGGCGCGGTGCAAATAAGACAGGTTTGTTCTTAGTTAAAATCTTAATCATGGTAATGGTTGCCTATGGTGCTCTAAACTCAGCAGGTTATATCTGGGCAATTGGTGATATTGGTGTTGGTCTTATGGCTTGGCTCAATATTGTTGGTATTCTTGTTATCTTCTTTGTGGCACGTCCGACGCTTACCATGCTTAGAGACTATGAAGCGCAGCGTAAAGCTGGTGTAACGCGCTATACATTTGATCCTGCAAAATTCGGTATCAAAAACGCACCTTATTGGGAAGAGCGTCATTTAAAAGAGCAACAAAGAATGGCAGCACAAAATCCTTTAAATAAAGAACATCGCTAATCCTCTTTAAAGTACTTGCCTACTAGCTAATTATTAAAGAAAGCCCGAGACCATTGTCTTGGGCTTTCTTGTGTGTGCGCCCTTGCCTGTTTTCTAACAAATAAGCGAGACGTGCTATAGTCAAAATACCCTAAAAACGCTACGGTACTGCGGGTAAAAATTTTTTGCAGCTTCTGTCTGCATGGGCAAAGCAAGCAGGAAAAATTGATACCAGCAGTAACTAATGTGTCGATATTACTTTTCATTGACTATATCTATCCGAGCAACGCTGGATTCTTTTTAAAGTTCAACCACTACAACATCTTATTAGCCATTAATAGGCAGCAAAAAGCCCAGCTCGATGGCTGGGCTTTAGATATTTTTATATCATCTACTTTTTACAATAAAAACCTAATCAGTCTACTAATCAAAACTTATTTAGGCATTAAAACCGTATCAATCACATGAACCACACCATTAGTTGCCATCATATCTGTTGCAGTAATGGTGGCTTTATTGCCGCTTGCATCAGTAATAACGTTATCAGAACCGATCATAATGGTTTGACCATTGACCGTTTCGATAGCAGTGTCATAAGGAATATCAGCGGCGTTTACGACCATAGGAACAACATGGTACGGGAGTACGCTTTTTAGCAAATCGGTATTAGCCAATAGCTCTTCTTTAGTAACGTCCAATTTAGTCAATACATCAGCAAATGCGGCATCAGTCGGAGCAAATACAGTATATGTACCTGCGTCCATCATCATACCGTCAAGACCAGCAGCTTTTAATGCAGCAGTTAGTATTGATAAATCTGGGTTTGCAGCAGCCATTTCAGCAATACTTTGTGTCGCTGCTTCAGGGGCAACTTCCGCTTCGACCATTGGTTCAGCTGCGACTTCTGGCTCAACGACCACGTCAGTGGTTGCTTCTGGCTCAACTGGCTCGGTAACCGCTTCTTTATCGTTACAAGCTGCTAATGACAGTGCTGCCGCCACAACGGCGATAGATAGTAAATTCTTTTTTAACATAAGACATTCCTTTGATATGAATAACTATTGGATAAGTAATAATTTATGGATAAACAGTTTTTTTAAAATGCACAATACTGCTTAGAATATATGCTCTTAGAATATATGATACTTTTAAAAGGGACGTTATCTGAAATCATCTACCATATTAACTGATTGATTTTTAATTGATATATTCTTAGGTAGTGGCACTGTATCAATCACGTATATAACACAGGCGTTTCGTTATCTAACTCTATAACGCGTTTAAGAGCTGCTTAGAGCAGCTCTTAACGATTGACCTCATACTCATATAATGGCTAGTTTATAAAACCTTACCATAAATTATCTAGGCATCAGAACTCTATCAATCACATGTATCACGCCATTACTGGCAGTAATATCGGTTTTTAAGAGATTTGCTGTACGTCCACTTTCATCCATCAATTTACCTTGGGCTGTCACCATAAGCGTGTCTGTGCTTAACATGGTCACATTACCTGGTCTGACATCCTTGGCATATATAGGTGCTGCGGCATTAATCACGTGATAGCTTAAGATTTTGGTCAATAGTGGCTTATTGGCAAAAAGCTGCGCTTTGGTCATGTTATTTTCTTGTAACGCTTGCATGAATGCTGCATTGGTTGGCGCAAGAATCGTATAGTTGGCATTAGGATTAGAGAGCGCACCCGCCAAATCAGCGGCGACGACAGCTTCTACGAGTACAGAGAAATCAGGATTGCTTTGGGCAATTTGTACCACATTCATTTTTGCCATTGATTGGCTATGCATGGGCGCTTTCATAGGAGCGCTTTTGGCTGGCATTATATTATTACAAGCACTTAAACCTGCCATTGAAACAGCTAACGTACCGATAGCGGCGATTTTGATGATTTTCATAACATTGTCCTTAATGAGTAAATATCTATATTCTGTTGGTTTTTATACGGTCTGACAGATGAGATTGTCTTTCCTTAGTAGCAATGCTTAACGTACTAATTACTGATTTGATGGTGCATATTTACCCATAAAAATACCTTATAGGGAAAACTGCAAATAAGACCATCAACCCTTACTAATAAGCACCGCTTATGAAACATCAATCCTTCTGAAATTAAATTAACATATAGTTAATATCTGTAAACGTCTATTTACGCTACTTTTTGTGGTGTGCATGTAATCTGTATTTGCATTATAAAGCGATACTTTTACGTTTATAATCATAAGTAAAGCTTTCTGCAACCCTAAAGTTAAATGATATTCATTTGTGCCTACACGCTTTATGCAATAGACTTTGATAACCTGACATTGGCAATATATTTTCTGCTAAAATCATCTGTATTTATTTACTATTTTTTACTGGTATTGATGGTTTTGACGTCTTCTCTATTAAAAATTATAACGACTTTTTCCTCTTCTTTTTTATAACATTGACTCTATAAGCAGCGCTCCTATGACCCCAACAGCCCGTTCTCAAACTGATACCTCTTCAACCAATCTAACTGACACCAGCAATCTAACTGACACCAGCAATCCAAATGCCAATCCTAATGACTTTATACTGACGCCGCCTGCTGTGTTTCCTTATAAGGATCAGCAGCTAACCGCACGTGCACGTATCACGGAGCAAATGGCAGTACGGATTTTGATGCTCGATGGTGCGATGGGCACGCATATTCAGAATTATAAGTTAGAGGAAGCGGACTATCGTGGTGAACGCTTTGCTGATATCAAGCAAGATGTGCGTGGCAATAATGATTTGTTGGTTCTCACGCAGCCGAATATGATTAAAGAGATTCATTTGGCGCATTTGGAATCCGGCGCTGATATTATCGAGACCAATAGCTTTAATGGTACGCGGCTGTCGATGGCAGACTATGATATGCAGTATCTGGTGCCTGAGCTGAATAAAACGGCTGCTAAGATTGCCCGCGAAGCTGCTGACGAATACACGGCAAAAAATCCAGCAAAACCACGCTTTGTCGCTGGCGTCATTGGTCCGACATCGCGTACTTGCTCGCTATCGCCTGACGTTAATGACCCCGCCTTTCGTAATATTACCTTTGATGAATTGGTGCTGAACTATCGCGAGGCGACGTTAGCATTAATGGAAGGCGGCGTTGATATCATTTTGATTGAGACTATTTTTGATACGCTCAATGCTAAGGCGGCAATTTTTGCCGTCACTGGCGTCTTTGATGATATCGGATTTGAATTGCCAATTATGATTTCAGGGACGATTACCGATGCGTCAGGTCGGACATTATCGGGTCAAACGGCGGAAGCGTTTTATAACTCGATTCGCCATGCCAAACCACTATCCGTTGGCTTTAACTGTGCGCTCGGTGCTGATGCGCTACGCCCGCATATTCAAACGCTTTCAAACATATCTAATACTTATGTATCAGCGCATCCAAACGCTGGTCTACCCAATGAATTTGGGGAATACGATGAAACGGCTGAGGAAACCACAGCACTGTTAGAAGGATTTGCCAAAGCAGGCATTCTAAACATCGTCGGCGGCTGTTGTGGTACCACACCTGAGCATATTCGTCAAATCGCTAATATGGTGGCAAAGTACCCACCGCGTGTCATTCCTGAAATTCCACCTGCCTGCCGCTTATCTGGTCTTGAACCATTTACCATCAATAAAGACAGTCTATTCGTCAACGTCGGTGAGCGCACCAACGTTACCGGTTCAAAAAAATTCTTACGCCTAATCAAAACTGAAGCCTATCTTGAGGCGCTTGATGTCGCCCGTGACCAAGTTGAAGGCGGCGCGCAAATCGTCGACATCAACATGGACGAAGGGATGCTTGACTCCAAACAGGCGATGATTCACTTCGTTAACCTCGTGTCTGGCGAGCCTGATATCAGCCGTGTGCCGCTAATGCTAGATTCATCAAAATGGGACATTATCGAAGAAGGTTTGAAGCGCACTCAAGGTAAATGTGTCGTTAACTCTATCTCATTAAAAGAAGGCCACGCTGAGTTCGTTGAGCGTGCCAAGTTATGTATGCGCTACGGTGCTGCCATTATTGTTATGGCATTCGATGAAGATGGACAGGCGGATACCTTTGAGCGTAAGACTCAAATCTGTAAACGCAGCTATGACGTCTTGGTCGATGAAGTAGGCTTCCCCTCTGAAGATATTATCTTTGACCCGAACATTTTTGCAGTCGCCACTGGTATTACCGAACACAATAACTACGGTGCGGACTTTATTAACGCCACCAAATGGATTACGGAAAACCTGCCAAATGCTATGGTATCGGGCGGTGTTTCTAACGTGTCGTTTAGTTTCCGTGGCAACCCAATTCGTGAAGCCATCAACTCTGTATTCCTTTATCATGCGATTCAAAACGGCTTAACGATGGGTATCGTCAACCCAGCTATGCTTGAGCTATATGATGATATTCCAAAGGAAGCACGCGAGGCCATCGAAGATGTGATGCTCAACCGCAATCAAGGCGAGACCGGTCAAGATGCCACCGAACGGCTCATGACCATCGCTGAAAACTATCAAGACGGCGGTAAGAAAAAAGACAGCACCGTCGATATGAGCTGGCGTGAAGGCACGGTTGAAGAACGGATTGCCCATGCACTCGTTAAAGGTATCACCACCTTTATCGAAGCAGATACCAAAGAAGCGTGGGAGAAATATCCGCGCCCGCTTGAGGTCATCGAAGGACCGCTCATGGACGGTATGAATATCGTTGGCGACTTGTTTGGTGCTGGTAAAATGTTCTTACCGCAAGTAGTCAAATCAGCGCGCGTCATGAAACAATCGGTCGCTTGGCTGAACCCGTATATCGAAGCAGAAAAAGTCGAGGGTGAAAAGAAAGGTAAAATCCTCATGGCAACGGTCAAAGGTGACGTCCATGATATCGGTAAAAATATCGTCGGCGTCGTACTCGGCTGTAATGGCTATGACATCGTCGATTTGGGCGTGATGGTACCTTGTGAAAAAATCCTTGATACCGCCATTGCTGAAGAAGTCGATATCATCGGGCTATCAGGTCTGATTACGCCAAGCCTTGATGAGATGGTCTATGTCGCCAAGCAAATGCAAGAACGCGGCATGACGCTGCCCTTAATGATCGGCGGTGCAACAACGTCGAAAGCGCATACGGCTGTCAAAGTCGAACCACAATACCAAAACAATGGCGTCATCTATGTGGCGGATGCCTCACGCTCTGTCGGCGTGGTGACCAAGCTGCTCTCTAAAGAGAACCGTACGCAATTAATCGAAGAGACGCGCGAAGAGTATATCAAGGTGCGGGAACGTCTGGCCAAGCGTCAACCGAAAGCTGCCAAAATATCTTATGTGGAATCAATCGAGATTGGCTTCCAGTATGATTGGGAAAACTATGTGCCACCGACGCCTAACAAATTAGGACAAGTGATATTTGACGATTATCCCATCACTAACCTGCTGCCTTATATCGACTGGACGCCATTCTTTATCTCTTGGGGACTGGCGGGTAAATATCCAAAAATCTTGCAAGATGATGTGGTTGGCGAAGCGGCGCGTGATTTGTTCGATAATGCTAATGACTTGATGCAAAAGATGATTGATGAGAAATTAATCGTCGCTAAAGGCGTCTTTAAACTCATGCCAGCACGTCGTACGGGCGCGGATACCGTCACTGTCTATGACAAAGCGCCGATTGAGGGCGGCATAGCAACATATCAATTTGAGCATTTGCGCCAACAAAGCGACAAAGCCAGCGGTAAGCCAAACTTTAGCTTGGCAGATTTTATCGCACCATCGGATACGCATACGGATTATCTGGGCGGCTTTACTGTATCGATAGTTGGAACAGAGGCGCTTGCTGAGAAGTATAAAGCGGCTGGTGACGACTATAATGCCATCATGGTACAAGCATTATCTGATCGCCTAGCCGAAGCGTTTGCTGAGCATTTGCATGAGCTGATTCGTAAGGATTATTGGGGCTATCAGGCTGATGAGAGCTTAACCAATGATGAGATGATTAAAGAAAAATACGTCGGTATCCGCCCTGCACCTGGCTATCCTGCCTGCCCTGAACATACCGAAAAAGGCAAACTGTTTGACTGGCTTGGTACGGTTGAGGCTATCGGTACGACATTGACTGAAAGCTATGCGATGTGGCCTGCATCATCGGTAAGCGGATTTTACTACTCACATCCTGATAGTGAGTACTTTAACGTCGGTAAAATCAGCAGCGATCAGTTAGAGAGTTATGCTGAGCGTAAAGGCTGGGATATGAAGACTGCTGAGAAGTGGTTGAATCCGAATTTGTAGGAATAAAGTTGAGTTAACTCATAGACATCTGATAATTATGTTGGGCTTACTTATTTAATATAAGTAAGCCATTTTTTATAGAGTAATAGCCTGCTTCACGTCTGCAAACTTATCGCTACCTTGATAACAAAATACTTTTATCATTTCCTGACTGTAACCATGCTAGATTATTATCTATAGTCAGGGAAAAGTAATATCGATACATCAAGTACTGCTGATATTAATTTTTCTTGCTTGCTGTGCCTACGCAGACAGAGGCTGCAAAAAATTTATATCAGCAGCACTGTAGCGTTTTTGAGATATTTTAACTATAGTTCACTATTTTGAGAAAGATTATGAAACAAATTGCTCTACTGTCCAGTTGGATTGGCAAAACGTTTGCAATTTGGGCATTGGTCAGTGCCGTCTTAGGATTTATTTTTCCTGCATTCTTTTCCTCGTTGGCGTTTTTGATTGTGCCTATATTGGGTATCATCATGTTTGGCATGGGCATGACTTTGAAGACGGAAGATTTCGTAGAAATCATTAAGCGACCAAAGCCTGTATTGATAGGATTGCTGGCGCAATTTACTCTGATGCCTTTGATTGCTTACTTGCTAACCGTCATCTTTAACCTTGATCCTCTAATTGCTGTTGGCGTTATCTTGGTTGGCTGTTGTCCCGGTGGCACGTCTAGTAATGTGATTACATTCTTAGCCAAAGGCGACGTGGCGCTAAGTGTCGCCATTACTTCTATATCTACGCTACTTGCGCCTTTTTTGACCCCTATTCTATTAAATATGTTTGCCGGTCAACTGATTGATATTGATTTAGCCAGTATGATGCTGACCATCACTAAAATCGTCATTTTACCGATATTATTAGGGGTTATTTTCCACAAATTTTTGGGTAAGAAAATAGAATTTGCTGTCGAGATATTGCCGATGATTTCGGTATTGGGCATTTCAATCATCATAGCTGCCGTCGTTGCGGTTTCTAAAGCCACTATTTTAGAAAGTGGTGCTATCGTATTTATCGTCGTGGCTTTACACAATATGCTGGGTTATACCTTTGGATATTTAATCGCTCGCTTGTCCGGCTTCTCTGAGAAACAACGCCGTGCCATTATGATCGAAGTGGGTATGCAAAACTCTGGTCTTGGTGCTGCCCTTGCCGCGACTTATTTTAATCCTGTCGCTGCCTTGCCTAGTGCGATCTTTAGTGTATGGCATAACTTTAGTGGTGCATTGGTTGCCAATATTTTTGCGAAAAGAGATGCTCGTTAAAATTTTTGGTGGTGTATCAGAAAGTATGCTGAGGAAATAAAGGAGGGTGACAGCCAAAGCAAGATGATATATTTGAGGTTATGAAGACACAAATAGATATCAGTTGCCCCGACTGTCACAGTTCCAGTTTAAAGAAAAACGGCATAAAAAGCTATGGTAAGCAGAACTACCAATGTAAGGACTGCAAACGTCAATTCATAGGTGACCATGCCTTAACCTACCAAGGCTGTCACTCTAGAATAGAAGATAAGATACGGCTGATGACGGTTAGAGGTTGTGGCATCAGAGACATTGCTGTTGTCATGTCTATCAGTATTGGTAAAGTATTGAGCACCATAGGCTCATCCGTGTATAAGATTGCGCCTAAAAAGAGCTACTATGAACGTTTAGAGGTTGATGAGTTTTGGACTTACGTGTATCGCAAGAAACGTAAAGTCTGGCTCATCTATGCTTATGACCGTGCTACCAATGAGATTGTCGCTTATGTCTGGGGCAGGCGTGACTTAAAAACGGCTAAGAAGTTAAGAGCCCGTCTTAAGCAGCTTAAAGTCAGTTATGACTCTATTAGCATGGACAACTGGGACAGCTTTATAACGGCCTTTAAAGGTGATCACAAACAAATTGGTAAGCAGCATACGGTAGGCATAGAAGGTAATAATTGCCGCCTTAGACACCGATTGCGTCGGGCGGTTAGAAAAACCTGTTGTTTCTCTAAGAAGCTCGATAATCACTTCAAAGTGTTTGATATGGTATTCTTTTACGTCAATTATGGCTATGTCTAATGCCAGCATACTTTTTAGAACACCACCCTTTATTGATGTCTTGGCTATTGACATGAATTGAGTCGCCATCCTGAAGATATATTTTATTGGCGGATGAGTTCATCTCGCGTAATGACTGAAGCCCTACGTTATAAGTCGTACCGTTCCTATTCAATATGATATTATTTGAATCGCCTGTAGCTGTTGCGCCGCCTGCCATAGAAATCGCAGTATATAGAGAAACAGGTGCATCTGTTATAGCAAATTCACCAGATTTGCTGACCTCACCATCAATAAAGAATTTGTTGCCACGATAGTCAACAACTTTTACTTGTGGATCTGAGTATTTGAGATACCGTTGCAGCTGTGCACGTAAGTTTGCAGTAAACTGCGGCACGCTTACACCGCTAGCTTTAATACGCCCTATCAATGGATACTGCACAAAGCCCTGTTGATCAACAGGATAACCGCTAGCACCAGCAGCTGACATGTCAGGGTAACCAACCAAAATAATGCTTAGAATATCGCCTTTAGCGATGCGATAATCTATTGGGTTGGAAGCTCTTATTAAACGAGACAGGTCACTGCGAGACAAATCACTGTTAGATCGAACTAAGTTCTTAGGAGGCAATGTGGCCAAGCTCAATGGTTGAACATTGAATTGGAGACCATTTTCAGCAGTAAAACTACCTGCATTGGGCAACTCGCCAGCTTGAAGACCAGAGTTTATAGTAGTAGTTGCACAGCCGGATAGCAAACTAATGAGTATTAAGCTTGTTGCACCTACTAGCTTAGACGGTTGACGCATTATGATAGACCCTTATAAACCATAGTATAGTAAATGACAGTAGCTCATATTAAAGAAGGTTGCTAGCTATACTTTAGGTAATATTCTATTGATTATATAAAATAAAGCCATAGTACCATAATTGATTGCGGATTAAAGGACTACAGTTCATTTTTAATCAAAGTTATTGATTCGCACCATAAATTTTAGAAGTTTTTTATATTCTATTTTTCAAGTGCTGTATTTAATATGTAGTCACCTGACTTCAATGTTATGAGATAAATCAACTAACCAATTATTACTATAAATAACGATGACTTATTCCCTAGACTATCGCAAACAAGCTCTTAAAAGCTTAAATGAGGATATGACCTTTACTGAAGCTGCTACTTTCTATGACATCGGTCCACAACTATTCAGAAGTGGAAAGAGCGTATTGGTATCAGTCAAAAAAACAACTTGTAGCATCTAAAAGCTGGCCCAGTAAAAAGAGCTAAGTATCTAAGCAAACTTAACGAATACATTACTCATGGCTTTGCTATTGTATACATGGATGAGAGTGGCTTTATTAGTGAGACGATACGCCGTTATGGTTATCCCCCCCATTGGTAGCCCCTGTATTGACAGTTATAATTGGCAAGCTAAAGATCGAACCAATGTCATTAATGTGCTCTATGGCAAAACGCTTTTTGCACTCCATTGCTTAAAAACAAACATCAATAATGCGGTTTTCTATAGTTGGTGCAAGTTCATACTGATACCAAAGCTTAAAAAAATGTGTGATTGTGATGGATATGAGCGAAGATAAAGCAAAGCACTGCTTTGCCCGAGCGCAAGACGAGAGCTGTGATCGAGTGACAAGCTTTTCATAAAAATAGGCGTATTCAAAAACTACTGACTAGACATGGCCATCGTATTTTATGGCTACCACCCTACAGCCCTGATCTAAATCCCATCGAGAAGAAATGATCTCAAGTGAAGTTTCAACGCCAAGATTAGATGGAAAATGATTTATCTAAATTGTTTTATGATATTCATCCAAAGCATAACTCTTTTGTAGTACAGTGACTATGGTATTGCCGACTATAATTTTTTAGACTTCCTGCAATCAAAATTTGGCAACGATTTTATGTAGTTACAGATCCAAAAGGGCTGCATAAACAGCTTAAATAGCGTAGAATATGCCTCTGCATATTTATGCACTAAACATACCTACATTGAGAAATGTAAACCCACCGATTCAAGGAAATCGTTATGAAAGATGAAAAACTGCAAAAAGCACTTGCCCGTATGGGACTTGGTTCACGTCGTCAGATGGAAGAAGTCATTAAAGCAGGCCGTGTAACCGTCAATAATGGTCCAGCTACCATCGGTGACCGCGTTGAGCAAGGTGATGAGATCCGCGTTGATGGTCGTCAGATTAAATACACCGCCGAGAATGAGAAACGTCGCCGCGTTTTGGCTTACTATAAGCCTGAAGGTGAAGTGTGCTCAGCCAATGATCCAGAAGGTCGTCCTACCGTATTTGAGCGCCTGCCAAAGCTGACTCATGACCGCTGGGTGATGGTAGGGCGTTTGGATATTAACTCGACAGGTCTCTTATTATTTACTAACGATGGCGAGATGGCGCATCGCTTGATGCATCCGTCTAGTGAAGTGACCCGTGAATACGCCGTACGTGTGCTGGGCGATGTTACCCCAGATATGGCACGAGCGATGACAACAGGTGTCATGTTAGAAGATGGCATGGCTAAGTTCGAAGATATTAAAGAAGGCGGTGGTGAAGGCGTCAACAAGTGGCATCATGTGCAGCTTAAAGAAGGTCGTAACCGTGAAGTTCGCCGTTTATTTGAGTCACAAGGTCTTAAAGTCAGCCGTCTACTACGTACGAGCTACGGTAATATTGCGTTACCAAAAGAGCTGCGTACAGGTCGCTTCTTAGAGCTGGATAGAAAAGATATTAATACTTTGACAGACCTAGTGAGCTTACGCCCACGTTATGGTACTGGTCTGCATGGCGCAGCTAAAGAAAAGCAAGAGCGTATCAAAAATAAACCGCTTAAAGCACGTCGTACTGACACTCGTAGCGATAATCGTAATAGCACTGGTAGTAGCGCCAAACCAAAAACCAGTGGCAGTCCTGCCAGCCGCGGCACCCGTAATACTCGTGACCGCAATGATAAACGCTAATCTGTTTTAGATTTAACGTAGCTAATAAAAAGCTGCCAATGATACATAATCATTAGCAGCTTTTTTGTATGTGGTTTCAGCAAATACTCTCTATTGACTCATATAGTTGATCCACTTTTAAAAGAGTACAGAGCTACTGGGGTTAATTGTTCGCAGCCCCTGTCTGCTAGCTACAGCAAGCAAGAAAAATGAACCCCAGTAGTGCTTTATAACATTTGTATTTCTTTTATTTAGGACTGACTCATACTCTATTTATGATGACTGTCGATATAGTTTTTCATAGCTCTCAAATCCTGCAGTTGCTGTTTCTGCATTTGTTCTAACAAGCTATCTAAACGCTGTTCTATATTATCTAATACGTCTTGCAACAACTTGCCAGCTTCAGCTTTAGTATTAGAATTTTTAGCCACTAAATGCATAGTCATCAGTTGATAATAATTACTAAGCATTTCGGGCAACCGTGTATGCAGCATTTTATGCAATACAAACTGCTGCTCGGTGATTGCAGGTGTTTTCTCGTTTAATTTAAGTTCAGCCTGATAAGCATGATAGCTGGCTACTTTCTCATCGATACGATGCAGCTGGCGTAGCTGACTATCTGTTAAAGATTTAAGATACCTTTTGTTAAGATTTAGCTGTTGCCAATTAATATTAGCTAACGCTAATGGTGCATTTTTATCGTGATAAATGAGTACGCCAGGTGTGATACCAACCGCTTTATGGAAAGCATACCAGCCTTTTCTGCCCAAATAAAAGACGCTTACTGTCGTTATGACACCAACGCCTATCAATATACTCATCGTAACTCACTTTTAATCATTTAAGCACATAATTACTAGCTGACCATTTATAATCCATCGTTCATAGTCTAATATCTGTACTTTTAATGGTATCGTCCGATAGCTTTTCAATGGTCTCTATTTTAGTAGTATTGTTAAGGAACTGCGTATCTGCACTCACTGTGGGATTGTCAAAACGCTGTTGTAAATACCGATTGGTCGCTAGCAGCTTTTGCCCATCTTGATGATAGGATGCGTTAAGCAGATCATCAAACTGGGTATTAATCGTCATGAGTATATCTAGTAATGCCTCTTTACCAGTGACATCAGAGTGTTTAATTTTAGTGCTGTCAGCCAGTGCGCCCTCCCCGACATCTAAGTCATGTAAGCGACGATAATCCGCTATCGCTTGCGGAATATGCTTATCCATTAAGTTTTGAATCATGATATAAGTTTCGTCAACCGTATCTTTATCATCTATCTTGCCATCATTATTGCTATCACCATAAATAAGGCGCAGCTTTTCACCTTTCTCATTAATTTGGGTCAGTGCAGTTTTGACGTCAAGCGGTAAGCTTTTTTCGGGAATATAACCCAATTGCGGCATCGCTTTGTATGCTAGCATCTTGGGCGCAGTCACTTTTTTGATGCCACGATAGCCTAAATACAGACCTGCTGCGGGTAGCACTCCATATAAAACAAACATGACAAGCATGGCAGTGATTTGGGTCATAAGAGTATCCTTATTATTTAATAGTATTAATTGGCAAATTTATTATTATTTTTGATATAGTGAGTCCCAAATAAAAGAAGTACAAATGTTATAAATCACTGCTGGGATTAATTTTTCTTGCTTGCTGTGCCTGCGCAGACAGAGGCTACGAATAATTAACCCCAGCAGTGCTGTACTCTTTTAAAAATGGATCAACTATAGTATTCGATGATTTTATTAAACAAAAAAATAAGGCTTTATAAAAGCCCTATATTGTTATGCATTGAGTTGTTTGTGTTTACTGATGCTAACTTTTTTAACAGGACAAAAACTGGCGACTAATTCTGCGTACGGCTTTTCACATAACGATGTGTTGAAGCCAGACGATTCATCACCGTTTGATGCAGCTCCTCTAACAACTCATCAAGCTCATAATCAATCTCTAAAAACAAATCTGTCAACATATCGCCTGCAGTCATTTTACCTTGACCCACATTATTCTTAGTACGATGCGGGCTAAATCGCTGTAGCTGCTCGTAATGATGCAAGGCTTCTGGAATACTTTCTGATATCAGCTTATCAATGACAAATTGGCGCTCATTATGTTGCTGCTGTTGCTCATCATTAAGCTCGCTACTCCATTCGCGATAACGTTTTAATTTGCCATTAATTCTGTCTAATATAGCAACCGCCTCAATCGGCATCGCATTTAGGGCGGCTTCATCGACTACGTCTACAAGCTCAGTCATAATTGGACAACGTCCATGTTTAAGAAACCATAAGGTATCTGGGTCAAAAGGTGGTCTATTGCTCGGTCGCATTTGAGCACGGTTGGACAAATAACGATCGGTCAACGGCGTTGGCGTGCGAATATCAGACACTTGCGCTAAAGCATCACAAATACGTTCGGTACGCTGTGGTTCGCTAAGCACTGAAATAGCATTTTTAGACGTACTGTTATCGTCATTTTTACTAGGTTTATTTTCATTAGTCGCAACGTTATTAGCGGCTGCTTGCTGAGCATTTTTGGCAGCGATAGTTGGTAGGTCATCGTTTGCTTGCCCAAACGACTGTAGCATTCTTGTCAAACTTATGACCATGACTTACCCTGCTCCTCACCCATTTACTGATTGCATTCGACCATTCAATCCCTTATCTTAACAGCTTTTTGCCGTGCTGCCAGTAAGCAAACGTCAGCGTTTTTAAAGGATAAGACAGCCATCATGAATATCACCGATTATAGTTCTGGTTTTTTGCTTGGCTTATCGCTGATTATCGCTATTGGTTCACAAAATGCCTTTGTCCTCAAACAAGGGCTGAAACGCGAGCACATATTTTTTGTCTGTCTGTTCTGCGCAGTCAGTGATGCGTTGTTGATTTCAGCTGGCGTTGGCGGATTTGGCGCGGTAACAGCGCGCTACCCGCAAGTGGTCAATATTGCAAAGGTCGCGGGCGTCCTATTTTTGTTAGGTTACGGATTGCAAAGCTTATATGCCAGTATGCGCTTATCACACGCACTCATCGTCGATGGACAAGTCGTCATCAGTTTAAAAAAAGCGCTGTTACTATGCTTTGGTTTTACGTGGTTAAATCCACACGTGTATTTGGATACCTTAGTACTGGTTGGAATGGTTTCGACGGGTGCCAGTAGTAAGCTTGCCTTTGCAGTAGGTGCGGTCAGCGCTTCATTCTGTTTCTTTTTTGCACTCGGCTATGGCGCAAAGTTACTCAAACCTTTATTTGCCAAACCAAAAGCCTGGAATATCCTCGATGCCTTGATAGGCATACTGATGCTTTATTTGGCTTGGCATTTATACCAAAGTTAAAACAGACATTTTCAGCTCAATCATATTTAGCTAGAAATAAACACAGCGCTTAAGAACAGAAAACCAAACACTTTTTAAAATGTTTGGTTTTCTATTTGACTGATTACCTAGGTTGTACAGTATAAAAAACTACAATAAATTGGGAAATAGCGTGCGTAGACCATTGACGATAATTTCCATAGCAACGGCAGCCAGTAACATACCCATAATTCGACTCATAATATTGAGTCCTGTATCACCTAATAAGCGACTGATACGACCGGCTGCCATCAATGCCAAATAACAAAATAGACTGATAAACAAACCCGCAATCAAAATAGCAGATACTTGCAGGATACCTGAAACTTGTGATGAGTAAATGATCACGGTTGAAATACCACCCGGTCCAATCATCATCGGAATAGCAATGGGTACAACTGCGGCTGCCATCGTTGGCGGCGCACCTTGTAGATGATCGACATCGAAGTTTTCTTGATCGGGCTTGACTGGATTACCATCGCCATTCATCATATTTAAAGCGATTAAAAATACCAATATACCGCCTGCCAATTGAAAGGAGCCGATCGAAATACCCAAGACTTTGAGGAGCGTTTCGCCTGCTAAGGTAAAGAAACTGATGGTAATAAAAATCGTTAGACAAGCAACGCGTGCCACTTTTCGTCGATTATTCATCGAATAACCGCGTGTCGAATCCAAGAACAATGTCAATGCGCTAAAGGGGTTAATCAACACCATAAAGGCTAAGATTATCTTAATAATTTCAGTATTCACTGAGCGCTCGCTTGTCTATTGGTCAAACTGGGCAAAAAGATAAGGTCACCCTACGGTTGTAGCGATGACCTTATAGTCGGTAGCAGCGGCATTGTATCATAGGCAGATAACCCAAACGAATCATTACTTTGCTTGAGTTCTCTGCTAGCACTAAATCAGTATAGACTCAATAGCCAGCTGCTATTTTAACAGGTTAATGACTGGTATTTTAAATCATCAACGATTTAACCCATAAAATTGGATGGTTGTTTTATGCGCTAAAATCAAGACCGATATCGAGTGCAGTCGTGCTATGCGTCAAATAACCCATCGCGATAAAATCTACGCCTGTTTTTGCGACGGCTTGCACGGTTTCAGGGGTGATACCACCTGATGCTTCGGTTTTAGCTCGACCTTGACACATAGCGACGGCTTGCAACAATATCTCAGGCGCCATATTGTCCAAAAGTACCAAACTCACGCCAGCATCAAGCGCTTGCTCTAACTGCGCTAATGTATCGACTTCCACTTCGATTGGAATCAAATGCCCAGCAAAGTCTTGCGCTTGCTTAATGGCTGTTTTGATATCGCCTGCAATGGCAATATGGTTGTCTTTAATTAAAATCGCATCATCTAACCCTAAGCGATGATTGCGTCCGCCGCCACAGCGTACCGCGTATTTTTGGACGATACGTAAGCCTGGAATGGTTTTACGGGTACAAGTAATTTGCGCGGGATATTCTGCCACGCTATCGACAATCTTTTTGGTATCGGTCGCAATACCACTGAGATGCGTCATAAAGTTGAGCGCTGTACGCTCTGCAGTCAGCAGATTACGCGCATTGCCGCGTACAATCGCTAACACTGTGCCTGCTTCGACCGTCTCACCATCATGGACGTGCGCAATAAACTCGATCTCTGCATCAATCAAGGCAAAAGATAAGCGCGCTAAATCCATACCACATATCACGCCTGCTTGGCGCGCTTTAATCTGTAATTGCGCTTGCATGTCTGCTGGAATAGTCGCTTGGGAGGTGACATCACCGCGCCTGCCTAAGTCTTCTGTTAATGCCAACTCAACCAAAGGTTTAAGCAATACTTCAGCCAATGCTGGCTCTTGTTTCATTGTCATTTTTGGTCCTTATTTTGCGTGTCTTTAACTGATATATACGTCTATTATGATAAATCTTCTTTATTTAAACTCAAAATGAGCATAAATATAACGTAAAGTTTATTGTCTCGCAAGAAAATATCATAAATTAAAATTTTCAATAAATTTATAAGATTTAATGATGATAGAGTCGATTCATTTTAAAAACGATCAGTGCTATTGGCTACAAATTTTTTGCAGCCTCTGTCACGCCTGCGAACAGCAAGCAAGAAAAATTATAGCCAATAGCACGTTATTACAATCGTATCGCTTTTATTTTGAGCTGACTATAGAGCCTGATAGAGATTGGGCGGCTATTTACGCTTGGGCAATTTGCTATCCATCAGTAAACTTTGCAGCTCAATATCATGGCGAAAACGATAAAGCTTGGCAGGGCGACCACGCTGAGCGCTGCTACTCTGCCCTGTTTCTAGTACAAGATTTTGCGACTCGAGTAGCCGACGGAAGTTTTGCTTATGTAGTGGCACACCAGATAAAGCTTCGACGCTTTGCTGCAACTGCGACAAGGTAAATACATCTGGCATTAAGCCGAAAATGAGCGGACGATATTCAATTTTTGCACGTAGCCTTGAGATGGCCGTCGCAATCACTCGGCGATGGTCATAGTACATCGGCGACCCTATAAACTGTGACCAGTTATCAGACAATTTAAACGCCTTGTTAGATTGAGAATTGACAGATTGAGCATTACCAGATTGAGAATTTGACAAATAGCTTGGCGGATAAGTCGG
Organism: Psychrobacter glacincola; assembly: GCF_904846215.1. Classification (GTDB taxonomy): domain Bacteria; phylum Pseudomonadota; class Gammaproteobacteria; order Pseudomonadales; family Moraxellaceae; genus Psychrobacter; species Psychrobacter glacincola. Next base: position 62,288 of record NZ_CAJGZK010000005.1, on the reverse strand, counting down.
TGCTTCTGCAATAAGACCTGCTTCATAGAGCATCTCATAGCGCAGAAGGACATGTTCTGCAACCCATTCTCTGTTCTCGTATTCCCTATTCTCGTATTCTTGGTTATTTATTGGTTTATTGTTTATCTCTTTATTTGAAAATACGCTTTTATTTTGAGAGGATTTATTTAGAACCGTCTCACTGACGCCCCAACATAAACCAATACGCTGACACCGACGCTGCTGAATATCAGGCTCTCTTGCGTCATCTGCCCAACGTAATAACGCCGGTACGATATGTTCCATAATGATAACTGGCATACCATCTAAATGATTTTCCCATGGAAAATAATCATACCATTCACGCCATAAGGCTTGGCTTTGTAGCTGCGTTTGTGTTTCTTGTACCAATCCCAAATAGCTGACATAGACCAGCGCATGACCATCATCATTGCGTCTATTGGTGTCAACAAAGGTATATAGCTGTTCCAAATAACCCAGTGGCTGCTGTGTTTGCTCTTCAACCCATTGGCGCACGCCTGCTTGCAATGAGCGGTGTAGTGGCATCAGTGGACCATTGGGCAGTAGCTTGCCTTGATCAACGGTTAAAACGCGCGCCGTGTGCTCCGTAATCGCAACCAGTACTGCGACAACTTCAGTCGTGCCGCTACCTTGTTGATGCGCATGTGAATATGACAACGTCATGACGTTAATGATTACCTTTTATTTTAATTATGAAATAAAGATCAACTGATAAGCTCTTGACCATATGCTCAGTTTGACATACTCCCGCCACTTTCGAAAAGCTCAAGTGTGGGATTCTAAAAGCGTTAGCTCTTAGGTGACTTTCTCACAAGTGTCACAAGTTTTCTGTTTCATCGGGCGACCTTTACTGCATCCTCCCTCCACAGACAAAGCGGCATGCCCTGCCGCTAATATATTACGCGCAGCATTGAAATCTGCGTTCGCAATATAACCACATTTGACGCACTCAAATCTTGACTGAGTTTGTCTGTTATCGACAGCAACATGTTGGCACTTAAGGCAGGTTTGGCTGGTAAATCTTGGATTTACTTTGATCAGCAACCCACCGCGCCAGTGCTGTTTATACTCAAGCATATCAAGCGCCATGCCCCAACCTTGATCCAGAATTGATTTATTCAATCCCGACTTGGCTTTGACATTACGTCCTTTGTTTTCCATCGACCCGCTGGCTGATTTCGACATATTACTGACTTTTAAATCTTCAACGACAATCATGGCGTGGCTTTTGCTGAGTGTGGTTGTGATTTTATGCAAGTAGTCATGGCGAACATTGGCGATATGATGATGCAATTTTTGAATCTTACCGTTTTGCTTTTTCCAGTTTTCACTGAATTTCACTTTCTTTGCCAACTGGCGCTGCAATCTAGCAAGTTTCACTTGATTGGCTTTAAAGCTATTCTTTGGTTTGATGGTCACACCGTTTGAGGTGGTGATCAGCTTTGTGATGCCCAAATCCAAACCTAGTGCGCTGGTAGCAGGGTGGCGTGGGTTTTCAACTTCGCGTTCAGTGCCAAACGATACGTACCAGTGCCCCGATTTCTTGCTAATGGTAACGTTTTTGATGATGCCGATAATATCTTGCGACTTTCTAAATTTCACCAAACCAATGCCATTAGGCAGTTTGATACGACTGCCTTCAACACGACAGTATTTATCAAACTGAACCAACCTGATTGAATCTCGGCCATCAGATTTACGCTTAAATCTTGGCATCAACGGGCGTAGCTGAATTTCTGTGCCATCAGCTAATTTAAAGAACTTGGCTTTTTTAGGTTTCTTCTTATTTTCTTTTAACCTGATATGAACTTTAGGATCAAAGAAACGCGACCAAGCCGAGGCTAGATCACGAATCTTTTGCTGTAAGGACACCGCATTTGAGTGGGTTTTTAAGAACTCAAAATCAGGATTATTCTTAACCTCCATGATTTTATTAACGAGATTGGTCGCATTAATAAACTCATTTTTAGCAAACATCTCAAGCGAGATTGCCAACATTTGATTCCAAACAAAACGCGCAGAGCCAACAAGGTTATTTAGAATAACCTGTTGCTCCGCATTAGGCTTAAGCCTAAATTTGTACGCCTTGTTGATCTTCATAAATACTCTCTTTATTAATGAGTATGTATTTGATATTATCAATATAATGCTAGCATTTAAGAGTTTTTATTGCAATGAGTGAGATATATAAAAATCGCCATGCTGCCTTCAATCTTCATGTTCACTTGATTTTTATTACCAAGTATCGAAAGAAGGTGCTTGGCGAGGTACATCACAATTATTTCCATGAGTGTGTCGCCGAGATATGCAAAAAATTCGATGCCGAACTAAAGGAGTGCAATGGCGAGGCTGATCATATTCACATTCTTATTCAGTACCCACCAACCGTGCAATTGAGCAGGTTGGTTAATAACCTGAAGTCAGTCACAAGTAGACGAATGAGGGGTGAATTTTTGGATTTAAGAGGGGCTTATTCCAAGCCTGTACTTTGGTCTCGCTCATATTTTGCAGGGTCTTGTGGTGGGGCGTCATTGGAGGTTATTAAGCATTATATTCAAAATCAACAAGGCTAAAAACAAATACGAAATTCATCTCCACACTAGCTCGGTTGGAGTCCTCTTTCGCTTTTTGACAGCTTGAATCGATGCTTATCATAGCTTGTGCTTGTAATTATACAAAATGAGTCCTGCATAAATAATAAACGTATAAAAAACTGCTTGTATTTATGCTCAAAATGAGCATAATTAAAACAGTTTATTTTTTAGCGGTATTTATTGACTCACTTTTAGCGGCAGATGATTTGTCGTTATTGCATTAAAGGCTTGTACTTATGAAAACGTATCCGTATGACGCACCGATTATGAGTACTGATAATCGCATTGCCACGCAAATGAATATTGAATATGCCAAAGCAAAAATGCCCGCAGACTTGCCGCGTAGTGAGCGACTGCAAGTTGAAGAAAATATTAAGCAGTTGTTAAAAGAGCATAATGCCGTCTTAGTCGCGCATTATTATGTCGATCCCTTTATTCAGGATTTGGCATTAGCGACAGGCGGCTGTGTTGGTGATTCGCTTGAGATGGCGCGCTTTGGTCAAGCGCATAGTGCGCAGACATTGGTCGTCGCTGGCGTACGTTTTATGGGCGAATCGGCAAAGATACTCAGTATGGAAAAAACCGTGCTTATGCCAGACTTGGAAGCGGAATGCTCGCTTGACTTGGGTTGCCCTGCCGATGAATTTTCTGCCTTTTGTGATGCTCATCCTGAGCGTACGGTGGTGGTTTATGCCAATACCAGCGCGGCAGTGAAAGCACGGGCAGATTGGGTGGTGACGTCATCGGTGGGCATTGATATTGTTCGTCATTTGCATGCGCAAGGCGAGCCTATCATTTGGGGTCCTGATAGACATTTGGGTAAATATATTGCGCGTGAGACTGGCGCAGATATGCTGCTATGGCAAGGCTCATGTATGGTACATAATGAGTTTAAAGCCACTGAGCTTGAACAATTAAAAGCTGAATATCCGACAGCAAAAGTATTGGTACATCCTGAATCTCCAGATAGTGTCGTGGAGCTTGCCGACGTGGTTGGCTCGACCAGTAAGCTGCTGCAATCCACTTATGAGATGGATGCCGATACCTTTATCGTCGCAACTGACTTAGGAATATTACATGAGATGCAAAAGCGCTCACCAAACAAGCGCTTCTTGGCAGCGCCGACGGCTGGTGAAAGTGCCAGCTGTAAGAGCTGTGCTTTTTGTCCATGGATGGCAATGAATGGGTTGCAAGGTATTGAGCAATGCTTGACACAGCGGAGCGGTGAAGTTTTGATGACGCCTGAGCTAGCGATAGCCGCTAAAAAACCATTACAACGTATGCTTGATTTTGCTGAATCACAAAAACAGCGGGTAGCAGCAAGCGGCGATATCGTCAAAGATCGTGCGCTGTTTGCAAATGTTGGAGCAGCATAATATGAGCGCGATTTGGTCAAACGCTAAAGACAACTGTGATGTGCATCAGAACCTTGATGCTATCATAAAGACAGATGTGCTCATCATTGGTGCAGGGCTGGCAGGACTAAGTACCGCGCTTGCTTTACCAGAGTCGCTGAGCGTTACTCTATTAAGCAAAGCTGAACTTGAAGTCTGCTCAAGCCATTATGCCCAAGGTGGTATCGCCGCAAGTTTAGATAAAAACGATTCAGTTGCTGACCATATTGCCGACACACTCATCGCGGGTGCAGGATTATGTGCGGCAGATAATACAGCCAGTATTTTGAGCGCTGGACAGCAAGCCGTTCAATGGCTGTGCGAGCAAGGCGTGCCTTTTACCCAGATTGCTCAAGAAATTAACAAAAAATCTTTCACTGAACTACAAACTGCAGATTTACATTTAACCAAAGAAGGCGGTCATGGCTGTAGACGCGTTGCCCATGCTGATGATGCGACAGGTCGCTACGTTATGGAAGCTTTGATTTTAAAGGCGAAAGCGGCGTCTAATATCAGTATACGGCCCTACCACGAAGCACTGAATTTATTAACTGATAACAGTGATAACCGATGCCAAGGGGCACAAGTTTTTGATCATAGCAGTCAGCGTCAACTCACTTTTTATAGTCGCGCAGTTGTTTTAGCCAGTGGTGGTTTAGGGCAATTATTTCAACGAGCCAGCGCGCCCAACGTCTGTGTCGGTGATGGCGTCATCATGGCATGGCAGGCAGGTTGCCGTTTGGCAAATTTAGAATTTATCCAGTTTCATCCGACGGGGCTGGCACTGGACGATAGTAGTTTTTTAATATCGGAAGCCTTACGCGGCGAAGGCGGTCGGCTTTACTGCCCTCAATCTGGCAAACGCTTTATGCTTGATGTTGATGTGCGCGCTGAACTTGCACCGCGAGATATCGTTGCCCGCGCAATAGCTGAGCAGATCAATAATAATGGGCTTGGCTACGTACATCTTGATGTCAGTCACTTGCCAGCTGTATTTTTACAGCAGCATTTTCCGCAAATTTATCAAACATTATTCAATCTCGGTATCGATATGACTAGGGAGCCAATCCCTGTTGCCCCGACCGCGCACTATAGTTGCGGCGGCGTGGTCACTGATGCCAATGGCGTAACCGATGTGGCAGGGCTTTATGCGGCTGGCGAAGTTGCTTACACGGGTTTGCATGGTGCAAATCGCTTGGCAAGTAATTCGTTATTAGAATGTGTGGTGGTCGGTCGCAATATCGCTGCCAGCTTACCGCGCTATTTAACAGCGATGGAAAAACCAGCGACAACTTCCTATGATATTAATATAGAACAGCCAGCTATTGATATATGGACACCGCCAATACTAAAAGAAACCCAGCCCGTTATATTATCTACCGCCACTCTGCCTTTATTTTCTACTTATAAGCATAACGAATTAAAGAACGAATTAGAGAACGAATTAAACACTGATAATGAGCTTCTTGAAATAACCGCCCAGCTCAAAGTATTAATGACCAATAACATGGGTATCAGTCGCAGTGCTGAGCAGTTAGAGCAAGCGCTTAAGCAAATTCAGCAGTGGCAGCAACAGCTAGTCAACGCTAAAGCCAATCAGTCCAATATAAGTAGTGTGCACAGTTCTAAGAGCTCGAATCAGTTAGCCAATTTTCAGTTAGCGCGACAACTACAATTAGCGACTTTAATCGTTCAATCGGCTTATCAACGCCTTGAGAGTCGCGGTGGTCATTATCGTAAAGATTATCCAAATCTAGCGGTATCGCCTAAGACAAGTATTATTGAGCCATTAGCAAATGAGCAAGAAGATAGTATTGCTTGTCTGGTTCAGCCTATAATCAATCATATAGAGGCTAGAACAGCACAAGTAGTTGCTCATATCTAATACCAAACCCAAAAAGTACGATTAGCCGTGTCAAACTCGTTTAGTCTACAGTGTGTAGCACTTGCACTCGTTTTCCTTGCTACTCTAATTTTTGTGAATGGTATAATAGCAATGTAGGATTATTGTTCTAGCCATTCCAAACGCGGTTCATTACCGTTTCTATCTTTCAAAGTGCTGAGTATATGGCTACTGATACGCTATTTGTTATTGGTCTTATGATGGTGGTCAGTTTGACGTGGGGCACGCTGGCAATACCGCATTTTCGTAAGCGCCTGCCAACCATTTATACTGATCGGTCTGCGCGGCAGTTATGAGATCAAACGTTTATGGTGTATAGATAGCAAATCACGGTTTATTCGCAAACTCCAAACGCATGGCTTGCAACCGAAAGCGATAGCTGATGAGAAAGCTTTACAACCAACTCCTATGCCTGTCTAAATTTATTAGACCTGTTCTTTAGTTTTATCTTCATTTTTTAATCTAAGGTTTAATAACGGCAGTAACCAATTTCATGTTGGCGTACGCCATGTTTGGGAGATGGCTGCCTCGAGAGGCAGCCGGAAAACAATGGGACTAGAAGGATTTGGAGGCGGTGACTACGAAGGAGCCGTCGATGTTTAGACCACCAGCATCTTTCTCGTTTAGGTCAGTGCCGATATAAGCCAACTCAAAGCCGATGTCTTTAACTTCTTTACTAACAGCGACTTTATAATCGATGTAAGCATCATCAGTGATAGCTGCATTTCCTAGGAACGCTCCTAGACCTTCACCTGCCGCATTGTTGTCATCAAAGAAATAGTTATAGCCAATAGATGCCGATACACCGACGCCTGAAACCTCAGTACCGTATGAGGCAAAAACATAACCAAACTTGCCGGTTTCGGCGAAATAGTCATCGGAATACGCCACGCCAACTTTCGTGCCGCGAGCAGCTACAGAGCCATAAACTTCATTGTAATCAGGCTCAGCACCACCAGCATTGCCACTATTAGCACCCGGGTAGGCATAACGTATTACACCGACATCGTAAGAAATATCGCTCGATTCGCCAGCATAACCGAGTATAAAGTCCATTTCTGAACCACCGACTAAGCTATCTATGCTTGAGCCCCACACCGTTGCGTAAGCACCGCTATCATGAGATGCAGTCAAGCTGCCTTGTATAGCTGCATTATTAGATGTTTGTGTGATACCGCGGAACTTGTAATCGCTAGTTAAGGCCACCGAACCCGAAGTAGTAATTTCAGCGTGAGCTATTGCGCCGACAGTCATTGAAGAAGCAGCGATAACAGCATGTGATAATTTGGTCAGTTTCATGGTCAAACTCCATTCACTCTATTTAGGATGACTCGCGGTATTGATTCCACGATGTGCACGATAAACATTGCACACGATACACATAGCAGCTGCCGTGCCAACTTCACAAACCACATCTCAACGCGCTTAGTTTGCACCGCCAAAGCGGCATAAATACTGAGGTCGTAGCCACTAAGTAGCCATAAACACTTGTCATATCTACCACTTCATGGCTAGCACCAAATTAGTGCGATCATGTGGCTACTCCTATTAGTTGCACCGCTGCGCATCAAAATGATGCACATGATGCTCGGTCATACGCTCGTCAGCACACCTATAGTCAGAGAAAAGTAATATCGATACATCAAGTACTGCTGATATTAATTTTTCTTGCTTGCTGTGCCTATGCAGACAGATGCTGCAAAAAATTTATACCAGCAGCACTGTAGCGTTTTTAAGATATTTTAACTATAGTTTTAAATGATGCAAAGCTAAAGCCAATCCGATACCGCTAGTACCACCGAAAACTGTTAAGTGAAGTTTAGTTAAAGGTGCTAGATCATTTTTATTATTAGTATTTTTGGATGTTGAATTGTTTGGCATAAATAAAAATCTCAATACCTTGCTTAATTAACGTCTACGTCATCACTATAGTAGCTTTAACAGCCAGATTTTAACTTCTGATATGATACAATTGCCCGCTTATAAAAAGGCCACGATTCCACTATTCAAAGTCTCACCTTTCGAGTCCAATATTTCGAGCTTATCCTATGCAAAGCCTGATTACTCTCATATTGGTATTGACGCCAATGTTTATTGGCTTTGCCATTCCTGTTAATACAAAAATGACTGCTCTTGCTGAGAAGGGATTGTCTTATTTGGTGTTTATCATTTTGACTTTGATTGGTATTGAACTATCGCAAATTGAAGGTTTGGGTAGCCAAGTAGGCGAAATTACGCTGTATGTCACTGTGTTAGCCCTCTTGACTATCGGTAGTGGCCTGTTTGGACTGATGCTGTTTGATCACCTAAAACCTTGGCATGCCAAAAAACCAGTCGTCAAATCTAAAGAACATCGCGTTAGTATTCGCGGTAGCCTCGCCCAAGTCATTTGTGTGGTAATAGGTTTTGTGATCGGTTATTTCTTGCCAGCGACCTATATGCCGCCTGAAAACACCATGACGGTGCTACTAATGATATTGATTCTACTGGTTGGCATTGGTCTAAAAGGTTCAGGGATTACGCTCAAAGAAGTGCTGCTCAATAAACGCGGCGTGGAGATGAGCATTATCTTTACGTTAGCGGTGTTGATTGGCGGGCTACTCTTTGCGCTACTATTTAGCGAAGTGTCTTGGACAAAAGGCTTAGCGCTGGCGTCAGGCTTTGGTTGGTATTCGCTATCAGCTATCGTCATGACCGATGCTTATGGAGCGATTTGGGGCAGTGTAGCGTTATTTAATGACTTGATACGTGAGTTCTTTGCGCTGATATTCATCCCCGTGTTTATGCGTAAATATCCGTCTGCCTCAGTTGGGCTTGGTGGTGCGACCAGTTTAGATTTTACGTTACCAATAATTCAGCAATCTGGCGGTCTAAAGGTCGTGCCATTGGCGATTAGCTTTGGCTTTATTATTAATATCGTCTCGCCAGTGTTGATGGTGGTGTTTTCGGCGTTGGGGTAGATACATCTTAGCATTTGCTAAATTCATATTAAGTGATATCATGTATATCAATATGACCGTCACCTCTGCTTTTGCAAGTGGCGGTTCTCTATTTCTAGCTCCTCATCAGCATCCGTTCATACTATTGCCACAACCTCCAATCTTCTAAGCTTGTTATTAAACCAAAATCTTTAAGCTTAACCGTATCATCAGGTACAGCAGGAAACTCGTTCAATAAACTTTTAAAACGTTGATTCCAACTCGAACTAGGACAAATTACCTTTAACATATAATGCATAATACAAAAATAAAAGAACGGTTTATGGTTGACTAGTTTTGACCATTTACTGTCGAAACTAATGGGAGCTGATTGCTCAAGAATGTTTGCGTTCCATAGCCGACTATGATGAGCACTGACATTACGAATAAAGTTCAAACTACGTAACCATTTTTCAAACTGTTTTGCATTAGCGCCATACTTTTTAGCGATAAGCGTCTTATCTGAAAAGGTCATACCAGCATATAATCTAGACATACAGCCAAAGTCTCAAACTTCAATCGCTACCCAAATAGGTACTATACCCTGATAGTTTTTATTGTGATGGAGAATAAACGGCTCTTTTCTCGCTCGATACAATAACTGACTATGCTTAGCTAACCAAAGCTGATGCTCCGTCTTACCTTTATTCCTTCCATTCTTTATAGCCTTTTTTGCAAAGTTGCCATCTAGTTTGTCAGCTTGTTCATGAGCTTGTGGGTCTTTTTTACCTAATGTATGAGCAATATCCACTCGAACTGCCATCTCTATTCTTTCTAAAGCATCTATTGCTAACAGTCGCAACTTCTTGTCAAAAACATATAAATCTACAATATGCTGAAAATGAGTATCATCTACAAACAATCCTAAGTGCTGATTTGTATTGTTTTTATCGAACTGCCGAAATGGATACCAATAACCACTTAATCTATAGTATCCGACTCGTTCTAAATAGCTAGTTGCTAATGAGTCATTATCTACTTGCATGCCTTTATTTTTAAGACTAACAAGCTGCTGTTCAAATGAAAGCCAAGTTTTACTCATTCAACATTCTCTATATATTAATGTTATTTATCAACATTTGAACCTCTAAACCCCACTCGCCTGCTTAGCAAACAACCGCATCAATGGCTTGATTTTGCTCACGCGGTACATTCCTTCATTACGAAGTTGTTGGATAGGACGTAGCTGAGCCAGCGAGCCTGCAAACAGCCAGTTCAGCGCTGAGAAGCTGTGCATCATCAGACTATTATGTGGACGGCGCAAACGCTCATAACTACGCAAGGTTTGATTGGCACCCCAAAGCGTACCGCCACTACGGTTATAATCATGGGTAAGTTGCTCGCTTAATGCTTTCACATCGAGCATACCTAGATTGAGTCCCTGTCCCGCAAGTGGATGGACACCATGCGCGGCATCACCGATTAATACTAAGTTATCCGCCACGTAGCTTTTCGCTTGCTGCGCTGCCAGTGGAAAACTGGCGATTGACTCAATTTTGTGGATAGCACCAAGCTCATAATGACTGGCAGCAGCCAATTTATCAGCGATGTATCTTGGATGTTCCGCTATCAAAGCTAATGCCTGATTGCGCGGTAATGTCCATACAATCGATTGCCAGTGCTGTGGATTGGCTTTATCTTCATCAGTGATATCAGCGAGCGGCAACAGTGCCAACGTGCCAGTCGGTAGCATGGCTTGACGGGCAGTTGCTTGATGCGGTTTTTCAGTTTGAATCGCACAGCAAATCGCCGTTTGCTTATAATCAAGCACATCAAGCTCAATACCTGCTTGCTTGCGCACAAATGAGCCACGACCATCGGCGCCAACTAGGAGACGCGCATTAACCACGCTTCCGTTATCTAATGTCACACGGTAGCCTTGTGTGCTTCCCAGCCAATCCATATCGACAACTTTTTGCCCAGCGATGACGGTTAGATATTGACTGACATCAGGCGCTAATAAACGCTGCCATAATGCATATTCAATGATAGCAGGCTCAACCATACTACCAAGCATTTTCGGCGCCGAGTTGCTGCTGTCACTATCGTTATTAACATTATTATTACCACTATCGCCGAACAGTAGCTCGCCTCTACCGTTTAGTTGCCAGACTTGCATTTGTGAGTAATCGGCTGTGCGACTTGACGCTGCTATTTTCTGCCAAGCACCAATCTCTTTTAATAATTCGATACTGGCAAGGCTAAGCGCATAAACACGGGCATCACGTTGACCAAGCACCTGCTGCCAATCTGCCTCGCTACGTTCAGGGCGCGCATCAATGAGTGTCACTGGATTATTGTCTTGTGCCAGTTTAAGGGCAAGCGTCGCACCGACGATACCGCCGCCGATAATTAGCGTATGGTTATTTTTCATAAAACATCCTTTTTATAGTCAACTCTAAATGAAAAAGAGTCCTTAATATTAGTGTGCTAATGAGATAAATTTGTCTTGCTTGCTGTTCGCAGGCGTGACAGAGGCTACGAAACACTCATTCTCATTAGCACTTTATCTTTTTCAATTAAATCGATTATATCGTTATTTAAACGATGTACTGGTATGTATAGCAGTCAGCAGCTAGAATTCTAGATTTTGTTTTCAATCGCTAATCAATACTAAGACTTTAGCCCCATCGCATAATTGGCAATTAAAGGTTTAATATTCGGTAATTTATCAAAGGCAACCAAGGCGACATTACGTGCCAGCTTCACCGCTGGATTTGGATGGGTAAAGCCATGTACGACGGCATCACAAAAGCGGATAACACGTTTTTGGTCAGTGTGACGGGCTTTTTCATAGCGCTTTAGCAAAGTAGGATCACCGATATCAGCGCCTTTTAGCACTTGCGCACTCATCATTTGTGCCAGTACATGGGCATCGCGCATGCAGAGGTTAAACCCTTGACCTGCCACAGGATGCAAGGTGTGTGCTGCATTACCCATGATGACGCAGCGACCGTCGACTTGCTTGTCAGCCAGCACCCGCGTTAATGGATAGGCACCGCGGCGACCAGCAGTCTTAAACATGCCAGCCCGCTCGCCAAAAGCTTGCTGCAAGGTCGCTAAGAAGTGCTCGTCGTCTTCTAAGTATTTACTCTCTTCACCGGTTGGGCAGACCCAAACTACTGAGCGTCTATAACCCGCTTGATAGTCGTCATTGCCGTCGCCTTCAGGATCAGTCAATGGTAATACCGCAAGTGGTCCAGCTGGGCTAAAACGCTCTATCGCATTATGCTTATGAGGTTTATCCGTTTCTACCACGCCGACGATAGCCGTTTGTTTATAATCATAAGTGGTTGTGTCGATACCGAGTAGCTGACGCACGGTAGAATCACGACCATCACAGGCAACCAACACACTGCCCTGCAATTGCTGCTCATGCTCTTCTTCACCATAGTAGCTAAAACTTAGGGTCACGCTGTCGCTTTGCTGGTCAACGGCTATCACATCTGCATTATCAATAAGGGTAATCAGCGGCTCTTGTTGCGCGGCTAATAATAGCTCACGCCCGAGCCAAGCATTTTCCATGACTTGCCCAAATGACTCTACTTTTTCATCAGCTTTATTTAATTGTGCACGCCCAAAGCTACCTTGCTCGCTAATCTGCACCGCATCAATACGGCAGGCATGGCTTTGTAGCTCATCCCACAGTCCAATCTCTTGATAAATCTGTACCGTACGGCGTGATAATGCCGTATTGCGACTGTCTAGATAGTGGCTGCGATTGCTATCATCATTGGGACTGACGGTTGGATAGCTGTTCTTTTCAAGCAAAGTACTGGCGATACCATGATGCGCCAAGAGCAAAGCGAAGGACAAACCGACATGACCGCCACCAGCGATAATTACCTGTTGTTCCGTCATCGCAGAGTGTTTAATATTATTAAGTTTTGACAAATTTGCTTCAGTGGTTTGCATCATTATTATTCCTATCATTGCCCGTTTAGCACGCTTTTATACGTGGTTAGTACTTACTCAAAATCTTTACACTTTTAGAGAATTACTTATGTTTTTATGGTTTTCAGCCCAGTTGTTATTGCTCTATTATCTAAGCCATAGATTACCACAAATCATTGCTCATGCTGTGGTCTTGACGGTATCCGTAGCAGCTATAAAAAATTCTTGCAGTGTGACTGCTGAATGCTTTCGTCTATCGTTGCAATCACCATATAAAAAACCAAGCGCCAGATGCATCTATAGTCAGTTCAAAATAAAAGCGATACGATTGTAATAACGTGCTATTGGCTATAATTTTTTCTGGCTTGCTGTTCGCAGGCGTGACAGAGGCTGCAAAAAATTTATAGCCAGTAGCCCTGTATCGTTTTTAAAATGAATCAACTATATATATAGCTTGAAATTTTAAATCTATCTACCATAATGAAGGCAGGACATTTAGTTATTATTCATCAAACTTACTATTCATTAAACCAACAACTACTTTGCCGTCATTTTTTACTATCTAAAAGCAATACACTAAAATCTATAAATTAAAGAATATAAAACACGACTAACTATTTTATCTCTGAAGCCCGTCTGACTATGCAGCATAGAAGCAATAACCATAGCAGCGGGCAACCAACACAAGGATAATCGCTTGACTGACTCCATGAGCCGCCGTATAAAATTTGAATCCTTAACCCCAGCACAGCTCAAAACCGTGCTTGGCGAATACAACAATCACATGAAATATATTCAACAACGTCTCGATATTAAAATCAGCCAACGCCAAGGCGACTTTTGTCTGAGTGGCGACATATTGGGTGTCGAACGCGGCGAACGTATTATTTATAAAATGGTCGATGAAGCACAAAATACCAAAGACATCAGTGCCGAAGAATTGCATCTCATCATTCAATCGAGTCTCTCGCGCGATGAAGATATCGAAGCAGATGAAGCGCAATTGGCGGATGAAGAGGAAGATTTAGACGCCCCAAGTGACTTTACACCCATTAGCCTACGTACTCGTAATGGCAAAATCATTCCACGTGGTGGCAATCAGCAGCGTTATGTCAGAGATATTTTATCATCTGATGTATCCTTTGGTATTGGACCTGCCGGTACTGGTAAGACTTATCTCGCGGTTGCCTGCGCAGTCGATATGATAGAGCGTAATGAGATTGAGCGCATTTTGCTCGTGCGTCCTGCGGTAGAAGCTGGCGAAAAATTGGGCTTTTTGCCGGGTGATTTGACCCAAAAAATCGATCCATATTTGCGTCCTCTATATGATGCGCTATATGAGATGCTTGGGTTTGAGAAAGTCGGTAAAATGCTTGAGAAGCAAATCATTGAAGTTGCGCCGCTTGCTTATATGCGCGGTCGTACTTTGAATAACTCGTTTGTCATTTTGGATGAGGCGCAGAATACCACACCCGAGCAAATGAAGATGTTTTTGACGCGTTTAGGCTTTGGTTCACGTGCGGTGATTACCGGTGATATTACGCAGGTCGATTTGCCACGTGGCAGCAAGTCAGGGCTGGCGCAAGCGATGGAAATCTTAAGTGGTATTGAAGAGATTCATATCACCAAGTTTGATTCAAAAGATGTTGTACGCCATCAGTTGGTACAAAAAATCGTTGAAGCTTATGATGTCTATGATGACGAGCAGTTTGCCTTACAGGAAAAGCGCAAGTTTGAACGTATCAAAGAGCAAGAGCGTAAACAAACAATGACTGATGCAGCAGCCAAACTCTAATCTATCTTGATAGGCGTATACTGGAAGGAAACCGGATTTGATATCCGGTTTTTTACTGTTAGGTACTTTTTAAATTGACATATAGTCAAAATACGCTAAAACCGCTACGGTACTGCTGGTATAAATTTTTTGCAGCCTCTGTCTGCATGGGCACAGCAAGCAAGAAAAATTGATACCAGCAGTACATAATGTGTCGATATTACTTTTCACTGACTATAGAAAATAAAAGGATTAGGGCATGAACCAAGACAGCAATCACGATGCTAACAATAATGTTGACGATAATTTTAATAACAGTTTTAATAGTAGCGAAAGCTTAGATACGCTCGATATCAGTGCCAGTGACAATATTGATGACGAAGTTTTAGATAACTTTTATCATCGTGAGCAGCTGCTGTCTGTGATGATGGCAACGCTTGACTATATAAACGAGCAGGTAAAAAACGGTCTGATACTGCCATACTTTGACGATATCGATACTGAGCAGTGGCAAGAGAAGATTAAGGCGCTGGATATTTATATTACGGATGAAGATGAAGGTCGCGAGCTGAATTCGGAAGCGCGTCAAAAGAATTATGCAACCAATATCCTCTCCTACCCAAGCGACTTGCCAGTAGCAATTATTGGACTGATGCCAACCCTGCCACTTGGTGAGCTAATCATTTGTCATGCGGTGATGATACGTGAAGCAGCAGAGCAAAATAAAGAGGCTGTGCAGCATATTAGCCACTTATTAATTCATGGCATACTGCATTTGCTCGGTTTCGATCATGAGCTCGGACAAGCCGAGCAAGATGAGATGGAACGCTTTGAGATTGAAATTTTGGCAGGGCTCAATATCCCAAACCCTTATTTTTAATCTTTTTTCGTTAGCAGTTTTTGTGCTTGGTCCATCTGATTAATCATCTGGTCAAGCCCTTTCACATGGACATTACGCTGCGGGAACGGAATATCAATTTTATTATCATCCAGCGCGTATTTAAACTCCTCCAATAAATCACACTGCATTGACCACCAATCATCATTAGTCGTCCAGACGTTTAAGGTTAAATCAACGGAATTATCACCCAAATTGGTGACACGGATAACCGGCGCAGGATCCGTAAATGCCTTTGGGTTGCTCGTTGCCAAATTTAGCATGATATCTTTGGCTGTTTTGATATCGGCGTCATAGCCAATACCAATAGTAATATCGACGCGGCGATTGGGCAGCGCCGTATAATTGACAACGGCTGAAGTGGTAATATCGCTATTAGGAATGATGACGTCGTGATTGTTTATCGTCGTTAGATGAGTATTAACCAGAGTAATCTCCGTCACCGTACCAGTATGGCTACTAATTTGCACGTAATCACCGCGTACAAATGGGCGGAAGGTTATGATCATAATGCCCGCGGCAAAATTTGACAGCTGATCTTTAAGCGATAAACCAATCGCAACCGCCGCACCGCCCAAGATGGCAACGACTGAAGTAGTTTGCACGCCCACTTTACTCAGTGCCGCCAAAACTACGACTACCAGCAACAAACCATATATCAGCCGACCTAAAAAGTTAGCTACGGTGTCATCTAAGCGACTACGCACCATCAGCCTGTGCGCAACCGCTACCGCTTTGTTGGCCAGCCAGCGCCCTACGATAAATATCAGTAACGCTAACATTACTTTGGCAGCAATGCTCAATGCACTATTGGTTAAAGTGGCAACATCAAGGGTAAAACCTAAAAATTCCATATAAACTCTTTACTCTATATCTGGGTGTTATCTATTTACTGTTTTAGTTAATACGTTAAAAATGCAAGGCTGCTGGTGTTAATACGTCACTTCTACCGTATCACTATAACGATAGGTACGTATCAGACGCAACTCAACGATGTCCTTCATGTCTGCGGTAAATTTACCAAATGGCGCAGCTTGCCTGACTGACTGTTTAGCCGCTTCATCTAAGATAGTTGAATTTGAGCTTTCAAGCAAACGGATGGCTTTGATATTACCGTCGCTTGCGATAATGACCATCAAACGTACTTCGCCTGTGATACTTTGCGCTCGTGCTTGGGCAGGATATTGCAAATTACCAACGCGCTCAACGTGCTCACGAAAGGTATTGATATAATCTGCGGCTGCGCCATGTGTCGTTGAGTTGCTGTCCATGGTCACCACTTTTGACTTGGTGGCATAAGTTTGCTGACGCTGCGACAGCTGAGCTTCTAAAGTAGCGATTTGCTTACGTAGGCGCTCTTCTTGTACCCTCATATCATCTTGCGCTTGCTTACTATCATTATCAGACTCCACGCTTGCATGACGCCAGCTTAGCGTCGTACGCAGATAGCTTTCTTGATAACGCTGCTGGCGCACTTGTCGCTGCAAGCGAATCACATCTTGCGTCTCACTCATTTGTTCAGCGGATAAAGGACTGCTCTGATCGGTTTCTTGGCGCAATTGCTCTTGCACGGTGCCGCCGCCTTGTTGTGACGCATTGGCAATAAACTGCGCATCTTCATTTGGCTGCATATTATCCGTCAGCGCTTTGGCAACGTCTTGCATCAATCCGGCGGGGTCTTGCCCCATCGAAAAACTGATGCCAAAAATAATCAACGCATGCACGCTAATGGCAATAACAATCGCCATCGGCAAGCTGATATCACGTTTTGGCGCTTGCGCTGAAAAATGGTAGCTCTGTGAGTCTTTAATATGCACCGTAGTCAGTCTCAGCTTATGAATATAAAGGTGATGGTCAATAAACGTGGTAATATCCCTATCTATTGCCCATGCCGGCGCCATCATAACATGACACAGAATTGTGTCGCTAGCACAACCGTATACCGTAAATTCACAGTAGCTTCTCAACAATTTATCATTGCTTACAGTGAGAGCTATACTCTAAATTGCACTCATCGCATCAGCGCCGTGCATTTGATATCTAAAATAAAAGTATGCTGATGAGTAATAGACGTTGATTTTGCCCGCCTCGTTTTTGATATATACTACTTAGTATCGGTCACGCTTTTTATAATGATAAGGATAATAAGTTTGAGTAGCTTTAATAATATGAGTGATAATGTCGATAATTCAGACCATTTTGATGACTTTTTTGAGAATCTTGGCTACCGCTTTGATGAATCATTTAGCGATGGTTGGGATCGCCTGACCCAATCTATTAAAGACTTATACAACCGTACAACCGATAAGCTAGAAGATGAGCTGGCGCTACCGCTGACCCAAGCCTACGTCAATGATGCGCTGAAAACCTATGTCACGGATAATGTCAAAGCCATCTTAGAGCTGCGTGTTGAGATACATGAAGACTGGTTTCGGTTATATTGCACCGTCGATGCGGGCGGCATTTATGCAGAGGTGGCGAGTAATTTTCGTCTGGTACATGCGCAGCTCGATCGTAATGTACAGCGCTTTGTTTTTGGTCAACTGACTTATACCGATATCCTAAATCTGCGCTGCGAGTCCTTTCTTAAGCGCCAAGGTATCAAGCTATTTATTTGGTTTTACCACCGTATCCTAAAAAAAGACCCGTTGGGCTTTATCCTATCTTATATCGATATTGCACGCGCAAAAAGCGAGATCATCTATATTGATATCAATCGTTGGCTAAAGAGTAATAAGAAAATTATTGGCATGTTACATAAGGCACAAGTTAACTATGGTGAGCTTGAAGAAGAACAATTGATTTTAAAAGCACAGATTAACTATCGTGATTTATTATCCTCAAATAGCAATGAAGATATCATCAGCGAAAAAGACGAACCAGTACAAGTACAAGGTCCTGTCCATCCGCTAGATGCAGAAAATGTAGCGAGCCAAGTTTAAAACGCCCTAAGCTCTCAGCTCTTATAAATCCAATCTCTTATAGCCTTAATCTCATATAAAAAACGCTGTATCTTGGAGACTTTCGTCTGGTAGGATACGGCGTTTTTCTTTTGCTGCTTTTGCTAACAACTTTCAAATATAGTCAGTGAAAAGTAATATCGACACATGATGTACTGCTGGTATCAATTTTTCTTGCTTGCTGTGCCCATGCAGACAGAGGCTGCAAAAAATTTGTACCAGCAGTACCGTCGCGTTTTTAGAGTATTTTGACTATAAATGATACGCAATAACAGTTTTTACCAGTAGTTTTCTACCGCAATATTGCCTTCGCCGCGGCGATTCATCACCAGTCCCAAGGTTTTTAACGTCTCTTTGGTATCCTCAACCATCTCTGGATTACCGCAGAGCATAACGTGCGTGCTATCGATATCTAAAGCAATGTCTGCGCGCTCTTGTAGCGTTCCATCTAGTAGCAATTTTGGCAGGCGCTCTGTCAGTGCACCCTCGACAGGCTCACGAGTAACAATCGGTATAAAGATTAATTTTGCCGGATTATCAACCAAGGAGCCAAAGTCTTCTTGCAGACTCTCTATCTTCTTAACGTACGCCAGCTCTTCTATTGAGCGCGCGCTATATGCGAGGATAATATGCTCGTAATCTTCCCAAGTCTTCAAGTCTTGCAGCATCGATAAGAAAGGCGCAAGACCAGTGCCCGTAGCCAGCAACCATAAATCTTTTGGTAATGGCTTTTGATAACGCGCCAACGTCAAAAAGCCAAATGGCATCGTATTAAGCAGCAAATCATCGCCTACTTCTAAGTGTTGCAACTGTGACGTAAATGCACCATCAGGAATCACAATAGAGAAAAACTCTAATACCTCATCAAAGGGAGACGATACAATCGAATAAGCACGAAAAATATCTTCGTTTAGTGCTTCATTAGCGACATCGTTGCCTGCTTTGCCTTGCTGCTTATAATACTTCAACTGACTGGGATTGAGGCCCAAGCGTACAAACTGTCCAGCCGTAAATTTAAAGCTCTCCGGACGGCTGACGGTAAAGCTAAATAAATTTGGCGTCCACGTGGTTTTGCTTAGCACTGTTACGGTTTGAATATTGTCGCTCATAATGATGAATCACTTATATTTTATTAACATTTATATTTATAACAGTTTAAGCAACACAAAAAAAGATGCGCCAAGCTTATCACAAAGCGGGCGCATCTTGTTTTTCGAACCGTAACAATCAATCAGTAGCATTATGGATATAACGCTGCTTATCCCAGCTTCGTATGCCTATTTTTTAGGCTTACCAAATACGAGCCAAGCTTGCCCATTCAATCATACTGTTTGGTAATATACCAAAGAACAAGATGATTGCCGTAACGGCAATAACCATGAGACCACCAGTACGTAGACCCCACTGCTTTGAGACGTCAAATTCAATAAACTGTTTTGGACGCTTGAATAGCGTGAGCAAGACGCGCAAATAATAGAACAAGCCAATCGCACTACCCAAGATAATCATTGCTGCCAAGAACCAATTGGTCCCTTGTACTGCAGCAAGAATCGCAAACAGCTTAGTAATAAAGCCAGCCGTCAGTGGAATACCCGCTAGAGATAGCATCATGATAGTCATGACGCCAGTCAATACCGGACGACGCCAAAACAGCCCTTGATAATGAAACAATTGATCGGCTTCACCGGATAAACGATAAGGGCTCGACATCAAGGTCACGACACCAAAGGCACCGATAGAGGTAAAGGCATAAATCGCCATATACATGCTAGAGATACTATCAGCAGCAGAACCAATGCTCACGATTACGATTAGCACATAACCCATATGAGCAATCGATGAATAACCAAGCAAGCGTTTGAGGCTGGTTTGGCGTATCGCAAGTAAGTTACCCAGTAAAATCGACAAGGTTGCCATGACCATCAGCAACATCTGCACCGATGGCAATGCCAATAATGAAGTATCAATTAAAAAGCGTACTGCCAGTGCCATCATTGCTACTTTTGATACCGACGCAAGATAAGTCGCGATAGGAGCAGGTGCGCCTTCATAGACATCTGGTGTCCAGATATGAAAGGGCGCAGCAGAGAGCTTAAAGGCGATACCAAACATCATCATCGCTGCCCCTAAGATTAACAGTGGCGATTCAAACGTATCTGTCAATGTTAAGCTGATAGGCTTAAATGCAAGCGAGCCAACTTCTGCATAGATAAATGCCATACCCATCAGCAGCGTTGCTGATGCAGTCGCTGACAGTACCAAATATTTAAGCCCCGACTCAAGCGAACGGGTGCGCATATAGGTATAGGATAACATGCCATATAGCGGTATCGATAGCATCTCAAGACTCATAAAGAATGATGCCAAGTGCTGGGCGCAAACCATAAGCAGCGCACCAACCGTTGACAGCAGCATCAGTAGATACAGCTCTTCTTTATGGTCTTTTAAATCGGCTAAATAAGCATAAGATAACGTACAACATGCCAATGCACAGATAAAGATAATCACCATATTAAACTGAGCAAAGTTATCAATAACAAATAACTGCTCAGCCGCTGGCACGAGCGACCCACTGTCAATGATGCCTGCCATTTGCCCAAGCAAAATAAACAGACCTATATTGAGACCGATGACCGAAATAGTACCGGTCACCATATGTGAGCGCTTCATAGCGATGGCAATCATCACCACCAATACCGTAATCACTACCGCAATGATCGGAGCATAAGGCAATAGCCCCATCAAATCATTCATCGTAAAATCGTTCATGACTTAACGTGCCTCCATTGCATTAAGCAGCTGCGAGGCATCTACTTGTGTTACTTGACTGTATATATAAGCGTTATTAATCCACTGCATTGCATGACTTGACGTATCAAGGAACGGCTGTGGATACAGTCCGAGCCAGACCAAGCCTGCCGCAAGCATCAATAGCAATGACAGCTCGCGCTTGCCCAAATCTTTTAATGGACGCTCTGGCAGACCGTGTGATTTGGTCTCCCGCAGCGCCAATTCTTTAGTATTGTTAGCACCGAATAATGCACGATGAATCAAAATAAGTGAGTACAAACCTGCCAATACCAGGCTGAATGTCGCAAATACTACAAACACCGGATACTGAGCAAAGGCACCAAACAAGATCAAGAACTCACCGATAAAGTTACCCGTACCCGGAATACCAAGTAAGGCGGCACAGAAAAACATCAGTATCGGTGCATAATAACGGAACTGACCCCACATACCACCCATCAAGGTTATATCACGGGTATGTAGACGCTCATATAACTGCCCTGCCATAATAAACAGTGCCGCTGAGCTTAAACCATGTGCGAGCATCTGAATCATCAAACCTTGTAAGCTGAGCAACGTTCCAGCATAAATTGCTAATACTACAAAGCCCATGTGCGAGATACTGGTATAAGCCAGCAAACGCTTCATATCGGTTTGCATAAAGGCCAGCCATGCGCCATAGAAGATACCAATCGTACCCAAGGTCATAGCAATAGGCGCAAAATCTTGTGACGCCGCTGGAAATAATGGCAAGACAAAACGAATCAAACCATAAGCCGCCGTCTTAATCAAAACCCCTGCCAAATCCACTGAACCTGCCGTTGGTGCTTGCGCATGCGCATCAGGCAACCAGCCATGGAACGGAATAATCGGCAACTTAACCGCAAAGCCAATAAAGAAGCACAGCATGATTGGATATTCCCAGCCGCCAAGTGACGTACCGAGTAAATCATTATAGTTAAAGCTGACCACGCCTTTTTGCGCGTAGCTAATAATGACCAATATCAAAATCCCAACGAGCATGATTAGCCCAGACGCTTGGGTATAGATAAAGAACTTAGTTGCTGCGTATTCCTTGGTTTTGCCAACAACATCATGACCCCAAATCGCGATCAAGAAGTAGATTGGAACCAGCATCATCTCCCAAAAGAAGAAGAATAAGAACATATCAATGGCTAAGAAAACACCAATGACGCCGCCTAAGCTCCATAGCAAGTTCAGATGGAAGAAACCAACACGGCGCTGAATCTCATTCCACGAACAGGCAACCGCGGCAACACCGAGTAGCCCAGTTAAAGCAACCATCATGAGCGATAAACCATCTAGCGCTAAATGAAAGCTGATACCAAAGCTGGGTATCCAAGGCACACTGAATTCAGCAACCCAAGGCACAGCACCACCTGGCGCAATGACTTGCTTACTCATGCCAGAAAAATCACCGTATTGCCACAGTACCATTGACAACACAAAGGTCAACGTCATGCCGATTAAAGCAATCCAGCGCGGCAAGCGTTTATTAAAGCGTTCAACCAACCAACATAGCAGTCCTGCAATAAAAGGAATGGCAATTAATGCTGGTAGCATCCACGTTTGTTGTAACTCAATCATCTTATACCACCGTCATCATTACCAGCACGAGTAACACAGCCATACCCAAGCCAAAGCTTGCAGCATAACCTCGAAGTGACCCTGTTTGTGTCGCAGACAATACCTTATTACCTGCTGATGCCAGCTTAGGTAATAGCAGCCACGTTTTATCGATAGGGTCGGCTTTAAATAAGCGGCCGATGAACAAAAAGGGTTTTACAAAAACTATATCGTATAGCGCATCAAAGCCCATACCGTGATAGCACCAATGATATAACGCGCCGCCGATACGCGTGCGCTTAAAGCTGGTCAGCAGTCGACCTTTATTAACGACATATAATAGCGCCGCTAATACTAAGCCTGCCGCCATCGCACCCATAGCGATAAACTCAGCCGTATGCTTACCATGCGCTTGACCAGCAACTTCTAGTAAGTGCCCAACGCTCTCTGGCAATACGCCTTGTAATGGCGGGGTAATAAATGCACCCACTGCTGTTGATAATACCAGTAGCACACTAAGCGGCAACCAATACGACACACCAGATAATTTATGGGCGTGGGTTTTCTCTTCACCAAAGAAGATAATCCAAATCATACGGAAGGTATAAAGCGCGGTTAAGAAAGCACCGAATACACCCATATAGAATAAGACCATATGACCGGTTGCATAACTCTCCCACAGAATCGCTTCTTTAGAATAAAAACCAACGGTGACCCAAGGTATCGCAGCAAGTGCACCGCCACCGACGATATAGCACCAAAATACTAATGGAATCTTTTTACGTAAGCCGCCCATCTTAAAGATGTTTTGCTCATGATGTACCGCAAGAATGACCGCACCTGATGATAAGAATAATAACGCTTTAAAGAAAGCATGCGTCATCAAGTGGAAGATAGCCCCTTGCCATGCACCAACGCCGAGTGCTAAGAACATATAGCCAATTTGGCTCATGGTCGAGTAAGCAAGGATACGTTTGATATCGGTTTGTGCCAATGCACAGAAACCAGCAACAACGAGCGTCAATGCACCCACTGCCCCAACCCAATATAGCAATACACCCGGTGTTAAGATAAATAATGGATGTAAACGCGCAATCAGATAAACACCAGCGGTAACCATCGTCGCTGCGTGAATCAATGCTGATACTGGCGTTGGGCCTGCCATCGCATCTGCCAGCCATGTATGTAGTGGTAGCTGCGCTGATTTACCCATCGCACCGCCAACGAGCATCATGGTAGTCAAAATCATGGTTGGGTTATTGATATCAAATACTTCCGGGGCGCGGGTAATAATCTCTTGAATATTAAGCGTACCAAATTCGCGGAATAATAAAAATAAACCAAAGGCTAAAAATACGTCACCAACACGGGTAACAGTAAAGGCTTTCATCGCAGCACGACCATTAGCGCGGTCATGGTAATAAAAACCAATCAGCAAGTAAGAACAGATACCAACGCCTTCCCAGCCAAGGTATAGCAAGAACAAGTTATCCGCTAATACCAGTAATAACATACTGGCGACGAATAAGTTCATATAGCTAAAGAAGCGGGCAAAGCCTGTATCGCCTTTCATATACCATGCGGCAAATAGATGGATTAAAAAGCCGATGCCGGTAATTACTCCAGTCATCGTCAATGCTAAGCCATCAAAGCTTAAGCCAAAATTCGGCGCAAAGTCACCAACTTGGAACCACGTCCACAGCGGAATCTCTACGACGGTTCCAGCTGGATTCGTCGTTAAAAAGGTATAGCTAACAACCAACGTACAGAGCGCTGATAGCAGCATGCTACCGACACCGACAATCGCTGCTACCTGCTCGCTTAACTTGTCGCGCATAAAGGCTAAAATCAAAAAGCCAACGAGCGGGAATATAAAGGTTAATGGTAATAAACTCATGACATCATCCTTTCATCTCATTGGCGCCATCGACATCGAGATGCCCACGCTGATGATAAAAACGCAATAAT
Source organism: Psychrobacter glacincola (assembly GCF_904846215.1). Classification (GTDB taxonomy): domain Bacteria; phylum Pseudomonadota; class Gammaproteobacteria; order Pseudomonadales; family Moraxellaceae; genus Psychrobacter; species Psychrobacter glacincola. Next base: position 37,527 of record NZ_CAJGZK010000005.1, on the reverse strand, counting down.
ATTGCCAAACCAATGGCGGCCTCTGCTGCTGCTAAGGTCAAAATAAAGATAAACATAATCTGTCCATCTGGATCGACCCAGCGGCTACCTGCTACCACAAATGCTAGTGCCGCCGCATTCATCATGATCTCAAGGCTCATTAGCATAAATAGGAAATTACGCCGTACCATGACACCGCAAAAACCAATAGCAAATAAGATACCTGCCAAGATTAATCCATGGCTCATGGGTATCAGACCCAGTACATTTTGCGCCTCAGCAACTGGCTGCACTAAGCCTGCTACTTCATGGGCAAACGGCACATTGGCAATATCTTGTGCCACGCTTGCTGCTAGTAACATCAGTCTGACTCCTTGCGCGTGACTTTCTTCATACCGTTCTGCATACCTGCTTTCATGCCGACTTTCATACCCACATAGTCATGTGGGTCGACATCTTTGTATTCGTATGGTTTTGCCATTTTTACCGCATCGTTACTGGTGTACGTGCTGTCATTCTCATATAGCTCAATGCTGCCTACATTCGGATTGACTACTAAGCTATCGTTACCGATAATCTCATCATCGATAGCTTCTTTACCTAAATGATAAGCCGCAACTAAGGCCGCGAGTAGTAGCAATGCGGCTACTTCTATCAACATAATATATTTGGTAAATAACACCGTACCCACTGCTTTGGCTGAAATAGTTGTACCGCCAATCAAGGCAGCTTCGTTATGATTAAGACCAATCATCGCATACAGCACAACCGCGATAATAATCGTCAAGCCCGTCGGTATCGCCCAAGTGCCGGCATCAAGCCAGCGCTCTTCCCGCTCATCATTACGCATACCTAAATTTAGCATCATAATAACGAAAACGAACAGCACCATAATGGCACCCGCGTAAACGACAATTTCAAGTGCTCCAGCAAATGGCGCACCTATCACAAAAAATATGCCAGCGATTGCCAATAACGACACAATCATCGATAAAATAGCATGGACTGGATTGGCTTGGGTTACCACGCGCAAACTGGCAAATATTGCCACGGCTGCAAGCGAATAAAACCCTGCCAATTCAGGATGGTTTAAAATATTCATCATGGTAGCAAGCTCCTTAGATCAATCGGTGCCGCTTCATTTTGCGCCGCGCCTTTTGGTTTATCTGCTACCGCCATACCCGTCACGCGATAATAGTTATAATCGGGATATTTACCCGGTCCTGAAATCAGCAAATGCTCTTTTTCATAAACCAAGTCTTGACGGACGTATTCGCCCATCTCAAAATCAGGGGTCATCTGAATCGCTGTCGTTGGACAAGCCTCTTCACATAAGCCACAAAAGATGCAGCGTGAAAAGTTGATGCGGAAAAACTCTGGATACCAGCGACCATCTTCGCGCTCTGCTTTTTGTAATGAGATACAACCGACTGGACATGCCACAGCGCACAGGTTACAAGCAACACAGCGCTCATCGCCGTCAGGGTCACGCGACAATATAATACGTCCACGAAAACGCGGTGGCACGGGTACCGGCACCTCAGGATAAAGAATGGTGTCGCGCGGTCTGATGGCATGGCTATTGACCATCCACATGCTGCGGACAATGGTAAATAGTCCAATGATGGTCTTTTTTATCGTAGTAAACATGGGATTATTATCCTTCTCAGCTTTACTCTAGTTCATCAGTGATGGCTAGTGATGATTACAACGTTGGGGAAAAAATCAAAATGACTGCAGCAGTAACCAATAGATTAATCAAGGTTACGGGCAGACAGACTTTCCAGCCAAAGTTCATCACCTGATCATAGCGCGGACGCATGAGTGAGCCTCGAGCCAAAATAAACATAGTCATAAAGAACAGCGTCTTAATCATGAACCAAAAAGCTGGTGGAATAAACGGAATATCTAAGTTAAAAGGGGCCAACCAACCACCAAAGAATAAGCAGGTCATCAAGGCAGAAATCAGTACGACGTTGACGTATTCGCCAATAAAGAACATACCGAACTTCATGCCAGAATATTCAACGTGATACCCTTCTGCCAATTCTTGCTCGGCTTCTGGTTGATCAAAGGGATGTCTATGGGTGACCGCAACACCAGCGACTACAAAGGTTAAAAAGCCAAAGAATTGCGGAATGATATACCAACCGTCAGCCTGCGCTTCGACAATGGCACGTAAGTTAAATGAGCCGGTTAAGGCAACAACGCCCATCAACGATAAACCTAAAAATACTTCATAACTGATGGTTTGCGCCGCTGAACGTAAACCGCCAAGTAAAGAGAATTTATTGGCAGATGCCCAGCCGCCGAATAGCACGGCATAGACTGCAATACCTGCCATGGCAAAGAAGAATAGGATACCAATATCCCAATCAGCAACGCCAAGAGTTGGCGAAATAGGAATAATGGCAAATGAGGCCAGAGCAGTAAACATCGCTACCGCTGGCGCCAAGGTAAACATAAACTTATCGGTAAAATTTGGTGTCCAATCTTCTTTAAAGAAGATTTTCAGCATATCGGCGACTAACTGTAGTGAACCAAACGGTCCAACACGGTTTGGACCATAACGATCTTGCCAGAGTGCTAGCATCCGGCGCTCATAAATAATCATCATTGCCGCGACAATGACGACGACTAAAAAGATAACCAGCGATTGTACGACCATAAAAAGTATGGACCAAGTATCAAAGGTCATCATACCAGCCAAAAAGCTTGGCACATCAGGGATAATACGAGTCACTTGCATATTACACCTCCTGCGTGGTGGTCGGCGCTGTAGTAGCTACAGTGGCTGGCGTTGCGCGGTTAATATTAGTGTCAGTATTGCTGTTTAAAGCACTATCATTAGCGTCATTAGCCATGCTACCCATCATCGTAATAGGTGCATCTACTTTGCGTACTGATGCGGGCATTGATGGATGGATAATGCTTACCTGCCCAACCGGATAGCCGATACAGCCTTCTGCTAAATAACCCACAAGCTGTACTGGCAGCGTGATTTGCTGTTTATCAATCTCAATCGCCAAATAATCACCAGCCGCGATATTCCAGTCTTTGGCATCATCGATACTCACACGCCATGCCGCTACTGGTAATTGTTCAGCAACCACTGGGCTACGCGATGCCATCATGGAGCTGGCATAGATATTATAGATAGGCACCAATTTGGCTTGTCCTTGCTGCATGTCTGTCGTGGTCAAAGACATCGTTTCTGGGGCAACATACTGGCGCGTAGCTAGGCGCTCTAACTGGTCGAACAAGCGTACGCCCGGATCACCATTTCTAAGATTGCCACCGACTTTATCTTGGTATTTATTCCACGCTTGTGGTGAGTTCCAGCCCGCAGATTGCGCAAAAGGAATCATCGCGCTTGGGGTTTGTTTGCCGCTATAGCCTTCCATTGAAAAGGTTAAACCGGTATCCAAATCCTTTGGCTGCATTGGCTCATGGACAGAAAAAGGCGCGCGCATAGAGGTACGACCTGAGTAACGGCGCGGCTGACGGGCAATTTTTAGACCAGCCATTCGGTAGTCAGCATCAGGTGCGGCTTCTTTTATACCCGCAAGCTTAGGATGGGTCGCTATCAAAGCGTTGATGACATCATCAAGCTGTGTCCAATCAACATCGCGACCCTCTAAGCTGCTATGTACAGCATGTAACCAGCGCCAGCCTTCTTTAATGCTGCTAAGCGGATGATAATAGTCGTTATCATAGACTTGGAAGAAGCGCTGCGCACGACCTTCAGCAGAAACAAGCGTGCCATCTGCTTCAGCGAAGCTTGCGGCTGGCAATACAATATCGACGTCTTTGTGCCAATCAAGCAGTTGATGATCCAGTGCAATGACGGTTTTATCCGCCAATAACCGGGTTAATTTATTCGCGTCAATAGCATCGGTCAGCTGATTTTCTGCGACTATCACCACATCAAAATCAGTGGCCAACAACGCTTCAACCGAATGACCACCAAGCAAGCAAACACCGATACTATTAGCGTCTGTCACCGCTAAATAAATACCCGCTTGGGCATGATAATTGTTATTGACCTCTTTTAGCTCAAGTTTGGTTGCAGGCTCACGCTCTACATTATCTTGCGCTTCGGTATTAACGCCCGTTTCAGGTTTGTTTGGCTTGGCGGATAGATCTTTATCTTCTGTTTGCTGCACGGTTGTTGCTTGTGCTTCAGCCGCACGAACACTGGCATTACGAACACTGGCACTACGAACACTGGCATTATGAGTTTCAAATTGATACTGCTCAGTCGCTTTGATGGCGGCACGCTTTTGGCTTAATGCTTGCGTGATTTGCGCCGCTGCTTCTATCAAAGCAATAGACGATAAGCTGCTGCCAGATACGACCAATGGCTTATTGGCTTGGATCAAATCATAAGCGATTTGCTCAGCCAATGCTTGCATAGCATCCATACCAGTATCGGCATCTTTTTCAACTGTTTGCGGATCAACTATTTTTGCCAAATCATCAGCAAATTTAGCAATCTCATCAGCGACTTTGAAACCAAGTTTAGTGATGTCTTCAGGCGTCGCGACGACGCTGACTTTACTGATATCTTCAAGCTTGGTTTGAGTCACATCGATGATATATACTGGGCTCTGCGCGCCTTGAGCAATACGTTTAACTGGCTCAGCCAACCACGATTGTGTTTTGGTAGCAGCCGCCATTTTTATGGCTTCATTTTTCGCCGCTTGGCGGATAGAGAGTGCCACACGTGATGACGTTTGCGTGATATCCTCACCCAAAATCAGTACCGCATCATGGCTTTCAATATCGGTCATACCTGGGTTATAAATACCCTCGGTGCTTAATACTTCAATACATTTATTGACCAGTGCTTGCTGCTGATGATTGAGACCGGTTGAGAAATTCTCAAAACCAACGAGGTTTTTTAGCGCAAAGTTGGTCTCGAGGCTGGCACGTGGTGAACCAATGCCAATGATTTTTTTGTCTTTAATACGCTTAATGGTTTCATCAAGGGCATAGTCGATATTGATTTTGACATGTTTATCATTGATACGCTCAAGCGCTTGGGTTGGACGATCTTCACGATTGACATAGCCATAACCAAAACGACCACGGTCACATAAGAAGTAACGGTTTACCTCGCCATTATAGCGGTTTTCAATACGGCGCAATTCACCGTAGCGCTCACCGGCTGAGATATTGCAACCTGCTGAACAGCCATGACAGATGCTTGGCGCATACTGCATATCCCATTTACGGTTATAACGATCCGAATGCGTTTTATCGGTAAATACACCCGTTGGGCAGACTTCCGTTAAGTTACCTGAAAACTCACTTTCAAACTGACCGTCTTTATCACGACCAAAATAAACGCGTTCATTTGAGCCATAAACACCCAAATCTTCGCCGCCTGCATAGTCTTTATAAAAACGGACACAGCGGTAGCAAGCAATACAGCGGTTCATCTCATGCGCGATAAACGGCCCAAGCTCTTGATTGTGATGGGTACGTTTGGTAAAGCGGTAGCGACGACGATGATGACCTGACATATAAGTCATATCCTGCAAATGACAATGTCCACCCTCTTCACAGGTTGGGCAGTCATGTGGATGGTTAATCATCAACAGCTCAACCATCGACTTACGGAACGCTTTGGCCTCATCATCAGTCACTGAGATGTACATATCATCGCCTGGGGCGACCATACAGGACATCACAAGACGGCCGCGACCTGCTTCCATATCTTCTTTGGTCATATATTGCTTAACCGCGCACTGACGGCAAGAGCCTACTGAACCAAGGGCTGGGTGATAACAAAAATACGGCACATCAATGCCGAGTGACAAACAGGCTTGTAGCAAGTTGTCCGCGCTATCTACTTCGACAGTGGTTCCATCAATATGTATGACTGCCATGCCGCTCTCCTTATTTCACATCTAGCTGTTGATGGGCTGCAGCCTCAATGACATCTTTACCAACCGCCTGCGCAATTTTTTGATCAAACTCAGGACGGAAATATTTAATTGCACTCATCAGTGGTTCCATAGCACCAGGGGCATGCGCGCAAAAGGTTTTACCGATCCATAAGTCACGGGTTAACCCTTCTAACTTTTCGACATCACCAATCTGCCCTTCACCATCGTTAATGGCAGTGAGAATTTTGACGCCCCACGGTAAACCATCACGGCATGGCGTACACCAACCACACGATTCGCGCTGAAAGAAAATCTCAAGGTTGCGCAGTAATGGCACCATATCTTGTTCTTCATCGACAACCATAAGCAAGCCTGTACCCATACGACTACCGGCTTTTTGAATGGTGTCAAAATCAACGACGGTATCTAAATGCTCAGCCGTCAAAAAATCCGTTGATGCGCCACCCGGTAACCAAGCTTTGAGCGTGCGACCTTCCTGCATCCCGCCAGCAAAATCTTCGATAATTTCGCGTGCCGTATAGCCAAATGGCAATTCCCAAAGACCGGGATCATTAACCAAACCTGAGCAACCGAATAGCTTCGTACCTGGTGTTTCGACCACGCCTTTGGCTTTTGGCAAATCTTGATACCATGTGCTGCCATGCAAAATAATGGCTGAAACGTTATGCAAAGTTTCAACGTTATTAACAACCGTTGGTCGACCCCATGCACCAGCTACCTGTGGAAATGGTGGTTTGGTACGAGGATTGGCACGGCGACCTTCTAGGCAGTTAATCAATGCCGTTTCTTCACCGCAGATATAACGACCAGCGCCAGTATGTACATGCAAATCAAAGCTAAAATCTGTGCCTAAAATATTGTCGCCGACTAGATTATTGGCTTTTAACTCTTCGATTGCTGCCGTTAAACGCTCAGCAGCTAAGATATATTCACCGCGAATAAAGATATAACCAGCGGTTGCGCCAATCGCATAAGCAGAAATAAGCATGCCTTCGATAAGCTGAAGCGGCAAACGCTCCATGAGCAAACGGTCTTTAAAGGTACCCGGTTCCATCTCATCGGCATTACAAACTAAATAGCGTGGGCCGCCATCTGGTGGTGCCATCAGCGACCACTTGATACCTGCTGGAAAACCTGCACCGCCGCGACCTTTTACTACCGCTTCTTTAATGGTAGTTAACGTGTCATCTGGCGATTGATTTAATGCCATTTTTAGCGCTTCAAAACCACGCAATGATTCATAAGTGGCCAAATCAAGCACGGCATCGTGATGTGCTAGGCGCCATGTCAATGGTTTCGTTTCACTGGTAGCAGTCGCTCTATCACCATAGATAGGAATGCGCTGCTCATTTAATTGGCTTGGCGCTTTGCCTTGATTACGAAGGGCAATCTGCTCTGAAACAGTTAATCTCATGCGTATAGCTCCAACAATTGGGCGACCTCAGTGGGCTGGACAGGACCATAAGTATCTTCATTAATCAACACGGCAGGACCTTTGTCACAGTTGCCCAAACAGCAAATCGGCAATAACGTAAAACGACCATCAACAGTGGTTTGACCATAGTCGATGCCCAGCTGCGCTTTGAGCTCAGCTGCCAGTGCTTCATAACCTGTTAAATAACAAGCCACCGAATCACAAATAAGGATGATATGACGACCAACCGGCTGACGATAGATACGGTTAAAGAAGGTTGCTACCCCATCCATATCCGTCATCGGTACATTTAAAAGGTTTGCAATGGCATTCATTTGCGCATCATCGACCCAGCCGTTACGCTTTTGCACGATTTTCAGCGAATCTAAAGACGCTGCCCGCGGATGCGGATAATGATGCATAAACTCATGGATAGCCGCAATTTCTTCTGCAGTTAAAATACTTGCCACATCTACTTTTGGCATTTTATCGGAAACAATTCTCATAATCTTTTTCTTTCCTCACTCAGCCCACTGTTTGAGATGCGCTCATAGCGCGAAAACAGCGTTTTGGTGTGCCAGTTTGGCGATAACATATTAATGAACAGGTCTTACTTTTAATATATAACATCTCATATTTAGCATTTAGCATTCACAAAAAATAATGATGATAAACGCCTCAGCGCCGATGTCTAGCGGTCACAATCCGCCATCACAATATCAATCGATGCTAAATACATGATGGCATCGGATACCAGTGAGCCATTAATGACGGATGGCATCTGCTGCAAATGCGCGAATGTCGGGGTACGGATACGGGTACGATAGCTCATCGTCGCTTTGTCTGAAGTAATGTAATAACTGTTCAGACCTTTGGTCGCTTCGACGATAGTAGTACATTCGCCCGCTGGCATCACAGGACCCCAAGATACGGAGATAAAGTGATTAATAAGGGTTTCAATATCGTTTAAGGTACGGTCTTTTGGCGGTGGTACTGCCAATGGATGATCCGCCTTATAAGGACCTTGCGGCATATTATCCATACATTGACGGATAATACGTAGCGACTGGCGCATCTCTTCGACTTTCACCATACAGCGATCATAAGCATCGCCGTTATAGCCGACTGGCACTTCAAAATCGTAGTTCTCATAGCCCATATACGGACGCGCTTTACGCAAATCAAAATCCAAACCTGTCGCCCGCAAACCTGCACCCGTAACGCCCCAAGCAAGTGCTTGCTTGGTATTATATTGTGCAACGCCTTGAGTACGACCTTTAAGCACACTGTTTTGTAGTGCCGCTTTGACATACTCATCCAAGCGTTTTGGCATCCAATCTAAGAACTCACGTACCAAACGCTGCCAACCGCGCGGTAAATCGTGCGCTGTGCCACCGATACGGAACCATGCGGGGTGCATACGATAGCCAGTCACTGCTTCGATGACGTCATAGGCTTTTTGGCGATCGGTAAACATATAGAATACTGGCGTCATACCGCCCGCATCCTGAATAAACGTACCGACGAATAGTAAGTTATTGGTAATACGGAAAAACTCACTCATCATCACGCGAATGGTTTCAGCACGCGGTGGAATGGTAATGCCAGCCAGCTTTTCAACCGACATGATATATGGCAGCTCATTCATCACACCGCCGAGGTAATCGATACGATCGGTATAAGGAATAAATGAATGCCATGTTTGACGCTCAGCCATTTTTTCTGCACCGCGATGGTGATAGCCAATATCTGGAATACAATCAACAACTTCTTCGCCATCAAGCTGAAGTACCAAGCGGAACGCACCGTGAGCGGAGGGATGGTTAGGACCAATGTTCAAGAACATAAAGTCTTCATCACGACCCGAGCGCTTCATGCCCCATTCTTCTGGAACAAAGCGCAGGTTTTCTTGCTCGTATTGTTGTTTGGCCGTATTTAGGAAATACGGGGTAAACTCAGTTGCACGCGCATGATACTCTTTACGCAGTGGATGACCTTCCCAATATTTAGGTAATAAAATACGCGTTAGATGCGGATGACCACTAAAGACAATACCGAACATATCCCACACTTCACGCTCATACCAGTTGGCATTTGGCCAAATCTGCGTCGCACTTGGGACGTTTAAATCTTCTTCACTGAGCGCGACTTTGATACGAACATCACTATTACGCTCAAGCGACATCAAGTGATAAAACACCGTAAAATCACTGTCAGGCAAACCTTGGCGATGCTGACGCAAACGCTCATCTATCGCTGACAAGTCAAATAACATGACATAAGGTTTTGGCAATTTACGCAAGAATAAGAGAACGTCTAATAAATCAGCGCGTGCCACCCAAACCGTTGGAATGTCATCAACCGTGTGCTGCACAACGAACTTACCAGCATATTTTTCTTCCAGCTCTTTGATAACTGCTGGGACAGGCTTGATCTTAGGATCTATGTTTTCGACTACCGTGACCATGAATGATGTATTCCTTCATTAATCATAACTGAACCATGACAATCACCATAAAAAGATGATAATCATAACTAAGCTATGATGAGCGTACGCGCACTTCTAAGAATTATTAATAACTACGCCAAACTGCTTAACTAAATGCTATCTGGGCTACGTAAGTTTTTCACAGCAATACGATCCGCTTGCTTACGGTCACGCTCAGGCGTCATCTGCGGCTGATAGACACCCTGATCATTGACATGAATACCCAATGGGCGACGTTCTTTAGTAATAGATTCTTGTAATAACATCAAACCTTGAATCAGCGCTTCTGGGCGTGGCGGACAACCTGGCACATAGACGTCGACGGGGATAATTTTATCCACGCCTTGTACAACAGAATAGATGTCGTACATGCCGCCCGAGTTGGCACAAGCACCCATAGAGATGACCCATTTGGGCTCAAGCATTTGCTCATATAGGCGCTGAATAACCGGTGCCATTTTAACAAAGCAAGTACCAGCAACGATCATCACATCCGCCTGACGTGGCGAGGCGCGAATAACTTCGGCACCAAAGCGTGACAAATCATGAACCGCCGTTAGAGTCGTCGCATATTCGACATAACAGCATGAAGTACCAAAGTTAAATGGCCATAATGAGTGCTTACGCCCCCAGTTCGCTGTTGAATGTACAAGATCTTCTAGGCGACCCATAAAGACATTTTTATTGACTTCATCTTCCATCGGATCATTGACGGTTTGGCTTGTCTGAGCAGGATAGACATCTGCATCAGGGTTGGCTTTTGTTAATGTGTATTTCATAACATACAACCTTTATTTTAAGCAATGCTTGACAATCATTTGTCATCACTATCGCCATAATTTCATTATTAAATAATTTTGTTATTTACGTGTCATGCTATTAATCAGCGCGCACTGTTATTTATTAACGCTTAATGTTATCTGTTTGCGCAGACGTCGCAAAGTCCACAGAAGTCACATTACCCGTGGTATTAATATGATCGATGTTTTGCAAGTGACGACGATTGGTCTCAATATTGTTTGAGACATTAATCTGTCCTGAAGACTGCGCAGGTATCTTGCCTGTAGGGTCAACCATGAGCTCATCAACGCCATCGAACTTGGTGATATCTGCTAAACTGAATCCCGCGGGTGCTGCATATAGGCGGGCTTTTTTGCGCAGCTTATCAGCTGGTGCCCAGTTCATCGCACCTAAGCTCAGCTCGTATATCAAGCCAATAATCAAGATGGTGATAAATATAGCGGCAGCAGCAAAGCCAAGCCAACCGGCTTCACGAACTGAGACTGCATAAGCATATAAGTAGAGGGCTTCTAGATCAAAAATAACAAAGAAGATTGCTACCAAATAGAATTTGGCAGACAAACGAATACGGGCGTTGCCAGATCCGACAACACCCGCTTCAAATATCTCTTCTTTTTGTGAGCCATGAGAGCGACCGCCAAGTAAACGCGGCACGACCAACATGAACACAACTAGCGCAATGGCGGCTAAAATAAAAGCAATGGCTGACCAATTAAAAGCAGACATGATAATACGTGCTCCTCACCCAATCGAGTGTTACACGCCGCAAGTGCCGACCTACTTAAGGTCGTCAAGCGACAGGCATAACGCAGACGAAAACACAAAGCAACTGTCACTGCACTTAAGTAACTGTCGCTGCATTTAAGTAACTGTCATTGAGTCACATGTTAGGTTCTGTACTGGTAACAACCAATTATCAAGCTTATTGACGACGATGTCAGACATAACCAACTGTAGAGTGTCCGCTTATTTGCGGATAAAGGCTGGTCGCCCAACGCATCTTCTAACAACGTAAGATCAACGTATTAAATCAATATCATATTCGATGGTTTATTTAATTGATTTAATAGCTCATTACACGTGGTCAACAATGACGTGACAACTGGCATAAATTATTTACGTACTATACGCATATTGGCAATCAAAAGCTAGTTTTTAACTGTATTGAACGGTCACTTTCTCAGTAAAAGAAATAGGTTTTTTTATGCGCAAACTATGCTATAGATTATCTGTCATCCGGCTCTAAAAACCTTCTGTCACTCTAAAAGACATTCTATTAATTGAATGTCAAATAAGGTAAAAAATGTATATAAACCGCACATTTAGTGACAGCTTATAATTAGTTAACTTCTACTCTCATAAGTAATAGTATTGCCGTCTAACTCCTTATTTCTATTCATAGGAAATGAGCTTGTGTTAGCCAAATTTTTGACTCTTTCCATTGAAACAAAATGTTTCTCCAAGCCATTTTTTAAGACGTACCTTATATATACCTCATAACCTTACATATTCCACGCTACTAACTCCTGCCCAAAAGCTTCGGTTTTGCTTTATAATAGCTCACCTAATTTTTCTCAAAGATTGCCACAAAATTTTAAAATTATTCTGTGAGTCATCCCATTAAAAATGCCAATATACCCTCTGTTTTAACGAATGTATTTTTCGCTTGATGGCAGCTAGTGGCATTTTACGATCAACTGTTACCCTCTTTTTGCTTTTGTCTTACAGGTCATCTTATGAGTCAACTTAATCCCAAACAACAAGAAGCGATGCTCTACGTATCTGGTCCATTGCTCGTGCTAGCAGGTGCTGGCTCCGGTAAGACATCGGTGATTACCCGTAAAATTGCCTATCTGATTGAAGAATGCAACATGCCAGCTGAGCGCATTACCGCGGTGACCTTTACCAATAAGGCGGCGCGTGAGATGAAAGCGCGGGTCAGTAAATTGCTGCCAAGCGATAAAATGCGCGGCCTAACGGTGTCAACCTTTCACCAATTTGGGCTGCAGTTTTTACGTTATGAGCTGCTTCATACGCCATTGAAGGGCAACTTCTCCATTATGGACAGCGACGATAGCAAGCGCTTGCTGATGGAGCTGATGATGCGCGACAACTTAAGCGGCGCAGAAAGTCGTGAGTTGGTCGGCAAAGCGATAAAAATGATTTCTGATTGGAAAAATGATTTGATTGAGCCGGATAAGGCGATGGAAACCTTAGACGATCCAGAAGACATGATTTTTGCGACGCTTTATGCTTTATATGAGCGCAATCTACGGGCTTATAACGCCGTTGATTTTGATGATTTGATTGTACTACCGACCAAAATCTTACGTGAAAATAGAGAGCTACGTGACAAGTGGCAAAACCGTATCCGCTATTTGCTGGTTGATGAATATCAAGATACCAATACGGCTCAGTATGAGATGATTAAATATCTGGTCGGACCGCAAGGGCGCTTTACGGTCGTTGGTGATGATGACCAATCTATTTATGCATGGCGCGGTGCTAAACCTGAAAATATGGGATTACTTAAAGAGGATTTTCCAAAATTAAAGATTGTCATGCTTGAGCAAAACTATCGCTCGACCACGCGTATTTTGACCTCTGCTAATGCGGTGATTACCAATAATGAGCATTTATTTGAAAAGAAACTCTGGTCAGACAAAGGTCAAGGCGAAAAAATCCGCATTATTAACTGCCGTAATGATGATGATGAATCTGAGCGTGTCGCCAAAGAAATCGTCACGCACAAACTGCGTTTTGGCAACGAGTGGGAGCAATATGCGGTTCTTTATCGCAGTAACTTTCAGGCGCGCATGTTAGAGGCGCAGTTGCGTCAATTGCAAGTGCCTTATAAATTGTCCGGTGGTCAGTCGTTCTTTGCCCGTAGCGAAATCAAAGACGTCATGAGCTACTTGCGGCTGATTTTGAATCCAGAAGACGACAGTGCATTTTTGCGCGTGATTAACACACCCAAGCGCGGCATGGGACCAGCCACGCTCGAAAAACTTGGCTTATTTTCACAAGAACATAGCATCTCGCTACTGGCCTCTTGTACGCATGCCGGTCTTGCTCATGTCTTGCCATCAAAATCTTATAGCACATTAAAAGAGTTTGGCGATTTTATTGAGCATTATACTCGCGAGCTAGATCAGCATCCTGACCCTGTACCCATCGTCCGTCAGATGATTGACGAGACAGGTTATATTGATTTTGTCCGCAGTGATTCCAAAACACCGCAGCAAGAAAAAAACCGCATTGATAATATCGATATGCTTTATACCAGTATTCAATCGCTGATTAATCGCGCTGAAGAAGACGAAGATCGGACGATTGATACCATTATTCGCAAGCTGGTGTTGCTTGATATGCTTGAGCAGCAGCAAGAAGAAGAAAATACCAATAAAGTCAATCTGATGACTTTACATGCGGCAAAAGGCTTGGAGTTTGATTTTGTTTATATCATGGGACTTGAGGAGGAAATGCTACCTCATCGCAACTCTATCCTAAGCGAGACGGTCGACGAAGAGCGGCGCTTGATGTATGTGGGCATTACTCGTGCCCGTCGTGAGTTGACTTTGACGCTCGCCACTCAGCGCCGTGCTGGTGGTCAAATGCGCGTCACGTCTGAATCACGATTTTTAGATGAGTTGCCAGAAGATCATATCGACTGGCCTGCCAAAGCAAAAAAACAAAAAGCCACCAAAGATCCCGCAGCCGTTGCTGATGAATACTTGGCTAATATTCGGGCTTTATTGGGCAATCGCTAATGGTTAACCTTTAAAAAAATAGCCAATTAACAGAACTCATCCATTAAACGCTACGCCTATAGTCGATCCGAAATAAAAAAAGTACAAATGTTATAAAGAACTAATGGGGTTAATTTTCCTTGCTTGCTGTGCCTATGCAGACAGAGGCTGCGAATAATTAACCCCATTAGTTCTGTACCTTTTAAAAAGTGGATTAACTATATATTTTAGTCATCATTATTTAATATTTTGAGAAACTTGGAACTTTTATGCCCGCCCCTACGCCGAATTCTGCACGACCATTAACACGACAGGGAGATTATAATCCGGCTGAATCTAACGCTGAGTATAAACTACTCTATTTGCAGGAGTTGGTTGCGAATAAAGCGTATGAGGCGATTACTGAGTTCTTAGGCAAGCAGTCAGAATATGAGATTGCCAACTTATTAGAGTCGTTCCCAACTCAGAGCCGACTACTGATTTGGGCACAAGTACCAGAAAATATCAAAGGTGAAGTGTTAGCTGAGCTGGAGTTCGATACACGCCAGCCATTGATGGAAAATATCTCGTCAAAAGAGATATCGCTGTTTACTCAAGATCTTGATGCACAAGATATTTCAGAGATTTTAGACACCGTTACCGAAAGCGTGCGTACTTCGGTGATGGCGACTTTGGATGAAGATATACGCATTCAGGTCAATAAACTCGATACCTATGCCGACTGGGAAGTCGGCAGCTATATGGATCCTGAGCTTATTCAGGTGCGAGAAGATATAACGCTGGCGGATGTCCAAAACTGGTTACGAGAAGATATTGAGCTGCTCAACGATGAAAGCCAAGAGCTATTGGTTGTCGATCAAAGTCAGCAACTGCTTGGTTTATTAAGTCTCGCTGATTTGATTAAGCATGACCAAAACACCTTAGTTGCCGATTTGATTGATAGCGCCATTACCATCAATGATCGCTTGGACATTCAAGATGCGGCGGCGATTTTTCGCTCAGAAGACATTCGTTTTGCCCCAGTGATTAACAGTCATGGCGAGCTGGTTGGTCAACTAAACGGTGAGGACATCATGGAGATTATCCAAGATGATGTCGATAGCACCATGAAAAACCTGGCTGGTGTCAGTCAAGATGAAGAGCTGTTTGCGCCTATCTTGACCAGTGCCAAAAGCCGTAGTATTTGGCTCGGTATTAATTTATGTACCGCGCTTTTAGCGGCAGCGGTAATTGGACAGTTTGAGGAAGTATTGGCACAAGTAGTGGCACTGGCAATTCTCATGCCCGTGGTCGCTAGCATGGGCGGTATTGCAGGCTCGCAAACGCTTACCGTCGTCATTCGCGGTATGGCAATGGGGCAAATCGGTGGCTCTAACCGCGTATGGTTATTAAATAAAGAGCTGTGGGTTGGGGCGATAAACGGTATCATATGGGCGATAATCATGGCATTTATTGCACAATTGTGGTTTCATGACATTAAAATTAGTGCCGTTATCGGTCTGGCGATTGCGATTAATATGACCGCTGCCAATGTCTCGGGCATTAGTATTCCGCTGATGCTAAAACGCATGAATATCGATCCGGCATTGTCTGCCTCGGTTATCCTAACCACGGTGACGGACATTGTCGGCTTTATGTCGTTTTTGGGCTTGGCAAGTGTACTGATACTATAATCAATCGCCTATTAAAAGTTAAAGGCTGAAAGTTAAAGGCTGAAAGTTAAAAACCATCAGCTATTTATTATAATAGTTGCTGTTAAGCATTTGAAAACTAAAATTTAAAAATATGATTCATTCTGTTTATAAAACCATTAAATCGTTAAGTGAGTGCGTTATGCAAGCTGTCCAAGTTAAAGTCTTAAACCCCAAAATTACCGAAGATGCCGCATTTTCTTTACCGACACGTGCGACTGACGGTAGTGCTGGCATTGATTTGCGTGCTTGTATTGATGAGCCTTTAACGATTAAAGCGGGTGCCACGCATTTGATTGGAACTGGTTTGGCGATTTATATTCAAGATCCTAACTTTGCTGGCATGATTTTGCCGCGTTCAGGTCTTGGTCATAAGCACGGTATCGTCTTGGGTAATTTGGTCGGCTTGATCGATGCGGATTATCAAGGTGAGCTGATGGTCAGTATTTGGAATCGTAGTCAGCAAGACTTTGTATTAAATCCAGCAGAGCGCATGGCACAATATGTGGTTGTTCCTGTTGCCCGCCCTGAATTTGAAGTCGTGACAGAATTTAGCGATACCAGTGCGCGCGGTGCTGGTGGTTTTGGACACTCCGGTCGTCAATAGTAGCGATTCTAAAATAACGATCAGCTATACGCCTAACACTCTTAAACGATTTATTTTTTATCAACCATTAGCCTATCAATCACGACAATAAGGAGAGTAAGCGATGCCGTATTTTGCTGCACAGCACTCCTTATTTCGTGCTTATGATATTCGCGGTTCGCGCCAGCATTTCACCACTGACTTTATACACGCCTTAGGGTACGCTTTTGCGCATCGTTATCACGCGCCATCCCATTCTCTATCTCTATCTCTATCTCTAGTAGAGCATGATTTTGATAACAGCATAATTGCGCCACATTTGACTCATCGCACCCCTAGCCAAAAAGCCATCGTCGTGATTGGCTATGATGTACGTCGTGATAGTGACGTTATTGCTCAAAACCTTGCCACTATATTGATCCAATGTGGTCTACAAGTTATCCAGTTGGGACTGATTACCACGCCTATGATGGTTTTTTGGGCTGAGGAATATCAAGGACATGGCATTATCGTGACTGCCAGTCATTCGGCCAAAGATATTTTAGGTATTAAGTGGTTGGTCAATCATCAATCTCCTAGCAGGGACGACATTCAGGCGCTTTACCAGCAAGTCATTCATCAGCAGTTAACTCAACGTTCTTTATACAACAGCATGCTTGAGAAAAGTGGCTTGCATGAGCACAGTCTGCAAAAAACGGATTTTGACACAATCAATGTTCGAAAAACCATTGTTGTAGAAGACAATCAAAAAAACCATAAAGCGTTAAGCACTCCACGACATGTAGTGGATAACTCTATTAGCAATCAGCAAATGTCTTTATCGCCTGAGCAAGTAGCGACCCGTTATATCGATGCTATTGTACAAGTATTCAAAGAGCTCTATCCGTACAATAACCAACCGACTACTCATACTTTCGGTCATACCAGCACCCAATTGCCTTTTACCAAGCTAGATTTGGTGGTTGTTATCGATTGTATGCATGGTGCGACGAGTCATATCGCGCCGCAATTGTTTGAGCATTTTTGCCACCGCGTCATCATGCTTAATGACACGCCTAATGGAGATTTTCCTGCAGGCAATCCTGATCCTACTGAGCCGAATCGGCTCACACAGTTGCAGCAAAGCGTCGTTAATCATCAGGCAGATATAGGTATTGCCTTTGATGGTGATGGTGACCGATTAATGATTGTCAATAATATGGGTCAGACAGTCACACCCGATCATCTGCTCTACTTGTTAGCAGAGGTGACACTGGCTGAGCGTCCAGTCGCTTGTACCCAGTCGCAGTCTCCGCCGCAAGTTCTCTTTGATATTAAATGCTCACATCATTTGCCAAAGCTACTGACTGCGCTTGGCTCAGAACCTATTATTAGCAAAACAGGTAGTAGTCTGATGCGCCAACAGATGCAAAACTCTGCTGGGCGCATTGTGTTCGCTGGCGAGTTGTCGGGGCATTTTATCTTTAACGACAGCCGCTTTATTGTCTATGATGATGCCATCTATGCCGCTTTAAGGCTGTTACATTGGCTGGCAGCTAACAGTGCTAATCGTCTAAATGCTACGACAAATCTTGCTGATATTATTCATAATTTGCCAGATATTGTCAGTACTGCCGATCACTATTTACCGCTACCAACGAATACTATAACGGATTGCTCAATCGTTGAGCAGCTAACTCGTCTATGTCTGTATTTGCAAAAACTTATAGAAGCAACCGCTGCATTGTCGAATCATCAAGCATTCAGCACCTGTCAGCGAGCGCTTTGTAGTTGCTCTATTAAAAACCTACCTATCAGCATAGAGCAAGCCAAAGACTTGTTGCCAGTGGGTACCAAACTGAGCTGCATCGATGGGGTACGTTTGGATTTTGCCCATGGTTTTGGGGTTATACGCCAATCAAACACCAGTCACAATTTAACGGCGCGCTTTGCAGGAGACAGCATGGCACATTTACAAGATATTCAAGCAAAATTTGCCGCGCTATGCCGTCCCTTTGATGAAACTTTAGCGGCGCAGATTGTGGCTATTGCTCCTCAATAACCCGTCATATCAATCAATTTTGAGTGTTAGCACAGTTTATTTCAGGCATGGCTTTTTTATCCATACATTTTTATAGCAATAACCAACCGCTTAATACCGTATTTTAGGAATTTATAATGACATTGAATTTAGATGACGCCAAAACCACTGCTGAAGTACTGACCACAGCATTACCCTATATTCAACGTTTTGTGGGCAAGCTCATCGTGGTCAAATACGGCGGTAATGCCATGACTGACCCCAAACTTGAAAGCTCATTTGCCCGCGATATTGTCTTGCTAAAAACGGTTGGAATGCATCCTGTCGTTGTCCATGGCGGCGGCCCACAAGTAGACAACCTGTTAAAAGAACTCGGTCGACAGTCTGAGCGTATCGACGGTATGCGGGTGACTGACAAGAGCACTATGGATATCGTCGAGATGGTGCTTGGCGGTAGCGTCAATAAATCTATCGTCAGCTTAATCAATAAGCATGGTGGCCGTGCCATTGGTTTGACCGGTAAAGATGCCAACTTAATATTAGCCAAGAAATTAATGATGGAAAAAATTGGCGCAGACGGTGTTGCTGTCCCAGTAGATTTAGGTTTTGTAGGAGACGTGGTCAGCGTCAATAAAGACGTGATTAATATGCTCATTGCCTCTGACTTTATCCCTGTCATCGCCCCTCTTGGCGTCGATGAAGAAGGCAATACCTATAATATCAATGCGGATTTGGTCGCAGGTAAAGTCGCAGAATTCTTGCAGGCAGAGAAACTTATGCTACTAACCAATATCAAAGGGGTATTGGGACGTGATGGCGAGGTAGTCACTGGTTTGACGCCTAAGACGGTGGATAGCTTAATTGAAGATGGTACGATTTCAGGCGGCATGATTCCTAAGATTCAGTGTGCGCTTGATGCGGTTCGTGGCGGCGTAAAAAGTGCCGTTATCGTCGATGGTCGCGTCCCTCATGCAACTTTACTAGAAATATTTACTAACGAAGGTGTCGGTACATTGATCAGTCGCGATTTGGATTCGCTGTCAAAATAACAGCGATAATCGTTGATTAGAAAGCCCGAGCTTGGCATTTAACATTCAAGCTCGGGCTTTTTTAATTCACAAAACAGCTTTTTTTAAGCAAAGCCTGTATCGAACTCGGTTTCATCATAGCCGCATAATAATATCGGCTTATTTTTATCAGGAAACTCACCTTCAACGATCGGACGCTTAATCATACTGGTGTTGTCAATCAGCAAATCAATGGCTTTATCCATATTGCTATCTGCCGCTTGCTTTTGCTCTTCGTCGAGCTTGCGCCATGTGGTTCCGCGCTTGTTTAACACTTTATCTATCCCAAGCTCGTTTACCCAGCGCTGTATCGTTTCTTTGTCGATGCCTTGTTTTTTATAATCATGAAAATCATAGCTGATGCCCAACTCATCAAGCTTGGTAAAGGCTTTTTTCATAGTACTACAAGACTCAATACCGTAAATGGTGATGGTCATAAGAACTCCTCGTCAATGAACGTTACGGTCTATTATACTCAAATACTGCCTGCAGCTGGCACATGTCAAATTTGGATATCGGCAAGCGATAAATCTAAGCCGAAAAACCACTATAGTCAGGGAAAAGTAATATTGATACATCAAGTACTGCTGATATTAATTTTTCTTGCTTGCTGTGCCTACTCAGACAGAGGCTGCAAAAAATTTATACCAGCAGCACTGTAGTGTTTTTTAAGATATTTTAACTATAGGTAATCCATCAAAGGCGGCATCATATCGTCGCAATTTTCGCCAAATTACGCTATGCTATGGCATTATAAAATTTCACCCCATCTATCTGTAATAACCATTTCGAGCCAATTATGAGCAACAACGCCGTGACAGCAGAAACTGCCAATATTAACCATACTAATAATACTTCTAACGATAATAGCCAATATCAGCCACAGCTCATCGAAGCGCAGCAGCAAGCCAAATGGGCAACTGACAAACGTTTTGAAGTGAGCAATGAGCCAAGTGATAAACCAAGTCGTTATATGCTGTCGATGTTTCCGTATCCAAGCGGCAAGCTACATATGGGTCACGTGCGTAACTATACGATTTCTGATGTATTGAGCCGTTATTATCGCCTCAAAGGTTTCGAGGTCATGCAGCCAATGGGCTGGGATGGTTTTGGCTTGCCCGCTGAAAACGCCGCAATTGCCAATCAAACACCGCCTGCCAAATGGACGTTTGAAAATATTGATAGCATGCGCGCGCAGCTAAAATTGCTTGGATTGTCTATTGACTGGTCACGTGAATTTGCCACTTGTAGCCCTGAGTATTATCAGTGGGAACAGTGGTTGTTTTTGCAATTATACAAAAAAGGCTTGGTCTATAAAAAGCTTGCCACGGTCAACTGGGATCCGATTGACAATACGGTTCTCGCCAATGAGCAAGTCATCGACGGTAAAGGCTGGCGCAGTGGCGCTATGGTCGAAAAGCGCGATATTCCGATGTATTATTTTAACATCACCGATTATGCTGATGAGCTGCTTGATGATTTGGATCAGCTAGAGGGTCATTGGCCATCTGAAGTCATCACCATGCAGCGCAATTGGATTGGTCGTAGTGCTGGTATGGAAGTGCATTTCCCTTATGAGCTTGCCGGTCAAAGCAATAGCTTGGATGTCTTTACTACTCGCCCTGATACCTTGATGGGTGTCACCTATGTGGCAGTGGCAGCAGCGCATCCGCTAGCCCAATATGCCTCTGAGCATAATAAAGCGATTGCTGAGTTTTGTGCCCTTTGCAAAAAAGGTTCGGTTGCAGAGGCAGACCTAGCCAAAGCAGAAAAAATCGGTATGGATACTGGTCTGACTGTGACCCATCCACTCACTGGCGAAGAAGTGCCAGTATGGGTTGCCAACTATGTGCTCATGAGCTATGGCTCAGGCGCGGTCATGGCAGTACCGGCGCACGATGAGCGTGATTATGAGTTTGCCGTCAAATATAAGCTACCAATTAAGCAAGTGATCGACATTCCTGTCAAGTATTTTGATGAGGTAGAAGAAGGTAATGACAATCGTGCTTATACCGAGCGCAATACCTTGGTTAATTCAGGTGAGTTTGATGGCATGGACTTTGAGCAGGCTTTTGAGGCCATGCTAGCCAAGCTTGCGCCACAAGGTCTTGCTAAGAAAAAAATTCAATATCGTCTACGTGATTGGGGCGTTTCACGCCAGCGTTATTGGGGCTGCCCTATCCCAATGATTAACTGTGAACATTGCGGCACGGTACCGGTTGAAGAGCAAGATTTGCCAGTGATTTTACCAACTGACGTCGTCCCTGATGGTCGCGGCAATCCGCTAAAAAACATTCCAGAGTTTGTGAATACCACTTGTCCTAAATGTGGTAATCCTGCTGAGCGCGAAACCGATACCTTTGATACCTTTGTAGAGTCAAGCTGGTACTATGCGCGCTTTGCCAGCCCACATGATGCGACCAATATGGTTAATAAGTCGGCGGCAAATAAATGGTTGCCAGTTGACCAATATATCGGCGGTGTCGAGCACGCCGTTATGCATCTGCTTTATGCACGATTCTTCCATAAGCTGATGCGTGATGAAAACTTGGTATCAGGTGATGAGCCATTTGCCAATTTGATGACCCAAGGTATGGTGCTTGCTGGTACCTTCTATCGTGTTAATGCTGATGGCAGCACCACTTATTACTTTGCTGAAGACATCGATATTGATTTTAACGAGCGCGGTCAGCCGATTAAAGCCATCCTAAAAGCAGACGGCCAGCCAGTGACGATTGGCAAAATCGAAAAAATGTCTAAGTCCAAGAACAACGGCGTTGACCCACAGATTACCATCGATAAATATGGTGCTGATACCGTTCGCCTTTATACCTTATTTACTGCCCCTGCCGACCAAACGCTAGAATGGTCAGATGACGCGCTAAAAGGTCCTTATAACTTTGTGAAAAAAGTATGGCGCATTGCTTCTGAGCATATACAGGCGTTAACCGATGCCAATTTGAGCCTTAATACTCTGAACAATGGCACACTCAATGGTGAAGCCTTAAATACGGACAGCTTAAGCAAAGAAGCCAAAGCTTTACGTCGTAAAACTCATGAAACCATTGGCAAGATTGACAGTGATTTGGGTCAGCGTTTGGCACTGAATACGCCAGTATCTAGCTTGATGGAGCTTGCTAATGAGCTGAGTAACTTTAAAGCCAATAGCGAGCAAGAGCTACAAGTACAGCATGAAGCATTGATTGATTTATTGATTATGCTATCGGTATATGCGCCGCATATTGGCGAGCATTTACTTGAGCAATTAGGACTTGATACGGTGACGCTCAGCTACCCAACAGTCGACGAGCACGCACTGGTACATGACATGATTACCATGGTAATTCAGGTCAATGGTAAAATGCGCGGTAAGATGGATGTGGCGCCAAATAGCGATCCTGAGCAGCTAAAAGCACAGGCACGTACGCTTGAGAGCGTAGCAAAGTTCTTGACCGGTGAGATCAAAAAAGAGATCGTCGTACCTAATAAACTGGTTAATATTGTGGTTGCAGGCTAAGGCTGATTAAACGCGGATATTTTAGGTTTTCTTATCACAATAAGAATAGCGATTATGACGGATAAGCACCTTGCTCTGCCGTCATATCAAAAATCATGTAAGGGAAAAAGCACATGCCTAATAAGTCAAATAGACAAAAACTAGCGACCGCATTACTGGCAGCGTTGCCAATGTTTGCCATTGTTGGGGCGGCTGCCAGTCTCAGCGGTTGCGGTTTTCAGCTACGCGGTTATGATACGCCCATGCTGTTTGATGTGGCAAAAACAGCGGTGATTATCGAAGACAATCGCACGTCATTTCCACTGAAGTTACCACTCACAAGACATCTAGAGGCACTAGGCGTTGACGTCATTGATAACATGACCTTGGCTGATGTCGCTAATAACAACCAAAAGGTTGGCGCTGAAACCATCGCTGCGATTACCGTCAACAACTTACGTTTTAAGCGTTATGAGCTGGTCGGCGTATTAACAGAAATTCGCTTGGTGATATCAGCGGATGTCAGCTATCAAAGCATAGATAACGGTAAGCCTGTGACGCTCAGCAATCCAATTCAGATTGAGCGTAGCTATCAGTATAACGAAGCCTCAGTGAGCACCGACGATCAGCAAGGCGATCAAATTCGTGAATGGCTCTATGACAGTTTAGCAAGACGTATCACCGATCAATATGTCGCGATTGCCCTGCCAAAGGTGACACCTGCCAGCGCCACTACTTCTGCACAAATCGGTAAAGGTACAGGCGCTACGGCGATTCTTGTGCCCAAACCTTGATATAGCTCAAGTATAGCTTAGCAATTTTTTAGCTTTGCTTTTTTATTCATAACTTTGTGTATGTCAGCCTTTATGCAAGATACTTTTATACAAGCTTATCCAAAGCTACAGCAATCCGCAGTTGCTGTAGCAGGCTTGTGGCTGTCACATGGTGATGAGCCATTACTCAGTCAATGGCTTGTTGATGCACTGCGACCGCATTGGCGTGCGCAAAACTATGCCATTAAGCGTATAGAATTGATATCAGTTAAGAGCTGGCAAGAAGTATTGTCAGAGCTTGGTAGCCAGTCTTTATTTGATGATGCCAGTGCCTTGATTGTCACAGGCAATCATAAGCCTGATAAGGCAGTCATTACGGAACTTGAACGCTTTGCACAGGATGCTCAAGCAGGTAGCCACGGTCATAGCTTATTATGGTTGACCCCAAAACAAGACAAACGCGCTCAGAGCAGCAAATGGTTTGCGCCATTTGCGCAATATGGTCATGTCATCGACTGCAATTTGTATAATGAGCAGCAGCGTCAGCAGTTATTACAGATACAAGCGCAGCAGTTTGGCTTAACGCTATCGCAAGATGCTTGGCAGCTACTGATGTCACATACCGAACATCATTTGCTCAGTGCCTATCAAACCTTATGGCGCTTATCTTATCTGTTTGCCCCGCAGCTCATGGCAAATAATAATGTCGCTACTCAAGAAAATAGTAATTCTAGCTCGCCCTTGTCACAGGTCGCCTTAGACATTACAGACTTGCAAGCGGCATTGGTCAGCGATGCGCAGTTCAGTGTCTTTGATTTGTCCGATGCAATGCTTTCTGGCAATAGCGCCCAAGTTGCCAAAATTATATTTCAGCTCAAAGCCACGGATGAGCCAACAACCTTGGTTTTATGGGCTATTAGTAAAGATATGCGGCAAATCATGCAATTAATGGACGGACAAGATCCGCAAGCGCTAGGTATTTGGCGCAGTAAACAAGGCTTATATCAGCAAGCTTGTCGTCGTCAATCAAAAGCGCAAACAGCCGCGTGGCCTGCGCTGCTTTATCGCTGTGATCAGGCGATAAAAGGGCTTATCATCCAACCAGCATGGGAGTTGTTATTGCAGGCCGCGCTTGAATTAACAGGTAAGCGTTTGTTCCCTACTAAATAACCAAAGTTATGAATTCTTAGTTAGTTATTTATCATTCAATAATCAATAATATCTCTAATAACGATAGTATTTCTTAACCTGCTTTTTCATCGATAGACTTCCTGCACAAATCCAAATAGCCTCTGCAAAACCTGCCTCAACATCGCTTCTTAACCTTTCGCAAACTAACTCCCATTCCCTTTTGTCCATCGAGCCTCTATTATAGTTACATTTACAGTTATACTTGATTTCCTTGTTATTGGATTGTCGTCATGCGCAAAATCAGCAAAAACTCTGCTATTAAATGGGGCATTATTGCCCTCGTCATCATCGCTTTTGGGTTTTTAGCCTATAAAACATTTAAGCCAAAAGAAGTGATGCCAAATTATCTGACAGCAACCGCTGAGATTGGTGATATCGAAAATAACGTCATGGCATCGGGTAAAGTTAAAGCACTTAATACTGTCGATGTTGGTGCGCAGGTTTCTGGTGAAGTGACGCGGCTATTCGTTGAAGTCGGTGATGAAGTGCAAAAAGGCGATTTGATTGCACAGATTGACCAAGTAACGCAAAAGAACAGTTTAAGTAATGAGCAAGCGAGCCTTGAGCAAAGTGAAGCGGGTCTGCAAAGTGCACGTGCTGAGTCATTAAGTCGTCAAGCAGGTTTAAAAAGCGCACAAGCAGATCTTGTAAGCCGTCAAGCTGAGTTAAGACAAGCCCAAGCAGATTTTTCACGCTTGCAAGGCTTACTCGCTATCGACGCGATATCACAGCAGGATTATGATACACAGGGGACAAAGGTACAAACCGCACAGGCAGCAGTCGCCAATGCGCGTGCCGCTATCGATACGGCTAAAGCTGCTATTGCCACTAGTGCCGCGAATATTAACAGTCAGCAGGCAGCGTTACGTAAGTCTCAGACCAACGTCAGTACTGCGCAAGAAGATTTAAGCTATACCACCATTCGGGCACCGATGTCAGGCACCGTCGTATCTGTGACCACTGAGCAAGGGACGACGGTCAACGCCAATCAAACAGCGCCAACCATTGTGACATTAGCGGATTTATCTACCGTGCGCATCAATGCACAAATCTCTGAAGCTGACGTCATTAACGTCAAAGCAGGCTTGCCGGTTTATTTTAATATCATCGGCAATCCCGACCGAAAATATGATGCTACCCTTAAAGCCATTGAACCGGCTCCTGAAAAGATTAGTGATACCAGCTCTACCGATGCTGCCATTTATTATGTCGGTTATATCGAAGTGCCCAATACCGAGCGCCGCTTTCGTATCGATATGACCGCGCAAGTTTATATTGTCATTAATCAAGCAAAAGACGCGCTACTTATCCCTTCTGCCGCACTGCAACCTGCCGGTAAAACTGGAAAATCTAAAAATTCAAAAAATGTGACTACTAAGAATACTACGGCAAATGCTGACAGTGATTCTGGCACAACTATGGCGAATGTCCGCGTTCTTAAAGATGATGGCACAGTGGTTGAGCAAGCCGTCACAGTCGGTATCAATAACCGCGTCAATGCGGAGATATTGAGTGGTCTTAAAAAAGGTGACGAGGTTATCTTAAGCGAAGAAGAACCTGATAGTGGCAGTAAAGGCGGCGGTGGTAAAGGCGGTCGACCGTTCTAGCACCAATTACAGACTCAAACATAACAAGATTCAAATGACATTCAAACGAGCGAAAAATCAGCTTTGATATTGATTGAGATAAGCAGGATAGTAAATGAGCAGCCAAGACCTTTATGCTAACGCCGCCACTGGTAAGCCTTTGATGCAAGTCAAAGGCTTGATCAGAGAGTTTAAAGCCGGCGAGCAGACCATTCGTGTATTGCACGATATCAATCTAACCATCCATCAAGGTGAGATGGTGGCTATCATTGGGCAATCAGGCTCAGGTAAGTCAACTTTGATGAATATCTTAGGCTGCTTAGATCAAGCGACTGCCGGCGATTATCAAGTATTTGGTCAATCTGTGAATCGCTTAGCTCCTGATGAGCTGGCAAAACTGCGCCGTGAGCACTTTGGTTTTATTTTTCAACGTTACCATTTATTGGGTGATATCAGTGCCCGTGATAATGTCTCTGTGCCTGCCGTCTATGCAGGGATGGATGGTCAAGCACGCAATGAGCGTGCCGAAAAGCTCTTATCAGACTTGGGACTGGCGGACAAAGTCAATAATCGCCCAAGCCAGCTATCAGGCGGTCAGCAGCAGCGTGTGTCCATCGCAAGAGCGCTGATGAATGGTGGTGACATCATCTTAGCGGATGAGCCAACAGGCGCGCTAGATAGCAAGTCTGGCAAAGATGTCGTACAAATCTTAAAAGACTTAAATGCGCAAGGTCATACCATTATTATGGTGACGCATGACCCGAGTCTTGCTGCCCAAGCTGAGCGCGTGATTGAAATCAAAGACGGTTATATCATTGCCGATTATAAAAACGACAACTATCAGCGCCCAGCCGCACAATCTACTTCGATAATAGACGAACACCGTAAGAGCGCTTTTGGCAGCTTTATCGACCGCTTGTTTGAAGCGTTTAAAATGTCCTTGCTTGCCATGCGGGCCCACAAAATGCGTACCCTACTGACCATGCTAGGGATCATCATTGGTATCGCCTCTGTGGTGTCAGTCGTTGGACTCGGTAAAGGCTCACAAGAGCAGATATTGTCCAATATCAGCTCACTAGGTACCAATACCATCACCGTCACTGACGGCTACCCTTACGGCGATCCTAGACGCCAGTACAATGATAACAACTTGACCCCACAAGACGCTCAAGCGATTGCTGATCAGCCTTATGTGCTCAGTGTCAGCCCGCAGCTCAATAGCAATATGAGCGTGCGTTATCGTAATGTCCAAGAAGCCGCGAGCATCAGCGGCGTTGGTAAAGATTATCTCGATGTCAGCGGCGAAACACTAGCAATGGGACAAGGATTTGATGAACAAAGTATCTTACGCCGTACCCAAGATATTATTATCGACAGCAATGCGCATAAGACCTTTTTTCCTACTACAGCAAACCCTATCGGTGAGGTGCTATTGATAGGTAGCGTCCCTGGGCGCGTAATTGGCGTTTTAGAGCCAAACGAGGGCGGCTTTAGTAGAAGTGTCGACTCCCCTACTTTATATATGCCCTATACCACCATGATGTCACGGCTCATAGGCAGCACTTATATCGAAAGCTTTGTGGCGCTGATTGACAATAATATCTCCTCTTCTGCCGCTGAGTCTGCTATCTCAGATCTGATGAAAAGCCGTCACGGTACCGATGACTTTCGCATACGTAATTCTGACTCTATCCGTCAAACCATTGAATCTACAACGGCAGCACTGACCTTGCTGATATCCTCTATCGCCATTATCTCGCTCATCGTAGGTGGTATTGGCGTCATGAATAT
This sequence comes from Psychrobacter glacincola, assembly GCF_904846215.1. Classification (GTDB taxonomy): domain Bacteria; phylum Pseudomonadota; class Gammaproteobacteria; order Pseudomonadales; family Moraxellaceae; genus Psychrobacter; species Psychrobacter glacincola. The sequence continues at coordinate 8,980 of NZ_CAJGZK010000005.1, read as the reverse complement.
CATGCTGGTATCCGTGACCGAGCGCACCAATGAGATTGGCGTACGTATGGCAGTCGGCGCCCGTCAAAGCGATATCATGCAGCAGTTTTTGATAGAAGCTATTTTGGTTTGTATTTTAGGGGGATTGTTAGGTATTGGACTGGCATTTGCCATCGGTGAGCTGATTAACCGTGTCGGCGGCGATAGCTTTAAAGTCATTTATTCATCAACGTCCATTATTGCCGCCTTTGTCTGCTCAACGCTGATTGGCGTGATTTTTGGCTTTTTACCAGCACGTAATGCAGCCAAACTTGACCCTGTAGAAGCACTCTCTAGAGATTAATAGGATTTTAAGCAAAAAGTTTAAAACACTCTCTTCAAAGTAAAAAATGGAGCGCGATAAGAATTTACTTGATAAACAAATCCGCATTAAATTTAAAAATTCCTCATTATTAAACAAGATTTTTCACTTTTTTGCTTATTCGGGGTTGTATTTGTCTTAATTATATATATAATGTGCTCTCACGTTTAGAGATACAAATTGTCTAAATATGAGACAAGTTTGATGGCTCTTTTGATATTGATCAGTCGATAAATAAAGAAGTTAAGCTTACAGACATTTTTTAGATGTCTAGTTTTAATAAATCTCCCTTTAAGGAAATTTATCTTGCAGAGCTAAAAAAGCAGTGCTTTTTTTATACGCTCTTCAGGGCCGATAGCTCAGTTGGTAGAGCAGTTGACTTTTAATCAATTGGTCCCGCGTTCGAGTCGCGGTCGGCCCACCATATTTAGTATTATCCTTGTTAGGTATGCTGCCCTATCCGGTAGTGGCGTAATAAGTTTAAAGACATCCTTTTTGATGTCTAGTTTTAATAAATTTCCCTTTAAGGAAATTTATCTTGCGAAGCTAAAATTGTCATGCAATTTTTTAACGCTTCTCAGGGCCGATAGCTCAGTTGGTAGAGCAGTTGACTTTTAATCAATTGGTCCCGCGTTCGAGTCGCGGTCGGCCCACCATATTTAGAAAAGCCCACTCATTTAATGATTGGGCTTTTTTTTGTCTATACTGTTTGATGTAGTCGATTCAATTTAAAAAGAACACAGTAGTGCTGGGATAAATTTTGCGAAGCCTCTGGAGTGCGAAGCGCACAGCAAGCGAGAGAAATTTATCCCAGCATCATGCTATTCTGAGCGTAACTCTTTTATATTGAACTCACTATAGCTACTTAGTTAAGGGGTATTCACCCTTTTACGAGCAAACTTAACTTGTGAAAAAATGAGTTTAAAACCATTTTTTAGCGTTGTTTTGCGTGGTTCGTTTGGTGTCCATTTTATCAATCTTTCAAAGTCTTCATCGCTGATTTCAGCTCTTTTGCCGTGCGCTAGTAACAACATAGTTGGTTGCAGTGCTTTAACTTTGTTTAATGATGCACGGTAAGCATCAGGTAACGTAATCAAATAAGGCGACACAAATTTATTTTTGATGAGTAATATCAGATCTGCTGTATACGCCTGCTTGCTTTGCGGATGCCATAAAGATAAGTCTCGATCGGTATGCCCTGGCGTCTCCAAGACAATCCAATCTTCAAAGTTCGGCACACGGTCGCCATCTTGTACGTTGATATCTGCTTTTAAAATAGGGTTGTACCAGACATTGGTGATCGATTTACCTTGGCGACTGGCGACATAATAGGTCAACCCCAAATCATTTAGATGGGCTACTCTTCCCCAAATACCATGATACCAAGGTTTGTCAGACATCGCAGTGACTATTTGACAGCCAGTTTTTTGTTGCAATAATTTAGCACCGCCCGCATGATCCGGATGCATATGCGTGACCATCACTGTCTTAAGTTGCTCGACCGGACGTTTTAAGGTATCGGTAATATAGGCTAAAATTTTATCGACATCACATCGACATCCCGAATCTAACAATAGCAACTTGTCAGGATAAACCGCCATGTACGTTGTCTGGATATATCCCTCTACCGCAACGATATCTACTAAACTCATAACATCCCTTTAGCTAATATAACGATTATATTAGCGACTTATAAATATCCATATATGAAAGTAAAGATACCTTCAACCAGCTTATTTATTGCCGTCTTCTTCATTTTATTAAGCAATATATTCTGTCATTATAACGTTCAATATGGGTTTATGAGTAATATTCAGTGAACGCTTGTGACTAAAAACTATTCAGATCAAAAAATAAGACATTCCCATAAAAAAACCCAGCACAGTGGCTGAGTTCTTTATTAGCGATTTAAATACAAATACATTGAGCCAAGTTAAGCCAAGTCGCGAACCTTTGGCTCACGCTCCCATAGACGCGATTTGGCATTTTCAATAAAAACGTCCACATCAGATAATGGCGTGACGAACGCATCTTTTTCAATCGGTAGCTTACTTAAGATGAACTCATCTGTCGCCCCGCAATAAGAAATCGCTTTACAGTGCACATAAGCGTCTGTGAACCAGTCTAACGTGGCACTGTCTTTAGCCAGCTTTTTAGCTTGGTCTGGCATAATGATACTAACCACGGCATCAAACATTACGGACGGACCCCCTGCTACGCGCTCATCAGCTTGTATGATGGTATCATCGTCCAATTTGACTTCTTTATTCGGTGCAATAATTTTGACACTGGCACCTTGCGCTTGCGCCGCCTTTTCGTATTTTTCTATTTCACTATGCTTTGAGCCTTCTGCCACCAAAATACCAATCATGCGACCCTTTAAGCTCTTAGGGGACAGACCAATCGTTCGTACCGCAGGAGAGACTTCCATATCTTGGATAGGTGCGGCCGCTTCAGCAGCTTCTGGCAGCTCCATACCCAGCGCTTTTGCTACACGACTTGCCAAATCTTCATCGATATTACGGAGATGGCTAAGCGTGCGACTGCGGACATGCGCCGTATCTACTTTACCAAGCTCAAAAGCATAGGCTGAGGCAATGTGTGCTTGCTCAACTGTCGTTTGGCTACGATAGAACATACGCGGCTGACTATAATGATCGGCGAAGCTCTCAGCGCGCACGCGACCTTTGACACCATCATCTAACGTCTCAGAAAAAGACGCAAAGCCTTTCTTCACACTCTCACGCGGGCGCGTTGGATCAAGACTTTGTGGCTCATAAAGCACGCGCGTTTTTGGCACTTGCATCTGCATATGACCATCTTGCTGATTATTAGCAAACGGACATTTGGGTGCATTGATAGGAATTTGTGCAAAGTTCGGTGAGCCTAAGCGCGACAACTGAGTGTCCAAGTAGCTGAACAGACGACCTTGCAGTAATGGATCATTACTAAAATCGATACCCGGCGGTACATGCGATGGACAAAATGCCACTTGCTCTGTTTCAGCAAAGAAATTATCAGGATAACGATTTAGCACCATTTTACCAACGATTTTGACGGGCACCATTTCTTCTGGAATCAGCTTGGTCGCATCTAAATGGTCGAACGGAAATTCATTGGCTTCTTCTTCTGTGAATAATTGCACGCCAAATTCCCATTCAGGGAAATCACCGTTATTAATCGATTCAAACAAGTCGCGGCGATGATAATCAGGATCGGCACCAGAGATTTTTACCGCTTCATCCCATGTCGTTGATTGTACACCGAGCACTGGTTTCCAGTGGAAGCGCATAAAGGTACTTTTGCCGTCTTTATTAATTAGGCGATAACTGTGAATACCAAAACCTTCGATCATGCGTAAGCTACGCGGTATACCGCGATCACTCATCAACCAAATGACGTTGTGCATGGTTTCAGGACTTAATGATACAAAGTCCCAAAAGGTATCATGAGCGGACGCCGCTTGCGGAAAACCGCGATCCGGCTCAGGTTTGACCGCATGGACAAGGTCTGGAAATTTCATCGCATCTTGGATAAAGAAAATGGGCATATCATTACCCACCAAATCCCAGTTACCTTCTTCGGTATAAACTTTTACTGAAAAGCCACGGACATCACGTGGCGTATCTTTTGAGCCTTTGCTACCAGCAACCGTCGAAAAACGGGTAAATAGTGGGGTTTGCTTACCGGTTTCAGTTAAAATTTTCGCCGTGGTATATTCTGCTAGAGATTCGGTCAGTTCGAAATACCCGTGTGCGGCACTACCGCGTGCATGCACAATACGCTCAGGAATACGCTCATGGTCAAAGTGATGTATTTTTTCACGTAAGACAAAATCCTCAAGTAGCGTCGGTCCGCGCGGTCCTGCTTTGAGTGAGTTTTGATTGTCCGAAATTGGCACACCCTGCTGGGTAGTCAATACTTTGGTATCGTCACTGGCACGCTGATGGGTTTCACCACCATTGCCACGTTCCATATTCATATCTTTAGCGGGGTCGGTATGATCAATATTCTTATTCATAAAATATCCTAGCTAGCTGATGAGTAAAAATGGGTTATCAATAGGCCACTTACATAAGCGCTGACACAGTTTTTATATCCGTAGAGATAATGGCAACTTCAAATGTTCGTTTTTTTTCTGTGTGGTAGCACGGTTAAGGATAAAAATTGACTCAAGCACTCTTGAGATAGCAATGATGAGATCAACAATTATCTTACTCAAAAATCTTGCTCAGGTATGTCAACTATATGGTTAAGCGTGTTGATATTTGGTTAAGAGAAATAGGCATTAGTTAAGCTTACAAACGATTTCAACGCCTATTATTTTTAACAATATAGCGTTGTCATGTCATTATTCTTTGCGCTATTCTGTAATAGATGTCTGCTCATTAGGGTTCAAAGGGTAGATTGATTTTGAAATACACTATTTTTCACTGCTATTTTTTCACTGACATAATGAGGCTCCCTATGACATTTCCATTGACATTTAATTCTACTGAATCTCCTAAGCGCTACGGCGAAAAGTTATTGTACAGCGCATCTGTAGGCTTAACAGCACTACTACTTAGCCAAACTGCTGCAGCCATTACGACTAAAAACATCACTTATACGGTAGACAACCAAGCATACGAAGGCTATTACGCCAAAGCCGACAAAGCGAATGCGCCGTTTATATTACTGATTCATGATTGGGATGGGCTAACCGACTATGAGCGTAAGCGCGCTGATATGTTGGCAAGTGAGGGCTATAACGTACTGGCTGCTGATATGTTTGGGCAAGGCATTCGCCCGACGACTATAGAAGACAATAAACGCTTAACCGCAGCATTATATGACGATCGCAGCAAAATGCGCCGCTTGCTACAAGGCGCATTGAACGCCGGTCAAGCGCAAGGTAATGATGCACGCACAGGCGTGACGATGGGCTATTGTTTTGGTGGTACAGTTGCTTTAGAGCTAGCACGCTCAGGATTCCCGCAAAAAGCGTTTGTCCCTTTCCACGGTGCCTTTGATACCCCAATAGGCCAAAGTTATGATAAGACGACTGGCGAAATACTGGTATTTCATGGCTCTGCGGATGAATCCGTCTCCCTTGAAAGCTTTGCCACTTTGGGTAAGACGTTAGAAGCGGCAAAAGTACCACATGAGATGGTCACTTATAGTGGTGCGCCACATGCCTTTAGTGTGTTCGGCAGCGATAGATATGATGCTCGCGCTGATGAGCGTTCTTGGAAACGTTATTTGGATTTTTTAGCAGAAGCCTATAAATAATTTGACTGTATATAATTTAAATATAGTAAATTCAGTATTAAAATGATATAGCGGGACGGGAATAAATTTTTCGCAGCCTCTGTCGGCGTAGACACAGCACGCAAGAAGAATTTATTCCAGTTCCGCGTTGCAATATAACCCATCTTTTTTATTTGGGATCAATTATAGATATAAAAAAAGACCTCTCAATCAAGATCTTATAACGATCGATTAAGAGGTCTTTTTATGCCAAAGATTCGTTATCTAATTTTTTGAAATACCAATAGCTGGTTATTAGCGGGCATCGCATATTTATCAGACAGTTTTAGCATATGCGTATTTGCCAACGCTATTATGTCTTCTAAATGACGAATACCGCTCTTTGGGTCGCGTTGTTGCAGACTGATATCAAATTGCTGATTACCCACGCTGGTATAATCACCGTTCTCATTGAATGGTCCATAAATGATCAATTTTCCATTGATAGGTAAAGCATTACCCACTAACTCAAACAATTTTTGCACCAAAGACCATGAGATGATATGTAGGGTATTAGCAGTAAATACCACATCGTAGGGCTGATTGCTAGCAAGACTCATCGGTAATGAATCGACTGCCAAATCAAAAGCCATCGGTGCATATAGATTGGGCGCAGGATAAGCAGTATGCCAAGCATTGATAATGGCATGATGGGCTAACACGTCACTAGTCTGCCATGTTAAATGGGTCAATCTTGGTGCAAAATAAACACTATGCTGACCCGTTCCTGAGCCAATTTCTAACACATGCAAAGAGTCTTTCAATTCTTTTTGTAAAACTTCCAAAATCGGCTGTTTATTGTTCTTACACGCTTGAGAAAACGGTAAGGTTGAAGCGTCAAAGAGATGATTACTTGTTGCGCTGTCTTTATTCATAGCTTCTTCTTTTCTCTTTCATCTGGCAATTAATATCCCGAACAGCTGATAAATAAATTACTAATAAATACCCGCCTCTACCCCAGCTGCCAGCGTCATCGCCAGCTCTTCGATTTGCTCAGTAAATGCCTCTTGCCAATCACCTTGTAAAATCAGCGCTTCTTGAACCCATTCCCAACGCAGTCCAGTGGTAATGGTCTTTATAGCAAGCTTAGTACCTGTACCATCATGACCGGCTCGAATATAAAGTGCAAAAGGCATACCCTGCTTCTCTTCTAACACCGGATAATAACAGCGATCGAAAAAGTCTTTGGTCAGTCCTGCCATATAAGCCAAATTTTCAGTTGTCCCTAATAACAGCGCGTCAGCCGCGAGCACATCTGCAGGCTGGGTATCTTGTGGTAATTTTAATATGACATTAATGTCTATATCGGGATGATTGGCACTATCATAAGCCGCTTGTGCCAATTTTTTGGTATTAGGCGATGGCGCATGCGCGACGATAAGTAAGGTTTTGCTAGTCATCTCAATCATCCTTATAGAGGTCACTGGTTTTTGGAATTTATCGTCAATTCTTGGATGATATCAGTATGGATGCTTTTCGCAACCGGACACGTGAGCGCGGTGTTATAGAATATCTTTTGCGTGTTGTCATCTAACTCTTGATTAAAAGTAATGGCAATATGCACTTCACTAACGCGTCTTGGGTCAGTAGCCATAACTTTGGTCACTTCAGCCGTAGTGCCTGCTATATCGATATCCATATCACGAGCTTTAATACCGATAATGGTCAACATACAACTGGCTAGACTGGTGGCCAATAAATCAGTCGGTGAAAAGGCTTCCCCCTTGCCTTGATTATCTGTTGGGGCATCGGTAATGATTTCATTGTTTGATTGTAAGTGGATGGCAGTAGTACGCAAGTCGCCTTGGTAAGTTACTTTTGAAGTTGTCATATGATTCTCTTTTTGATTATTATAGGGTTCTCTTTCTTCGAAAAATATAATAGCTCATTGATAGAATATAGGTATCAAAGATATTGTTGGTTAAAGTACAAATTTTAGAGAAAAAATTTATACTTTAACGTAGCACTTTGCGTCGTAAAATAGCTGGCTAAAATTTACAAGGAACGAGTAAACTGTTAGGCATTATACATTTTGATGACAAAGTAACACATTGAATAGCACATATTTCTTCCTAAACGAACAAATTCTTCTTGACTGAAACCAAGAGGAATATGGGCGCCGTTACTAATAAAAGTAAAAACTGAGGAAAGTGCATCTTCATCTTTTTGATCTATAAAACCGCATACTTTCAAGTGTCCCAATGAAGGTCCCCATGTGTTGCCACTTCTTGTTGTGGTAAAGCCTTTGTCTAGTGCAATTTCTCTTATAAGAGTTTCAAGAGCAATACGAATATTTGTAAGGCTACCATTATAGTCTGGCTTTACTTTAATGAAATCATCTGCAGAGGCTTTTACAGCAAGTTTTATATCTTCTTTATTCTGTAAAGTAGAGCTATCTAATTCTTTTAATAATGCGTCTTCAACTGGTTCATGTCCTACGAAGTTTGGATCCAGTGCTATGATAGATTCATTCTCTACTAAGTAACCATCGAGTAATAATGATTTCTGCATAACTGAATACTGATCATCGAATTTGTACTTCGGAGACGTTTGATTTCTTAACGTTCTATTTGTTTGAATAACCTCTATTAATAAATCAGATAAAACGGAATCTTTACCAGAGATGATTTCATTACTAATACTAACAGGAGAAGAAACCGATTGTGGATCAAAACCAAGTTTATCGAACAACTGATAAACTATCGGGCGTTCTATAACACTCAAAAATTGAGCCAATGAAAACTTAGTTCTTCTAGAAACTAGCATACAACTCCTAACTCTTAACAATTTATTATCATACAAATTTAGCACTAATACCTCAAATCATCAATCTCTACTAGAATTAATGACAAGCAAAAACAATACTATAAATATTCTTGGTTATTCTTTAAACCAGGCACGCAAACAAAACCCCCTCACACTTTCGCGTAAGGGGGATTTTCAGGAATAGAGAGCTGACGATGACCTACTCTCACATGGGCGAACCACACTACCATTGGCGCGACGATGTTTCACTTCTGAGTTCGAGAAGGGATCAGGTGGTTCCATCGTGCTATTGTCGTCAGCAAAGGGGGTTAGATATGAGTCTGTTATTATTGTTTTGACTATAAGTGTTTAATTTATGGTCGACCAACTTATAACCTAACTGAATCAAGGTTAAAGGTGATATCGAAATATTATATTCTAAAGCTTTCGCTTTACAAGATAGATTAATTAGAGCTTTCATACAAACCACTTGGGTGTTGTATGGTCAAGCCAAACGAGCAATTAGTACAGGTTAGCTACATGCATCGCTGCACTTCCACACCCTGCCTATCAACGTCGTAGTCTTCAACGGCTCTTTAGGGAAAT